>NZ_CP007142.1:0-647595 GCF_000940805.1 Gynuella sunshinyii YC6258 | reverse complement strand
GCGACACCTGTCAGCGATGCCTTGCGCAACAGTCTTCGCAGGCATCTGCTGACTCAGGCCAATACTCTGATGCAGGATGAAATCCATGCCGACCGAAACCATTAAACTGCCGTTGCGGGAAGAGCCTGATACGGTCAGAACGACGGTACCGGAAGCTCATCCCTATCAGCCACCGGAAGCACATCCGCAATCAACGGCAGTTCCAGTGTTATCGCCACTGGAACAGGAAAACCAACGTTTGCAGACGGCTCTGGCAGCGGCCGAGGCAGAGCTGGAACAGTATCGTCAGCAAGTCTACGAACAGCAATTCAACGAAGGTTATGAGGCCGGTTTTCAACAGTCTTCCGAACTGATCGAAGAAATCGCCACGCTGGAACGGTCGTTCCTTGAGCAATGGCAACAAACCCAGCAGCAGTTCGAAACCGAAGTGGCCAAAATCGTGCTCGCGGCCGTCGGAAAAATCCTCGGCAATGCCCTCGCCAGACCAGAAGCCTGCCTCGCTGCCGTTAAAGAAGTCATGCAGTCCGTCGGGCCGCAGGACAAGCTGACGATTCATGTCTCGACTCACGATCATCCCTTGTTCGAACGTTATAAACGTCAGCTCAACGCCACCTCTCAGGTGGAATATGTGCCGGATGAACGGGTGCAGATCGGTGGTTGTCTGATTGAACTCAAACGCGGCATGCTGGACGGCAGAATCGAGGTGCAACTGCAGTCCCTCGTCGATACCCTCAGTTCGGTCAGGCGATCCTGATATGCAGCCATTTTCCGCCCAACCCTATATCAGTGCCATCCAGCAACGGCCGCTGGTCCGCAAAGTCGGCCAGGTCACGCAGTTTTTCGGTCTGATCCTCGAAGCCGACGGCCCGGATGTGTTCTTGGGGGAAAAGTGCGAAATTTATTCTCAGGCCAGTGCCATTCCAGTTGAGGCAGAGGTGATAGGTGTCCGTAATGGCCGGGTGGTACTGATGCCTTACGGCAATATCCAGGGTGTCAGATTCGGTAGCGAGGTCATTGCCACCGGTCATCCAGTTGAAGTCCATGTCGGAGAACAGTTACTCGGTCGGGTCATTGATTCCTTTGGTCACCCGCTCGATGACTTTGGCGACATTGCCACCACAGCAAAATATCCAGCCCTGGGTGAAAGTACCAACCCACTCAAACGGGTGTCCATTGATACCCTGATCAGCACCGGCGTCAAAGCCATCGATGCACTGCTGCCGCTCGGACGCGGCCAGCGTGTCGGTTTGTTTGCCGGCAGCGGTGTAGGTAAAAGTACCTTGCTGGGCATGCTCGCGCGCAACATCGATTCGGATATCAATGTTATTGCCCTGATCGGAGAACGGGGCCGTGAAGTCGAGGAATTCATCCGCCACAGCCTTGGCCCGGAAGGTCTGGCCCGCTCAGTGGTCGTGGTAGAAACCTCCGAGCGCTCACCATTATTGCGCTATCACGCCGCCCACACCGCGACCAGCATCGCTGAATATTTTCGCGATCAGGGCAAGCACGTCACCCTGATGATGGACTCCGTCACCCGCTATGCCATGGCGCTCAGAGAGATCGGCCTGTCCATCGGCGAACCACCGACCGCGCGTGGCTACACCCCCTCGGTATTTACCGCGCTACCCCGGCTGATGGAACGTTGCGGCCGCTTTCAGCGAGGTTCCATCTCTGCCATTTATACCGTGCTGGTGGAAGGTGACGACATGAATGATCCCATTGCTGATGCGGTCAGGGCGATTCTCGACGGCCACATCGTACTGTCGCGACAACTGGCCGAGCGGGCGCATTATCCCGCTATCGACGTACTCAAAAGCGTGAGCCGGCTGAAAACTCATCTGTTCGATAACGAACAGCAAACCCACTCGGCGGAACTGATCCGGCGTATGGCGCTGTACGAACATTCACGCGATCTGATCGAAGTTGGGGCCTACAAGGAAGGGCTGAATCCGGCTCTGGACAGAGTCATCCGGCAATGGCAGCAGATCGAGGACTTTCTCTGCCAGTCCCACGAGACTCCGGTGTCACAAACCGATACCCATGTACAACTGAAAACCCTGGTGACCAGCGATGCATAACCTGAAAAAGAAAATCCGCCGTGCGCATGTTATGACCCGACTGGAAGATATCAGCCAGGCTCAACTGCAACAGGAATTACATCAGATCGAACATCGACGCCGGGCAGAACAGGACCAAAAAGCCGCTTACGAAACTGAAATCGAATCATTGCAGCAGCTGCTGGGCCGACAGACAAGGGCGGGTCATTCGTTTGATCCGGCCAATTACCTGCAAGCCACCCGGGTGATTTCCGATCTGGAACAACACGTTCACCATCATACGGCCGAAATCGACACCCTGGATCAGCAAATTCAAGGACTGTCCGAACAACTGCGACAGGTGTCTGCGCGGAAAAAAACCCTGCAACGGCTAGGTGAGCGACTGCATAAAGAAAAGCATCACCAGCAGACCGGTGCACACTACAAACAACAGGACGAAACCATCCTGCACAACTATCGGGGGCGTCTGTAAATGTCGTTAACGAACATTCGATCCGAAACCATACCGGCATCACCGCAACCCCGGGATGGACGCCAGCCGGATTATCAGAAAAAACTCTGGGAACAGGCATTCTGGGAGCAGCAGCGGCAGATTCAAATGAATGATGCCGAAAACCGACAGACACCAATGCCTGAGCAGCAACCAGCCACGAAAGAGGCCATGATGCCAACGGCACCGGAACGCATAAACAATACAACGACTCAGGTGCCGGTGCTGGTTTCACACCCACACCTGAACCTGACAGCATCATCGCCACTGGCTGCTGATCAGGATGCCGTGATCATAGGCAACCGCTCATCCGCAGCATCGGCCGGTCCGGGACTGACGATCACGACACCGGTGAACGCAGCAACCAGACAACCGGCGGCGATCTTATCAACGGCCACTCAGACCCAACGCACACTCGCCACCGGCATGCTGCATACGGCCGATGAAGAGGCCTCTGTATGGCTGGGTCATAAAGCCCTGCAGGATGATCATTCATTACTGCGTCAGATTCGTGAGGCACTCAACTTCTTCGGTCTGAAACTGAAGCAGCTCACAATCCACGGCACAGGTATCAACCGAATTCACATGAACACTGATTTAAACCCACAAAAGGAGTCCGAACATGGCCATTGACAGCATCGGATCAACCGAGTCAAGCACACTCAACCAGAGCACTCTGGGGCAGGAGGATCTGTTCAAGATTCTACTTACCCAATTGAATTACCAGGATCCGTTGAAACCCATGGATAACCAGGAATTCATCGCTCAGCTAGCTCAGTTCACCTCGTTGGAACAGGCCCGTGAAAGCAATGAAAAACTGGGGCAGTTGATTCAGGCACAATCTGTCGGTCATGCCATCAGTCTGCTGAATCATGATATCCAGGTGTCGCTGGAATCAGGCTCGGCAGTGGGCAAAGTAACCGCCATCAATTTCAGCGATGGTCGCCCGCTGTTCACCATCACAAGGGCAGATGGTCCGCCGTTGTCGGACATTTCATTGTCACAGGTCGAAATCATCAATGGAGACACCAGCGAGTAATCGCTGCTGGCCACAGGAGATTCAGCTATGTTGGGTTCAATTTATAAAGGTATGGTTGGCATGATGGCCTATTCCAAGGGCCTGAGTAACATCAGTAGCAATGTTGCCAACATGAACACCCCCGGTTACAAACGCAGTGAACTGCATTTCCGGGAACTGGTCGATGGCCGGCAATTATCCGGCAACTCATCGCAAAAAGGCTATCACAGTGGTTCCACCCTGGGCGTGGATGCCAGCTTGAGCAGTACCGTCTACTCCCAGGGCGACATTCGCGAAACTGAAAATGACACCGACATGGGCATTGACGGTGCCGGCTTTTTCATTCTGCGCAATGGTAACCACCGGTACTACACCCGTGTGGGGCAATTCGAGTTCAATGACAAAGGCTATCTGGTGGACAAGACCTTCGGCTATCGTGTCGCAGGGTTTGAAAACGGCCATTTGGTCGATATCAACCTGCAAAAATATCGCGCTGTAGATCCGGCTGCCACATCGGTTATCAATCTGGTCGGAAACCTGTCTGTTGGTTCCACGACCCACGCCGTTAACGATGTCGCGGTGTATGACGCCGAAGGCGTTAAACATACGCTGAAGATAGAATTTACCAACAATGGCGCGGTCACCGCGCGCAGCTGGACCGTTAAAATCACCGATGAAGATGACAATGTCATCACCAGCAATCTCGAATTTCGCTTTAACGAAAACGGATCTCCGGCACAGGATTTTAATCAGCACAGTTTTACACTGACGTCTGATGGCGGACAGGAAACCCAGATTACCCTGAACATCGGTGATCCAGGCTCGTTTAATCAGATTACCAACTTTTCCAGTGGCTCCACTTCAACGGTCCAAACCGGGAAAGTGGATGGTTATAGTTTTGGCGTCATGACCGGTTTCTCCGTCAACGATGAAGGGGCCATCGAGGTGCAATATTCCAACGGTGAATCTCTGCCAACCATCAGCGTTGCCCTGGCCCGGTTTGACTCACCGGATCATCTGGTCGATGAAGGCAGTGGCCTGCTATCTGCTCAATCCTTTCAGGATGCCATTATCGGTACCAGTCGGACACTGGGTCTGGGCAAAATCGCCAGTCAGTCCATTGAATTGTCCAACGTCGACCTGACCAGCCAGTTTACCGACATGATCGTACTGCAACGGGGCTATCAGGCCTCTTCCCAGGTGCTGACCAGTGCCAATGAAATGCTGCAGCAACTGATCGAAGCGACCAAAGGCAGGTAGACATCATGAGTCATACTCTGTTCTGGCTGACCGATGAACACCGGCAACACATCGTTCAGGCCTTGAGTGAACGATTGCAGCAACTGGCGTCGACGTGGTCGATTCATGACACCAGTATTCATATTTCGCGGGTTGAGAACTTTCCCCGGACAGCCGTGGAGCAGACCGACTACCTGGGCGACAAACGCATCAGTCACCATATCAGCGGTGATCAAAAAGTCATGGTCAGTGTCGAACGAGGCTCGCTGCTGGGTTTTCTGCGGTTACCCATGCCACAATCCGCCGAATCCCGCACACTGGTCGATCAGGTCATTCAGGATTTGCTCACCGACCTGTATCAGAAGGTGTTTGGCTGTGAGGGTTTTACCACGGTTGCGGCCCACGACTTTTCCGGTCTCAGCAACAACAACCATCAGGCGCATATTCTGATCGAATGTCAGTTGAACGATCTGCACTGGACCTTTCTGATCGACCGGTTTTATCTGGCGGCACTGCTGTTCGAGGCGAAGAAACCGGTGATCAGAGGAGGACTACAGGCCATCGCCCCCTGCCTGAATCAGGAGCAGGTTGAAATCGCGGTATCCGCAGGCAGCGTCCGGCTGCGGCTGTCGGAACTCGGAGCACTGCAACCCGGTACGGTACTGACCGCCAACACCCGAATTCAGCATCCCCTGAATATCCAGATTCACGGTGAAACCATTGCCAAAGGCTTCATCGGCAAATGCCGACAGCAAAAGGCGCTGGTCATCGCACGCACCTGATACACCAAATAACACATGCACAAGCAAAGGTTAAAACAACATGAATGATGTGGAATTGCAGGAAGTGGAACCGTCCAAGGGAACGGGCCACCCCATCCTGGATAAAAATATGGATTATCTCAAAGACATCGAAGTAGAGCTTCAGGTCCGCGTTGGCAAAGCTCGCCTGAGTGTCGAAGAACTGTTTTCAATGGCTGAGGACAGTGTGATTCCGTTGCTGGAATCCGTTGATGATCCGGTCGAACTGCTGTTGAAAGACAAGGTTGTCGCTCGTGGCATTCTGACAGTCGTCGGAAATCAGTTTGGTGTGAAGGTGACCGAAATCGCATCATGATGGCAAAACCCTGTCTGATTCTACCGGTGCTTGCATTGCCAACCATGGCTCATGCCGCCCTGCCCTTTAAAGAGTCCTCTTCGGAATGGCTCTGGCAGGGTCTGTATTCCCTGCTGCTGGCACTCATCTGTGTGACCGCACTGTGGTTTATCAGCCGCTGGATCAAACGCCTGAGCCATAACAACGATCAACCGGGTCTGCCCTGGCAGGGATCGCAGCACCGAATCGACATATTATCTGCACGGAAGATTTCCACCCGTTCCCGCATGATTCTGGTGGAAGTGGACGGCAGCCGTTACCTCGTGGTTGAAAGCGCCCAGTCCGTTGTCGTGCAACCCCACACTGGCCAGCCCAGCGAACCCCAGCCCACCCACCTTTCAACCTCTGAGGATGAAGCCGGTCAATGAAGTCCGTTCTGACAATTCTGTTCAGCTGTCTCGTCTTAAGCTCATCGGCTATGGCGGAAAACTTTGGTATTGGCGGACTGTCCATCAATACCGACAATCCGGGCGAAGTCAGTCAGGTCATTCAGATATTACTGGTTTTGACAGTGCTGAGCCTGGCACCCGGCCTGCTGATCGTCATGACCTCCTTTACCCGCATCATTCTGGTGCTGGCCATTCTGCGCCAGGCGCTTGGCATGCAGCAGACACCCCCAAACACGGTCCTGGTCAGCCTGGCCTTGTTTCTGACCCTGTTCACCATGATGCCCGTCATCAATGATATGAATCAGGCCGCCTATACCCCTTATCAGGCTGGAGAAATGAGCCTGCCGGAGGCAGTGGAAGCCGCAAAAGTACCCCTCAAACGCTTTATGATTTACCAGACCCGGGAGGAAGACCTCGAACTGATGCTCAGCCTTTCCGGGCAGGAGCTGCCCGAGACCCTGGAACAGGTCAGCTTCATTGCCCTGGTTCCGGCCTTTATGCTCAGTGAGATGCTGACGGCCTTTCAGATCGGCTTCATTATCTTTCTGCCATTTCTGCTGGTGGATCTGGTGGTCGCAGCCATATTGATGTCCATGGGCATGCTGATGGTGCCGCCGATGATGATTTCACTGCCAATCAAACTGCTGTTATTCGTCCTGATCGATGGCTGGAATCTGATTACCCGGGCACTGGTCGGCAGCTTTTCCTGAGAGGAGATGGACAGGTGCCGGCTACCAGGGATACACAGGTCGAGCGGGAACTGTGGCAGCAATTTACGCAGCAGCGGGATACCGGTAACCGGCACCGGTTGATGGAACTCTACCGCCCGGCTTCAGTCATCATCGCCAAGCACCTGTACAAACTGTATGGCACCGACATCAGCGAACTCGACGACTACGTCCAGGAAGCCCAGCTCGCCTTGCACGACAGCATCGAGCGCTATCAACCGGACAGTGGCGCAGAATTCATGACTTATGCCAACTACCGGATTCGCGGTCAGATTCTCAACAGCCTCAAACACAGCAGTGAACGCGCCAGTTTTTATGATTATCAGAAGAAATTGAGAAAGGCCCGCAGCCAGTCAGTGCTGAGCGACCTGAACCAGGACAGTCCCAGCTTCCACAACATCGGCGAATCCATTATCCGCCTCGCCTACATCGAACTGGTCGATGCGATTTTTGAATCCGATCCGGAGGCTTCGACCAACGCCCCTGTCATTAATGATGACGATGAAACGCCTGTCTCTCAAAATAGCGCCACACCGTATCAATCCTGCGCTATAGACAACATCAAAGCTAAGCTGAAAAGCAGGTTGCAGAGCCTGCCAGCACCGCAAAAACAAATCATCGAGTTACACTATTATGGGCAACTCGGGTTTGAGGAAATCGGTCAACTGCTCGGACTCTCCAAAACCCGGATATCCCAACTGCACAAACAGGCTATTCTGACGCTGCAAAACAGTGAACAGACCGAACGTTCGGTCTGACCATCGATGACGGATAATTATTTATCTGCCCGGAATGGGCGGTAAGCCAGCGTCAGCATACCGGTACGGCTCAATGCCTCTTTGGACGCATAGACCGGACCGGACAATTGCAACGCCCAATGTTGATTCAAGGAAAAATTTAAGGCCAAGTCGACAGAGCGCACGGTATTATCAAGATTCACCACAGAAGAATGACGATAGGAACGATATATTTCAGCCTTATCAAAATACTGGATGTTAAAAAAGCCGGATAAAGTCAAACGATGGTAGACGGAATGTCGGCCCGGAACCGGGATATCAAACTGCGAACCAAGCGCGGCATACGCAACTGTGGTGGTATCGTCATCACCTTTTCGGTTCTCAAAACCAATCATCCGCACCCCGGCATCAACAGACCAGCGGCAAAGCCCTTCAGCATACCCCTGAAACGCACAGACACCAGAAAAATGATCAGCATTGAAATCATTTTTTTCGCGCCAGTCACCACTGAGCAGATTCACCCGGAGATTGATCAGACCGGATTCAGTATTCAGCATGCCATGGGACAGTTCATCACGGCTATTTAGACCATCACCCAAATAATACGAACTCGAAAGCTGCGCCGGCACACGGGTTCTGTCTCCTATCGGCAATTGGGTATCGATAATGCCGAGATTGATATACCCCACATCTTCACCCTGACTGAAGCTGATACCACCCCACCGGACAGAGCGCTGATCTGAGAAACGAAAAAATGGACTTTCTGAATTTTCCAAAGCCTGCACGCCACCTGTCAGCAAGGCCAATGACAGTAATGCAGAAAATTTCCTGATGAGGGTCATAAACTTTTCCATCTGTTGATTTGAGCAGCACGCAACGCGCGTGGCCAGTATGTCAGAAAACATTCTGAAAACAACCACACAACAGATCACTCAAGTGCACCGGACAATTGTGATTTTTGTGTAAAGGAAACACAAAAAACTGAACCACCTGCAACAAACCGTGGACATACCCAAAACTACGGTGAGCCGCCTTCAGGTGTTATCAGGTTGATATGAAAAGTCCCGGCTCATCACACCAAATCAACCTTGAGCCTGCCAGGTACGGCAGGTTTCAATCGATCAGAATACGTGTGGGGCTACAATGACAATTTCTCTGATTGCTGGTAATGAACTCGGTTCGCAGGATTCATCCCGTAACATTCTTGACCGTCAGGATAGCACCGGCAAAAGTAGCACCGGCGCCGATGAGCACATCACCGTCAATGTTTCCAACGGTAACGTGCTGATCGAACATCAGGATGTCTATCTGCCAAGTATGGGAGAGGATTTTCGCCTCGTACGCACTTACAATTCCCGCGACGGTCACTCCGATGCCGGTGAATTTGATGGAGCACAATGGACACTCTCCAGCAGCGTTTCCATCCGGGTGGTTGTACCTGGTCACCTGATTGAAGTGGAATATGGTGATGGCTCCGTCTATTCCTTTGAGTATGACCGCAATCAAAAACTGTATGTTGCCACCGAAGGATCCGGCGCTTACGAGACCATCGAGTATGCCCATCCTCACGGATTCAATGATCCGGTGTATATTCTGACCCGGGCCGACCAGACTCAGTTGCAGTTCGACCACCACGGCCGCCTTGAGGCCTCCATCGACACCAATGGTGTGCGCATGGACTACATCTATGCCCATAACCGGTTAGTGCAGATCAAGGATGATCAGGGCCATCAAATCAATTATGAATACCATCATGGCTACCTGCACCGCATCACTGACGAAACCAATACCGTACTGGTGGAATACCATTATGTTGCCGGGCTGCTGACGGAAGTCATCGACCGCGCAGGACACAGCACCAAGTATTTCTATACCCCCAGCGGCTATCTCAGTCGCATCGAGCTGCCCTCTGAGCAACAGGTGGATGGCCAAACAGAACACTATCAGCGCCGGGTCATTTCATTTGACTATGCCCTGGTGCCCGGTGCAGCCGGTCCGGTAGTCAGCCGGATCATAGACGCCGAAGGCGGCGTCACCAGCTTTGAATATGACTTTGTCTCATTACCCGCCAATCGCCTCAGCGATCCGTTTCGCGAACACCCGCTCGACCACGGAGGCACTACCCGAGTGGTTGACGCTCTGGGTAATGCCCGGGCCTTTTCCAATGAGGCGATATATGTTCAGTGGCGTACTGAACATGGTTACTATAAATACTACAACGCCTGGGACCATCATCAGTTTTCCCAGACGGAAATGATTCGTGCCATGCATGCCGTTGAATTCAATTACTTAAGCAACGGCTATCTCAGCGATACGGTGGATCAACAGGGTTATCGGACTCACTACGAATACAACGCCAATGGCGATGTTACCGCCGTCACCAACGCCGATGGCTGGGCCATCACTCACAGTGACACGCTTTACTACCGCGACCTGCGGGCACAAATGGGCATTGTCGATGCCGCCGGCCAGGGTAAGCTGGCACGTCATCTGAACTGGCACGAAATCAATCAGCTGAGAGAAGCCTATACCAGCCACTATCAATACGATGACAACGGCAATCTGGTCTATGCAGAAGACAACAACGGTTCAATCACCACCTTCAAATACACAGAGTTCAATAAGCTACAATCATCAACCTCAGCTGAAGGTTATGCTCTGATCAACGGTAACACCGCTACCGATCAGGCCAAGCGGGTGGCACTGGGATTTGCTGCCGATTTAGCCGATCTGTCCGCACAGGACAAAGCGGATATTCTGGCGCTGTTCACCACCACCATGAGCTATGACGAACATCAGAACCTGATCCAGAAAACGGATCCCGGTGGTGACATGACGCGTTACGAATACGATGCCTATGGCAATGTATCGCGTCAGATTGTCTATCTCGACAGCAGCGATCTGAATAACCCGGAAACCCAGCAGATCACTCAATATTTCTACGATGCCTTTGGCAACAATATTGAAACCGTCGATCCGGAGGGCGTCCATACCTTCAATCGTTATGACCATTTTGGCAATCTGGTTGAAAAAATTGATGGTAACGGTGGCGTCACCTCCTACCGTTACGATGCCGACAACCGTCTTCTGTCCATGACTGATCCAGAGGGCAATACCACCTCTTACACCTATGACGCAGTCGGTAACCGCATCAGCATCACCGACGCCAACGGCAATACCACCATTCGTATCTATGACCTGAACAACCGTCTGGTGTCGGTCATCGAAACTTCGGCAACCGTTGATGAGCCGAATCATGTCAGCCGTTATTACTACGACCTTGTCGGTAACCAGACTAAAGTCATGGATGCCGAAGGACGGGTGACCACTTATCAATACAACACCCGCAATGAGCTGCTGGAGGTCACGACCCCAGTCGTTAAAAACGGCCAGAACGAAGCGGTTCAATATACCACCCACTATCAGTACGATGGTCTGGGTAACCGTATCAGCGTCGAAGACAACAACGGTGCGTTAACCGAGTTCGTCTATAACGCCGACGGCCTGATGGCCAGTCGCAAAGACAGCTACGGCCAGGTCACTCAATTCCAATACGACCAGAACAATAATCAGGTCGTCGTCGTGATCGGCGCGCAACTACCGGAGCTGCGCCGGCAGATACTGAAATACGTATTTGATGAAGAAAACCAGCTCATCATTCAGACTGACGCCGAAGGGGCCGAAAGCCGTTATGCCTATGACGCTGTCGGTAACCGGATTGCCGTTGTAGATGCACTGGGTTATACCACCGAGTACGAATACGACCACAACAATCGCGTGGTGCGTGAAATCAAACCCGCAGTAACAGACCCGACTACTGGTGAGGAGCAACGCTACACCGTTGAATATGGTTACGATAATAACGGCAATGCCGTTTCAGTCCGTAACGAAAACGGTGCCACCACCCATATCTATTTTGACAAAAACAACCGTCAGGCCCTGGTTGAAGATGCCAATGGCGTCTTTACCCGCTTCACCTACGATGCTGTTGGTCAGCGTACGAGTGTGGAAATCGGTGTTGATATTGTCCGAAACAGTCAGGGTGAACTGGTTATGGCCGAAAATGCCATTACCGGACAATCCGAATACCAGCTGGAAAACCTCGATAACGCCAAGATCACCAGCTATGTTTATGATGAATTCGGCAACCTGATTGCCGAAACGGACGGCGTTGGCAATGCACTGCAATACAGCAATCTGGCGCTGTATCAGCAACTACGCGAATCCATGGGCTATGAACGGCTGGTGGAAAACCTGTCCACTGCTGACCGGGCCGCCCTGCAGGAAGCCTACACCAAGCATTTCACCTATGACCGGGTGGGCAACCAGACCTCGGTCACCGATCACCTCGATCGCACCACCACCCTGACCTATGATGCCCTGAACCGGGCCATCAAACAGGTGAACGCTGCCGGCGATAGCCGTACTTCGCGTTACGATGGCAATAACAATCTGGTTTGGTCACAGGACGAAGCCGGGCGCATCAGCACTTATCAATATGATCTGTTGAACCGGCTCACGGCTACCACAGAAGCAGCCGGCACCGCCGTTGAAACCACAACCACACGCAGCTATGACACCTTTGGCAACCTGTTGACCCAGACCCGGGCCGCTGGCACCGCCGATGCCCGCAGTGTCAATTACAGCTACGACCTCAATAACCGGATGCTCAGCCAGACCAATGAAGAAGGTCACACCAGCCGCTATGAATACGATGCGCTGGGTCAGCGTCTGCGAGTAACCGATGGCCGAGGCAATAGCACCCGCTATGTGTATGACGCTCTGGGTCGCACAGTCAAAATGATTGATCCGCTCAGCTTCGAAACCCGTTATGAATATGACGGTGTCGGCAATCGCATCGGCATCATCGATGCCAACGGTCATCACAGCCGTTACGAGTTTGATCCCGGAAACCGTCTGATCAGCACCACCACGCAGATGGATGATGGTGAGAATCGCGTCACCACCTACCAATACAATATTCTGAGTCAGCAAATAGAAGTCAGAACCGCTGTCGGAACGGCCGCAGAAGCCATCTCCCGCTATTCCTACGATGCCCAGGGAAATCTGCGCGAAGTCATTGATGCTGAAGGCGGAGTGCGTACCCAGACATTTGATGCGGTCTACAATCAGATCACCAGTACTGACCAGAATGGCAACACTACCACAACGACATTTGATGCCCTGAACCGGGTCATCAAAGTGGTAGACGCCCTTGGGGGTGAAACCAACATCCGCTACGACGCAGTCGGCAACCGCTTATCCGTCACCGATGCCAACCACAACGTTCAAAGCTTTGAATACGACGAGAAAAACCGCCTGATCGTCCAGCGTACCGAAGCCGACGGCGTGGAAACTCATTACGGCTACGACCGGGTCAACAACCGCACCAGCATCACTTACGCTGCCAATACCGCCGCTGCCAGCACAGAAACCTTCGAATACTATGCCGATGATCAGCTGAAAGCGCAGATCGATGGCGAAGGTCATCGCACCAGCTTCGTCTACGATGAAGCCAACAACCGTACCATCGTGACAGATCCGGAAGGGTATCAAACCCTGTACGCCTATGATGCCAATAACCGCGTCGCCAGCATTACCGATCCGGAAGGCGGGCTGACCCGTTATGTTTATGATGGCAACGGCAACCGGATACAGGTCATTGATCCGGAAGGACATCGCCAAACCACCTACTACAACGCCGCCAATCAGGCGCTGTACACCATCGACGGCGAAGGCTATCTCACTTATTTCGAATATGATGCCGCCGGTAATCAGATTGCCAGAACCCTTTACGTCACACCGGTCAACGTACCGCAGACTGACGCTGAACTGACCACTCAGCCGATCATTAACGAGCAACCAGACCAGGATCAGCACACCCGTTTTGAATACGATCGTCTGAATCGTCTGACCGCTCAGGTGGATGCTGAAGGCTACCGCCGCGAATTCGGTTACGATGCCGTTGGCAATCAGATCCTGAGTCGCCAGTACATCACCCTCGACGGTTCGGTCGTCGCAGAACAACATACCTGGTTCGACGCTCTGAACCGTGCCACCCTACAACTGAGTGCCGAAGGCTATCTCAGCCAGTTCCACTATGATGCTTTGGGCAATATCACCCTGCGTGAATTGTTTGATACCCCCGTCAGCGTACCGGCTGATGGCCGGTTGCCGGAGCCGGTCAGCAATGATGTTGTCCGCCTCACGGAATATGCCTACGACCATAACAATCGTGTGATTCTGGAACGCAATCCGGCGGGGACCGAAACCCGCACGGTTTATGATGCCCGTGGTAACCGTATCGAACAGACCGAAGCCGCCGGTACCACAGATGCCCGGATCACAACCTTCAGCTATGACAAAGCCAACCGGTTGATCAGCCAGACAATGGCGGCCGGCACATCAATTGCGCTGACCACACGGTTCGACTACTACGCCGACGGTCAGATCAAAACCCAGTACCAGGCCTGGGGTTCAGCTGATCAGGTACAGACCGATTATCGCTACGACCGCAATAATCGTCTGATCGAAGCCCGCAAACCTTTTGGTGACGGTGAAGCCGTTGTCGAACGCTACGAATATGACGCCGCCGGCAATCGTATCGCCTGGATCGAGGCCTATGGCACTGCTGACCAGCGCAGCAGTTTTTATCGTTACGATGCCAAGAATCAGCTCATCGAAGAACGACTGCCTTTGCAGGGCAGCAGCCTGGTCACTCATCACTACGAATACGATGGTGCCGGCAACCGGATCAAAGCTGTTTTGGCAGTCGACAGTGCTGAGCAACGGGTTCAGCTGTGGCGTTATGACCGCGACAACCACCTGGTGGTCAGTATCGATGGCGAGCAAACCGAAACCCACTATCAATACGACGGTGCCGGAAATCGCACGGCCGTTATCGCCGATGCAACCGGTACCCCACGCACCGTCCATTACCAATATGATCTCGAAAACCGGGTTATTGCTTCCACCAGTGCCGAAGGTATCCGGTCCGAGTTCAGCTATGACCGTCTTGGCAACCAGACAGTTTCCCGTACATTGGTCGATGCAGATCAGAATCTCTGGGCTCAGACCCACGCCTATTTCGATATCCTTGGACGCCAAACCCACAGCATCAGCGCCGAAGGTTATCTGACCGAAAACCACTACGACGTGTTTGGTAACCTGCTGTCCCGAACCCTGTACGAAGAGCGAGTCAGCCTGCCGGCCGATGGCGAGCAGCCACAACCCCGGAGCGGTGATCAGGGTCGTGAAACCCACTACCGCTATGACAGCCTTAACCGTCAGATTCGCGAAATCCGGGCCGATGGCCTGATCATTGATACCGCCTACGATCTGCGTGGCAACCGTCGTTTCGTCTATCAGGGCGTGCAAGCCGATGGCAGTGCCCTGCGGACCATGGAGTACCGCTACAACGATGCCAATCATCTGATCGACCAGATAGAAGCATTGGGCTCAAACGAAGAACTAGGCACTCACTTTGAAGTCAACGCCTTTGGTAAAACAACCGCCCGATATGATGCCTGGGGTACCGCCGATCAGCGTGAAGCCCATTATCACTATGACCATCAGGACCGCCTGATCCGTCAGACTACGGTTCTGGCCGATGGCCACGAAATACACACCGACAGCCAGTACAATGCGCACGGTGACCTGGTGAAAACCATTCACGCAGCCGGCACTGATGAACAACGGACCATCAGCTACCGCTACGACGACAATGGCCGCATGATCGAACAGACCGATGCCAATCAGGTCAAAACCCGTTACCAATATGATGCTGTAGGTAACCGCACCGCTATCACCGTCAACGTCGGTGCTGATGACGCCAGAACCCAACATTATCGTTACGATCTCGATAACCGCCGTGTGGCCATGATTGATGCCATGGGAGTGGAGACCCGCTATCAACTGAACGGATTAGGCGACGTCGTTGCAGAAACCGTTAATCCGGATCAACTCTACGGTACCGAAGCGCGCACCATTCACTACCAGTACGATCTCGATAGTCGCATGACCCGGCAGGTCAGCGCCGAAGGTTATATCACTGAGTATGCCTACGACCGCCTTGGCAACCGGACCCTGACGCGGCAACAGGTGGATGGCGAGCAATACGCTGAAACCCGCGCGTACTTTGATATTCTCGGACGGCAGACTTATGAACTCAGTCCGGAAGGGCTGCTGACCCGTAACCAGTACGATGTATTTGGTAATGTCACCACCACTACTCAATACCGGGTTCCCGTCAGTGTCCCGGCAGAAGGTAATCCGCAGGCGCTGCCAGGCGATGAAGGTATCAGCGTCCACTACGAATATGATGCCCTGGACCGTCAGGTCCGTGAAATCCGCGCCGATGGGTTTATCACCGACACTCGCTACGATCTGCGCGGTAACCGCCGTTTCGTATTTGAAGGCGTTGATGTCGTTTCCGGTACTGCATTACGTACCAGTGAATTCCGCTACAACCTGGCCAATCAGCTGACTGACATGATCAGTGCTCAAGGCACAGAGCAGGAAATCACCACCCACTACGTGCTCAACGATTTTGGCAAAGCGGTGGCGCGTTTTGATGCCTACGACAACGCAGATCAGCGAGAAACCCGTTATCAGTATGACGGCAATGACAATGTCATCAGCGAGTCACTGGTACTGGGTCAGAATACCGATGGCACTGATCGCTTGCTGACCACGGAAACTCACTACAATGCCTTTGGCGAAGTCAGCAGCCGGACTGCCGCTGCCGGCAGTGCCGACGCCAGAACCACCCAATACCGCTATGATGCCGATGGTCGCTTGACCGATGAAATCAATGGCGAAGGCGAAATTACTCATTATCAGTACGATGCCGCCGGTAATCAGATTGCCGTGACCACGGCATACCAGACCGATGATGCACGAACCTCACGACAGCTGTTCGACCTGGACAACCGCAAAATCGCCAGCATCGATGCCGAAGGCGTCCGCACCGATTACCAGTACGATGGCCTGAGCCAGTTGATCCAGGAAACCCGTGCTGCCGGTACCACCAAAGCCCAGATCACCCACTATCAATACGATCTCGATGGACGACTGCAACAGGTCATCTCGCCACTTGGATTCACCACAAGTTACGAGTATGACCGACTCGGCAACCAGACCCGAATCACCCGCCAGGCGGACGATCCGGCAACACTGGGCAACGGAGAAGTCCGCTATGCGGTCACCTATCAATACTTCGACGTCCTGGGACGTCAGACCGGCACCCTGTCGCCACTGGGTTACTTGACGGTCAATCAATACGACGACCTGGGTCGCATGCTCAGCACCACCCAGTACACCACCCCGGTATCGGCTTACGGCGACGAGCTGCCGAAACCGGTCGACGGTGATACACAGCGGCAGACCCACTACCGTTATGACGCCCGCGATCAGGTCATCGAGGAAACCAATGCTCTCGGTGAGATCACCCGCTATCAATACGACCTGCGTGGTAACCGCACACGAGTGCTGGAAGCCGTGGATTCCGAAACGGGAGACAGCCAGCGCCAGACCGCGTATCAGTATGACTTAGCAGATCGTCTGATCGAACGGATTGACGGTTATGACAGCGACAATGCCTATCGCACCCGCTTTATTCTCAATGGTCACGGCGACACCATCCGTCAGATCAACGCGGCAGACAGTGATGAAGCCCGTGTGACCGAATACGCCTACGATCTGGCCGGCCGCGTGGTTGAGCAGAGGACCTGGTCAGACAACAGCCTTGCCGAAGCCGATATCCGCACTCATTATGTCTATGACGAAGCCGGTAACTTGATCACTCAGACAACCGGACGATGGGATGCCTCCAGCGGGCAATTGCTGGAAAGCCGGCAACAGCATTTCCAACACGATCTCAATAACCGGGTCACCGACGAAATCAACGGTGCCGGCGATATCAGCCATTACGTCTATGACGCTCTGGGCAATCGTATTCAAAGCAGCCTGGGCTACGGCACAGCCAGTCAGCGTGATGACTATTTTGAATTTGACCTGGAAGGTCGGGTCGTGCGTGCTATTGATGGCGAAGGCAGCGTCAGCGAATACCGCTACGACGCCCTCGGCAACAAGATCAAAACCATTCAGGCCGCAGGCGTTACGGGCCAAGAGCGCGTCACCACGTATCAATATGACCTGCAAAACCGCTTGTTGGCGGTGATCGATCCGGAAGGGGGTAAAACCGAATACCAATACGACGACCTTGGCAATCAGATACAGGAAACCAACGCCAACGGCGGGGTGCAGCATAATACCTTCGACATCCTCGGTCGCATGGTCGTCAGTGTCTCCGCCGGCGGTATTAAAACCGTCCACGAGTACGATGCACTGGGTAATCTGATCATAGAACGTCAGGGCCAGGATGATGGTCAGGGCATCTCCAGCAAGTCGTTCTACGGCAATCATTTTGCTGAAACCCGGCACGAATACGACATTCGTGGCAATGAAACCATGACCACGGATCCGCAGGGCTTCAGTACCCGGATCAGCTATAACGCATTTAACGAACAGATCACAGTCGAAAACGGTCTGTACCTCGGCACAGATGCCACGCTCCAGGCACTGCAACAGGTGAACACCTCGCGGTTCGAATACGATGCCGCCGGTCGTCTGATCAGCATGACCGATGCTGCCGGCAGCGAAACCCGTTATACCTACAATGCCAGCGGTGATCGCATCACCGAAACCGTGGCGGCCAATGGCTTTGCCAATACCGAGCCCCGCACGACCCGCTATGAATACGATCAGGCCGGACGCCAGGTTCGTATCGTCAGCGCCGGTGGCAGCGTCACAGTACATACCTACAACGCCGCCGGTCAGAAATCCGCTACCGCGATTCTGCAATCTGGTGAAGGGGATGCTCAGATCTGGAGCACCACACGCTACACCTACAATGGCCTGGGTAAGGTTGAAACCGAAACCGATGACTATGGCGTGCAGACCCGTTATCAATACGATGCGGTCGGCAACCTGACCGACACATGGGTTGCCTGGGGTACTGACGACCAGCGTCATACGGCCATGGAATATGACCTAAACAATCACAAAACCGCCGACATTGATGGTCTGGGTCATCGTACCCTGTATACCTATGATGCACTCGGCAACCAAACGTCGGTCACCGATGCCGAAGGACATACCGCCTACTACTATTTCAATCTGCGTAATGAGCTGCAATTGATGGTGGATGGCTCCGGTGCCGTTACCCGTATGGAATACGATGCTGCCGGCAATGTCATCATGACCCGACAGTACGCCAC
Source organism: Gynuella sunshinyii YC6258 (assembly GCF_000940805.1). Taxonomy (GTDB): domain Bacteria; phylum Pseudomonadota; class Gammaproteobacteria; order Pseudomonadales; family Natronospirillaceae; genus Gynuella; species Gynuella sunshinyii. Next base: position 628,503 of record NZ_CP007142.1, on the reverse strand, counting down.
CCGCATAGACCTGAACAGTCTCGCCCAGAATGCCCGGTTAAGTCTGACGGAAGTCAGCGCTCTGATTGTGGAAGACGCAAACCGCGACAGAACCGTTTCCAGCCTGTTTGATCAAAATGGCAACGAACTGACCCAGATTTCCGCAGATGGCCGGATCACTGAAAAACATTATGACGCTGCCAACAACCTGATGACCGAAATCCATTGGGACAGCAGCGGTCAGCACAGCCGTACCATGCGCTACGAGTACGACCTGAACAATCGCGTCACCCGCTTTACTGATGTTGACGGCACTGTGACCGAGTTTGGTTATGACGGTGCCGGCAACAAGGTCCGCCAGACGATCATCGCCGCCACCGGTTCGTCAGACCCTCATGCTGTGCGGGTCACCGAATACCAGTACGACCTCAACAATCGTCAGACGGGCGAACTGTTTGATCCAAACGGTTTGCACATTCTGCAGCGTTACGAATACGATCTGGCTGGTAACAAGGTTGCCTATATCGACGCTAACGGTCACCGCAGCAGCTATCAGTATGATCAGAATAACCGGGTATCACTGGAAACCAACGCTCTGGGCGACCAGACCGAATATCGTTATGACCGCGCCGGCAATCAGGTGTACAAACGCGATCCTCGCGGTGGTGTCTATACCTATGATTTCGACGCCGCCAACCGGATGATCCGCGAGCACTCTCCAGAAGCTGTGGTTACCCGTTATGATGCCATCGCCGGCGATTGGGTCACCAACACCGAATCACGCGTGGTTGAACATCACTATGATGCCCTTGGTCATGAGGTACAGACCATCGATGCCGACGGCTACAAAACCACGCGCTGGTTCGACGCCAACGGCAATCAGACCGGCGAGCTCAATGCCCGAAACGTTTATACCGGTTTTGAATACAATGCCTTTGGGGAACAGACCGCACGCCACGAGTATCTGCAATATCTGGGAGCGGCAGCTCACAACACAGACATTCAGCCTCAGCCCGGTGATACCAACAAAGTCACCACGCGGATGCGCTATGACGACAACGGCCGGCTGTTGGAAACCCGTTATGCCGACATTGAACACTACACTCTGAACACCACATCCGGACAACCTTCAACCATCTCCAGTGATACAGCCATTACGGAGCAGTATCACTATGACGAATGGGGTAACCTGGCCTGGCAGGCCGACCGTAATGGCCATAAATCCTGGTTCTATTACGACAGTAAAGACCGTCAGGTTGCTCAGATCGACGCCATGGGTTACCTGACCGAAACCGTCTATGACGCCCAGGACAACATCCTCGAACAGTACCAGTACAGTTCTCCGGTCGACACCACCGGCCTCACCGGCGGTCGCCTGCCGGAAGGCGGATTGTTTGAAGGTGGTGCAAACGGTGGTCTCAGTTTTGTAAATGGCAGCAATGTTCAGGTCTATCACCTGACCCGCCGTTATGACGCCGCCAACCGCATGATCAGCGAAACCACTCCGGCCATTACGACGTTCACCCGCGCTGGTGGTAGTCTGCTGACCCGGGTCACGACTGAATTCGCTTACGACCAGAATGGCAACCAGATCGCCAAAACCCGGGCGGCTAACATCGCCGGACAGAGCGTCACGGAATACTTCTATTTTGACGCCGCCAACCGCATGATCGCCGCCGTTGATGAGAAACACGTACTGACCGAAATCCGCTATGACGGCAACGGCAATACCGTCCTGCAAGCCCGCTATAACGGCCGGGTCAGCTCCACCGATTTTCTGCATGAGAGTCTGGCCAGCCTCAAAGCCCAGGTCAGCGCCGGCTCCGGTCATCAGATTATCGAAAAAAGCTACGATGGCTTTAACCAGTTAACCCAGGAAATCCAGAAAATCGACGGTGGTTCCGCCATCAGTGGTGCACCGTTCGACAGCAACGACCTGGTCACGCAGTATGGTTACGATGGTCTTGGGCACGAAACGGTGAAAAGCGTCCTGGAAACCCAGGCCATCATTAATTTCCGCAACAGTCAGAACAACCGTTTAAGCGGTGATCGCCGGTTCCAGGTGGATAATGCCTACGTCACCCGCAATGCCTATGATGGTATGGGCAACCTGATCCGCATGCAGTCACCCGATGGCACCGGATCCATCTTCCAGTACGACACCCGCAACAACCAGACGCTGGCGTATACCGGAGAAGTCAGCAGCTATCCGGAAATGGCCAGCAATATCGCCGTGGAAGTGGCCGATACCCTTAATATCAGTTGGCAGGGCAGCCCTCGCGCCTACGTGGTCAGCTACAGTGGTTCCCGTGCCGCTGCCGTGGACAGTGACGGCAACATCAACTGGAACGCACTCGAAGGCAACGGTGCCAGCAAAACCGGCATCACCGGCAACCAGAGCGCGTCATTGGCTTTGGAAGCAGGAGAAACCCGTTATTTCCGTGTCGTCTCGGTGGGGATTGGCGGCAACAAAACCGTCTCCGAGGAATACAAAGTCACCATGCCGGCGGTATATGAGTCAGTCAGCATCAGCCAGTCCGGTGATCATCTGGCCGCGCAGGTCCACTTCAACAGCAGTGTCGAGCAACCTGTCATCGTGATTGGTGGCCAGAGTTACAGTCTGGTTGCCATGGGCGGCAATGACTATCGTGCCGAACTGCCTGCCGGCCTGAACGCCGGACAAAACTACCGGATCCAGTGGCAGAGCACCGGTCAGAGCTACAGCAGCGATGCCATCAGCCTGGCGTCACCGGAAACTCATACGGTGACACATTCAAGCTACGACATCACTCTGAACAGCTCCACCGATGGCAATACGTTCAACATCAGCTATACCCCGGTATTGCCACAAAACCTGGGCGATTACAGCAGCCTCGCCCTGGTGTGGCAGCAAATCCTGCCGGAAGACTCCACTGATACCGCCTATGTCGGCTCGCGGGTTCTGTCGCCCGACGATATCGCTGCCGCACAGGCGGATCCGGATAATGCCGATGTTGCGGTCTTCCCATTAGCACTTGAAGACCTGCCGGAAGGTGAATATCAGGTGTCACTGGTGATCACCAACTCAAACGGCCAGCAGGTTCTCGACCGATTCACACAGACACTGTCTGCTACCGACTTCACCACAGACCCGGTGGTCAGTGTAGAACGAACCAACCTGAGCCTTGGGCTCTCTGGTGCGCTGGAACAAACGGAATACGCCAGCGTACTGATCGTTGACGGTCAGACCGCCGCCACCAGCCGCGCCGGAAGCGAACTCCAGTATGCTGACCTGAACGGCGCAGCAAGCTACCAGCTGTACATGGGCACTGAAGTGGGTAACCCCTACACCCTGTCCATCCACAACGACCTGATCAGCACCACTGGCGAAGACGAAGAAGGCAACCCGATTGAGCTGCCATCACATTACAACAGCCAGATTCAACTGGCGCTGGACAGCCTGTTACGCAGTGACATGGATGCCGACGGACTACAACTTTACTGGCGTGAAGCCGGCAGCGGGCTGAGCTTTGAGCATCAGATCGCACTGACCGCTGATGCCGACGGCAACTATCAATACAGCCTGGATGAACTGCCATTGACTGGCGAATACGACCTCAAACTGGCCTACCACAACCAGGCTGGAGAAGAAGTATTAGTCGCCTGGGTACGCTATGACGTCACCCAAACCGACAACACCTGGGCCGACCAACGTGCGCTGACCATTACCAACCGCGAAGAAAACGGCCAAATCAACCTCAGTGGCGGTCAATACAGTGTCTCTCCTGGTTTGTATACCGGTGCCATTCCGGTCGACCAGATCGCTCTGAGTATTGCCCATGAAACCGTCGCCAACAGCCATTCCGGGGAATATCAGGTCACCGGCGAAGACACCGGCTATTTCACCAAAAACGAATACGATGTTCTGGGAAATCTGATTGCCAGTAACTCCGATACTGGCCTGTGGCGTCGTTATCAGATCGATGCCATGGGCAACCAGTTGGCGAGCTACGAATATGGCTCCGAGGCTGCGGAACAGTCCGGTCAATCGGCCCATATCAGCTACACCGCCTATGATGAACTCAACCGCGAGACCAGCGGCTGGAGTGTCAAAGCCCCGAATAATGGCAGCGGCACTGCCACTCATGGCGTCAGCCACAAAACCTACGACTTCAACAACAAGCTGATTCGCGAGGATCTCGCTGGCGGTGGGTACATCACCTATCAATACAATGCCGTCGGACTGTTGGAGAAGACCGTACACCATGCCGCTTCAGGCGGTGTGGAACAGCAGGAAACCATTAAATATGATGCCCTCGGCCGCGAGACCGGGCGCTATCAGGGTGCGGGTGACGGCATCGAAAACGTCTACGACGAATACGGTAACCTGCGTTATCAATACGCCGTCGATCCGAATGGCAACCTGCCGGATGGAGTCATCGAATATCGCTACGATGCCCTTGGACGCAAGATCCAGCAGGTTGAGAACAGCAATACCACCCAGATCAACCGAACCGTCTACGACAACGCTGACCGCATTATCCAGCAGACCCAGGGCAGCATGACCACAACCTTCCTGCTCGACAGTCGTGGCAATCGTCTACAGGTCACTCATCCAAACAACCATAAAGTTGTGGAAATCTATGACGAACTGGGCCGGGTGATCAGCCGCATCGATACAGAGAGTGGACGACTCAACGTCGACAGCCTGGACTACGATGCCTACGGCAACCTGATCCGTTCCCGTGATGGCAACGGCTACACCACCAGTAAAGTCTATGGCCCCTACCAGCGACTGCTGCAGGAAACCGATGCCGACGGCCGCACGACGTATTTTGAATACGACCGTTTCGGTCGCCAGATCCTGGAACGAGCAGGCGCTCATAGTTATAGCTACGGCGTATCCGTAGGTGCCAAAAATATCAGCCGCAGCTACGATGACCGTGGCCGCCTGATCGAAATCAACGATCACAGCACCGGTGTCAAAACCAAATACCAGTACGACCAGGATGGTCACCGCATCCGCGAAATACGCACCCGGACCGGCGACTACAGCAATAACGAAGCCGACATTCATTACGAATACAACTACAACGGCGACATGACCTTCTGGCACGACGACCACCGTAACGTGGCCATGCGCTATGCCTACGACGCCAGCGGACAACTGATCCAGGTGCAGGGCTGGGACAACTACGAGTCAGAAAGCAATAAAGGCACTCAGACCACTCACCTGCAATACCAGTGGCACAACGGCAAACTCACCGCCATGCTCGACCACGTATCCGGTGAACACCAGTACTACACCTACTACAGCAACGGCCTGCGCAAAACCTGGGACGATGGTGGCACCGTGCGCACCTACACCTATAACGCTAACGGCCAGGTCACCCAGGCCACCTGGCGGCAGGGCAACAGCCAGTGGAAAGCCACCTGGCAATACGATGCCCTTGGCAACGTCACCCAGTACCACGAATACGAGAACAACAGCGAACGCAAGCGTCAGGTCAGCAACTACAACGCCGAAGGCACCCTCAACACCCGGACTGAAAGCTGGCAGGCCAAATACGATGGCAATGACAGCGACAGCCGTTCCGTTACCCTCAACAGCTACGACGTTACCGGTCGTCTGACCAAAACCGACATCCGCAGTTATGAAGGCCGGGATGGTAAACAAACCAGCCATATCTGGGACGACATCTCCGAAAGCCGTGCCGGATTAAAACTGCGTGAAACCCTGAACGGCGACAGTGTCAAAAAAGCCAGCACCCAAACCACCACCACCAGTTTCAGCTATGACGCCAACGGTCATATGACGTCCTTCAGCAAGTCCAAAGACACCAATGGCCAGACTGAAACCGGCAACTTCCAGTACAACAACGATGGTCAAATCGTCTTCCGCCGTATCGACCCGGCCGACAAAGACCTGAAAACCCATCAGCGCAACTACTTCTATGCCAATGGCAACGCTGTCGGTGATAAAGGCACCGACGACAAAGGCCACAGCGTGGTCAATCTCGGCACCGAAGGCTACAACCCGGTGAAAAACCTGGGCGACGACTTCCCGTCCAGTGCTCTGAGCAGCTTTACCGCCACTGGCGGTGAAACCCTGCGTCAGGTCGCAGCCTCCCTGCTGGGCAATGCCAACCTCTGGTTCATCCTGGCCGAAGCCAATGGCCTGAGCGGCTCAGACAGCCTGAAAGCCGGGCAGACCATCACCATCCCCAACAGCGTCGAAAGCGGCAAGATCGACTCCGAAACCCACAAACTCTACAACGAGAGTGAGATCATCGGCTCCACCATGCCGAACGTCCGGCAAAAAGCGAAGAAGAAAAAGTGCGCCAGCTTCTTCATGATCATCGTCGCCGTTGTCGTCATTGCCGTCGCCACCTTCCTGCTGCCGGGTCTCGGAACCGCACTGGCAGGCAGCCTGTTTGCCGGACTCGGAGCAACAGCCGCCACCGTCGCCGGTTATGCCCTGGCCGGCGCCATATTGTTTGCCGGCGCGGAAGTGGTACGCCAGGGCGTAGGCATTGCCCTGGGATTGCAGGAAGGATTTGACTGGAAAGCCGTTGGCAAACAGGCCATTGTCGGTGCATTGACCGGGGCCGCCAGTGGCTTTGGGGCGGCAGCACAGGCAGCCAATTCCACCGCCAAAATCCAAAGTATTGCCAAAATCGCCCAACCGGCCCTCAAAGCAGCAGCTGCTGCGGTACAGGCCATGGATGAAAACGGCCATATCACCAACTGGAGTGGTGTGGCCCTGGCCGCCATCGGAGCCAGCGAACTGACGGGTAAAGGCGCGCTCAGCACCAGCCTCAACTTTATTAAAGAAAACAGCAGCTACATCAGCCCCTGGTTGAACCTGGCGGAAACCGCCATCCGCAACGATGGCAAACTCACCGCCGGTGACTGGGTCGGTGCCATTGGCGGTACGATTACTGCCGTGATTGATGCCCATGTGGGAGTTAGCGGAGACAAAAGCGACTTTAAGTCCACTCTGGACGGACTGGTCAACCGCAGTGCCCTGAAAACCATTACCGCCGGAGCATTGAGCCTGATCGATGAAGATGCCGCCTACAGCTATTTCGAAAACGCCGTCGGCTCCGAAGTCGGGAACTTCATTGGTGGTGGCATTACCAATGCAATCAAAGAAAGCGGCTGGTATCAGGACTTCACCAACTGGGGCAATACCCGACTGAACAACCTCCGCGAAGCCGACCGATACATCGACAAACTCGATAAAGCTTACAACCTCACCCCGGACGAAAAAGTGGCCATTCGCCAGCAGGCCGTCAATGGCGCTTTTAAACCGAACTACGTGTTACAGGAAGGCCTGGCCACTGGAGAGGAAAAGGCATACGGCAAATACCAGAACGGCACCATTACCCTCGACAATGATCTCGTGGAACGGGCCAAAACCGATCCTGCGGCAGCAGCAACACTGTACGGCGTCATCAATGAAGAGCGCGGTCACCAGTTCGCCTCAGCACTGGAACAACTCAGAGGGATTGACGACCTGAAATACGATGAAGGGGCCATTGTCGGTGCCCAGTTCGTCGCCGAAGCCGCTCAACTGGCCGGTACCGGAGACTTCAGCTTCAGTGTCGATCTGGGTAACGGCAGTCAAAGCTTCAGCTTCAGCGGCGTGGACGCGGTGAATACCTTGAATACGCAGTTTACGATGGAGCGGATTATTAAGGATGCGAAATTATCAGGTGCGGAATATCAAGAAACCCCGGATGCAGGTTTTACTCCAACTGGCCAACCAACTAGTGTCGACGCGACACAAATAGAAGCTTTCATGAAACAAGTAGCCACTCTTGGAGGGCTAACGTTTAGTGGTGGTGAGCCGAGTAAACTAACCGAAGGGGATCTGTCTCGAAGTGATCTGATGTTCAGTACCCTGGCCCTGGCCGGTGGCCAGATGGACAATGAAGCCTTCGATAAATTGATGGCAGACATGGGGCTGGAAGGTGACCAGGCAAGGGCTGTCTGGCAAGTACTGTTCTCAGGTGAAACGGATCCGACAGAACTGAAGGCACTGGCAGCAAAAGAACTCAATCCCTCCGACAGTTGGTGGGGACGCAGAGCTGACGATGTTGCCAGTTGGTGGGGTGGAGACGAGCAAAATTCGTTTATGGACGCCATTGATCGCTATATCGACGGTGGTCTGACTAAGAAGGATTTGTTCAACGAGTTATTATATGAACCATTAGAGTCCTCAGAATTCTGGAGTGATGTAGGTACCCGAACTCTCGGTGGCGTACAAGGTGTATTTGGTGTCGTTGAGGGTGTTGGTGGAGCCATTGTCGTTGGAGCGACAGGATGGACCGGAGTTGGAGGAGTAGGCGGCGCATTAGCAATGGTCAACGGTGCTGACAATACCGTTGCCGGCTTTACGACCATGTTTACTGGTGAACAAACCAAGACTCTATTAGAAACCGGGTTAACAAAGATTGGGTTGTCAGATGGTCAAGCTGCTTTGGCCTCGGCTATTTTTAGTTTGGGTGCAGGAGCCATGGCGGCAAGCGCTCGGATTGGTCAGATGGGAACATTGGCAACCAAGGGAGTGACGGTAGGTGGCCGTAACATAGACAATCTGCTGGAAACAATGGCAGATTTGAATGGCCTGAATAGAGGTCAGGCATTGAATTTGGGCAATACAGGCAGAGCCACTACTAAAGCTATAGAAAACGTGATAGATGATACGGCTGAAGAGTCCTTTACTACGTTTTATCATGGTACAACTGCGGATGTGGCTACGAATATCCGTAAGGCAGGAATAGATTTATCGGAAGGTAGTGAGTTAAGTGATTTTGGGCAAGGCTTTTATATGACCACTTCGAAAGAGGAAGCGCTTAAGTCCGCTGGGAGAGGCCTAGATCCATCTGTTCCATTAGATGTTGTGGAATTCCGGATTCCTAATTCAGAACTTTCTGAATTGCAACGCTTAACATTCAATAGTGCCGAAGAGTCCTGGCAAGATTTTGTGAAATTTCATAAGACGTATGGGCCAGATGAGTTGTTACATGGTGGTACCCCATATGATTTGGTAGAGGGACCTTTATTCAGAAGATATTCCGGCCCAGACAAAACTCCCATTCCATGGCTAGACCGAGCTAATCAGACAAGCATCCATACTGAAAAAAGTGTAGAGTTATTTGATCGATACATGCTTAAGACGGAGTAAAAATGGAACCTCTTTTGCCAACAGATGAAGATACTAATCTATTTTTTGATGATGTGATAATAAGGCTCGTTTCTGATTTAGGATATTCCAAAGTAAGAGCGAATGAGATAACGCACGAGTTCTATTCAAAATTCACAGATAAGGAATATTGCGATAGTTTGGGTATTGGACTACATGATGACGACTTATTTTTTCATGATGGTGTGGGAGGTGTAGCTTTGAAGATATATTATTATTTAGATTTAAAAGGTGATCCTGACCCAGTTAAGTTTAAGCAATGGCGAGCTAGTCGATATCGATCTTAAAAAACAGCTGATATATGGAGGTTACACTTGGCCGTTCTCATTGAAGCCTTGTCTATTGTTATCCGATGCGAAGCAATTGTTAAGAAATTTTCTGGAGGGGTAGAAGCTTTTATGGCTGCTCTTCCAAATAAAACTCTTTGCTCTGATGGTGAGTTAGCTTGTGTCAACTTTATGGTTCCTAAGGATGTTCAGGCTTATGTTGAATATCTGAAGGCTAATGGGCTGACCTTCAAACAGTCTGATAAGTCTATCGATATCGTCGTTGTCGATCAGCAAAGAGGGATGACAACTCTTTGCGATTGGGCTGACTTTGGTGAAACAGATTGGAATAATAATCCAGATCAGCCTATATCGGTTTGCTGTGCAAGGCCAACAAAGCTAAATAATGTTGTTGTGCCTGAAGGCTGGAATTACGAAAAATCGCTGAGTGCTAATTATAAATACTTTGATGGTAAACAGATTCCAGAAGACTTGAAACTTGTTCGAAGCGAAAATGAAATAGATGTCCTGCTTGATGAAAAAACAGGGCAAGAGTTTTATGTTCGTCGAAGCTAATACAGTCAAGGGTTTAGAACAGCTTGAAGTATTGTTGAGAATCCCAGCCGTTTGGCTGGGATTTTTATATCAAGTGTTTATTCGGTGGTCCGCCGAGTGGTGACACGAGGGTGTTCAAAATTCTGTGTCAGCTAAAAATCACAGCACCATGTGATCATTCAGTCGTCCCTCAAAGTGTATTGCCAGTTGCGATAGCGTGAGGTTCCAATTCTGTACAGGATGCGTCCATCGCTCGGACACTCTTTTGTCCGTCTGTTTTTTCGTTAGCTGCTGGTTTCCCCGATGCCTTCAAAACCGACCAGCAACAGCTGCTCGGCCAGATGCTCAATGTCATGAGCCAACGCGCCGACGCCGGCAAATTCGCCCCACTGATGGAACAGTACCAGAAGGGCGAACTGACCATGGAAATGCTGATGATGGACCTGGGTGAAAACATCAACGGCGTCACCGCCCAAAACCTCGCCATCGTCAACCAGACCCTCATCGACCAGGGACAACAGGATGATCGCACCGCCGCCACCGCCATAGGTGCCGGCATCGAAGAAATGTTCGAAACCCTCTACAACCGTGCCGGTATTGACTTCAAAGGGGACGAAGGCGGCTACAGCGCCCGGGATTTTGTGCAAAACGTCATCGACAGCGGCAAAGGCTTCAGCCTGTTCCTGCAGGACAGCAAAACCGGCAAGTTCAGTGGCCTGTATGCCAGTAACCAGGCCTTTAAAGACACCATCGACATCAACTTCTCGGCTGAGCGTTTAGCGGCGGATTATGAGTTCGGGGGATTGGAGTTTCAGGCCTCCAGCATCTCAGCCGGGGATATTACGGAACAGGACATCGCACAGCTTCTCAAAGAATATTACCAAGGCGATATTGAACGGCTAATGCAACTCTCATCCGGTGATTTGACCGATGTTGATCAACGGGTTATCGGTGTCTCTGAACAACAACTGGAGTACTTTAATAGCCATGTTCAGCGTGAAGGATTTAACGCTGAAATGTTCGGGTTAACCCCTAACCTGGCCAATCTCGGCGAAGCTTTTGGGTATTTAGATCGGGGATGGTTTAACCAACGCACCGTATTCCCAGGAAAAGAAGCTGAATTAGGGGCGTTCAATGCAGACCTGAACAGCATTTTTGACTCATATGGCTATGAAGACGATGTTCAACAATATGGCGTTTACCTACCCGAAGGCATCAGCCGGGATGACGCCATCAAAGGATATTTCCGTGAAACCGGACGATTAATGAGTGAAGAAACGATGGCGTTCCCCTTACTGGCCATCGATCAGGCCGTGGCCACCGGTGGAAACAGTTTCGTGGATGCCACTCAAGGGTATACCGAAAGTTCGCTCAACCTGGCCGCTCTGAATATGGCCAACAGACCGACAGATGAATATCTGGACGCTTCTGGCGATTACGTAAAATTCCTGGTCAGTGGCGAAATGAACCCTATTGACAGTGGCCTCGCCTTACCAGGTGCCGTCTTGAACTACTTAGGTGCGGCGACAGTAGACGGTATCTGGGACTCCATACAAACAGTCAGCAACGAATATGCTCCAAGGGATGCCCGAACACATGCCACCGCCAACCTGGTCTTTGAAGCCGCTATGTCTGCCTCTGGTGTGGGTAAAGCGGCCACTGCCGCCAGCAAAGGTATCTTGAGAGCCTCCAAAAGCCTGGTCAACGGTGTGAGGGGGGCCAAATATGGTTTAAGATCCCCGGTCATATGGAATACGGAAGCCTTTACCAGACTCAACAGTAACCCCATTGATTTGATTAAAGGCTTGCAAAGTCCATTAGTCAGACGTATTGATAAGACAGCACAAGGAGCACAGCGCCTCACATTGAATGTTGACCGTCCAACTTCAATCACTGCTCGTAATCCGGTTGATATAGCTGCTCAACGCAGACTTAATGATATTGATTTGGATCGAAATGTGTACGCTCCTGGTGAGGCTGGAGCTGCGGCTGAGATGGAGTATTATCTAGGCGGTACTCTTGACAGAGCGCCTGGTGGAACGAGTGCTGATTTTGTTGTTAATTCAGGTGATTTTGCAGGAGCAAGAATCGATCTTAAATTAACTCCAGATACATTCGATCAAGCTTCGAAGATAAATCAATATTTTGATAAAACATTTCCAAAATTTTCACAGTCTGTTGCCAATAAGCTAGCGAAACCAGATGGAGTTGATTTAATGCCTTTTGATACTAGGTTTTTGACAGAGCAAAACAAGAGCCGGTTGTTTGAGTTTGTGGAGACACTTCCGGCCAGCTCTCAACAGAAAGTAATTTACTTGGTGCAGTAATATGTCTGGAACAATTATGCTAAGCAAACAAAAAACCTTTGATGTTCGGACCGTCGACTTCAATTTTATTGTCAATATTTTACGAAATAAAGTAGGTGATACTGAGTTTGGGAAAGGGCTACTTGAAACCATCGACGTATTTGGAATGAATATGATTTGTGTTGATGAGCTTGATGCTAATGGACTTAATAAATTTGATGGTTTCTTAAAAGAGTTAGCTGCAAGTCTGGAAAAAGAAAATAAGGGATTATCTAAGTTTTTAGCAGCAGTATGTGCAGAGATCGAGTTAGACGAGAGAGTTCTTAGTAGGTAGTTCCAAACAAGAACTTGTTTAGTCAGGCTGTGTCTGCTTCGGAAGCGAAAGATCTTCTAGCTGATTCTAAACAACTGAAGGTGGATTTATTCGGTGGTGAAACATCACAGCTCAAAGGGGCTGTAAATGTTGATATTGATGCAACTATTGGTGTTAAAGCGGATATTACTGGCGGTCTAGACTTTATTCCTAATGGTTCTACTAGTCAGCTTTCTGCTCTAAATCCATATATTCCTGGTCGTAAGAACATGTTTGCGTCTGACATTTTAGCGGAAGCACATCGCATCTTGGAGCCAGGTGGAGAATTCACAATCGCTGCGACTAAAGGAAATCCATATGTCAAGATCAAACAGTTTCCATCTGAGAATCAATTGAACAATATGGGATTCGATGTGGTTAACTATAAGACCCCATTGACTCAAGTAGATAGTTACCAGAATACGTTCTCGAATGTGAGTTTCGGGCAAACAGGAGGAACGAGCCCCATTAACCCTGAAGACATGATTTCTATCATATTGAGGAAGAAACAATAATGTCCGTAATTGAAGGTTTTTTTGATGAAATCGGTTTTTTTGAGTCTGTTTGCACTTCATTTGAATGGGTTGGAGACACATTGATTGTTAGTTTTGACAAAGGTATAGATTTAGGTAGTTCGGAGCACCCCTTGGCTGATTCATTGGGTGTAGACGCCCCATGTAAATTAATCTTCGATGGAGTCGTTAAGTCAAAATTAAAGGTTTCTAAACTAGTTAATAAGCCTAATGATTTTGATGTTTATTACTTTGAGAAAAAGGATTTACCAGAGAAAAGTTCCAGTATTGATTATGAAGAGTTTTATATGGAGGGATCAATGCTTGCGACAGACCCTAATGGTTGGTTTGTTTGGGACGTGATTGCAGAGAAAGCTAAAATTGATAACCTTAAAGGGTAGTTCCAGACAGTAAACCATTAGTGTTTAGTGGAGGAAAACCAACCTTATCAAATGATTCATTTAGTCCTGATTTAGTAAATCAGAGGAGTGCTGAGTTTTACTCTCAATATGGTGATAATCCGGTAAGAGGCACTCTTTCTAATGTGGATGCGCGCAAGTGGTATTTGCAGCAGGAGGCATCTATACCTAACTTGCTTAATACATCTGAACCCTTGAGTGTTCAAGCAAGACAGGCTTTTGATTTACGTAATGAATTTAGAACAGAAGCCCGTGTCATGATGCAAGACCGCATTACCGCTGATAGACTTTTCCGTGAAGAAACAAACTTAACATTTGATGACCTTTTGATAAAAACTGAGAGTAAATTGATTAATAAATATGGAGTTTCCAATCCTACAAGTGACCAAATATTCCAAGAGATTATTAATAGTTCTCAGCGTTCCCGGCAAAGTGTTAATAAGGGGCTTGGATTATGATGAGCAATAAAGTGATTCACAGAAATGTACCCAGTGATGGCAAACCAGTTGAATACCACATCTTAGGATTAGAGGATTCAGAATTTTTTGATTCTTTAGTTAGTTTTTTCAAAAAGTATTATGATGCTGAGATTACAACTAACACTGATGGCATTAGTACTCGATCGTGGCAGTTACGAAGCAGAGGAGAGTACTTTATGCTTGAACACCATGAGGATATTGGTAATTGGTTTTATAGCTGTGAGCCTTCTGGTGATAGTCAATTGATGTCTGAGATAGCCTCTGACCTAGAGGAACGCTTGAAAGATACCCCGTATGAATATTAATCTTGAACTAATCAGATACTAGTTGAAAACCCAGCCCCCGAGCTGGGTTTTTTTAAGCCTACAGCAATAACGAAGCCGACATTCATTACGAATACAACTACAACGGCGACATGACCTTCTGGCACGACCACCACCGCAACGTGGCCATGCGCTATGCCTACAACGCCAGTGGACAACTGATCCAGGTGCAGGGTTGGGACAACTACGCATCAGAAAGCAATAAAGGCACTCAGACCACCCACCTGGAATACCAGTGGCATAACGGCAAACTCACCGCCATGCTCGACCACGTATCTGGTGAACACCAGTACTACACCTACCACAGTAATGGCCTGCGCAAAACCTGGGACGATGGTGGCACCGTGCGCACCTACACCTACAACGCCGAAGGTACGCTCAACACCCGGACTGAAAGCTGGCAGGCCAAATACGATGGCAATGACAGCGACAGCCGTTCCGTGACCGTCAACAGCCACGATGTCACCGGTCGTCTGACCAAAACCGACATTCGCAGTTATGAGGGCCGGGATGGCAAACAAACCAGCCACATCTGGGACGACATCACCGAAAGCCGTGCCGGATTAAAACTGCGTGAAACCCTGAATGGTGACAGCACTAAAAAATCAAACACCAAGACCACCACCACCAGCTTCAGCTATGACGCCAACGGTCATATGACGTCCTTCGGTAAGTCAGAAGACACTAATGGCCAGACTGAAACCGGCAACTTCCAGTACAACAACGATGGTCAAATCGTCTTCCGCCGTATCGACCCGGCCGACAAAGACCTGAAAACCCATCAGCGCAACTACTTCTATGCCAATGGCAATGCTGTCGGTGATAAAGGCACCGACGACAAAGGCCACAACGTGGTCAATCTCGGCACCGAAAGCTACAACCCGGTGAAAAACCTGGGCGACGACTTCCCGTCCAGTGCTCTGAGCAGCTT
Source organism: Gynuella sunshinyii YC6258 (assembly GCF_000940805.1). Taxonomy (GTDB): domain Bacteria; phylum Pseudomonadota; class Gammaproteobacteria; order Pseudomonadales; family Natronospirillaceae; genus Gynuella; species Gynuella sunshinyii. The sequence goes on along the minus strand of NZ_CP007142.1, from coordinate 613,191 downwards.
TACTGCCACCGGTGGCGAAACCCTGCGTCAGGTCGCAGCCTCCCTGCTGGGTAATGCCAACCTCTGGTTCATCCTGGCCGAAGCCAATGGCCTGAGCGGCTCAGACAGCCTGAAAGCCGGGCAGACCATCACCATCCCCAACAGTGTCGAAAGCGGCAAGATCGACTCCGAAACCCACAAACTCTACAACGAGAGTGAGATCATCGGCTCCACCATGCCGAACGTCCGGCAAAAAGCGAAGAAGAAAAAATGCGCCAGCTTCTTCATGATCATCGTTGCCGTGGTGGTGGTCGCCGTTGCCACCTTCCTGTTACCAGGTCTGGGGACTGCCCTGGCCACGACACTGTTCAGCGGACTAGGCGCTGCCGCCACCGTGGCCGGTTATGCCCTGGCCGGCGCCATATTGTTTGCCGGCGCGGAAGTGGTACGCCAGGGCGTAGGCATTGCCCTGGGATTGCAGGAAGGATTTGACTGGAAAGCCGTTGGCAAACAGGCCATCGTCGGTGCTCTGACCGGAGCCGCCGGGGGGTTTGGAAAAGCAGCCGAAACTGCCAGCAGCCTGGCCAAAATCCAAAGTGTGGCCAAAATCGCCCAACCGGCCCTCAAAGCAGCTGCTGCTGCGGTACAGGCCATGGATGAAAACGGCCACATCACCAACTGGAGCGGTGTGGCCCTGGCCGCCATCGGGGCCAGCGAACTGACGGGCAAAGGCGCGCTCAGCACCAGCCTCAACTTCATCAAAGAAAACAGCAACTACATCAGCCCCTGGCTGAACCTGGCGGAAACCGCCATCCGCAACGATGGCAAGCTTACCGCCGGTGACTGGGTTGGTGCCATTGGCGGTACGATTACTGCCGTGATCGACAGCCATGTGGGCACCACCACCAACCAGCAAGGTCAAACCGTCACCAGCTATACCCTGGATGCCATCGTCAACCGCAGTGCCCTGAAAACCATTACCGCCGGAGCATTGAGCCTGATCGATGAAGACGCCGCCTACAGCTATTTCGAAAACGCCGTCGGCTCTGAAGTCGGGAACTTCATTGGTGGTGGTATCACCAAAGCCATCGGCAACAGCGACTGGTATCAGAACTGGAATAACCAGGTACAAACAAAACTGTTACAACAGCGTGCCGCAGATCAGGCACGTTTCTATCAAAGCAACCCCGATGCCTTCAAAACCGACCAGCAACAACTGCTCGGCCAGATGCTCAATGTCATGAGCCAACGCGCCGACGCCGGCAAATTCGCCCCACTGATGGAACAGTACCAGAAGGGCGAACTGACCATGGAAATGCTGATGATGGACCTGGGTGAAAACATCAACGGCGTCACCGCCCAAAACCTCGCCATCGTCAACCAGACCCTCATCGACCAGGGACAACAGGATGATCGCCCCGCCGCCACCGCCATAGGTGCCGGCATCGAAGAAATGTTCGAAACCCTCTACAACCGTGCCGGTATTGACTTCAAAGGTGACGAAGGCGGCTACAGCGCCCGGGATTTTGTGCAAAACGTCATCGACAGCGGCAAAGGCTTCAGCCTGTTCCTGCAGGACAGCAAAACCGGCAAGTTCAGTGGCCTGTATGCCAGTAACCAGGCCTTTAAAGACACCATCGACATCAACTTCTCGGCTGAGCGTTTAGCGGCGGATTATGAGACAGCTGGCGGAGCACTGGAGTTTCAGACCTTGGCCGGGCTTAACCTGCAATCACTCGACGCAATTCAGGCACAACTGATGGCTGACCCAACCATCAGTGAACACCTGAATAATTTAAGTGACGAGGAACGGCAAGCATTTGTGCAAAGCTGGGCGGATATACAGAACCTGCCAACCATTGACACATTACATCTGTATCCAGCGTCATATGGAACGATAACCCCCATGTCAGATATGGAAGCGTTTTTTACGTTCAACAAAGCCGGACAGTTTATAAAAGGGTTAAGTGAAGCACCTGGCAATATTGCCAATGGACTCGGAACACTTGCTGTCGAAACAGGATTGACGGTCAGTGATGCGGTCGGTGAGTCTTACACAGCCGCCAGCAACTTAGTGACCGGTGAAAACGCCGAATATCAAAGTGACAGCTGGGTAGGCCAGAGCATCGAAACGAACGGCGTGCTACTGACCGGAGGGAAAATAATAGGAGGCACCGTGCACGGCGCACTCAGTCCACTGAAAGCATTCGTGGATGGTGATTATGAAGCTCTGGGTAGTAGTGCTGGCGAATTCGCAGTAGGATTCGGTGTCTCCAAGGCACTGGGCAGGCTTGGATCTGCCGCAGGTCGGGCGGCTGATGATGTGCCTGTTGTTACAGACAGTACGACTCCTACACTCTATAAAGTAGAGTCAGGGGGTATCCGTGGCGAAGTTCCGCTCTCAATAGAACAAAGAGCGCAGGTCGAAAGTTACTTGTCCAATTTCGACCTAAAAGATGTAGACATACGGTGGGTCGATGATCGCAACCTTAATACAGCATACGGAGATATGTTCGGTCAGCAAATTTTGAACATTGGTTCAGATGTAGTCCCTGGCGATGTTGGTATAGGTACATTAACGGCTAATTCTCGCATAAGTATTAAAGGTACCCTTGCGCATGAAATTGTAGGGCATCAGGAAGCTTTAGTTGCTGGAAAAACACAGGATCTTCTACATTTGGAAGAAGCCCAGGCAAGTATTCGTGCTGCCCGTTTTGCCCCGGACCTCACTTCGACAGAGCGAGTTACATTGCTTAGGGACGCCATTACTCGTTTGCAAAAAGCGCCAGATGGGCCAGTCAAAATTAGAGATGTAAAAGATTTACTTTATATTCAAAACCGATAAGGATTTAGTCAATGGATCTAATGATGGTTAAAGATGTAATGCTTGGGAAAAATGGAAAAACTATTCTTACGGGCCCCCTTCTATTAGAAAGTTTTTCTCGCAGAAGTGAAGTTGAAAAGGCATTTGGAGAGCGGGTGCTAGTATCCAATGATGCAGGTAAGAGGTTATTTGTGCCCGTGTCTGGAGTTTCTGTAAGTCAAGCAATGTCAGGTAATTGGCAAGTAAGTATTGCTATAGATTATCCTGAAAACATGCACAAGATAGCACTTGATAGCTTAGTAAGCAGTTAATGGTACAACCACTGCGCATTGTGAGACTCTGGGTGGTGACACTGTGAACTTTGGCCAGCCAGAAAGAGCCAAAGAATTTGCTCTAGTGAACAGAAATGGCGATGCGACAATCACTGCTGTTGATGTTGATACAACATTGCTTGATAAGCTAAGAGCAACGTCTGTTCATGATTTGACAGCTGCAAAATCAAACCCTCTTGCTCCATTGCAAGTAGATATTAAAGCCGCAGATCAATTTGGATTGCGAACCCCAGAACAAATTCAATGGCTAAGGGATTCATTAGATCCTTCTACGGTCAGAATTGTTGATCCCGAGGACCTATAGGATTATTAGGATTAATTTATGTCAAATGTATTTATCGTGCCCTTTCGAGTGAAGGCTATGGAAAATTCAATAATGCCTTCAAATGTTAGTGAGGCATTTATTAGTTGTTATGCGCAAGGCAGTAGTTATGTTGAAGCCACTGAAAGAGCCTTAAAAAAGTTGGCTAGTGATGGATTGCATGTAGAAGAAATTCTTCAACCAATACACGAAATGGCAATTAGTGACTGGAGTGAGCACATAAAGCAGCAGTGGCCTGATTATATCGATAACTTGCCAGCGCAATCAGAATTTGAGGGTGCTGTATTATCTGGTCAAGTTGTATATGGTTTATTTGGATCGTATAACCCGGAGTGATTGGTTGAGGTTAGTCATTGATGTTTAAATGATCCCTAATAGTCTTAGAAGAAATAGTAAATTCTTCTTCAACTGGTAGTCGCTCTTCCGCGGCTGCCAGCTCTCCTTGCTCAACCAGTCCATGTATCTCAGTCGCCAGGTCAGTTACGTCAGTGATTTGCTGAATCCACTCGTTCACATAGAGTGGAACGGCTTCATTGGTAAGTCCGATCTGAATCGCGCGATACTCTAACGGTTGTAAATGTAAGTCACGTTCCGGATCCCACTGAATACGAACTGGCGTGGCTTTTTTTATTTTTAGCCACTCGTCTTTGTTTTTATATTTGTTGGCATCATGGCTCAGTAAGCTGTTTTCTAAGGCCCACTCAAAACCTTTTCGCGTTATGTCAATAGCCAAAATCCGCTTTTGCCCCGCATCTTTTTTGCCCCAGCCAGCGCGATACATCATCCAGAGGAATGAGGGTTTAATCCACGTCATGCGTTCCATCTTAAACGGTGGCGATTCAAATGTGCCATGTTCAAGCGCAGAGTCAGCAATAGCGTCGCTGTAAGCCTGATAAACCCGAATAGTTTTATCATCGTAAACCGCTCGAATCTGGCGAGTTGGAATAGTCATTCGATACGTTACCTGTAGAGCTGTCCAAGGTTAATAGCGAGATTATCAATTGTTTTGTGTTCGATGGCGTTAGTGTTCGTTTCGAAATATCAGAAACTAATGGCAAAAATATCTGCCTGAAAACCAGCAAATGTAACCCATTCTGTCACAACGGGCTTTGGCTATATTCATCCGTAGTATGATCATGAACGATGCTTCAGTCTAATCTGCTGTAGTAATCAAAGCACTCCAATCTCCCTCGCTTTTAACGCAGCTTCGGTACGATTACGAACTCCGGTTTTTTCCAGAATCATGCTGACTCGGTTTTTAACGGGACCTTCAGCCAAGAACAGGCGATCAGCGATTTCTTTGTTACTGAAACCTTTGGCAATGAGTGCAAGTACTTCTTTATCCCGTTTGGAGAAAACCACAGCTTCAGCAGCTGGTTTATGCTCCGGGTACAGTTATCGTTGTGCTCTACCAGTTCATCAATGAGTTTTCGGTTTTCTTCGATGACTCTGCGGGATTGCCAGAGTATTTCGGAAAAGGCAATGAAGACCAATTGATCCGGCAGCAGGTCGAATACGAAATCCCAGTTTGCCTGGCCATGCGAGACCAGGACAAAAGGCAGATGGTTCATCAGCAGTAACAGCAGGTACGATAAAATCGACAACGGTCTTGGAAGCTGCGCTGACAGCGTCAGAAGGATAAAAAACGCAAACTGCAACACGCCGGGCACTGGGTTCAGGAGCATCCCCGTCATGGCGAATACTGCTTCGACAATCAGAACAGCCAGAATCATGTAGGGAGACCAGCGATTTTTCCATTTTCCAATCGGCAGTAACAGGGCGAAGACCATCGCGCCTATACTCCAGGTCCAAATGACGGTCACACCTGCTGTGTACATACGAATGAGCGCCTGAAACAAGGTTGCGTAGATAAATATGCGCAGAGTCCACAAAAGCGCCGGATTCATATCAACTTTCCGCATTGAGTTCCAAATAATGTTTGAAGTAGCTAAAGGTCCTGCCAACCAGAACTCCTGTAGACAGGCCGGTAATGGTAAAAAAGACAACTTCGAACCCTATATTCAACAATTTATCAGGAGCAATGGCGACCATTACCCCATAGGTAAATTTAGCCATAAATATTATTGGGAAGATGATCAGAAATGTGACACTGCCTTGAACCATAAGCCCGTGACGATCTGACAGCTCTGCAATCGGTGGCGGGGTTAAAAAGCAGAAACTGATTGTTGCACCAATCACCACTGCTATCAGCCACACAATCCCGATTGATGGAAATTGCTGAGAGGCATGTATGAGAGACGAAATACTCAGATAGAGGAAAAAACAGGTGGGCAGCACATTCCTGCGAATGCTGATCTTGCGGGGTTGAAGTCCCCTGTTTCCAACGGTCAGACCATAGGCTAATACCAGCCAAGCCCAGAAAGGTGCGCCGCTAAGAATATCGATCATTGAGATCATAATAAAACCTTTGGGTGTTTGTGATTGACCGTCCCAGATTAGGTGCAAATGGCGAGGATCAGCAGGTACCAAAAGTCACGGTGAGGTCACTGTTTAGTCACTGTGCCCCTGAGTATGACTGCCTGGAGAGCCAAATATGGCATTTTCATTGAGCTGGGCCGGGTATTCCCGAACGGCCCGTACAGGTGATGATTCAATTACCTTAGATCATTCCTGAGGGTTCATGGCAACTTATGGATTGGTTGCTTTCACAGGTAAACCAATGGTCTGGGCCATGACGGCTTCGTTCAGAACTTTCTATTTCCATACATCCGGAGAAACTGCTTTTCCATCCTTAAACAGGTGGGTAAAAGATAAGTCTGCTGAGTCGGTTTGACTCAAGAGATTGACTGCGGCGTGTCCACTCTATGCCTTGGGAATATGTAGTTTTTATTGTGCATTTGAAGAATTCTTCGTTCAGGCCAATGGATGGTTTTTATCATTTAGTTAATCCCCTCATTAAGTCACGTAGTCTGAATTGGTTTCAGGAACCGGTGTTTGGCGTTTTTTCTTTCTTTAATTTCAATAACTTATCAATGCATCAACTTCATTCAGGTGTTCGTCAGGCACAGTGATTGCGTTGTTGTAAATATTCCGTCGATGCGGAGTTCATAACAATAACCATTACAATCGCAGGAATCTCGATGTCAATTGATCAGCTAAACACCATACTTCAACAAGCCGCAGCAAACCCACCACCTGAGAATAGTTCTCCAATAGAGTTGCGTAAGTGGTTTGAAGCCGCCTATGCAGACTTACCATTACCTGATAGCGTCATAATGGAAACCGTTAGTCTTGGGCCTATCGGCGGTGAGTTCTTTCAGTTTCCCGGCTGTGATAACCGGAAACTGGTGATTTACTACCATGGCGGTGGTTTTATGTTTGGCTCTACCCGTACTCATCGCACAATTTCCGCCAATCTGGCCCGGGTAACCGGAACCAGAGTGCTCAGTGTTGATTATCGATTGGCTCCTGAGTTTATGGTACCTACGGCACATGATGATGCTTATGCTGCATATGTATGGGCACTTGAGCAGGGTTATAATGCCGGGAACATTTCTGTCGGTGGCGATTCAGCGGGTGGTAATCTGGCGCTCTCTACGGTTGTACGGGCGCGCGATGAAGGCTTTAAACTGCCCGGCAGCCTCATTTTAATGTCACCGGCACTGGATTTTGCCGATGAAGGCGGATCCCACAACACCAAGGCTGATGCCCCTTTGCTCAACAAAGAACTGGCCGGATTGTTTACCGCCTGCTATCTCGGCAATACTGACCGACACGACTCCAGAATTACCCCACTTTATGCAAATCTGGCCGGTCTACCGCCTGTTTTGTTGCATGTGGGTACCAGAGAGTTTCTGCTTGATGACACTCTGACACTGGCTGAACGACTTCACGCAGCGAACGTACAGGTGGACCTGAGAGTGTGGCCGGGTATGTGCCATTCCTGGCAGCTATTTGCACCTTTTCTGGATGAAGGTATGGCTTCTATCGAACAGGCAGGCCAATTTATCAATACTCACTTTAAAGCAAACAGTAACCAGTGAGGCACTTCAAGAGAGCGACGACGAACAGAGTCACAACCATCATGGGTGTATAAGCTCTCGCATATCCGGCGAGGTACTTCCTGTGCCTCAATCACCGACCAGCCTGAATCCGCTTCAGGCGAATGGGTCTCAGGTTTTTGCTTTGCCCTGGTTTCCTCACCTGTATTACTCGATTGATTCTCACTCTTGGGTTTCCAGGCTTCTGGTATTCTATGAGCTGATAAGATTTGTCTATCCAAAAAAATGTTATCAAGAAAACAATAAAACTTATAACCCAATAATTTTTATGGTTAATGTGTTTATTCGATCACGATATTTGTTTTTGCAAATAGATAATTTTGATCAATATCTGACAAAAAAAAATATTTGCCTTATAGTGTCATCGACATTTTGCTGTTGTTAAATTCGCTCACAATTCTATCTGGCAAAAATTTAAACGTTATCAACTACTCATCCTTCTGACATCGTTGTTAACTGCCAGCATAAGGGAGATAAGACTGTGAAACTAGCGCGTCAACTCAAAGTGCATGCAATGCATATCGAACATCTGCTGATTAAACCCTACTATCATCTCTCCAAACAGTCTTATATAAACCTGGTTTATTATCGTATTCGGAACTGGGGGGATTTGATTAATCCTGTATTGGTGACCAAATTTGGTATAAGGGCCAGACTCATTGATATTGATATGCGAAACAAATATTTGAATGATGATAACCATTCATTAACTAATGAATATATGGTTATCGGTAGCATTCTGCAGCATGCCAACTCACATACTCAGGTTTGGGGAAGCGGACTAATCAGTGAGCACTCAAAGCTAAAAGAATCCCCACGGCACATTCATGCCGTCAGAGGACCTCTCACACGAGCTGCACTAAAACTGCAGGGAATAGCGTGTCCGGAAATATATGGAGATCCAGCATTATTGTTACCCAGATTTTTTCCAAATGAACAGAAAAAACGCTATAAACTTGGGATTATCCCTCACAATGACCACGCTGGATTTCCGTTTCCACCGCAACTGACAGAAAACGACGATATCAAGATTATCAGCTTGAGAGATGGTTTCAAAAATGTCTTGGAAACCATACAGCGTTGCGAAAATATCGTATCCAGCTCATTACACGGATTAATAGTAGCGGATGCCTACAATATTCCATCCAGAAGACTGGTTTTTAATGGAAAGTTGTATGGTGGCGATTTCAAGTTTTCTGATTATTATCGCTCTATCAAAATGCCAGATGAGATACCGGTATTCATTGATTCAGATAGCACAATAGACAGTTTGGTCAATGCATGTACTCTCAAAGATATGAATATCGATCTTGAGTTACTGGAACAGGTGTGTCCTTTTCGTTCAGAGGTACATGATCAAGATTCTTTTTGAGATTCTGCTTTCCCTTTCTAATATCAGTGAAAGAAAAAAGCATGAGTTAAATGCACAATCACCGATTGAGGGGTAATAACACGTTGATATTTAATCGCATACCAAGCTTCGCTTAAGGTCATTCCGACAGATTCCAGCGTCTGTCGTTTGGTTTAACCGTTACACGCACCCTCTTTTGCTGCCCCTTCCATCTTGACCCGAATCAGATAAGCTTCTACACAACTAAATAATGTTGGTTTTCCAAAGACTCACCCATGAAACCGAAGAATCCACTCAGTCAGGTCAGTGATTATGATCTGCGTTTGTTGCGTTTGTTTAAGACCGTTGTGGAGTGCGGCAGTTTTTCTGCGGCGGAAAGTGTTCTGGGAATCACCCGTTCGGCGGTCAGTCTGCAAATGGCCGATCTTGAGAAACGTCTGGGCATGCGCCTGTGCCAGCGGGGTCGGGCTGGTTTTGCTCTGACGGACGAAGGTCGCGAGGTGCTCAGGGCCAGTGAGGTGTTATTGACGGCGGTCGAAAACTTTCGCAGTGAGGTCAATCAGATCAATCGTCAGCTGAAAGGTGAACTCAATATCGGCATCGTCAATAATCTGGTAACACTGCCGTATATGCGTATCACACACGCGCTCAAAAAACTGCGCGAGCAGAGCGACGAAGTACGCATCAACATCAGTATGAGTACACCGGGTGAAATTGAACGGCGGTTGTTTGATGGCCGGCTGCATATTGGTGTGATCCCTCTGGATTTGCCGTTATCGGGACTGGAATACAATGTCTTGTACACCGAGCGCTCAAGCCTCTATTGCAGTCATGAACATCTTTTTTTCGGACCTGCCGAAAGCCTCGATGTCGGGCAATTGAAGTCTGTTGATGCGGTGGCTCCGAGTGATCGCATGAACAGCGATGTGGTCAACCTGCATCAGCTGCTCAATTGCACCGCCACGGCATCTGATCGTGAAGGGATTGCGTTTATGATCCTGACGGGCAGTTATATCGGTTTTTTACCGGATCACTATGCCGCCAACTGGGTCGACAAAGGCCAAATGAAGGCATTGCTGCCACAGCAGTTGTTTTTTGAATCGCGACTGGCAACGGCTACCCGCAAAGGACAACGGACTAACCTGATCGTGGAAACCCTGCAGCGGTTTCTATAAATCTCATAGATAAGCAAATACTTACCTGAAGTTTATAAAGTTTGTATTTAAATCACCTAAAGACCCGTTCAATCTAGTAACCTGGCAATGCAGACTGCCGGTTTCCAGATGATCATGGAGGTATCGCCATGGACTTAGCCGTTTAACGTCAGGAGATTTTTTTAGAATCCCGCAGATGTTAATGGGTGACATCCAAGTGGACCACGAAGATCTGTTTGCATGCCAAGTCGATAGTGTCCAAATGTTTGTCTAATAGCGGGTAAAATCATGTCTAATTCTTTTGCCGGGCTGACTCAGAAACAGCTCGATGCCTACTGGATGCCCTACTCCTCAAACCGGCAGTTCAAAGCCGATCCCAGAATCATTGTCAGCGCTGCCGGCAGTTATCTCACGGATGCCGACGGCCGTCGTGTGTTCGATGCGCTGTCAGGTCTGTGGACCTGTGGTGCCGGTCATTGCCGTCCGGAAATATCCGAAGCGGTCGCCAACCAGATCAAACAGCTGGATTATTCACCCGCATTTCAATACGGCCATCCCAAGGCGTTTGAACTGGCAGCCCGCATAACTGAACTGACACCGGCTGGACTGGATCATGTTTTTTATACCGGTTCGGGATCAGAAAGCGCCGAAACCTCACTCAAAATTGCCCGTGCCTACTGGCGTAAAAAAGGCAAACCCAGTAAGACCAAACTGATTGGCCGGGCCAAGGGATATCACGGTGTGAACTTCGGTGGCATGAGTTGTGGTGGTATCGGTGGTAACCGCACCATCTTTGGCACCGGTATCGATGCGGATCATCTGCCGCACACCTTATTGAAGGAAAATGCATTCACCCGTGGCATGCCGGAAACCGGAGCCGATAAAGCGGAAGAGCTGTTGGAACTGATCGCGCTCCACGATGCCTCCAATATCGCCGCCGTGATCGTTGAACCGTTGGCGGGTTCTGCCGGTGTGATTCCGCCGCCAAAAGGGTATCTGCAACGACTACGGGAAATCTGCGACCAGCACGACATCCTGCTTATTTTTGATGAAGTCATCACCGGGTTTGGCCGGATGGGATCCTATACCGGGGCAGAGGAATTCGGTGTCGTACCGGATATCATGAACGTTGCCAAACAGCTTACCAATGGCGCAGTGCCCATGGGCGCGGTGATCGTCAAGTCCGATATTTATCAGACCTTTATGGATCAGGGCGGCGCTGATTACATGATCGAAATGCCGCACGGTTACACATACTCCGGTCATCCGGTGGCCTGTGCTGCAGCTCTGGCATCCCTCGATGTACTCAAACACGACAATCTGATTGGGCGGGTCCGGGAAATGAGCCCGGTATTCGAAAACGCCCTGCACAGTCTCAAAGGCACGCGCTATATCCTTGATATTCGTAATTACGGTCTGGCCGGTGCCCTGCAGATCGAACCTTATCCTGGAGAACCGGCACTACGGCCTTATGAAATTGCCATGAAGTGCTGGCAGAAAGGTTTTTATGTCCGCTATGGCGGCGACACCCTGCAGTTCGGGCTGCCTTTTATCGTCGAGGCCGAGGAAATTGATCGCCTGATCAATGCAGTTGGCGAAGCCATTAACGAAGTGGGCTGATTTACCCATTACCTTTTTTATCCGGCCGGTAAGGCTGGATTTTTTTGTTTTGCTGAAGAGGTTCAATATGCAAACCATCGGTCATCTCATCGGCGGTTCAATCGTCACCACCGGTGAGCGCCACCAGGATGTTTATAACCCATCCACTGGCACCCCCTCAAAACAGGTATTACTCGCCAATAAGGCCACCGTCGAACAGGCCATCGCTGCGGCTCAGGCGGCCTATCCGGCCTGGCGAAACACCCCTCCGGCCAAACGCGCGCGAGTGATGTATCGTTTTCGGGCCCTGCTCGAACAACACGCGGATGACATTTGCCGACTGATCGGCGAAGAACACGGCAAAATCATCCACGATGCCATGGGAGAACTGCAACGTGGTATTGAGAATGTCGAATATGCCTGCGGGGTGCCAGAACTGCTGAAAGGCGAACACAGTAAAAATGTCGGCCCGGCCATCGATTCCTGGAGTGAATTCCAACCCTTGGGCGTGGTTGCCGGCATTACACCGTTCAACTTCCCGGCCATGGTGCCACTGTGGATGTACCCGATTGCCATTGCCTGTGGGAATACTTTCGTGCTCAAACCATCCGAACGCGATCCAGGCTCAACGCTGTTTATTGCCCAGTTGCTACAGGAAGCCGGACTGCCGGAAGGAGTACTGAACGTGGTCAATGGTGACAAGGAAGCAGTGGATACCCTGCTGGATGATCCTCGCGTTCAGGCCGTCAGTTTTGTGGGTTCGACACCCATAGCGGAATATATTTACGGCCGCGCCAGCGCCAATGGCAAACGTTGTCAGGCACTGGGGGGCGCCAAAAACCACGCCATCATTATGCCGGACGCTGATCTGGATAACGCCGTTAATGCCTTGACCGGTGCCGCGTTCGGTTCTTCCGGCGAGCGCTGCATGGCCTTATCAGTCGCAGTTGCCGTGGGTGATGAGATTGCCGACGCATTGGTCAGCAAAATGAAAGCTCAGATGACGGCTTTGAAAGTTGGAGCTTTCAGCGACAAAGACAACGATTTTGGCCCGGTCATTACCAAAGCCCATCAGCAAAAAGTGGTCGGTTATATCGACAGCGCTGAACAGCAGGGCGCAGAGGTAGTGGTTGATGGTCGTAAACCCGTAGTCACGGGATATGAACAGGGCTTTTTTGTCGGTGGAACCCTGATTGATCGGGTCACCGCAGAGATGGTCTGCTACCAGGAGGAAATTTTCGGCCCGGTACTGTTGGTGGTTCGTGTGAATAGCATGCAGGAAGCCATGGACCTGATCAACGCCCACGAATATGGCAATGGCACCTGCATTTTTACCCGGGATGGAGAAGCCGCACGCTATTTCAGTGACAACATTCTGGTTGGCATGGTAGGCATTAACGTACCGCTGCCGGTACCGGTCTCCTATCACAGCTTTGGTGGCTGGAAACGTTCATTGTTCGGTGACCTGAGCGCCTATGGTCCTGATGGCGTGCGCTTTTACACCCGCCGGAAAACCATCACCCAGCGCTGGCCATCCGCCGGCGTGCGCGAGGGAACCCAGTTTTCATTCCCGTCCTGAGCGCAACCTGAACGGGAGGGCTCTGTCCTCCCGTTCAGCTCTCGGTTTTTGATTCTCATCCTCTCACCCTTTGTGCTTCCCTTTACGTGGCAATTATGGCGGATTCGGATATCTGCATTTATCATCGCCTCCTCAATCAGCGCGCAACGCATATTTGACGGCAGCCGTGGCAATCGTCGTCGAAACAGGACAGCTTTTTACATGGGACAGTCGTATGACAACGGAAAACATAATCTGCGGAATAGACCTTGGCACCACCAACAGCCTCATCACAGTCTGGCAGGATGGCAAAGCCCACATTATCGCCAACAGCCTGGGAAATCACCTGACACCTTCGGCCGTCAGTCTGGATGACAACGATACGATTATCGTCGGGCAGGCCGCCAAGGAGAGATTGACGGTTCATCCTGATCGCACAGCTATCAATTTCAAGCGCTTAATGGGAACCAATAAGGAGATAAAGCTCGGAAAGCGTGCGTTTCGGGCTGAAGAACTCTCCGCGTTCGTCATCCGTTCACTGCTACAGGATGCTGAAAGTTATCTCGGCCATAAAGTCACAGAAGCGATTATCACGGTCCCTGCCTACTTTAACGATGCTCAGCGCAAAGCCACTAAAGTGGCCGGAGAACTGGCCGGTATTCGCGTGGAACGATTGCTCAACGAGCCGACCGCTGCGGCGATGGCATATGGATTACATCAGCAGAAAAACGAAAGCCGGTACCTGATATTCGATCTCGGTGGCGGTACGTTTGATGTCTCCATTCTGGAAATGTTTGACGGCGTGATGGAAGTACACGCAAGTGCTGGCGATAACCAGCTCGGCGGAACGGACTTCACATCGGTGCTGGCTCAGCATGTGCTCCAGCAGATCGATCTGAAGGAACTCGATCTCAACCAGAAAATGTTGCCACCCGAGTTTTTGCAGTACCTGCAAATACAGGCCGAAAAAGCCAAGCGGGAAATTTGTCAGTCCGGCAGCTGTGAGCTGACCATTGTCTGGCGCGACCGGTCAACCCGGTTACAGGTAACCGAAGAAACCTTTGAAAAAGTGGTTGAACCACTGCTGGACAGACTGGTGCTTCCGATCAAAACAGCCCTGCGGGACGCCAAACTGCGGGTGTCGGATATAGACGACATTGTTCTGGTGGGCGGTGCAACCAGAATGCCCTGCATCAAAAAGCTGGCAACCCGGCTGTTCCAACGTTTTCCCGCCACCGGTGTCGACCCCGACGAAGTGGTGGCGATGGGAGCCGGCATACAGGCAGGATTAAAACTGCGCGATGCCATGCTGGACGACCTCGTACTCACAGATGTCTGCCCATATACCCTGGGCATCGAAGTCGCTTACGGCGACAGCCAGAAAGGGGGATACTTTTCGCCCATTATTGAGCGAAACAATTATATTCCCGTCAGTCGGGTGGATCGCTTTTCCACCATCAGCAATTTTCAGAAGTCCATTGAAATCAATATCTACCAGGGAGAAAGCCCGTCGGTCAGCGATAACATTTTCCTGGGCAAAATGGACATCAAAGTACCCAAAGCTGAGGCCGGTCAGGAGCAGGTCGACGTTCGTTTCACCTACGATATTAATGGAATACTTGAGGTGATCGTCACGGTTGTCAGCACCCGGGAAAGCCATCAGCTAATCATCGAAGGCAACCCTGGTGTGCTGACACAGGCAGAAATTGCCGAACGGCTGAAAGCATTGGAAGCCATTAAAATTCATCCGCGTGAGTTACAGGAGAACCTGGTTCTGATCAACCGGGCAGAACGGCTTTACAGGGAACATCTGGGCCACGCCAGACAACAGATTGGCAACTTACTGGCAAACTTTAATGCGGTTCTGGACAGCCAGGACCCCAAAGCCATTATCGCCGCACGCAAACAGATGACGGATATTCTGGACCAGTTTGAGGGCGATTTTACGTTTTAAGGCGATGAACTGTTGGCAGATACTGGGTATTGACCCCACCGATAATAAACGCGATATCAAACGCGCCTATTCCCGACTGTTAAAAGACAACCACCCGGAAGACAAGCCGGAAGCCTTTCAACAGTTGCGGGATGCGTATGATCAGGCACTGGCCATGGCCGAGTTCGTCGTTGACGAAGTTGAGGACGAGGATGCCCCGAACCCGGATGATACGGATCAGACCGCGCAGCCAATGGCTCAACCGGTACACGACTACCTGGAGCCTGCCACTGAGGTACCAGACCGGCAACTCGCCATTGATGCAGAGTCGGCCCGCATTGACCAGGTGGTGGCGGACATTATCAAACGGTTGGACGTAGACAGCCAACAGGCCATTGAGTTTCTCAGCCAGATACTCAAAGAGGAAGACTTTGAGGCACTGGATATTCGTTATGAACTCGAAGGCCGGCTGTTAGAGCGCCTGGTACAACAATTACGGTACGATTTTGAATTTACCCGGTTCCTGGAAAAAGCCTTTCACTGGCGCATGGACCTGAACAATCCCCACGACATTCTGGTCAATCATTTCCATGAAGACAGTGACTATCACTGGAGCTACCAGCGGTACGCGAAAATTTACCTCAATGACTTGATCCGCCGGCAGGTGACCAATCATTTCAGCAACAAACTTTCTGCTGCAAAGTTCAGGCAGTACCAGCAACTGGAAGCGTTATTGTTTTACCCGGACCGGTTTGAGCAACTGAAACAGTTTTGTCGTCAAGACGATCATCAAAAACTGGCGAAAAAAGTCCACCAATATCTCCAGCAGCAAGGTCTTCGTGAGTATCAGATTGCCGATCTTCCGGTGAACAACATTAATATCCTGATGCAGCAGACTTTGAAGCCAGACAATGAGTCGCAGGACACTAGAAAGGCGATCGTGTACTGGCTCATATTTATGTTTGTCGCTCATCTTATCTTTTATTCTTTTAAATTCGCGATGAACAAGGATGAAGACACAACCCCTAAAGAAAAGACGGCACTCGTTGAGGAGACAAAGCCAATAGCCTCTGATGATGGTGCTAAGAGACTCATCTCTCAATCTCATCTGAACCAAAAACTGCAAGCGCTCAGACCGCTTGCTGAAAACGGCGATGCCCAGTCTTTATTTGCGGTCGCCCTGTATGATCTCTACAACACTGACAACCCAGGTAACACCGGGCGGGACGATGCCGCAAGCATTGCCATGCTGGAACAAGCCGCCGCCCAGCATCATGCTGATGCGCTGCGGGTATTGGGAATCCTGTATCTGTACGGTGACAAGGTCGAACGGAACGTCGAAAAAGGCCACCAGTATCTGCAACAGGCAGTCGATCTGGACAATGTCGTCGCCAGCCGGCAACTGGCACTTGAATATCTGGATGGCGGGAATCTGCAACCTGACTATGAAATGGCCGCAGAATTGCTGGCGTGGATACCTGATTCTGAAAAACGCCCGCTGGATGCATTCTGGCTTGAAGAGTTGTTCCGTCATGGCTATGGCCTGCAATGGCAACAACAGTATCCGCAGGAAGTGCTGAACCGTTTGCAAGCGTCTGCCAGCGATAATGACATCAACCAGTTTGCCTGGGAGTTGTCGGTGCTATCCACCGCAGGAATAAGCAATGGAACCCTGGCCATTAAATTGATGCACGGAATACTGTCGAAAGGTCAAAGCCGTAACTGGGCATATTTCGATACCCTGGCAGCCGCCTATGCACGTACCGGTCAGTTTGTAGATGCGGTGCGGAATCAGCAGAAGGCGATCAAGTTACTTCCCGAAAACGTTTCCCCCGCTCAATTGGCTCTCATACAAGTACGTCTCATGCACTATCAGAACCATCAATCTTATCGGGAACGTCTTAATTTCGTATCTATTCGCGATATGCCCGCATTTCCCTGAACTGCGTTTATTGACCGCCATCCCGTTCCACCAGGATGACATCAATCACCTCGGCCACTTCGGTGGCCTGGGGATGGCTGATACGTCGTTGCAGCAACTTGACCGCAGTCGCAGCCAAGCTCTCACAAGACTGGTGAACGGTGGTCAGCTGGTAATTCAACCAACCAGCCTGCGCCATGTCATCAAAGCCGGTGATCCTTATGTTTGCGAGTACTTGCTTACTCAGTGAGGCTTTTAAAACATCGATCACACCGATGGCCAGGTAGTCGTTCAAACACAGGATGCCGTCGGGCTGCCCGGTCAGTTCGAGCACTTTTTGGCCGGCCTCCACACCGCCCTGATAGTCATGCCTGGCCACCCGAATCACCTCATACGGCATGGATACCTGGCGGCTAAACAGATGTTCCCGCTCGCGAATGCTGTAGGAATTACCCGCAGTCGTGACCAGTACCAACCGCTGACAATGATGGCGCTGGTAGTAGTCCAGCAGTAATTCCATACCCTTGGCGTTATCGCACAACACCCGATCCACTTTCGGATGTTGATCGGCTTTGTTGATCAGGATGACCGGTACCTGATGCTCGATGCAGTTGGTGTATATTTCTGCCGGTGGTGTATCCGAGGTGATGATGACCCCGGAGACGCTGTAATGCATGAGCATGTCGATGACTTGTGAACAGTCCCGCTTCTCGCCTGTCGGGATTAACAGCGGCCGATAATTATATTGCAGCAGAGTCTCGGTTAAATGCCGTATCTGGCAGGCACGGAACGAGCTGTCGATGTCAGCCACCACCACACCGACGATATCCGAACGCTGCTGATTCAGTCCCCGGGCCAGATAATTGACCCGATATCCGAGTTTATCCGCTGCCGCCTGCACTCTGGCTCTGACCGCCGGAGAGACGTAGCCGTTGTTGGATAACGTGCGTGACACCGCCGCACGCGAGACACCGGCGGCTTCCGCCACATCCTGGGCAGTGACGCGTTTGATCCGGCTCATTGGCGGTTCAACCATTGCTGATAGGCCCGTTGAAACAGAAACGGGTCATCCAGGTTGACCAGATCCGGCCTGAGTTCGATCACCGGTAAGGCATCTTCAATGCGGTCCGCAAAGAAACGGATCATGACCTGAGCCCCACGGGCGCGGCATCGATCCATTTCTGTCAGATCATCAATGCGGTAGTCATATTCGACCACTGCGGGCGTCCCACTGGCCAGCAGGGTCTCCAGATCCGGAAAATCCTGACGCCGGCGCATCACCCGGGCCTGCGGGTAACGATGCTGAATCTGATCCAGATAATCACTGTTAAAACTCCAGAAAAAACAGCTTTCCAAAAGTGAGTGATTACTTACTTCAGAAATTACCTGGTCAACATCAACCTGTTTGAGTTCTACAAACAGCTGACGCTGATAGCGCTGAATCAGATGCAGGTAATCACTGAACAAGGGTATGCCCGCAGACTGATAATCCTGATGAAACCAGCTTCCGGCATCACACTCTGCCAACTGCCGGGCGGTGTAGTCAGACACCGGTCCCATTAGATTGGTGGTACGGTCCAGGGTCGAGTCGTGAATGACCATCAGTTGTCCGTCCAGACTGGTATGCAGATCCAGTTCAATGACCTGCGCCCCCATGCACAACCCGAGTTCAGCCGCTGGCAGGGTATTTTCCGGCGCAATCCGATGGGCACCACGATGACAACAGATGGCAATCGCATTGGCGGGATCCGGTTGGTAAGTATTCATTAACTCCGGATTGTTGGTACAGATGGCCAGTACCGGCAACGTTAACAAATGCGCCAGTTCCGCAGGTCTCTCCTCATGCCATAAAACCACCGCCAGCTGTTGCTCCTGCGCCTGACGAAGTAATGTTTCAGTGACCCGTTGATGGGGATGCCGATCTGCTTTTTCCCAGCACAGATGCACAATATCCGCCTGGGCGGTGGCAGCTTTGATCAATGGATCTTCACTGACTGCGACCATGACCGCCAATGGATACGGGCAGGCCTGATCCGCCAGCATGGCAATGGCATCGGCATCAAAACCGGCAATGATGGCCTTTTCGAAGCGTGCTGTTTGTAATAACCGGACCACTTCCGGTCCGCTGCCTGGATCTTTCAACTCAATATACAGGCCACTGTCTGTGCGTATTGCCAACTCAATAACCGCAGCCAGGCTTGGGAGTTGTTCCCCATTAGCCAGTGGATACTGTTGCAACTGTTCATAACTCAAGGCATCGATGCCGATATCCTGACCGGTTGCATGTCGCAGATGATTGTCATGGCTGACCACACAGATACCATCGGCCGACCGCCAGACATCAAGCTCCCAAAAGTCAGCATTCATCCTGGCGGCCAGCTGAAAGGCCTCCAGGGTATTTTCCAGACGATGCGCACTGGCACCGCGATGGGCAATGCACAATGGCTGGCGACGGGACGATTGCTGCAACTCCAGCAATAATGGCTTAACCGGCATGAATCAGATCTCCCTGTTCATCGAACACCAGAATATGGTGGGGATCGATATCCCAGTGGACACTCTGACCAACACCGTAATGCAGGTTGACCGGCTGGATGGTGCGGATGACACTGCCATCGGCCAGGGTCAGGTCATACAGCAGTTCCCGCCCCTGATTCTCGATAAAACTGATCGTGGCGGTATTGGCACTCTGTGGTTCCAGGCGTACATGTTCAGGTCGCAGACCCAGCCTGACCGGCTGATCACTGTAGCTGTGCAAAACCGGTAACGGTAATTGAACATCAGCTTCAAGACTGCGGAAGGTTCCGTGCTCCAAGTGGCCGGACAGAAACGAAGTCGGCGGATTGCCCATAAATCCGGCCACATAATCATTGGCCGGAACCTGATACATCTGCTCCGGCGTATCATATTGCAGCACTTTGCCATCACGCATGATGGCAATGCGGTCACACATGCTCATGGCTTCCACCTGATCGTGGGTCACCAGTACTGCGGTAATGCCGGTCTCCTGCTGGATTCGCCGGATTTCCGCCCGCATGGTGATGCGCAGTCTGGCGTCGAGATTGGCCAGCGGTTCATCCAGCAGCAGCACCTCCGGACGACGGATCATGGCCCGCGCCAGAGATACCCGCTGCTGCTGACCACCCGACAGTTCTGCCGGTTTACGTCCAAGCAATCCTTTCAGGCCGACCAGTTCGGTCATTTCCTGGACCTTCCGTTTAATGTCAGCTTTGGCTTCCTTTCGGATCATCAGCGGAAAACCGATGTTCTCTTCCACGGTCATATGCGGGTAGAGCGCATAAGACTGAAAGATCACCCCGACGTTACGTTGCTGAGGCGGTTTGCCGGTGACATCCTCACCCGCCAGCAGCAGCTGACCCTCATCGATTTTGTGGATCCCACTGATGGCAAACAACGTTGTGGATTTACCACAGCCGGATGGTCCGAGCAGTGCGATCATTTCCCCACTCTCAATGTCCAGATTCATATTGTCGATGACGGTGGTCTGCCCGAATCTCTTGGTAAAATTACGTATTTGTATACCCATCAGCCCTTGGTACCTCCACCGTACATATTCATCAGTTGTTTTTGGAAAATCAGGAACAATGCAAAGACCGGCAGCACATAAAACAGTCCGACCGATTTGAACAGCGCCATATCAAAATGACTGTCATCGGCGATCAGGCCGGCCAGATACACCGATAACACTTGCGCATGATTTCCGGGTGCCAGTACCTGGGGCAGGATGTATTCACTCCAGCTGGCCAGAAATGAAAAAATCGCCAGTGCGGCGAGCGCCGGTTTAATTTGCGGCAACACAATTTTGCGCCAGGTATAAAAACGGCTGGCACCATCCTGGATGGCTGCCATTTCGATCTCCCAGGGCACCGTGTCGTAAAACCCTTTCAGAATCCAGATCCCCAGCGGCAGTTCCAGAGAGGCTTTGATGATCACCACGCCGGCAATGGTGTCGTACAGACCGACATATTGCAGAATCAGAAAAATGGCGATCAACAGCGTCACGCTGGGAAAAGCGTGTAACACCATTGCTCCGCCCAGCAGGATGCGACGACCGGGGATATTCAATCGTGACAGCGCGTAGGCAGCGCTGGACGATAACAACAACACCAGCGTGGTGGTGATGGTGGCAAATATGATCGTGTTCAGGGTTACCTGCCAGATATTGGCGCGCCCCGGCAGGTCCTGCCAGAGAAAACGCCAGTGCTCCAGGGTAAAACCACGGGGCATCAGCGACCCTGGCTCACTGATGGTAAACGTGTCGATCAGCAGATACAGATACATCAGTGCCAGCGGTACGCTGAGGATACTCAGAATGACAAATGGCAGTTTGGCAGAGCGCATGACAATACCTCCGGTCAAATCTCAATACGTGGTTTGCTGACCAGTCGGTCGAACTTAAAGACCCGCAGATACAACAATGACAGCACCAGACCCATCACCACCAGCACCATCGCCAAAGCTGCGCCATAACCATATTGCAGGTTACCGGCATAATTATTCAGCGCCGTGTGGTAGGCCTTGAGAGACCAGACTTCCGTTGTTCCCCCTGGACCACCATCGGTGGCCAGCAGAATCAGATCGAACGAGGCCAGTAACGATAGCGTCTGATAACAGGTGATGAACAGGATCGGCCAGCGCAGCTGTGGCAATATGATGTAGCGGATCTGTTGCCAGCGACTGGCACCATCAACATCACTGGCCCAAAACTGGGTTTGCGGAATCGCTTTGATGGCCGAGGAAAAAATCAGCATGCCCATGGACGCGCCCACAAAACCGTTGATCAGAATAATGAACACCCAGGCATTGGTGGCAGAGTTCAACATCCAGTTTCTAGGAGCAACGTCGAAGTTGGCCAGCAAAGCAGAGAGAAACCCGGTATCCCAGGCCACCCATTTCCACAGCAACACATATAATACCGGCGGAGAAATACGCGGCAGTAACCACAGGCCTCGAAAAAACGCGCCGCTGCGTGGCGGCAGATAATGGGTCATCAGAGCCAGACACAGTGCAAATCCCAGATTAAACAGCATCAGCGTGAACAACACGTAGATCAATGTATTGAACAAGGCAGTTGCGGTATCTGGTAAAGACACCATGCGACGATAGTTTTCGAGACTCCAGTGCCAGCCGGTATAACTGCTTTTGATCACCGCCTGTTGTTCTGATTCCGTCAGGGTTACTCCGCTGTCCTGAATGGCCTTGAGCAAGGCGTCTGCACTGTCAAAAGGTTCACTGCCGACGGTATGCTGAAAAGCTTCGGCAATTTCTTTGATTTTTCGAACATTGCGAGGACGGTGATTGAGTTGTCGTAACGCCCGTTCAAGATCGCGCCGCTGAGTGAAGCTCTGGCCCGAGAGCTTCTGCTGGATTTCATCAACCAGCTCGGTATTTTCCTGCTCTTCCCGCAGAATATTCAGGCCGGAATCGTCGATATGATAGCGTTGCTGACCCAACTGTCTGGCCAGTTCAGGCAGCTGATAATCCCCTGCCAGCACTCTGAGTGACGCCGGGCTGATCTGATAGCGTCCACCGGTAATCCCGGTAGCCGTACTCATCGTGGTAAATGAAAATACCGCCGTCATGACTACCGGCAGCAGAAAAAATAATGTCACAAACAGCAGGGCCGGCGACAACATGAAGGGCCCTAGAGACGTGGATTTATTCATACTCAGAAACCTGATAACGCACGTCCCTGTGCGACGCCATCAGCGAATAATGACGCTGTTGGCCATCGTGGCACGCAGCTCTGTGACCGCTTCTTTCACGGCCTGCTCTGCGGTTTTCTGACCGGTCCAGGCAGCTTCCAGACCTTTCCAGTAGATATTCCAGAAGTTGCCAAAGTCGGTGTCATTGGGCATCGCACTGGCGTAAGGCAGCAGGCGTTCAGTGGCTTCCATAGCCCAACGATTATTGGCATAGAGCGGAATATTGAGTTGTTCTTTAGTGATGCCCAGATGGGAGGATTTGATCGCATGCAGGGTGTTAATTCGTGGCTCGGAGGCAATCTGAATCAGTTTGGCGGCGATTTCCTGTACGTCGTCATTTTTCTGATCGGTCAGCAGATAGACCAGCGGATGAGTCAGGGTATTGGCTTTTCCGGAGCGGTCACCGGCAGGAATCAGGCTGAATTGAATATTGCCGAAGAAGTCCGTCAGCCCTTCTTTGCCGGTATAGCGGGCATAATGCCAGGTACCACCATGCCAGAACATCGCTTTGCCATGAGCCACTTCGGCATACCACTGATCCCATGGCGTACCGATATGGTTTTTGCGGGTCACCCCCATTTTGACCGCATCGATGAAGAACTGATAGGTTTTCCGCGCCGCTTCCTGATCAAATACCAGACGATGACTCTGGGGATCCTGTAACTGGCCGCCAAAACTGGTGTAAAACTGCCAGTAGTCAGGACCGTTGGATACCCGTGGGTAAAATCCATATCCGGGTTCCACCAGCCCCATGTCCTGGGCTTTTTTGGCATCGTTGAGCATGTCGTAGAGGGTATATTCACCGGTGGCGATTTTATCCGGAAAGGCGTCGATATCGGCGGCACTGTAGCCCAATTTGGCCAGGTGATCCTTCCAGGCAAAAAATGGTCGCGCTTCAGCATCCTGAGGCAGACCGTATACCCTGTTGTTATAGGACGCGATATTCAGCAGATTGGGATAAATATTGTTGACCGGCCACGAATCGAGACTGATGTAGTCTTCTATCGGCACGATCAATCCGGATTGCGCCCAGGCAGCGATGTCTTCATGTCCGGTTACCACAATGTTCGGCGCTTTACCGGATTCAGCCGCCAGCGTGACAGCCTGTTTGAAATCATCCCAGTTGTTATAACTGCGCTGTTCCACTTTGATATTGAGCGACTCACCCGCCACAGCGGCTTCCCGCATCAGTATATCGGCAGCCATGGCTATCGCCTCGGTGCGATAGCTGTCTGCGTCACTGGATCCCCCGGCCACGACCGAGATTGTATAATCTTTCGCAAGTGTCAATCCGCTTGTCAGCAATGCTGAACACAACAGACCTGATGCTAACCATTTCATTTTCTTCACAGCCTTATACCCCCGTAAAACCGACAACTTTGAATGTGAACAGGTGTTCATAGGTGTTTGAAGTGTGCTTGGAACAGATGACAGGGAAGTGATGGCCAGATGGCAGTTTTATGAAATTGAACGATCAGGGCAATATTTACCCTGAATCAGCGGAATCAGATATCCGATGAATTCAGGGTTTGTCGTCGAAGTCGACAGCTACAGCAAACGGAGGCTCTTTATCATCGCGATACTTGACCCGATACATCGCTTCATCAGAGGCCTTTAACATGGCTTTCAGACTGTGGCCATGTTCGGGGTAGAAGGCAATACCAAAACTGGCTTCCAGTTTCAGAATCAGATCCCGGACCGAAATCGGTGAGCTCAGTTTTTCCTGCAGTTGCATGACAATCTGCTGAGCTTCCGCCTCCGTGCTGACGCCATTGAGGATGATTACAAACTCATCACCGCCAATACGTGCAGCGATGTCCGAACGACGGGTGGCCCTGCGCATCCTTTCAGCCAGAATCTGCAGGACTTCATCGCCGATTTCATGACCATATTGATCATTGACGGGCTTGAATTTATCGAGATCGATATACACCACCGCAAACTGAATCCCTTCCTGGGAACTCAACTGATCAAAATGGCTCTCCAGCCCGATCCGGTTGTTCAGTTTGGTCAGTCGGTCATGACTGGCCAGATGGGCAATTTCATTTTTCTCTTTGACGATTTCCCGGGTCAGCGTCTGAATATGCTGATGGGTCAGAGCGTTCAGAATAGCGATGGATAAAAACAGCGAAACCGATCTGACCAGTTCAATATGAGCAACTTTAAATGCCTGAATTTTGTTGCTCTGCAACGTAAACAGCGCATATACCGCATCATCCTTATACAACGGCACATAAATGAAAGAGCCCTGAACAATGTTGTCCTGCACATTGCCAAAATACTCATATGCGTCTTCACGGGCATTGTTACTGAATACCAGTTCACCGGTATTAACCGCATAAGTGGCATAACTTGCATGGGTATCCAGAGGAATACTGAATGACTCAAGCATCATGTCTTTTTCGATGAAGTACTTGAAGTCCAGCGCCTGTGTTTGTTCATTGATCAGCGCAACACCCAGAATCTGCACTCCCATCAACTCTGCAAAGTGTTTGTGCAGAGTCTGAATAATACGATGGATATCCAGTGAGGAAGCCACTTCCCGACCAATCAGGTTAATGATTTCCAATTGCTGATTACGGGCATTAAGCTCTTTGTTGCGAATCCGGGCCAGTTGGGTTTCACGAATCCGTTTTTCTGCCTGCAACTGAATTTGAAGCGCTTCGATCTGAGCCTTTGACTCCGTATGAAATATGTTTTTTTCCAGCTGACTGCCATTGTGATAATGCTCCAGGGCCTGCCGGTAATTACCCATATGTTTATAGAGCGAAGACAGTAAACGATGGGCGTCCAGGGCCACTTTGTTGTCGCGCTGATCGACAAAATACAGGCACTTGGAAAGGTTTTCGATGGCTTCAGTGACGTTGTTGCGGGCATTGAGCACCTGGGCCCGGCGCAGATATACGATGCTGACCAGATCGGTGTTGGCCAGACTCAGGGCCAGCTTCATGGCTTCGCTAATGGACACCATTGCCTCATCTTCCTGACCGCGCTCGCTGTAAATCATCGCCAAGGTGATCAGACCGTCAAATTCCAGGGTTTTATAGTCGAGATCTCTGGCAAAGTTGATGACTTTGCGAAGATTGATTTCTCCCTGGCTGACATCATTAACGGCGATTTGTGCTTTACAGCGGTTCAACCGGATATCCGCCAGCAGATGGTCGGGCACATCCTGCTTCATCCGCTTGTCAGCTTCAGCGATCAGCTGCAGGGCAATCTGATATTCACCTTTTTCAATCTCCAGTGAAGCCAGATTATTGGTAGTGGTGAATATTTCGGCGGTATTACTGGCATTAATAGCATGCTCACGGGCTTTCCAATAGGATTCCAACGCCTCACCAAAACGTGATAGTCGCTGCTGGGTATAACCGATGGCATTGTACATCTTGGATAACCAGTAACTGTCACCATAGTCGTCATACCACGGCAACAGATCAAGCAACAGTCCAAGTGCCTGATGGTATTTTCCGGTGTAAAGCAGGCACCAGGAACGATTAAAACGGGATTGCTGTACCAGAAAGGTGTCATCGATTTCCAGAGCGAGATTTTCGGCCTGGTGTGCTTCTGCAATGGCATCCACTGGAGAGGCTTTGGCCATGTTCCAGCTTCGGTCGAGCAGCGACTTAATATGTTCCCTTACTAGTTCTATTTCCATTGCTCGCTCTAATCAGCTTTGTTCAACTTAATCATGACTATCGCAGCCATTTTATTGAGGTTATTCGGTCAGTGTAGATTCAGCTTTTGTTCAGTGCCACAGCCGCACACTGAGCCGTAAGCAGGTTTTATAATAGGATCTGGCATGAACCGGGTTGGTCCGGTTTCATATCGGTTTCAGTGGTTTTGAAAATTTTCAGACAAACTGGATACCGGCCAACATATCTCCCTGTTCATAACTCAGGCATGGCCCATAATGAGTCGCGAGAAACCTGTGTCATGCTATCACCAACCACTCGTTAGAGGAATCTCCATAACTGTCGGCTTGAGAATGACATCACGGAAGGTTTTACGATGGAATATGGTTTTCATACATTATCGACTGAGTGGGAAAAATACAAAGTTGCCTTAGCAACTGATGACGCAAACGAATTGTACGATAACGAAGGTTTAATCCCGCTCATATAAAGGGGACGGCATATTCGGTTAATGGTAAAGATGCAAATGCGTTATTTGCATCGACGGTGTGGTACAGATAGATGTTTCCAGACCAAACGGGGCATCTATCAACTTGCTGCTACGATAATGAGAGCGCTTACGCTCCAGGTATCGCACCGGTTTGGCGCGAGGGGATGGACAGGTCGGGCAAGCGCCGGTTCGACTGCCACGGAAGGCAATTATTGGTTACTTCAGTATCGGACGATAAAACTGGCTCCACCCAGCTCGCTGTCATCTATGATCAGTTCATAATCATAACTACTGATAATATCGGCTACGACAGCCATGCCTATACCCTGACCCCGCTGAAGAGAATCCAACCGTACACCGCGCTGTAATACCTGCAAGCGTTCATTTTCAGGAATCCCCGGACCATTGTCCTCAACCCGAAACTCATTTTCTGCGGCAACCAGACGCACTTTACCATGGCCATATTTGCAGGCGTTTTCCATCAGGTTACCCAGGATTTCCAGTAAATCCTTTTCGTCCATCCGCATCTGGTAATCCGGACTTACAGCTGATGTATCGATATGGACATCCGGATATACCCGACTCAGGGCTTTGGTAAGACGTTCTGCATTTTCAAGCAGTAGACAGGGTTTGCCGACAAAACCTGTCTTTTTGCTCACCACTGCGCGGTTAAGCTGATAACCAATGATCTGATCCATCCTTTCAACTTGCTCGACCAGATCTTCCTGGGTGGGGGCCGCTTTGATAACCGCCAGCGGAGTCTTCAAACTGTGAGCCAGATCTGCGAGCGTTTTCTGATAACGTTCCCGCTGATCCTGCTCGGCCTCAAGCACACGGTTCAGATTGTAGGTGATAGGTTGTATTTCATCGGGATAATCGCCGGACAATTGCTGCTGTTTGCCGGCCTCGACCCGGCGCAATTCAACGGCCAGTCTTCGCATTGGCTGCAATCCCCAGCGAAGAATGGCAATCCACGCGAGGATCAGTCCAAACACCAACGCAAGTAACCAGATCCGCAGTAACTTGGTAAAAGTCTTCAACTGGGCCTGAAACGGTACCTGGGTTTGCATAACAGTGAACTGGATCGGAATTTCATGCTGCTCCGAGTCTTCCCAAACCACCTGAAAACGACGATAAAAGTATTTTTCCTTTCCCAGTCGCCACTCACCGCTTTCTGATGCACCTGACTCCAATGAGGGTAACTCAAGAAATGTTTCAAGCTCTCTGCCCCAACGGGTGGAACCTGATTTCCACTGTAATTTACGCTGCGTGCTGGCAAACGCAAATAGACCGCTTTGAGAATTGTTAAGACGCTCGTCCCGCAGCGAGAATGGAATTTCCAGACGGTTATCTTTCAGAACAGCTTCAGCCAGCAGGTTGTAGATCTGTAATTGCAGTTGTTCGCTGACACCGGCCTCAAGGCTGGAGCGAAAGGCTTTATGCAAAGCAAAGCCGGTCAACGGGGTAAATGTAACCGTCACTGCCAGTGTTGCCACCAGCAGTCGGCTACGGAGGGAGTTTAGACGCATAGATCGTCGTTGATTCGATAACCCTGCCCACGGACGGTCAGTATCGGTTTGATATCGTTATCAGGATCGATTTTCTTGCGCAGACGGCCAATAAACACTTCAATCACATTACTGTCGCGGTCAAAGTCCTGGTCATACAGGTGCTCAGTAAGCTTTAACTTGGAGATCACTTTATCGCGGTTCAGTACCAGATACTCAAGGCAGTTGTATTCGTAAGAGGTCAACTCTGCCACCTGACCATGTACTTTGACTTCTTTTCTAGCCGTATTGAGTTGAATGGGACCAATGGAAATTTCCGGAGAGGACATTCCGGCGGAACGTCGCAACAAAGCATTCAAACGGGCCAACAGTTCTTCGTTAACAAACGGTTTCACCAGATAATCATCGGCTCCGGCTTCAAGGCCAACGACTTTATCCTGCCAATTGCCACGCGCAGTTAAAATCAGAATAGGATAGGTTTTCCCCTGACTGCGAAGTTGTTTGATGACTTCAACACCATCAATTTTTGGCAGGCCCAGGTCGACTACCGCAATGTCATAATCG
This sequence comes from Gynuella sunshinyii YC6258, assembly GCF_000940805.1. Classification (GTDB taxonomy): domain Bacteria; phylum Pseudomonadota; class Gammaproteobacteria; order Pseudomonadales; family Natronospirillaceae; genus Gynuella; species Gynuella sunshinyii. The sequence continues at coordinate 584,276 of NZ_CP007142.1, read as the reverse complement.
TATTCCTGACCATGAAACAGGCCCGCTTCACCATCACTGACCCAATCCACTGCATATCCTTTGGCAGTCAGCACTTCTTTAAGCGTTGTACCCAAACGCTCGTGATCTTCGATAATGAGTACCCGCATATTACTCTCCTATTGCGCGATATGGTTCAATGGTTCCGGTTTCGGTGTTCACAATAACAGTACTGACCCGACCGTTTAAAAGTAACAATGCTTCAAAGTTACCAGCCTGATCAGTCATTGGGCTGAGCCGCAGAACCTTTCCTCCCAGCTCACATGTTATCATGGTGATTATCTGATCTTCAGTTTTCAGTGGTAGTGCCTTTCCCGGGCATGTATTGTTGCCAGCGTACACCGGTAAAGACATGACAGTTACCAATATCAAAACTGTCGACACCAAAACTCTATTCATTTTCATATATTTCCCGGCTGCGATTACACAGCATCTCGTGTCGCCGGCTATTAATCCGGCTGATTTTGTGCCCGGTTAATAGTCATCCAACAAGGATACTTCAACCCTGAGACGAACAAAACGACCAGGGCGTTTTTGCATACGGGTCTGATATTCTTTTCCCTGATAAAGGTAGGTCACCCGATAACCCACCAACTCTTCACGATAATCGATGTCATATTCCGTGTGACATTGCCGATGTGGCCGGTACTGAGGCTTCATCCCCGCCTGACTGCCAATTGCCGCACCAACGGCACCACCAACGATAGTCCCTGCAACCGCATCATGATGATGATGAGAACTGATGACCTGACTGCCAATCGCTGCTCCGATCACGCTGCCAACGACAGCACCGGTCACACTGCTACGATGCTGATAGCCGTCATCATCATCACGACAGACTTCTATGGGTTGACGATGTCTGATGGACTCATAAATGGGAGTGCTATCGATGACCTTGGCTTTCGTGATATAGCTGTCGGCACCCGCAATCATTGGCGTTCCCGCCAACATCAGAGCTACACAGACCGGTCCGGTTATTCTAATAAGCTTCATATCGCTAACCTCGATACTGTAAACAGCGAATACCGGCATTTTAGAAGGAAGGACTGAATACGGTCTGAATAGTCGTCCAGGGCGATATTACAGATTTTCTTCGTTGGCCATACGGCGCGCCACTACTACGGCTTTACGAAGATCAATAAATCCATCACTCTGACGACGAATATAGAGGTGCTGATAGAGAACAAAAACGAGTTTCATCAGTTTGGGGTTATCCATAGGAATCTCACGATTCCGGGCGACCTCCTGGACAATCGACAATGCACTTTGCAGTACCTTGTCATCCACCTGATCGATTGTATCTGCCTGACAACCCAGTCCGGTTGCCAGCCAGTACAATGAAGAATTGGTTTTATCAGCTATTTGTGCAGCTTTGCTGATAGATGGCTCTGAACCAGACAGGTATTTTCGAATCAGGCTTTCATTCATTCCCACTTGCCTGGCAAATGCACTGACCGTACGTTCACCAATCAATTTTTTCAGACGCTGGGCAAACGAATTCATCTCGGAACCGGAGCCCGTTCCAGTGCCGTCTGGATTTGAGCGTGAGCAAGATTGGTAGCCTGTTCAGCGGTCTTATCCGACAAATCAATCGGTGGCAAAATTTCCACCGTAACCAATCCGGGAAATTTGACATATCGTTTGTTGATCCAGCAGTAGCCGGCATTTTGCGCAACCGGAATAAAAGGAACCCCCGCTGCCTTCGCCAATACCGCGCCACCTCTGGTAAATTTCCCCAGTTTTTGAACATCGTAGCGGGTACCTTCTGGGAAAATCAGCACGTATGTATTGTCTTCCTGAAAATGGCGGGTTCCTTGTTCAATTACCTGCTGCATAGCGCTGCGCCGATCAGCACGGTTGATGGCAATGGGATTGAGTAGCGCAAATGCCCATCCAAAAAATGGAATCTTAAGCAAAGACTGCTTTATCACCTGTGTTTGCGGATAAAACAAAGTCTGCAGAAAATAAGTTTCCCACGTACTCTGATGGTTACAGGCAATCACGCCTTTAGCAGGAATATTTTCTCTTCCTACTATTCGATAGCGAATACCAACCACCCAGCGCATGAAAAACACCATGGTGCTGGTCCAGACGTAAATGACAAAATAGTAACGAAACCGTTTGGGAATCATCCAGGCAACCAAAACAGACAGGGTTGCCCAGAATATAGTGAACGGTGCATATAGAAAAAAAATGAAAATGGTCGTTCTGATAGCTGCGAGCAACCAGGCCATTGAAGATCCTTAATACTAGTCAGTCTTGATTTATGCAGCTAGATTAACTGGATTCCGCCCCAAAGATCTAACGGGACTGATTCACTACACTCTTTCCTCCAGGACTAAGAATAAGTGAATCAGCCGAATGACCTTATAAAACTGAGATATCAGCCACTTCCAGGAACAGGGCCCGAAGCTGTGCCAGCAGAGCCAGACGGTTATTTCTGACCGCCATATCATCTGCCATAACCATTACCTGGTCAAAAAAGGCATCTACTGTGTCCCGCAGGCCAGCAAGCTCAGCCAAGACTTCGGTATACAGTCCTTTGACGAACAAGGGCTCCACGACTGCACGAATTTCCATGATTTTTGCGTACAAAGCCACTTCTGCATTTTCTGAAAAAAGGGATTGATCGACCTGCTGTGATATCGAATCTTCCGCAGACTTACTGAGTAGATTGCTAACCCGTTTATTGGCGGCCACCAAAGCCTCAGCAGCTTCGTTCTGACTGAAATGGGCGACGGCTTTAACACGACGATCAAAGTCAACCGGTGTACTGATGTTGTTGAACCGGACAGCCTGAACAATGACATTATTGATCCTCTGATCACCATACCATGCAGTGAAGCGGTCAAGCAGGTAATCCAGCACTTGTTGGCGGGTAACCTGTTTTTGCTCTTCACTGAAGCTATGCTGCTGCAAGGCAATGTTCAGCAGTACAGCCAGATCGAGATCGAGATCTTTTTCCACCAGAATTCGCAAAACGCCCAGAGCCGCACGGCGCAACGCAAAAGGATCTTTTGTGCCGCTCGGTGGCTGACCAATCCCAAACAATCCAGTCAGATTATCCAGCCGATCAGCCAACGCCAGTGCTGTTCCGGTGGCTGTCACGGGTAATTGATCACCCGCACCTGCGGGCAAATACTGCTCTTTCATCGCAGCAGCCACTTCTTCATGTTCTCCGTCATGGATCGCATAGTAGCTACCGGCAATACCCTGCAGTTCAGTAAATTCGAATACCATATCCGTGACCAGATCAGCTTTGGCCAACTGTGCCGCACGCTCTGCCAGAGTCTGATCACTGCCCAGAAGCTCAGCAATCATGGCCGTACTTTTCTGTAATCGACGACACTTATCACCAATGGAACCCAGTTCTTTTTGAAACATCACACTATCCAGTCTGGTAATCCGCTCTGCCAGAGGTGTTTTTTTGTCCGTCTCCCAAAAGAACGCTGCATCTGATAATCGGGGTCGAATGACTTTCTCATTCCCGGCGATGACCTGAGCAGGATCTTTCGATTCCAGATTGGCAATAAACACAAAGTACGGTTGTATCTTGCCCTCGCCATCGGTGGTGTAAAAATACTTCTGGTGTTCGGCCATGGAGCTGATCAAAGCTTCAGCGGGAACTTCCAGAAAACGCTCTTCAAAACGCCCCAACAAAGCTACTGGCCATTCGTTAAGAGCCGTTACCTCATCAAGCAGATCATCCTCAATCACAACCCGTAGGTTCTGATTCTCGGCCACTTTCTGTGCCTGTTCTGCAATAATGCGGCGACGACGGTCAAAGTCCGCGATGACCTTGCCCTGATGCTCCAAAATATCAGCATATTGCCGGGGGGTGGAAATTTCGACAGGTGCCGGAGCGTGAAAACGGTGACCACGAGAAGTATTACCAGAACTGACACCGAGCAGTTTACATTGAACCACTTTTTCGCCAAGCAGCATCACCAGCCACTGTACCGGGCGCACAAACTCCACCCGGCTGCTTCCCCAGCGCATACGTCTGGGAATCGGTAATTTATCGACCGTCGTCGCCAGAATATCTGGCAACAGAGCTTCGGCAGTCACACCTTTTTTTATACCCTTGAAAACCAACCAGCTGCCTTTGTCTGTCTTCAGCTGTTCGAGTTGATCGACCGTCACACCGCAACTTGCAGCAAATCCCTGCGCAGCTTTGGTAGGTTTGCCGTTGGCATCAAATGCGGCCTGAATAGCAGGCCCCCGACGTTCAAGTGTTTCGTCGGCCTGAGCCTGCTGTAATGATTCAATCCAGATGGCCAGGCGCCGGGGGGCGGCATAACCATGCACTTCACCATGCTTAAGGTTTGCCGACGCCAGCTGCTCAGTAAAAATGTCCACAAAAGCGTCCGCCAAACCTTTGAGTGCCTTCGGTGGCAACTCTTCTGTACCCAGTTCAATCAGAAAATCGGTGTGGCTCATTCTTTGTTCTCCTTTACTGCAGCGGCAATGACTTCCTGACGAATACCCTCTTCCGCCATTGGGAATCCAAGTGCCAGACGGGAATCAAAATATGCTTTGGCAACTGCCCGGGATAACGTTCTGATGCGAAGAATGTAGCGCTGGCGCTCAGTGACTGATATGGCTTTCCGGGCATCCAGCAGGTTAAAGCTGTGGCCGGCTTTCAGGATTTGTTCGTAAGCAGGCAATGGCAGGTTGTCAGCAATCAGTTTTTGCGCCATTGCCTCATAAGCTTCAAAATTGGCAAACAGCATATCGACATCAGCGTACTCAAAGTTATACGTTGATTGCTCAACTTCATTCTGATGATATACATCACCATAGGTCACGGGTTTTCCATCCGGTCCCACTGTCCAGATCAGATCATATACCGAGTCAACATTCTGCACATACATGGCAAGTCGTTCGAGACCGTAGGTGATTTCACCGGTGACGGGATAACATTCAATGCCACCAACCTGTTGAAAATAGGTAAACTGTGTAACTTCCATGCCGTTCAACCAGACTTCCCAACCCAGTCCCCAGGCACCTAGAGTCGGGTTTTCCCAGTTATCCTCAACAAACCGGATATCGTGTACTTCCGGATCGATACCAATGGCTTTAAGGCTCCCCAGGTACAACTCCTGAATATTGGATGGGCTTGGTTTTAAGATGACCTGATATTGGTAGTAGTGCTGAAGACGATTGGGGTTTTCACCATAACGACCATCTGTCGGACGACGGCTGGGTTGCACATAGGCACAATTCCAGGTTTCCGGCCCCAGGGCTCTGAGAAAGGTTGCCGGATGCGATGTACCTGCCCCCACTTCCATATCCAGAGGTTGAAGAATTACACAGCCCTGGTCGGACCAATACTGTTGCAGAGTCAGAATTAAACTCTGAAAAGTCATCGTCTTTTGCTCACTCACGATATTTGCCTGTTATGTTGAGTTCTGATCGCCGGGGTATTCCGGCGATTGATTAATGGTGGTGAATTTTTTCGTCACGTTGAACCGCGATCACAATGAGTGCCACAAACAGCGCAATCATGAAACTGCCAAACACACCAATGCTCATAATCAGCTTGCGCTTGGGTTTGACTGGATCTTTCGGGGAAAAGGCTTTCAGCTCGATATGTTTTACCTCAGCACCGCTGAAATCCAGCGAATAGCTGTTCAACAAAGCCTGTTCACTTTGCAGTCGGGCTATCTCAGGAATATATAAGCCATCGTCTGACCGTTGCACCAGTCGATCCAGCTCCGCCTGGAGCAGCTTCTCACCTTTCAAATACAAAAAATCAGATTTTTGCGTCTGACCTTTTTCCTGGGTATGAAGACCATTCACATTCAAAGTGATCTGTTTTTCGGTGGAGGCTGCGGAAGAGGCTGTTGCCAGAGCGGTTTGCGCGGCCAGATAAGCCTGCTCCGCCAGAGTGTTATCTACTTTCTCGGGAAAGTAGTTTTCGCTGACCACCATAGCTTCTGACAATGATACGGGATCTTTGATGCCCACGGTTCTGGCAATGCTTAATGCTTCTTGTAGCTGCGCAATGCGAACCTGGCGGGTTCGAGCGGCATCACTTACCAATTGTTCTATCCGCCGGCTGATTTCACTCTGACGCTGCTGAATATAACCGGAGCTGTCACTCTTAAGGTTTTCGAGGGTTTGCTGTTCTGCAAAAACAATATAGTCATTCAAAAACGAGGCGACCTGATCAGGGAAGGGAGTCTCCACGGCAACTGAGATCAACTCCGCTGGCATCTCGGCATCTTCAGGCAAATTCAGATAATCAGGTTCTATAAATTCGGCCTTGAAATCAGACTGAAGCCGATAAAATTCACCATCAGGATTAGTACTATCAAGCTTTTCACCCAACTTTTCCTGATCAAACAAGGTTTTGAGGTTACGACCAGAGTTGAGATTTCGCAGATAGTTCCGAAAAATATCCTGGGTCGTTGGTAAAGCATCATCAGGGAAATACGCATTTTGAACGATTGGCGCAATTTGCAGCCCAGTTGGTACAGATACCATGACCCTTAGCTGGTAAATGTTCGGCATTGACATGGCAACAACTACTGCCAACACTGATCCTGCCAGTGTAATAGCGGCAATCAGAGCTTTCTGTTGCAGTAAGCTTCTGACTAATTCACCAATGTAAATATCATCATCCTGCTGGTAGCCGTGAGAATTGTCATCCCGATATTGCACTGGTTCTTTGCTCATTGACCCGCCTTGTCCACTGTAAAAAAATGACGCGCATTATAACCAGCCGATAGTTATCGACGCCAGAACATCGGCGTGAACAACACCAGCAGTGTGAACACTTCCAGACGACCCAGTAACATAGCGAAACACAGTATCCATTTAGCCGGCTCGTTGATATTTTCGTAGTGCTGAGCAATCTCATTCAGACCCGGCCCAAGATTGTTCATACAGGCACCCACAGCGGACCAGGAGGTGGTGAAATCCAGCCCGGTTGCAAGCAGCAGCATGAAAATCAGTCCATACATCAGAATATACACACTGAAGAATCCCCAGGCGGACTGAATCACGTTGTCACTCATAGTCCGCTTACCCACTTTCAAGGGAAAAACCCCTTGAGGATGCATCAGACGCTGGACTTCACGAAGGCCTTGTTTGGTGATCAGCATAACCCGGATGACCTTCATTCCCCCAGCCGTAGAACCCGCACAACCGCCAATAAAAGACGATAAAAACAGCATAAACGGAACGAATAACGGCCAGGAGGAAAAATCGGCCGCACCAAAACCGGTTGTGGTCAGGATCGAGGTCACCTCAAACAACCCATAACGCAACGCAGACAAAGCTGGATATGTTCCCGTAACCCACAAGGTGAACACGACGATGAGCAGCAATACCCCAAAAATGTAGAGAAATGTCCGGTATTCCGGTTCCTGGAAATATATCTTTATGGAGCGGTGACGAAATGCCACAAAATGAATACTGAAATTGGCGGCGGCAATCAGCATAAAAATGACAGCAACGGTTTCTATTGCAACGCTGTCGAAATAAGCGATGCTGGCATCGTGTGTAGAATACCCACCAATGGCGATGGTCGAAAATGCATGCGTTATAGCATCAAACACACCCATACCAGCGATGAAATAGGCCAACGCACAGGCGATGGTAAGTGTGACATAGATATACCAAAGCGCCTTGGCGGTTTCTTTGATTCTGGGTGTGAGTTTATTGTCTTTGACCGGCCCGGGTGTCTCGGTGCGATAGAGCTGCATTCCACCCACCCCCAGCAATGGCAGAATGGCAACGGCTAACACGATGATTCCCATTCCACCAAGCCACTGCAATTGCTGACGATAAAACAGAATGGACTGCGGTAAATCATCAAGCCCGGTAATCACCGTGGCTCCGGTTGTGGTCAAACCGGAAAAACTCTCAAAAAATGCGTTGGTGAAGTCCAGTTTAACACTGGGAGCAAAATAGAAAGGCAGACTGCCCGCAAGGCCTAGCACTAACCAAAAAACCACCGTAATAACAAACCCATCGCGGGTTCGAAGATCTCCCTGGTAGTTCATTACTGGTAACCAGATCAGAAAACCGCTGACCAGAACCACACCGAAAGCAATGATGAACGTTTCATAAGCACCGTCCTGGTACAACAGCGATACCATTGCCGAAGGTAACATAGTCAGGCTGAACAGCATTAAGAGTAGCCCGGTAATACGAATGATAATCCTGCTTTGCATGATGCCCCGATCAGAAAAAGGTCAGTCCAACCTGGAACAACCGCTCGACATCTGGTGTCCGACGTTTGTCAGTCAAAAACAACATGACATGATCGTCAGGTTCTATCACCAAATCATCATGAGCAATAAACACCTGTTCCCCACGGGCTATGGCACCTATCGTACAACCCTCTGGCAGATCGATATCCTCGATCATGCGCCCCACTACTTTCGATGATTGGGCGTCTCCATGGGCAATCGCTTCGATAGCTTCGGCCGCTCCGCGGCGCAGTTTGTGAACATTGACAATGTCGCCTCGGCGAACATGACTCAACAGGCCACCAATGGTGGCTTGTGAAGGAGAAATCGCCACATCAATATCCCCGCCCTGAACCAGATCAACATACGCGGAATTGTTAATCAAGGTCATGACTTTACGGGCTCCTAGTCGCTTGGCCAGCATTGACGCCATGATATTGGCTTCGTCGTCATTGGTCAGAGCAATGAATACATCGGTATCCTCGATATTTTCCTCCAGCAAAAGTTCCTGATTGGAGGCATCCCCCTGCAATACCAGGGCATAATCAAGATGCTCAGACAGCCACTGACAGCGTTCCTGACCACGATCAAAAATCTTTACGGCGTAACGTTTTTCGATGGATTTGGCCAATCGATAGCCAATGTTGCCGCCTCCGGCAATCATAATGCGGGAATAGGCTTTTTCCTGACGGCGCAGTTCACTCATGACTGCACGGATATCATTGCGTGCAGCAATGAAGAATACTTCATCGTCTTCTTCAATAATGGTGGAGGCGACGGGAATAATGCTGCGATCTTTCCGGAAAATTGCGGCAACACGGGTGTCAACGGATGGCATGTGCTGACGCAGATAACGTAGTTCCTGACCCACCAGCAAACCACCTTTAATCGCTTTCACCCCAACCAGCTGAATTTTGCCTTCGACAAAATCCAGCACCTGCAGAGCTCCCGGTGTTTCGATCAGGCGGCGGATATAATCACAGACCACCTGTTCAGGACTGATCAATACATCCACCGGAATCGCATCATTTTTAAACAACTTTTCGCTGTTCTGCAGATAATCGTTGCTGCGAATACGGGCAATACGGGTAGGAGTACGATACAACGAATATGAGACCTGACAGGCAATCATGTTGACCTCATCACTGCTGGTCACTGCAATCAGCATATCTGCGTCATCCGCACCGGCTTTTTCCAATATTGAGGGCATGGACCCCATACCGGTAACCGTCTGAATATCCAGCCGGTCACTCAAATCCCTGAGTTTGCTTTCCTTGCTATCCACCACCGTAATATCGTTATCTTCACTGGCAAGGTTCTCTGCCAGGGTGCTGCCGACCTGGCCAGCTCCCAATATAATTATTTTCATTCCAGCTCACTCTTCTTAAGCTTGGCATAGTAAAAGCCATCATGGCCCTGAACTGCTGGCAATAACTGTCCTTGATATTCCGTTAACAAATCGGGTAATGGCATGAGCGATGCGTCGCCTGTCTGCTCCAGAAACCATTCAACATTGTGCTGGTTTTCAGCCTTCAGAATGGAACAGGTCGAGTACAACAGAATGCCGCCAGGTTTCAACAACAGCCAGAGTTTTTGCAGCATTCTTCGCTGTATTTGAACCAGTTCCTGAATATCAGAAGCTGTTCGCAGCAGACGAATGTCCGGATGGCGACGGATCACCCCTGTGGCAGAACAGGGAACATCCAGTAAAATCCGATCAAATGCCTGTTTATCCCACCACTGTTCAGTCTCACTCACATCAGCACAGACCAGTTGTGCAGACATTTGCATGCGTTGCAGATTTTCTCTGACTCGTTCGAGTCGGGTTTCATCACTGTCGACTGCCACCAGATCAGTGACACCGTGTTCAAGAATGTGAGTGGTTTTACCACCCGGAGCGCAACAGGCATCCAGCACTCTATGATGAGGGCTCAACTCCAGCAGTTCGCCGGCCAGTTGTGCTGCCTCATCCTGTACGCTGCAGGCACCGGAGGAAAAATCCGGCAATGCCAGAACGGACACGGCTCCGATCAACTGTATTCCCGTTTCAACGACAGAACTTAGCTGGCCATCAATACCTTCCTGCTGCAGTTTATGAAGATATTCTTCACGACTCCCCTGACTCAGGTTCACCCGGAGGCTCATCGGCGCTCGCTGGTTGGCGGCAGCCATAATTGCTTCAGCCTGAACGGGCCAATCTTTTTGAATGCGTTTGGCAAGCCATCCGGTGTGAGCACTCACATACCTGATATCGTTTGCCAGATCAGTCAATAGATCTTCGGACTTGCTCTGCCATTGTCGCAGAACTGCATTCACCAGACCTCGTGCCCAGGGTTTACCAAGTTCAACCGTGCAGTTCACCGATTCCGAAATAGCGGCATAATCAGGTGTGGATGGGTCATCAAGCTGGATTAGACCCAGGATCATGAGACAAACGATGTCTTCATCTTTGCTTTTGATTTTCTTTTTCAGCAATCGATCCAGCACCGCCTGATATTTCAAATACCAACGACAGCTTTCATAACACCAATGCCGGAGCGCAGACAGTTGGTCTTCCTCACAAGATTTCTCAGCGCGATTCAAAGCATCGGTAAGACTTCTGCCGTCAACAGTTACCGTCGCAACCGTACTCGCAATAATGCTTCGCAGACTACTCATAACTGGAATGTCCGATGTTGCTCGAACCACTCACGTTTGCTGTTGAGAATCTGTGTGACCGGCATGGCTTTTGAGCCGGGTAACTGAACGATATCCAGTACCAGTTGCCCTTGACCGCATTGCACTTTGATACTGTCTTTACTTATATCAGTGATATGACCGGGAGCATGATCCGAGTCACCATTTTCATAACCAGCCTGCCAGATGCGAATCACCTGATCGTCCAGTTTCGCATGTGCCACCGGCCATGGATTAAACCCTCTGATCAATCGATCCAGCTGGGCAGCAGGCAACTGCCAATCAATTTTTCCTTCGTCCTTGCTTAACTTATCGGCGTAACACGCCAGGCTATTGTCCTGATGAACAGGATTGATATGACCACTTTCGATATCGTTCAAAGCCTGCTGTAAACAAGGCTGACCAATAGATATTAATTTATCGTGAAGAGACTCTGCCGTATCGGCGGGATCAATTGCGCATTCTGCTTTTAAAAGCATGTCTCCAGTATCAAGTCCAACGTCCATTTGCATGATCGTAACTCCGGTTCTGCTGTCTCCGGCGATAATTGCGCGCTGGATCGGCGCCGCGCCGCGCCAGCGGGGTAAAAGTGATGCATGCACATTTATGCAGCCATGTTTGGGAATATTGAGTACTGCTTTTGGCAATATCAGTCCATATGCCACAACCACCATCAGGTCAGCATTTAATCCAACTAACTGCTGATGCTCGGATTCCGGTTTCAGGGAAGTCGGCTGAAATACTGGGATATCATGTTCCATTGCCAGTTGTTTTACCGGACCGGCAACCAGCTTCCTGCCCCGTCCGGAAGGTCGGTCCGGTTGTGTGTAAACGGCAACCACCTCATGTTCAGTGGCTAAGACGGCTCGCAGGTGTTCTGCTGCAAAGTCCGGAGTACCCGCAAAAATAATACGCAAAAAAGAATCTCCCTGTTCGCTGATCAGCCCGCAGCTTTCGCTTTGGCCTCTTCACGATGTTTTTTCTCCAGCTTGGATTTGATCCGGCTACGCTTGAGATTGGTCAGGTAGTCAACGAACAACTTCCCAGCCAGATGATCACATTCGTGTTGTATACAAATAGCCAATAGATCATGAGCTTCAAATTCTAAGGGTTCACCGTTTTTATCCAGTGCCTTGACTCTGATATGGTCATTGCGGGTGACTTTTTCATAATACCCAGGTACAGACAAACAACCTTCCTGATAGTCAATCGGTTCACCGATACATTCATACTCGGGATTTATCAACGCATAGGGCTGATCCTGATCTTCCGAAACATCGACCACTATAATCCGCTCGTGAAAATCAATCTGTGTGGCCGCCAGTCCTATGCCTGGAGCGTCATACATGGTTTCAAACATATCTTCGATCAGTTGCCGATGCTTATCAGTTACCTCGGTTACCGGTTTGGCGACCGTTCGCAATCGTGGATCGGGGAATTCTAAAATTTCTAATTTAGCCATAACAATTCAGTTTAAAATGTGCGGTTAGAGCATTGACTGCTAAGATAAAAGTTGAACTCCATTCCATTCTAGTAAGAGAATGGGCATAGAGTTATGCCGAAAGCCTATTATTTGCTGTAAGCTACTATATGGGTCCCGGGCGATTATTTCTAACCTCCCGGGGCAAACAGCCAAGCTAACCATGAATGATACAAGGGATTCCTGCCATGAGGAAATTGTGGATCGCTGTCATCGGACTATTATTCGCATCTGCCGTCTTTGCAGATGTCGTGAAATTGCGGCCAGATGTCCCGGAGCGATATGTAGTTAAAAAAGGGGATACCCTCTGGGGAATTTCTAATATGTTTTTAGAAGATCCTTGGTTGTGGCCCGAAATCTGGTATATCAATCCCCAAATTGAAAATCCTCACCTGATTTATCCGGGTGACGAGATCGGTTTTATTACAGTCGGTGGAGAGCGCAAGCTGACCATCGGACGACGCGGTGGAGCTGCTTCATCTGTTGTAGTGGAATCCGATAACATGCAGAACGGAGTCGTTAAATTAAGACCTTCCGTCCGCGTAGAACCTATCGAGAGCGCCATTCCCGCGATTCCAAGAGAGTTCATCGACAGTTTCCTTTCAAGCAACCGCATCTTTGATCGTGAAGAGCTGGTAGCCGCCCCCTATATTCTGGGAGGTTTTGAAGGCCGCATAGTGCTGGGTGCCGGTGATATCATTTACGGTAGAGGTGATTTTGGTGAAGTCCCTGCTCCAAGTTACCAGATTTACCGTCCTAACCCGACCCCCTATGTAGATCCCGAAACCTCGGAAATTCTGGGCTATGAAGGTCAGAGCATGGGCAATGCCACATTTGAACGCAGTAATGACAACGACATTTCCACGTTGCAGATCCAGCGTTCCAATGAGAATGTCCGTATTGGCGACCGCCTGATGGTGGCCAGCAATGACTTGCTTGAAAGTACATTTTATCCAAGCGCTCCCAAAGAATATGTCAGTGGTTCGATTCTGGCAGTTCTTCGAGGCGTCAGAGGTATTGGTCAGTACGATATCGTGGTCTTGAATCTTGGTGATCGGGAAGGTGTGAAACCTGGCAACATCCTGCATGTCTGGCATCAGGGTGGCGTGGTCAAGGATCCGATTACCAACAAACCAACTAAACTGCCGACGGAAAATGCCGGCATGTTGATGATATTCCGGACTTTTGAGAAGTTGTCCTATGGCATCATACTCGAGGCCACCAGACCTCTGAGTATCGGTGACGAAACCAAAACTCCTGGATATTAATAAATAGGAAATAAAAGGCTCTCAATTTATGAGGGCCTTTTTTGTTTAAGGAATAGATACATGGATGTTATTCGCCTGAAGGCCTGGCTGGGCTTTAATCGTCTCGGGCTATCCCCGATCAAGCAGACTGCAGTTCTTAATTTCTACCCATCTCCGGCAGAGTTCCTGACCGAAAAACCCGAGCGTCTGCGTCAAGCCGGTTTTTCAGAACGTGTCATTGTCAGCTGTCAACAATATCAACAGCACGAATCCAACAGCTGGATCATGAACGGTATTGCTGTCGACCTTAATTGGTTAGAGTTCAGTTCCAATCACCACATACTAACGCTTGAGAGTGATGATTATCCTGAGCAGTTAAGACAGATCCCTGATCCTCCTCCAGTACTGTTCGTAATGGGGCATCCGGAATATCTGCACCGCAATCAGATTGGTATCGTAGGCAGTCGTCATGCATCCGCCATCGGTTTGAAAAACGCGGATACCTTCGCCCGTGAATTATCCCGTTCGGACTGGCTTATCTGTAGTGGCCTGGCCATTGGAATCGATGGGGCTGCCCATAACGGCTGCGCTGAATCCGGCTACCCGAGCATCGGCGTGCTGGGCTGTGGCGTGGATCAGATTTATCCCAAGCGACATCGGTTCTTGTTTCAGCAGATGAGCCAATGTGGCGCTATCGTATCCGAGTTTCCTGTGGGCACTGCTGCTCTGGCCCGGCATTTTCCCAGACGAAACCGTATTATATCCGGGCTGAGCAGAGGTATTCTAGTCATTGAAGCTGCTCCCGGCAGCGGTTCATTAATTACCGCCGATCAGGCGATGGAACAAGGCCGGGAAGTCTTTGCCATCCCCGGTAATATCCATAATCCTCAAAGTCAGGGATGTAATCAGTTGATACAGCAAGGTGCCAAACTGGTGGCCTCGGTGGAGGATATTCTGGTTGAATTCGGGCAAACCACTCAGACAGTTAAAACAGTAAAACCTGCGGTAGTTGATGATCCCGTTCTGAATGCTATCGATTATGAAATAACGTCTTTGGATCTTATTATCGCGAGGACGCAGCTTTCAGTTGCAGAGCTCAGTGAAAGGTTACTCACCCTGGAATTGGAAGGACTTATTCTGCAGTCACCCGGAGGCTATTTAAGGCTTTGATTTTATGTCGTGCTTGCTTATAGTTCGGGGCTTATGAACGTACATATTTCCAAAGCCATTCGGCATTTATCTCAAGGTCATATTATTGCCTACCCCACCGAAGGTGTGTGGGGTCTGGGCTGTAATCCATTTAATCGCCATGCAGTTCAGCGAATTCTGGATATCAAACATCGTCCGGAGCACAAAGGGTTAATCTTGATTACTTCCAAAGTTGAGTACGTTAATCCCTGGCTAAGCAATCTTCCCGAGGAAAACCGACAGATTGTACTGGCAAGCTGGCCCGGACCCCATACTTGGGTATTTCCGGAAATGGGGTTGTTACCCAAATGGATCACCGGAAAGCACGCGTCAGTAGCCATTCGTGTTTCGGCACACCCGTTAGTCAGAGAACTTTGCAATGCCTGGGGCGGATTGTTGGTTTCTACATCTGCAAATGTTGCCACCAGACCTGCTGCAGTTCGTAGAGTCCAGATTCAAAAGACACTGGCCAACCAGATTGATTACATATTGCCTGGAGAAACGTCAGGCCTGAACAAACCCAGCCAGATCCGTAATGCCCTGACGGGTGCCCAAATACGCTAGCCCAACCTTTAAGCCTTAATCCGTTATTAACGAAGAGAAATTTACAGTGAGTGATCGTTATCTAGTTATCGGCAATCCAGTGCATCAGAGCAAGTCTCCATTTATTCATGCTGAATTTGCGCAAATGTGTGGACAGGATATCGTTTATGACCGCTATCTGGTTGAAGCAGATCAATTCGATCACACCGTTATAGAGCTGTTTTCCCAAGATCTGAAAGGAGCCAATATTACCGTTCCATTTAAGGAGAATGCTTATCGTCTGGCGGACGAACACAGTGTACGGGCAGCTACTGCCGGCGCAGCCAATACGTTAAAAAAACTAAGCAATGGCAAGTTGTATGCGGACAACACCGATGGTGCAGGATTAGTCAGAGACCTGACTGCCAACCATCAAATTTCACTGACGGGTAAGCGGATTCTGATGTTGGGAGCCGGAGGAGCCGTCAGAGGCGTTTTACATCCTGTATTACAACAAAACCCTGAACAAATCGTCATCTCCAATCGCACGGTTGAAAAAGCCACTTTGTTGGCTAAGTTATTCTCTGAGTATGGCAGCATTGAAGGCAGCCCTTATGAGGCCCTGAGTGGACACTTTGACCTCATTATCAATGGCACATCAGCAAGCCTTCATGACCAAGTACCACCCGTTCCAGAATCGCTGATTCACGGTGATATTGTCTGCTATGACATGATGTACGGTTCTGGTGACACTCGATTTAATGCCTGGGCCAAGTCTCTCGGAGCCGCAAAGTGCATCGATGGACTCGGCATGCTGGTAGAGCAAGCCGCCGAGTCATTTCAGGTATGGCGGGAAGTAACAGTTACTGACACCTCCAGTGTTATTGATAAACTGAGAGCCAGCCTTTAAAGCTGGCTCAACAGAGTTTCAGCATCACTGACTTCGTATTTACCTGGCTCATCGATATTCAGTTGCGTCACTACCCCATCTTTCACCAGCATTGAATAACGTTGCGAACGTATTCCCATACCACGTGCAGTCAAATCGAGTTCCAGACCTACGGCTTTGGTAAATGACGCTGAACCATCTGCAAGCATCAGCAGATTTTCGGCGTTCTGATTTTCTCCCCAGTGTTTCATAACAAACGCATCATTCACTGACACACAGGCAACGGTATCGATGCCTTTTTCTTTCAGACGGTCAAAGTTAATGACAAAGCTCGGAACATGGGCAGCACTGCATGTTGGGGTATAGGCGCCGGGTACAGCAAACAGTGCGACAGTTTTACCAGCAAACAAATCCTGGGTGCTATATTCTTTCATGCCTTCATTTTCCAGGACATGGAAAGTAGCTTCTGGTAGTTTCTCACCTACGTTGATAGCCATTACGGGTTTCCTTTTTTTGGAGAAAAGAGTGTGCGGTCTAAGCCTTAAGGCTTAAACGGCATGGTTATTCTGGATGAATTTATACACGCTAATAACCTAGCGTAGTTATAAGGTATATTATGAAAATCACAACTCTATTAATAGATTTAGGCGGTGTTCTCGTCGACCTTCGCTGGCGGGAAAAAGTGTCTGCGTTGTTGCAACGGGATGTACCTATTGAGCAGCTTCATCAGGCATGGATCAATTCAGAAGCAGCGAAGGCTTTTGAGACCGGTCAATCGAGCTTCGATCAATTTATCAGTCATTTTCGACAAGAGTTTGGCATTACCAAAAACGAGCAGGAAATACAGAAGGACTTCATGGAAATGCTGGCCGGCCCCAAATCCAGTGCCAAAGAAATTCTGGCCGAATTAAGAAAACACTATCGCCTGGCGTTGCTGTCCAATACCAATCCTCCACATATTTCAGAAGTACGGGAAAATTATGGCCTGTTGGAGCATTTTGATGACATATTTCTGTCTTTTGAAATGGGTTGCATGAAGCCGGATCAAGAGATCTATCTTCGTGCTCTGGAACACATGGCGGTAGAGCCCGGTGAAGTATGTTTTTTCGATGATGGTCTCATTAATGTCGAAGCTGCAAAATCTCTTGGCATACACAGTTTTCAGGTGTTCGGTCCTGAGGATATTCAACAAAGCCTACAACATTTAAATGACTGTATATGACGTTTGCAAACATCATTAACAGCCCAATCAAGCCAATGACCGGAATTTAATCCGGATCATTGGGCTATTATCCACCTGTCAGTTCTGAATACGAAAGTGCGACTTTATTTCCTGCGTTGCCTGCAACAATCCCTCCGGGGATTTTGCATGTTCATTTATATCATTTAAGTCGTAGACTTTGATGTAACCGGGATAAAGTTCATTAACAGTACGATTTTCGATAATTGCAGTATTCACATAACTCTGCGCAATCAACGTTCTTTTATCACGACTGAATAGACTGGACCCCGTTGATATATCGCCATATGTGTTTTCACACCCTATTGCTTCTATCGCCAGCGTAGGAGAAATATCCTCGTGAGTCGTTCGATGTTCAATCAATTCCTGCTTCCCAGGCCAATGAATGACCAGAGGAACTTGCAACTGATAACGACTGAAGTTACTGCCATGTCCCCAGTAGTTTTTACCAGACTCGTTAAATTCTTCGCCATGATCTCCGGTGATCACCACAATGGTCTTATCCCAAAGATTACGTTGTTCCAGTCCGCTTCGGATTTGTCCGACAAGCTGGTCAATAAAGTGGCCGGCATTAAAATATTGATTCAGATACGGTGTCGGATCTGTCGTATTGTCAACCTCTGAAACCTCAATCATCTCTGCTGGAAGAAACGGCTTTTTGAACCCTTCAGGAGTGAGGTATCGGTAATGCGTACTGTTGAAGAATAGAAAGCTGAAAAACGATTGATTGGGATGATTATCTATTGCCGTCATAAGCTTGGGACCAAGCCCCTGATCTCCTTCCGTTGAACTGCCTTCCTGATGGTTCTGTATCGCCGTGATGCCTTTAAAAAACAAATCCTGGGCTTTAGTACGTTCAATATTCTGGTTAGCCAGGATATAAAACTGATAATCCTTCTGCTTCAACGCACTTACCAATGCTGGTTCAGAACCAGCTCCCAAAGCATCCTCCCAATAGATAGCAGATGTACCGTACATCAGACTGAACAGGCCTTTATCCGTCACGTTTCCACCACTCAGGTGATGGGTAAACATCAAAGATTCTTTACCTATCTGATAGATATTAGGAACAATTTCCGGCTTTAATTGATCAAAACGCCAGCTTTCCAGAACGATATAAACAATATTGTAATCTTCTTTACTTTCCTGGCATTGCAGAGGAGATTTTGGATAGTGGAATGTCCCAGAGGACTTAACAGAAATATTCAGATTATCCTGACGCAGGGATTCATTGAGTAATCCCCATTTTTGAATATCGTCATTCGCAATTAACGGTTGATACCATGGAATGACCTGAGAAAAAGAAACAACCTCTCTCATGCTATGAGCATATGCCCAGGCATGAATACATTGCCCTATCAGGGTGCTCACAAACAATAGGCTCCAAAAAGCCGCTGTTTTACCGTTTGAAAGCAACCTGGGAGCATACTGAGTCAATGCAATAAACAGTAGCAGGATTGCTAACAGTACCCCCACCCCAAGACCAACTGTTCCATATGAAACACCCATCCCATCCATATCGATAAAGAACATCTTGATAAAAAACATATCGAGATGAAAGCGGTATAGCTGAAACAATTGACTATCAAGCAGCAAGGTGAAATTCAAAGAAGTTAATATAATAACTAATAATCCATTGAACAACCGTTTTGGGAGCCATGAAATTACCGTGAATATTATGAGCAGAACCAGATGTAGCATATATGCCTGACCCGTGACAGCCAACGGATAGTAGATCTGGCCAAGGTAAGTGTCGGGCGACGCTGCCATCATTGCATTGCGGGTAATTATTAACGAAACAATAACGATACTGAATACACAGGTCTTCAGGAAAAAAGCCAGATTACTCTTTATTACTTTTAACACAAATAAAGTCCTTCGTTACCAGGATATAAAAAGAAAAGTGGAAAATTTGCCCACTACCATAAACGAGCTTGGAAGCAATATAGGTTAAAGTCGTTTTACTCAATAATTTGAATACCAGCACAAATCATCATCCAACTTTTTAGTCAGCGTAGAAAAAAGCAGCCATAAAGGCTGCTTCATTCATCTCAAAAAATACTACACACTTTGAATAAGCTAGAAATCCAGATTTTCGACATTCAGAGCATTGGCTTCAATAAACGCTCTACGGGGCTCAACGTCATCACCCATCAATGTGTTAAATATCTGGTCAGCAGCAATGGCATCTTTGATATTTACCTGCATCATCCGACGAGTCTGGGGATCCATTGTAGTTTCCCATAGCTGATCCGGATTCATTTCTCCGAGACCTTTGTAGCGCTGGATCGTGTAACCTCGTTTAGCTTCTTTCATCAACCAATCAAGAAGCTGTTTGAATGATTCCACCTGTTGAGTCTTTTCCCCTCGTTTAATATAGGCTCCAGGCTCTATCAGCTTGTTGATAGCATTACCCAATTTGCAGATCTCTTCGTAATCATGGCCAGCGAGGAATCCACGAGACATTGGATGGTCTGAACTCAACCCGTGAGCATGAACAGTAACGACTGGCAGAAATATGTGGCGTTCCATGTCTTCTTTTACGCTACATTTAAAATGCATGGAATTTGTTGCAGCTTCTTTTTCCAACCAACTCTGAAGTTCCAAGGCCCAGCTCTCAACAGCCTGGCGATCCGCTAAATGTTCTTCTTTCAGCTGGGATATATATATAGTCCCTTCCAGCGCCTCTGATGGATACAGGCGTGACAATCGGCTGATGATATTCATCACCAAATTGTACTGATTTACCAGGTTTTCCAGTGCGACTTCCCGGATAGGCGGTGCTTCCGGATTAACATAAAACTCCGCATCAGTGATTGCCTGATTGATCATATAGGCATCCAGAGCATGATCATCTTTCATGTAGTGCTCTGTTTTCCCTTTCTTAATTTTATATAGCGGTGGTAACGCAATATATACATGGCCATTTTCTATGATTTCGGGTAATTGCCGGAAGAAGAAAGTGAGCAATAATGTTCTGATATGCGACCCGTCAACGTCCGCATCGGTCATAATAATGATTTGATGATATCTGAGCTTACTAATGTCATATTCATCTCGACCGATACCACATCCTAGTGCAGTAATCAGGGTTCCTACTTCCGCCGACTGAAGCATTTTATCGAAACGGGCTTTTTCCACGTTCAGAATTTTACCTTTGAGCGGCAGAATAGCCTGGGTCTTGCGATCACGGCCCTGTTTTGCCGATCCACCTGCAGAGTCACCCTCCACAAGATATAGTTCGGACAGAGCGGGATCTTTTTCCTGACAGTCTGCAAGTTTGCCTGGTAAACCGGCGATATCCAGCGCTCCTTTACGACGGGTCATGTCTCTGGCTTTTCTCGCAGCCTCTCTGGCTCTGGCAGCATCGATCATCTTACCGACGATAATTTTTGAATCATTCGGGTTTTCCAGAAGATACTCAGTAAACCTTTCCCCCATTTCCTGTTCTACAGCTGCTTTTACCTCAGAAGAAACCAGCTTGTCTTTGGTTTGCGAGCTGAATTTAGGATCAGGGACCTTCACTGATACAATAGCAGCCAGACCTTCACGAGCATCATCACCAGATGTCGCAACTTTTTGTTTTTTAAGGATATTTTCTTGCTGAATATAGTTGTTGAGTGTTCGCGTTAAAGCCGACCGAAAGCCCGCCAGGTGCGTACCACCATCTCGTTGAGGGATATTATTGGTGTAACAAAGAATATTTTCCTGATAACTGTCATTCCATTGCAACGACACTTCAACGGTAATGCCGTCTTCCCGCTCAGTGGTGAAGTGAAACACCTTGTTTAGAGTTTGCTTATTTTGATTTAAATAGCCAACAAATGCTTCCAGACCACCTTCATATTTGAATTGTTCTTCCTTGCCGGTCCGCTCATCTCTCAGGATGATAGAAACACCAGAATTTAGAAATGATAACTCCCGCAGTCTTTTGGCAAGAATATCCCAGTTAAATTCAATGTTATTAAACGTTTCTGCAGAAGGCTTAAAATGGATTGTCGTACCAGTACCAGTACTTTCTCCCACTACTTTCAAAGGCTCCTGGGGAACGCCGTGTATATAAGTCTGCTCATGAACCTTGCCATTTTTGCGAACAGTCAGCACCAGTTCTTTAGAAAGAGCATTTACAACTGATACCCCTACTCCATGAAGTCCACCAGAGACTTTATAGGTATTATCATCAAACTTACCACCGGCATGAAGTACGGTCATGATTACTTCTGCAGCAGAGCGGCCTTCTTCAGCGTGAATATCGACTGGAATACCACGACCATCATCGATAACCGTTATGGATTCATCTGGGTGAATGGTGACAAGGATATCCTTACAATAACCAGCCAGAGCTTCATCAATAGAGTTATCAACCACTTCAAAAACCATATGATGCAAGCCGGTACCATCGTCAGTATCGCCAATGTACATACCTGGCCTTTTCCTGACTGCATCCAACCCTTTTAGTACTTTGATGCTCGAGGAATCATATTCTTTACTCATCTAATTCTCCTGAGACCTGGCCGTGTTTCACGTGAAACATTTTAATTTGGTCTTTATTGTTCCAAAATTCCAGTAGTTCACCCGGTTCAACACACGTTAAAAAAACCTGGGCATCCATCTGCTCTAAAATCTGACACACTTTATGTGTGTGGTTGCTGTCCAGCTCCGCTGGTAAATCATCCAGCAAAAAAATACAGCGCTTATGTTCTTTAAATGTTTGTAAGTGGGCGCCTTGCGCAAGCTTCATAGCGATAACAACCAGTTTTTGCTGGCCTCGCGAAAGAATATCTGCCGCGTTGTGCTTACCTAATTTAATACGAATGTCGGCTCTTTGAGGTCCGCTATGGGTAAAGCCTGTTTTTATATCAACATCCTCTGATGCACCGAGAACATCCAACAGACTTCGGGCTTTATCCCATCCCCTATGATACGAGAGAGAAAAATCGTCTAAGTCAGTCAACTTCGCCAATATATCTACAAACTGTTGTTTGAATCTTTCCAGATATTGCTGTCTATACTCATCCAATCTTTCAGCAGCGGATGCAAATTCTCTGGTCCAGGCAGACATCTGAATAGGGTCGGTTATTTTACCAGAACGTAGCAAACTATTCCGATTTTTAAGCGCCTTCTGTACACGTTGCCACACATTTAAAAACCCGTGTTCCACGTGAAACACACCCCAATCAAGAAACTGTCTTCTGACTGCAGGAGAACCTGTCAATAAGTCAAATGCCTGTGCATCAATGATTTGCACCGGAGACAATTTGGCAAGTTCAGAAACGGCCGTTACTTTCTCGCCAGATATTTTTATTTGATTAACACCGTCAACGGCCTTGGACACACCAACATGGTTGTGAATTTCTCCAATCTCACCGTATACGGTTAAAGCATGCAGACCCTGCTGAATAAGGGTAGTGTTTTTTGAGGAGGTAGAGCGGAAGGAGCGTCCGTGAGTCAGTATATGAATGGACTCCAATACCGACGTTTTTCCAGAACCATTATCACCGAAAACAATATTTACAAAATAGGCAGGCTCCAATCTGGCATCGGAGATGTTACGAACTCCCTGGATATGAAGCCTGTGTATAGTCACTATCTAATTAAGTTCATCAAAGCCGCATAGGCATCACAACGTAAAGAGACCCTTTATTTTCTGCGTCGTGAATTAAAGTACTGCTATTGGGATCAGACATGATCATTTGAACCTGATCACCATTGATAACATTGAAAACATCCAACAGATAATTCACGTTAAAACCGAGCTCCAGTCTTTCGCCGTCATAGTCCACCGCCATGTTCTCCTCGGCTTCTTCCTGCTCCGGGTTATTAGCAAGAACCTGCAGATTACCATCCTGTAAAATGATTCTGACACCCCGGTACTTTTCATTAGATAAAATAGCCGCTCGCCCAAAAACCGATTTACACTCAGCCCGTTCTGCAACAATGATCTTATCACCACCCTTCGGTAACACACGCTCATAGTCAGGAAACTTCCCATCTACCAGTTTGGAGGTGAAGGTAAAGCCTGGAGTTTTTACTCGAACATGATTGCTACCGATAGAAACCTGCACCTCACCAGTTCCCTCCCCCAACAGTCGGGCTAATTCCAATATCCCTTTGCGAGGAATAATGACCTGCCTGCGACCCTCCGTGACCATATCCATTTCTACAGAGCTCAGGGCCAGTCTATGGCCATCAGTGGCGACGGTACGCATATGGCCCTGGTATATCTCCAGCAGCATGCCATTTAAGTAGTAGCGAACATCCTGTTGAGCCATTGCGAACGATGTGGCATCGATAAGTCCCTTCAATATCTGTTGGTCGACGCCAAAGGTCAGATTGTCTTGTTCATCTTCGACGTTAGGAAATTCAGACGCAGGCAATGTGGACAAAGTAAAACGGCTTCTACCGCTGGTAATGATGACTCGACTTTCGTCGGTTGAAAAAGTAATCATCGCGTCATCTGGTAGCGACTTAACAATATCCATTAATTTTTTGGCAGGAATTGTCACTTCACCATCAGAAGCCGGCCCTTCTATAGATAACCTGCCAATAAGTTCGACTTCTAAATCTGTTCCGGTTAGTGAAATCTGATTATTTTCCAACACCACCAACAAATTCGATAAAACAGGTAAAGTTTGCCGACGCTCAACGACACCGGAAACAAGTTGCAAAGGTCTGATCAGAGCATCCCTTGGCACCGAAAATTTAATCATCCTATTTCTCACTTATTGGGTAAAAATCTTATTAATTGAAAAGGGTCGCCGAATATGCTGAATTTTATCAGGTTGTCAGAGTCCTTAGAAGGTTGTCGTAGTCCTCTCTGATATCCAAATCTTTTTCACGCAAGTCTTTTATTTTACGACACGCATGCAACACGGTTGTATGGTCACGGCCACCAAAAGAATCTCCTATTTCAGGCAAACTATGGTTAGTCAGTTCCTTTGCCAGAGCCATTGCTATCTGCCGTGGTCTCGCCACACTTCTGGACCGACGCTTGGAATTCAAATCACCAACTTTGATTTTAAAATACTCAGATACCGTGCGCTGAATATTTTCTATGCTAACTTGTTTCTTCTGCAGATCCAGCAGATCACGCAAAGAATCTTTGACCAATTGGACAGAAATTTGAGCACCCGTAAAATGGGCATTGGCAACGACACGTTTTAACGCCCCTTCAAGCTCCCTGACATTTGAACGGACCAGCTGCGCAATAAAAAATCCCGCATCCTGTGGCAAATGAATACCGGTTTCATCTGCTTTCTTCATCAGAATCGCTACCCGCGTCTCCAAATCAGGTGGTTCGACCTGAACCGTCAATCCCCAGCTGAAACGACTTTTTAACCTGTCTTCAACACCGGTAATTTCTTTATGGAAACGATCACACGTTAAAATAACCTGTTGATTCCCTTCAAGTAACGCATTAAATGTATGGAAAAATTCCTCCTGAGAGCGATCCTTACCAGCAAAAAATTGTATGTCGTCAATCAAAAGTGCATCCAGACTGCGATAAAAACGCTTAAATTCATTAATCGCGTTTCTCTGTAGCGCCTTAACCATATCCTGAACAAAGGTCTCGGAAGGCAAATACATCACCCTTGCATTCGGATTTTTTCTTAAAATACTATGCCCAACAGCCTGCATAAGATGGGTCTTTCCAAGTCCCACTCCACCATATATGAATAGTGGGTTATATGCACCGCCAGCATTCTCCGCTACCTGTTGTGCAGCGGCTAGGGCCAGCTGATTGGATTTGCCTTCAACAAAGTATTCAAAGGTGTAATGGGGGCTGAGATAGTTTTCCAGTGGTGCTGCACTATCTTCCAGAGAATGAGAGGCAGGGGAATATTCCCTGGAGGCAGAGGTTTCATTGTTATCAATATCGATGACACGATTGGATTGAGAGGTGGATGACTGAGGGTAATACTGGCCCTTACTATTATCAGTCGAAACGGGTGCCCCCGATCGTATATAGCCACTGGCCGGTGAGTTAAAACTGGTCATGGCTGCCTCTTTTCTCTGACCAATTACCACCTTTATATCTGATCTTCCCAATCCGCTGAGGATGGCCATAATCTGATCAAGATACTTTTCTTTCACCCAATCCATCACAAACCGATTGGGAGCACTCAGAATAACTTCCTGATCATTCTCAACGACCTGTAATGGCCTGATCCAGGTATTAAACTGCTGGCTGGGTATTTCTATCTCCAGCTCACTTAAACATTGTTGCCAAACAGTCTCAGACACTATCAGTCCTGCTACAAAACCATAAATGGATGCTTAAAAACTGAACAAAAGGGAATATTTTGAAACACTTCAGAAGCAAGGACACTTATTTTAGTGCTCAGAGCAATAATTATCCACATCGAAAGCCAAAAGATATCCACAATTTCAAAAAATATTTTTTACCTTATTTTTTAATGGTTTAAAAAATTTATTTAATAGTTTTCCTCAATGTTATCCAGTGAATACCGAAAAAAAATAACACCGTGTGGATAAATGTAGGTACAAAAGGCTGGAAAACCTGAGTGCAAACATCTGGATAACTTTTCTGTGGATAAATACCTGTTTTATACCCACCTTATTCAAGGTTTTCGGCAAGATACCCAACTGTAATCAACAGACTTTTATTTTATATAACTTATTGTTTTTATTGATTTTTTATTACTTATCAACAAAAATTTCGGTTACTAATAACTATAACAATCATAAAAAACAAAAAAATATAAACAATACTTCTAAATACTCTTTTAAAATTCTCATACGCGAATAAGCTGAAAACGGTCCTCAAATGGACGTTGTAACCCGCTGGAAAACTCTATAGAATCCGCCGTCCTAATTCAGGGCTACAGTCCTACATCTAAGTACTCGGTGGATAGTGATGAAAAGAACATTTCAACCAAGCAATCTGAAGCGTAAACGTACTCACGGTTTCCGTGCCCGTATGGCTACTGCCAATGGTCGCCAAGTCTTGGCTCGTCGTCGTGCCAAGGGTCGTAAGGTTTTATCTGCCTGATTTTTTCAGCTGATAACCGATATGGGATCCTGCGAATTTACCCGACAGCAACGTCTTCTGACAGCCAAGGACTTTCGTAGGGTCTTCGATCTCACCCAATCCAGGGCAGCTTGCCCAGAACTTCTTTTCCTCGCCAGAACCAACGATCTTCCTGCTAATCGTCTCGGATTTATTATTGCCAAGAAGAATGTCAAACGGGCGGTTAACAGAAATCTGATCAAACGCATTATTCGCGAAGAATTCCGGTTAAAACCCCACTCCCCTACTTCAATTGATATTGTGGTACTGGCACGCAAAGGCGCTGATAAACTTGATCGGAAAGCACTACACAACATTACCCGCAAAATGTTTAAGAAGCTTGATAAACGGCTTCAGGAATCAGCCGTTTAAGCCAGTCTCAACAGTGGTAAAAATAAGCCCCAGAAGGTAGGATTACGCCCACTTTTTTGCCCACCGAAAATAGGTTTTTAAATCGAATGGAAAATGTCAGACGTTATGCTCTGTATGTTGCTCTCGCTGTAGTTTCTTATTT
The DNA here is from genome assembly GCF_000940805.1 of Gynuella sunshinyii YC6258. Taxonomy (GTDB): domain Bacteria; phylum Pseudomonadota; class Gammaproteobacteria; order Pseudomonadales; family Natronospirillaceae; genus Gynuella; species Gynuella sunshinyii. The sequence continues at coordinate 557,270 of NZ_CP007142.1, read as the reverse complement.
GTTGCTACAGGCCTGGAATACAGACTACGGCCAAACGATCAATACGGCTCCTCAGCAACAGTCTCAGCTGCCTTCATCAATCCCCGATGCATCCAGCAGTCCTATGAACTCGACCACCGATGCTGATGAAGTACCTCCTGTTGGGCAAAGTACTTCTGTGCAGCCAACCGCAACGGAAAATACTGGTTCCAATCGTTATGTCCACGTTAAGACAGATGTTCTGGAACTTAATATCGATCTCAGTGGTGGTGATATTGAATATCTGGCATTGCCTAAATACCCACAATCGCTGGAAACTCCGGATGTTCCGTTTATTCTGCTTGAAGATGATTCAACCCGAAAATTTGTCGTTAAAAGCGGTTTATTCTTAGGAACACACTCGGAAGGGCGTGGCGAATTTACGGCTTCTGCCAGCAATTACACTATGACGGGGGATTCCCTTGATGTTGTATTGTCGTATACCGCCAATGACATCACCTACGATAAGATTTTCCACTTTCGTAAGGGTGATTACCTGTTTGATGTCTCCTATCGTCTGACCAACAACTCCGATAAGCCATGGGAAGGTTCCTTTTACGGTGAAATTAACCGTGATAAAAGTGCCGATCCAAGCGCCTCACAAGGGATGAGTTTCTCCTCGGTACTGGCGTTTGCATGGACAACCCCGGATACCCGTTATGAAAAAGTAACGTTCGGTGATATTGATGACGGTGTTACGCATTTGAAAAATGAAGGTGGATGGGTTGCCTTCCTGCAACATTATTTTCTGACCGCCTGGGTTCCCAGCAAGCAGGATTCCAACACTTACTACTTTAATAAGACTTCCGACAATCGTTACCGTGGTGGTTTTACCGGCCCGACCGTCGCAGTGGCACCGGGAGCGACTGGTGAGCTGACTGCCAGTATCTATACCGGTCCGAAGATTCAGCAGCACCTTCGGCAAGTCGCAGACCATCTAGAACTCAGTGTGGATTACAGCTGGTTGTGGTGGGCGGCCCAGCCTATTTTCTGGTTGTTGACAAAAATCCAGTCCGTGGTCATTAACTGGGGTTGGTCGATCATTCTGCTGACAATCTGCATTAAAGGTTTGTTCTATCCTTTGACCGCTTCCAGCTATCGCAGTATGGCGAAAATGAAGAAATTTGCTCCAAAGATGCAGGAACTGCGTGAGCAGTATGGCGAAGATCGCCAGAAAATGAGTCAGGAGCTCATGAAGTTGTATCAGAAAGAGAAAATTAACCCGTTGGGTGGATGTTTACCCATGCTGGTGCAGATGCCGGTATTCATGGCTCTGTACTGGGTACTTCAGGAAGCGGTTGAATTGAGACAGTCGCCATGGATCTTCTGGATCCATGACTTGTCACTCAAAGACCCCTTCTTCATTCTGCCCATTCTGATGGCTGGTTCCATGTTCCTGCAAATGCAGATGACAACTCAGGCAAACATGGATCCCATGCAGGCCAAGATGATGAAGATGATGCCCTTGGTATTCGGGGTCATGTTCCTGTGGTTCCCGTCCGGTCTGGTACTGTACTGGCTGGTGAACAATCTGATCACCATTGCCCAGCAGTGGTACATTAACCATCAGATAGCCAAAGCAGATAGTAAGAAGGCTACCAGTTAATTACTAAATGAATGAAAATCTAAAGGCCCGTTAAGGGCCTTTGTTGTTTTTGGAGTATGGTTATGAGCCAAGGTGACACTATCGTTGCAATCGCAACGGCCACAGGTCGTGCCGGGGTCGGGATTATTCGCGTTTCCGGGCCTAAAGCCGCTGTTATCAGCCAGCAGTTGACCGGTCGTCAGCTTACCCCCCGCTACGCCCACTATGGCCCTGTGCGGGACAACCAGGACGGATTGCTGGACGAAGGTATCTCCTTGCTGTTCCCTGGCCCTAACTCATTTACCGGTGAAGATGTTTATGAATTTCAGGGACACGGTGGACCAGTGATTCTGGATCTGGTAATGCAACAAATACTGTCATTGGGTGCCAGGCTGGCACGTCCCGGAGAGTTCTCCGAGCGGGCATTTCTGAATGACAAGCTCGATCTGGCTCAGGCGGAGGCTATAGCGGATCTGATTGATTCGGTCTCTGAACAGGCAGCGCGCAGCGCTTTACGTTCCTTACAGGGAGAGTTTTCAAATCGAGTGAATGCACTGGTTGAAGCTCTGATTCAACTGCGCATCTATGTTGAGGCAGCGATTGATTTTCCCGAAGAAGAAATCGACTTTCTGGCAGATGGCAAAGTAACTGGCGACCTCGACGATATTATCAGCCGCCTCAATGAAGTCTTTATAGAAGCCAATAGAGGTGCACTGATGCGTGATGGCATGAAAGTAGTCATTGCCGGCCGGCCGAACGCTGGAAAATCGAGTCTGCTGAATGCTCTGGCTGGTCAGGAACGGGCGATTGTGACAGATATTGCCGGTACCACCCGCGATGTACTCAAAGAACACATCCATATTGACGGCATGCCATTACACATCGTTGATACCGCCGGTTTGCGTGATGCGCCCGATGAAGTTGAAAAAATAGGCATCGAGAGAGCCTGGCGGGAAATTACCGAGGCTGATCTGGTGTTGTTGATGGTCGATTCTACCGAGACCTCGGAAACAGAACCCATGAAAATCTGGCCGGATTTTATTGATCGATTGCCCAAAAATGAACGGGTAACAGTGGTCCGCAATAAATGCGATCTGAGCAGTGAACCCCCGGGACTGGAGAATAACAGTGGCAATACCGTAATTCGTATCTCCGCAAAAAAACAGTCCGGTATTGAAGCCCTACGAAGCCATCTTAAAAGTGTCATGGGCTATGAAGCCGGCAATGAAGGTTCATTTATGGCCCGTCGTCGTCATCTGGATGCACTTGAACGTGCTCGTACAAGTCTTGCTAATGGACGCCATCAACTGCTGGATTCCGGTGCCGGAGAGCTACTGGCTGAAGATCTTCGTGACGCCCAAAATGCCTTGGGTGAAATTACCGGTTCATTCAGTAGTGACGATTTGCTCGGCAGGATTTTTTCGAGTTTTTGTATCGGCAAATAAAAGAGGAGTCAGTCAAGTCCAGTGATCGGAGTGATACATGCTGTAGAGCTATCAGTGCAAACACCTACAAAAAATTTGATCCTAATGCTGGTATTGAGACCGCCAGATTTACAGTGTCGTTTTTTGCTCATGCACTGATATAATCGTGGAATATTTAACATGAAAATTTCAATGAGTTATCATGAATGACATTTTTGAATATCGCTATTTTGATAATTAAATTTTGTTAATTGTTTTTATATTAACTTTATAAGCTACATGTTTATGCAGATATCATTAAAAAAATTATAATGTATCATTTTTGCCTTTTTTTTAATTTTTAATGGCGGCTTTGAAATTTCTAATATCAAAATTTAGTAAGAAAAATTTTTTTCGTTTCCAAATGAATAAGATGCAATCAAATTCTGATTTCTGTCTTGGTTATTGAACATATCATTCTGTTGGTCATATCAGTTACCACCGCTCTTTCTCCTCTCTACTTATATCTATGGGGTTTGTGTAGTTGTTCATTCCGTTGATTGAATAAATACTTCAGGATTTGTCACATTTTTGTCAGTGCGAAAATTATATGTGCTGGTTGACCAGATAAATTCTGTTTCTATTGGCTTGAAAACTGACAAAACCTACCAATATAGTCGCTCCGGTAATCACGGTAAAAAGCGCTGGCTGCGCATATACGGTGAACAATAGTCTTTTAATTCCACTGGAGTAGAATCCATGCTTTTTGAGAAACTCAACTGGCGTTATGCCACCAAAAAAATGGACCCGAGCAAACCGGTTCCACAGGAAAAGGTTGATAATATACTGGAAGCAGTACGCCTTGCCCCAACTTCCAGCGGCTTGCAGCCGTTTGAAGTCATTGTAGTCAAGAACAAAGAGATCAAGGAAAAAATCAGAGCGATCGCCTGGGATCAAAGTCAGGTAACAGATTGTTCTCATTTGCTGGTATTCGCGGCCTGGGATAATTACACCGAAGAACGTATCAATATGATGTTTGATCTGGTTAATGAAGAGCGTGGTTTCAAGAACGAAGGGTGGGAGGCTTACCGTCAGAAACTGTTAGCCGGCTATCCTCCACGGGATCCAGAAGAGAACTTTGAACATGCCGCACGTCAGGCATATATCGGTCTTGGTCTTGCACTGACAGCAGCTGCATTTGAAGGTGTGGATTCCACGCCAATGGAAGGTTTCGATCCCGCCATGCTCGATGAAATTCTGAACCTTAAAGAACGTCATCTGAGATCTGTAGCGATCATGCCGTTGGGATATAGGGATTCCGACAAAGATTGGCTGGTAAACCTGAAAAAGGTTCGGCGTCCGAAAGAAGGTTTTATCTCCGAAATTGAATGACGTAATGTCAAAATTTATTTTCTGATTTGTAAACAGGCTATTGATCAATGGTCAGTAGTCTTTCTCTCCTCAATGTTCAACTGTCCAAAACCACTAAACCCACCTTATTCTGCTTGATCAATAGAAGCCTTTTTGCCTGACCTTGGGATAATACTCAGTGTTAGTTCAAAAACCTCATGAGGTTCAGCTGTTCGGTCAGTTATTGTGATACTTTAGTGTCTGAATCCTTATTTTCTGCACAAAACGACTTTAAAAATGCCATATGCTAACAGAGTAAAATCGAGTTTTTTTCGTCCGATCATGAGAGTTGGTATTCGCAAGAAAGTTTTTTTGACCATTTTGGCAGCTAATCTGGTATTAGCTGGTGCTTTTCTACTGGCAAACTGGTGGTCGCTGAATCATAGCTTTTTGAGTTACCTGAATCGCATTGAGAACAGACACCTGTCTCCCGTCATCACAAATTTAAGAGAACATTTTCTGAGGGACGGGGATTGGAACGGACTGATAGTGTCCGATGATATCTGGAAAAACTTTGTACGTTCTTCCCTTGCCTTTAACGATCGTGAAAGAAACTTTCGACCTGAAAATGAAAAACCACCAGGGCCGAGGTATTTTGATTATGAACCGCCCTTTGATCCAGGAGTTCTACCCGACAAACCCATGCCACCGCCGGAGTTGTTCCGACGCCTGATACTGACGGATTCTAACAAACACATACTACATGGGCAGTTACCCGATGATGGCAGTAAGATTATCTGGTTACCGATTAGGGATGATGACCAGGTCATGGGATATCTTGGTGCTATTCAACGCAACACCATCAGTGATGATATGGATTTGCTGTTTATCAAACAACGAAATGCCCAGACTATCTGGATTCTGTTGGCTGCAGGGTTAGTGTCCTTTCTGTTTGCGGTACCGTTTGCAAATCGATTGTTAAAACCAATTGAAAATATCCAAAAAGCGACTCGTACACTGGCTGATGGTCGATTCGATGTATCCCTGAATACCGACCGTAACGATGAATTAGGCCACCTGGCGAGGGATTTTAATCGGCTTGCAAAAACACTCAGTCAAAATCTCAATGCCAGACAAAAATGGGTCGCTGACATTTCTCATGAATTGCGTACACCAATTGCATTATTACAGGCTGAATTGGAAGCAATGATTGATGGAGTGCGTAAAGTTGATGAAGCGTCGCTGATTTCCCTGAACGAAGAGATCATACGACTGTCATTTTTGATTAATGATCTTCATGAGTTATCAATGTCTGACGTCGGGGCTCTTACCTATAATATGCAGCGTTGCAATATGGTGGGTGTTCTGGAGGCAAATCTGGAAACCGTAGCGAATGGCATTCGTATTTCCCTTGAACTTCAATCTCAAGCTGCTCATTATGAGATTAACGGCGATGAACGAAGATTGTCACAGCTGGTTCGCAATCTGGTCAGCAATACCAATAAATATACCGATTGCCCTGGTACTTTGCTGGTCAGGGTCAGCAAGCAGGAGCACTTCGTTGTGATTGACTGGATGGACTCTAAGCCCGGTGTTCCAGAAGCGTCTCTGACGCATATTTTTGATCGTTTATACCGTGTCGACTCCTCACGGAATAGGGCAACGGGTGGCAGTGGGCTGGGGTTGTCCTTGGTAAAAAATATTGTAGAAGCCCACAATGGTAAAATTATGGCCAGACATTCGGAATATGGTGGCCTTTGGATACAGATTCAGTTTCCGGAGTACGGATTATGAATATTCTCATTGTTGAAGATGAAGTTAAATTGGCGGAAATCGAACGGGATTATCTGATTCAGTCTGGTTATGAAGTGTCGCTGTTGCATCGAGGGGATGAGGTGGCAGAATGGCTGCAGACCAATACCGCCGATCTGATCGTGTTGGATATTATGCTGCCAGGGCTCGATGGCATGGAAATATGTCGTGAAATCAGAAGAAAAGATGACAACATGGGAATTATCATGGCAACCGCAAGGGTCGATGAGATAGACCGTCTTTTGGGGTTGGAACTAGGAGCAGATGATTATCTGTGTAAACCATTTAGTCCAAGAGAACTGGTCGCCAGAGTGAAGGCTGTATTAAGACGCTATCGGCTTAACCGGAATAATCAGGATACTGAGAATGTGGATGATCTCACTCTGCTGGATCAGACCAACTGTGTAAAATATCGTGATCGAATAATTGAACTGACATCGGTGGAATTTCAATTGTTGAACGCATTGAAGCAGAAAGCAGGGAAGATCCTCTCCAGAGATCAGCTAATGAATTTGATGTATCAGGATAACCGCATTGTCAGTGATCGTACCATTGACAGCCATATTAAAAAGTTAAGAAAGAAAATTCAGGCACTCGATGATAGTCGAGAATTTGTCCGGTCTGTTTATGGTGCCGGTTATAAATACGAATAATTTAAAGAATGTCATCACATATCTGAACAGATATATTAACCCACAAATATTTATGTCGGGTTAGTAGTGATGCATGGACGCACCGAGATGTCGGACCACACCATTGGCCATAGCCAATGCGAGCCCCGATAAATCAAGCGGTCCGAGGATTCGGTGTTTCGCGCAACACCGCCAGATTTATTGAGGCGACGATTAAATAGATCAGGACGATCTATTTAGTTGCTGAATTAATAGGAACAGAATTGGTGTGAAAAAGTTCTGGCTTTGTTTCAAGATTATATTATGGCCGGTGATTATTATGACGGTCATGTATTTTGCCAATGCATCCACCGGGTTTCGATTGTTAAAATACGGTGTCGAACCACGGGTGCTCGACAGTCTTCCAAATATCTATCTCATGCCGTTTTTACATGGCAGTTTTCAACATCTCAGTAACAATCTGATCGGTTTTATCATTTTCAGTACGTTGTGCATACTGCGAGGTGTCAAGCTGTATTTGTGGAGCAGCTTTTTTATTATTACCGCCAGCGGTTTATTGGTCTGGTTATTTGGTCGCCCTGCAGTTCACATTGGTGCCAGTGGCTGGATATTTGGTCTATGGAGTCTGAGTATCATGCTGGCGTTATTTAACCGTAGCTTCGTCAATATCATCATTGCCCTGATTGTGGTGTTTTTATACGGCGGGATGATCTACGGAGTCTTACCAAATAATCCTTCAGTATCGTTTGAAGCACATCTGTTCGGTGCATTGGCCGGAGCCGTCGCAGCCTGGTTGAGCGTCGTTATTAGCAAGTCCAGACGCGGAAGGTAACGTCTGTTATTTGTGAAAAAAATTTCTGCGATGTCACAATCAGACGTTCCATTTCGTCATGTTCGGGTAACTAACCCATCACATCGAATGATGTGGCCTTTACAGGAAATCGAATATGAACGATCAGTCAAACCTCTCCCGCCCTTTGCACTATCATACTGAAATTGCTGATATTGTCGCCCGGATGGTCGAACTACAGCAGGTTATTGATAATCACATTCAGGATACGCCGCTGCGCCATCTGGCGGTACTTAGAGCGTCGCAGATCAATCGCTGCGGTTTTTGTGTCGGCATGCATAGCCGGGAAGCCAGAAAAGACGGCGAGAGTAATCAACGTCTCGATCATTTGATGGTCTGGGATCAGACTGCTGACTTTAGCGAGGCGGAGAAAGCGCTACTGGCGTGGGTTGAAGCTCTGACAACCATTCGGCAGGATACGGATTACTCTGCTTTGCGCGAAACCTTGAGAAATCACTATTCTGACCAGGAAATCTGTGCTTACAGTGCCGTGATCGGAATGATTAACTTCTGGAACCGTATGCAGATATCGGGACACTGATATGGATAAAGGTCAATTGTTTGAGCAGCATCGCAACCGTCTGAAAGGGCTTGCGTATCGTATGCTGGGGTCGTATGCCGATTCGGAAGATGCAGTACAGGATACTTTTATCCGCTGGTGTCGTGAGGATGTTAACCATATTGAAAATCCTGTCGCCTGGCTGACAACTGTATGCAGCCGGATCTGTATGGATATATTAAAAGCACCTCATAACAGCAGAGTTGACTATGTTGGCCCCTGGTTACCTGAGCCCATTCATACGGCTGAAGAACATACCATCGAGGAGGAAGTTACTCTGGCTTCCTCGTTATCCATGGCGTTTTTGTTGTTGCTGGAACGATTGACTCCAAAACAGCGTGCCGCATATTTGTTAAAGGAAGTGTTTAACCATTCCTACACAGATATTGCTGTCATCCTGGCAACCAGTGAAAGCACCTGTCGAAAACTGGTTTCCAGAGCCAATGCTGCTATCGGTCAGGACAACAACCGTTACCAAATGCCTCCTGAACGGCAGCAAATACTGCTTGAAGCGTTTCATCAGGCGATGAATGGTCAGCAGCTGGAGCATTTTACCCGGTTACTGGCAGAAGATGTGCAATTGACATCAGATGGTGGTGGCAAGGTTCTGGCTGCGTTACGGGTATTGTCCGGGCGTCAAAGAGTATTGGAATTTTTCGGCGCAATACAACGGCAGGGCTGGTGGCAACAGCTACAGTGGCAGTACGTGCCGATAAATGGCGCCAAAGGGATTTTAATGAAGCATCAGGGAAATATTATTAATACCGTAACTTTTGGAGTTAATGAACAGGGTCAGATCAACCGGATATTCATCGTTCGTAATCCCGATAAGTTATCTGCCGTACAGAATAGAGCATCACTTCATTAGTTGGATGAAACATCGAAAGTCATGAGTCCGGCAATCAAATATTGCCGGACTCGTAGAAACAGCCTGGTGTGAAATTTATGACGTGAGCGCTGTATTTGCATTGTGGCGTTCTTCATCTCTAAGAGTCAGAACTTCAAAACCGTCACGGGTTACTGCAATGGTGTGTTCCCATTGGGCTGATAATTTATTATCCCGGGTCACAACGACTGTCCAGCCATTGTTTTGAGTCAGCGAACGGGTTTTATAGGTGCCCTGGTTAATCATGGGTTCAATCGTAAAGGTCATACCCTCACGTAATTCAACATCGACACTGGGTTCGAAATAATGAAATACATGCGGATCTTCATGCATTTCACGGCCGATACCATGACCGGTGTAGTCACGTACGATGGCATACCCGCGGGGCTTGATAAATTTTTGAATGGCACGACCGATCTCACAAAGCCTGACGCCCGGGCGGACAACTTTAATACCTTCCCATAATGCCTGATAGGTCACATCAATTAATTCTTTAGCCTCAGCGCTGACCGTTCCCACACAGTACATTTTGCTGGAATCAGCGATGAAACCATTTTTTTCAAGGGTGATATCACAGTTGATAATATCGCCATCCTTGAGAATATCCTGAGCATCCGGCATGCCGTGGCAGATCACTTCATTAATGGATGTATTCAGAGTAAACGGAAAACCATACTGACCTTTGCTGGCGGGTCTGGCCTTGAGAGTATTAACAATGAAATCTTCTACTCTGGCATCGATATCCAGTGTTGAGATACCGGGACGAATAAAGTCATTCAACATTTCAAAAACCTGTGCCAGCAGCCGACCGGATTCCCGCATCAATTGCATTTCTGAATCATCTTTTAAATGAATCATGCTGACACCGCCTTTTGACTCAGGCTGTGTACGGAGATATTCGGATTTTCCATCAACATGGCCACCAGTTCGGTATATCCAAGGCTTGGATTAAACTCGGCCAGCATGCCAATTTTGATCCAGTGTTCGGCCTGAGCGTTGATGGAGCGCGACATGACTTTACTGCTCAGTCGCAACTCTTCATGCAATTCCTCAGATATCTTTAAAATACCCATTCAATTCTCTCTTCTGCTGGTGAATTCGATAAGCATATCGTATATAAATCATATATAAAACATATATTTCAAATGATAATTAATATCATTTATCTATGGCGAAGATAAATATAGTCAATTGGAACGTAGCGCTTTCAGGTCTTAGGATTAACCCACAAAACAAAGAATTGATTGGCGAGGAACAGCATGAAAACTCTGACATTTGCAATGACGCATTTCACCGTGGCTTTTACGGTGGCATATATTCTGTCCGGTAGTTTATTGGTGGGAGGTATCATCGCTTTGGTGGAACCGGCCGTTAATACCGTGGCGTATACCATTCACGAGCGAATCTGGGAAAACCTGCGACAGAAAAAGCAGCAGGCCAGTCACCATGAAGCAATTGCAGCCTGACAATGAGGAGCGAATATGTTCAGTGACAGCAGTTTGAGAAAAATGGATCCGGCCATGAGCCTGAGTCTGATTAACATGAAGCTCCGGGATCAGTTTTCATCGTTGGCAGAATTTATGAATTATTATGATTTATCAGCAGGGTTTATGGATGAATTACTTCAGATTAACGGCTGGCACTACGATGCTGACAATAATCAGCTTAAAGAAGACAGCTGACCATAATTTTTATTCATCTGATGGGGTTATTGAAGAGGAACAGACTACCTGGTTTCTGCCGGATTTCTTGGCTTTATAAAGCGATTGATCGGCTTTTAAAATAACGCCCTTCAGAGTCTCGGTTTCATCAGAGTTTGCGATACCAATACTGGCAGTTACTTTACCAATGTGTCCCAGATCGAGTGTCTCGATTACGTTGAGCAGTCTTTCAGCAAATCCGACAGCACTCGTTTGGTCAAGTCGTGTGGTAATGATCATAAACTCTTCTCCTCCCCAGCGACCCAGAACGTCTTCCGGACGGATGTGTTTGTTTATTGCGGCCGATACCCTGGCCAGTACTTCATCCCCAACCAAATGACCAAACTGATCGTTAATACGTTTGAAATGATCGATGTCGATCATAAAAATAGTATAAGGCAAGGGGTTTTTTCGCCAGGTAGAGCGTAGTTTATCCAGATTGAGTTCAAGACCACGCCGGTTGAAAATACCGGTCAATTCATCAACCAGGGCGAATTTTTCCATGGTTTTGGCCCGTATTTGTGCTTCATGAGTGGTTGCCCGAAGTTTAATAATGGACCACAGTACCACCACATAACAGAAATGGGCGATAGCAAGATTGGTGACCAAGGGCCACGTTTGTTCAAATCCAAGGTGATGACTCAAAGCGAGGTATTGGCCAATTAATAAAGAGAAATAAGAAATAGCGGAGGCAATCAATGCTTCCCGAATGCGCAAAAACAAAAATGCAATCACGTATATCAGTGGTAACCACTGCATCGCAGTGGCCGCAGAATAATAATTTTCGAAATTAATATCCTGAAAACTTCCCCAGATATTTAACAGAATCAAATAGACAGCGGCCACTGAAAATGCACCGGTCCTTACCACAATGTCCATGCGGTCACTAACATAACTCAAGCCAATCAGAAACAGCAGTGCGGCGATGCAGATCGGATAGCCAATGGCATCAAATTCAGTGATCAAACCTGCACCGATTTCGGTAATCCAGACTCCGACAAATACCAGACAACCAATGGCGATGATACGTCGGGTTATGGATATATCGAGAGTTGAATCCAGATCCAGTATGGAAAACTTTGGTGTCTTTTCTTCCATCAGATTATTTCTCAAAGCAATGCGATATGTCACTAAAAGCTACGATTGAACGGTATGGTTACCAGTGTCGTGAGCTTCACGATTTGAAACAGTTGTCAGGAAATTGCGATTTACTTCGTTATCAGCCCGACTCCTTGGTTTTTCCTTAATTACTGCAAGTTTAGGAACGATAGTAATAATCATAACTCAAGCAAAGATTAATAAAGGATCAAGTTATGAACTCAATAGTTAAGACAGTAATTATTATGGCTATGTCTGTTAGTACGGGCATGGGCATTGCTTCCATTTCAGCTGCTGAAACCAATTCTCATAATTGTGATTCCGGGAGCATGCGTCCACCACCAGCCATGATGGGTCAGAATTTCGAGTATATTTTCGGGCAACTGAATATCACTGAAGAACAGGGTAAACAAGTTCTGGATATTCTGAAACAACAGCGTGACACCATGCGTGAAACCATGCAGACAGCACGGCAGCAGGTTCAGGCTGGCCCGCCTACTGAAGATGAACGTAAGGCAATACAGGCAGCCATGAGAGAACAGTTGAGGGTGTCGCTTACGCCGGTTTTGAGCAATGAGCAGATCGAAGGTTTCCTTGACTATTTTGAAGCACATATGCCAGCAGGAAGACCTCATGGTCAGAAACCAGATCGTCCCGATACGAGTACTGACAGTGATACCGATGCTGACTTGAATAATTTATAACCATGTAGGATAAAACCATCAACTGGCCTTTTAGATCGTTTCCGTTGCTAATATGCAGTTAAGAAAATGCCAGCATGTATACATGGAAAAGATTAGCTCGAAAAACAGATTGTTTTAAAAACTAAAAAAACAGCCCGCACGGTTCGGCGGGCTGTTTTTGTCAGAAGCGGTTAAAACAAATACACGGCTCCTGGTTTATTAAGTGAATCGTTACTTTGATCGCCGTTAATACCTTTGGCTCCACTTTTTTCACCGCTGGAAACAATGGCCAGCACAGTAGCATCACTGTTCAGACTGACTGAGGAGCCAAATCTATCCCCTTGTCCTGTATGGCTGGCTCGCATAAATGCCTGTTGACTCCATTGTCCCCCAATATCGCGGATAAAAGTATAAACCGCACCTGAATCGGGTTTATCATCGACTGAAACATCTCCGTTTACGCCGGGAGCCCCTTTTGAGTTCAGGAGTGCGCCAATTTTCGGTGAGCAGCTTTAATGTAGACCTGCTGACTCCAGTTTCCGCTGGCATCTCGAACAAAGATATAAACAGCCCCTGAGCCTACCTTATCATTATTGCTCTGATCACCATCAACACCAACGGCATTGCTGCTTTCTCCGGGTGTGCCAACGACCAGGGTGTAAGCCATCTGAACTCAGACTCACATTGTTGCCAAAGTTATCATCTGTGTCGGTGTTACTGGCTTTTACATCCCCTATGGCTTTAACCATGGTGCTCTCGACAAACAGGAATCGGTACAGCTGATGTCATTACAGGCCTGCAGGATATATTCGCCTTTGGACGCGCATAGAGAGGCACCTCTAAGGTCATGTTTTCAACACCGGCGGCAATGTCCTGGCCGACCTGGGTGAAACCGGACAGACCGTCAGGATTCTCCAGTAGACGGTAATAAGTTGCAGCCTCCACATCGGTCCAGTCAAAACGGAACAACTTGATGCTTGGAATGTCAGAGTCATTTCCGGAACATCCAGGCTTGAGCGTGTTGGGTCTGTTGGAAGTACATCATCAGCGTCGATGTCACTGGCTACGCTGGAACTGTTAGCTGGATCATTACCGGCGGCAATTTCATCGTCATTGCTGAAACCATCATGCACCATGATGTTACGTGTTAAATGAGAATCGTCGATTAAGAGGAACCAGACAACCCTACAAATGTCGGGTTAAGATGATAGAGTTGGAGAGTCTTTGGAAATGGTCTGTTTTTGCGCTGTACATTGCCGGTTCCATCCGAAGTCAGTTCCTTCTTAATCTAAGCGGTGTCTCTAAAAGCAGCTGTTATTTTTCAGCGGTTGTTTGGATATATCACCGTTCGCTCCGCTTGGAGCATTCACACTGTTTTTTGTTATTGAGGCCATAGATGTATCGCCGTTACAGATACCGGCAATTGTTCCGAAGTCAGTATATTTTCAGGTTTTGTATGGCGCTGGTCTGTTGTTTGGGCGTACTGGTACTGACACCGGATTTGGTCCGGGCAGATACCGCCGCGCTGCCTGACCAGGGTTACAGCCCGTTACAACTCACCCAGACGGATGTACGCTACCCGCTGGCATCCCTTGCCCATTCTTCCGGATTTGCGCCTGTACTGGCAGACCAACGTCTGGAAAACGCGATGACGTATGCTGCATCTCAGCAAACCTATAGTCTGGAACCGGATTTCAAGCGACATGGCAGTTACTGGCTGTATACCGAAGTGACAAATGATACTGCAAACCGGAAGTGGGTCCTGCATGTCAGCAACTTCGGTTTTCTGCGTCCCAGAGTCCTTATCAACGGTCCTGATGGGCAGCGCATAAAGACTTTCCAACAGGACGATTCCGCAGATATCAATACCATAGGCCGAGCTGTTGAGGTCACCCTTGAGCCGGGAGAATCCTATTCCATGGTGATTGAACTGACGGCACAGGAGTATGGCTGGTATCCGTACATTGCCCTCATGAGTGAATCCCGTTACCAGGTTTGGAAAACTCAAATGGACTTCGCCTTCAAGCCTGCCATCGGCATTATTATAGGAATGGTTTTGCTGGGGTTCTTGTGTTGGTTGGTCATGGCGGATAACACTTTTTTCTGGGGTGCTTTTTCGTCGCTTGTCATGCTCTTTTATTACCTCGAGCACAGCAGCCTGCCGGAACTGTTCTGGCAGTATGATTATCAAAAGAACGCTCTGTTCTGGTTGTTGATTTCGGTGAACGTGTTGTCATTACTGGCGTTCGCTGCCAGTTTTTTGCAGATAAACCGACGTTCAGGATGGTGGTATCACGTATTCGTCAGTGTGGCCGTCATCAGTGTTCTGGTGTTGGTTGTAGGTTATTTTACCTCGTTCATCACCAAAAGCTTTCTGTATGCATTCAACTATACGCTGTTATGGACGGTAATCCTGAGTTCCGGAGTGGCCAAGGTCTGTTCTGAGGGACGTTACTATTTTATTTATATTTTCGGCTGGTTACCGATGGTGTTGTCCACCGCACAGGTTATTCTGTTTGTCCTGCTACCCGCCCGACCCGTTCAGGAAGTGATGCCATCTTATAAATTGATCTACGTCCTATATGTGCAGATTCTGCATATGATGATTCATGCCGTTGCTTTGATCATGCGGGTAAAGGTGATGAGGCAGAAGAAGATCGAGGCCGAATTCATCAGTCAGGCAAAGTCCCGTTTTATCGCTCAGAGCAGCCATGATCTGCGCCAGCCATTGCATACCATGCGTCTCTTTTTGCAATCATTGCAGCCATATGTTCGAAGTCCGGAGGCTCAGCCCATTTTTGCCGGACTGAATAAAACCCATCAGCAAATGAACGATTCCTTCAGTGCCATTATGGATTTAAGCAAGCTTGAAGCCGGGGTTATGAAAGCGGAAATCAAAGCAGTTTCACTGAAAGATGTTTTCTCCCGATTGCACAATGACTATCAATGGCTGGCAAAGGAAAAGAATCTGCGTTTTGCCATTCATCCATGTTCTCTGACTGTGTTGACTGATCCATTGCTGCTGGAGCGTATGCTGAGAAATCTGCTCTCCAATGCAATCAAATATACGAATGAGGGCCGTGTGGTGCTGGGTTGTCGGCGTCGTGCTCAGAGTGTCGCCATTCAGGTACTGGATACTGGCACAGGTATTTCTCATGAGGATCAGACACACATTTTTGATATTTATCAACGTTCAGCCGTAGAGCAGGATGGTGTGGATGGAGCAGGGATTGGTCTTTCGGTGGTGAAACATCTTTCTGTACTTATGGATCACCCGCTGGAGCTGAGTTCTGTGGTCGGTAGCGGAAGCATATTTACCGCTCTGGTTCCGCGAGCCACGCACGCTACCGAGGCTGAATCTCAGCCGCACAAGCGCTTGCCTCGTGTTGCGCGATTGACGCAATTGACCGACGAAGATGACAGCATCGGTGGCTGGTTGGGCAAACATAACGGTAGTGTTCAGAGTTTTTCTTCACTGGCAACGTTTTATCAATCGGACATGACCTTTGAACTATTGATTGGTGATGCTCAGTTGATGATGGATGAGTCATGGTCGATGGCGGCCAAAAACCGGCTGGCTGAACAATATGTGGTGGCCTGTGTTTGTGATTCGGGCACGGAGCTGCCCACAGGCTGGGTTGCATTATCGCAACCTGTGCTTCCAACTCAGTTACGGGCCCTGCTGAACTATGCTGAGCGTCGCTACCAGTCGCAATTGAACAATACAACACCATCGCCACAGGAAAATGTGGCCGGTCGGGTATCCAGTCATGGCGCTCAGTCCGTATTACCGATGACCCTGAGTGAATCAAAAACATGAGAATTAAAGTACTGATTGCAGAAGATCATGAACTTTATCGCGATGGTTTGCGGTTGTTATTGCAACAGCTTTTTGCTGACATTGAGGTTATAGAAGCCGGTGATTTTGCCAGTACGAAGTCGGCGCTGACCAGTCATCGGGACATCGCTCTGGTATTGCTGGATATTCATATGCCAGGCACCAGCGGGTTGAATGGACTCAAGGAAATTAAAGCCTGTTACCCGGTGCTGCCGGTGGTGGTGGTATCGACCGTTGATTATCAGGCGTCTATCCAGCAGATGCTGCAGCTGGGTGCCGATGGTTTTATTGCCAAAACCAGTTCCAAAGACACCATGCTCAGGGCGCTGAAGGATGTTCTGGCCGGAGAGCAGGTCATCATCAGAGATCGCGATGATCACCCGGCAATCGTCCTTTCTCCACGACAGGTCGATATACTGGCATTGCTGGCTCAGGGGTTGCCGAATAAAAAAATTGCCAATGCACTGAATATTTCCCCTACCACTGTCAGAGAGCATGTATCGGATCTGCTGAAAATATTTGACTGCGATAACCGTACTCAGGTGGTTTTACAGGCACGACAGATGGGGTTTATTCTAGACTGACGGGAAGGGGTTTTATTTCAGCTTACCGTAATCCAGCATCCACGCCCGTGGATTGTGCTCGAATCCCAGTGGCTGGTAATACTCACTGGCGGCGGGCGCAGCGAGCAGAATCAGCTTGCAGCTCGATTTCAATTGTTCCTGGGTCAGCCGGATCAGAGCTTTACCGATTCCCCGTTTCTGAAAGTTCCGGTGTACAGCCAAGTCAGACAAATAGCAGGCAAAATGAAAATCTGTCATCGAACGGGCGACGCCGACCAGAGTGTCGTCATGCCAGGCGGTGATGATCAGGTTGGTATTGTTCACCATACCTTCCATGCATTCTCGATCATTGATTGGACGCCGCTCGCCGAGGGATGTTTCACTTAACAGGGCGATAAACTGGTCAGCTGATATGGGGTGGTTACTACGATATTGAATGTCGCTCATATAATTCCGCTAATGTTACTGGCAGGTTTGCTCAATTAACCCGGTTTGCGTGTGTACCGGATCAGTTACCGTTGTGTAAGCCCATCGAATTCTGCAGTTCCCGGTCTGCACCACATTGCCAGCACATGTCGAAGCTGCCGGCATTATGCTCATGACAGCTGTGACATACCCACTCACTTGGTTTAACCATTGGTGGCTCAAGTTCCGCCAGAATTTTCCGGGCCCGTGGATACCATTCATCATCACTGATCCAGAGTTCCGGACAGGTATCCAGAAAGGATAATTCCCCCACGGCACCAGCCGAGTATTCATTGTGAATATTGCAGGGAATCCGAGCTGCTTCCAACAATTCCCTGGCCCTCTGCACCAGGAAAAGGTCTCGACTGGAAAAGACTTTTTTCATATTTAACACTCTTAACCAACATCCATCGTGACTCAGCATAGCATGTTGATTCAGAGTGCCAACAGCCCCTAATAGACATCTTCGCGGTAGCGACCTTCGGCCTTGAGGGCGGCAATACTGGTACCGATGGGACTGAGTGCCTGATCCAGTGTATTGGCCACCGCATGCGCCATCTATTTGCCTCCGCGTACCAGAATCTGTGCCCCTTTCTGTACCAGACTCTGCAACCTTTGGCAGTCGGCCATCAGCTTGTCCTGAACATAGTGAGAGGGTTCGAGACGAGAAAAAGCTGTACTCAGGTTGGTCAGCCGTTGATCTGCAAGATAGGTGTGTAAATCGTTCTGATACAGACAATCGACAATGATGGCTCCAGAAGCTCTGCGATGAATCTGTTCAACTTCGGGATACTGCTGTTGCACAACAGCGGCCAGCCGGGCGATAACGTCAATGTCGAATAAATTCCCAGAAGATTCTGTGTAATCTCATGAGAGTGCAGAAAAAAGATCGGTTTTTTGGTTAAATCACAATACTTCGATGGCGAATAGGCAAGTAATAATCCGGCATTCCAATGACTGTGTAGAAAGACTGCTAAACCCAGGCTCATCTGATATGGCTCAGTTCATGATGGTTATCTTGGTTATACTTTGTCGCATTCAATACCATGAACACCCGTTATGCAGACTGACTCTGCGTCCATCAATAAAAATGAGAGAGCCGCATGAAGCCTATTTTATGTTTTGGTGAACTACTGATTGATTTTCTGAATTTTCATACGACCGAAGAAGGTGGGTTCACCTTGCCGGAGTTTCGGCAGTATCCTGGAGGAGCGCCGGCAAATGTGGCGGCAGCGGTTGGCCGGTTGAGTGGCCCGGCGCGCTTTCTGGGTCAGGTCGGTGATGACCGGTTTGGGCACTTTCTGATTGCAGCGATGAAACAGATGGATGTGGATATGCAGTTCATTCATGTTCACCCGCAGGCCCATACCCCGCTGGCCTATGTTTTTCTGGACGACAGTGGTGACCGCAGCTTTGAATTCCTGCGTAAACATTCAGCCGACGTTCTCATGACCGAGGCGCAGTTGACGGATGCGGCTTTTGATCAGATTGGCATTTTTCATTTCTGCTCCAATACCCTGACCGATCCGAATATTGCCGCCACTACTCTGGCGGCGGTCAAAAAAGCCCGCCAGCAGCAGGCGATCATCAGTTTTGATGTGAACCTCCGCCATAACCTCTGGCCCGATACGCAGGTAAATGCAGAAGTCATCATCGACCTGTTGAAATGGGCAGATGTGATCAAGGTATCCAAAGAAGAAGCTGATTGGATTGTGGCACAGGGATTTCCCCTGGAGCAGTGGCTGCAGACGGCCACGGCTGTCTGGATTACAGACGGTGGTGGTGATATTGAAGTCATCACCCGCTCTGTGCGCACAAAAATTACGCCTCCGGCGGTCAAGGTGGTGGATACAACGGCCGGCGGCGATGCTTTCAGTGGCGGCCTGTTGATGGCGTTGAATCAGTTGGGTCTTGATCAACTGGATGAACAGAGTATCAGCCAGGTAACCCGTTTTGCCGCCGCCTGCGGTGGTGTTGCCGTCAGTCGGGCCGGGGCATTGCCTTCGCTGCCACAGATGGAAGACGTAAAAGCATTCTGGCAGTTTGGCGATTGTTAATCCGACAACCGTTCAGGTCAGGTTGATAACTTGTTTTTGACCGCAGGGCCGCGTAGTTTCACGCATGCTCTGGGTGTTGGGCGACAAAGACCGAATGACGCATGTCTGGCAGTCAATTTGCCGCTCGGGTAGTTTCTGACGGCAGGGAAATTACCCGCCTTATTTGATAAATCCAATAACAAAGGCTCTATCATGAATTTCTATAACAAAGAATTTTTAGAACAACATATCAAATCAATACTGGATTTTTATGAGCCCATCATCATTGATGAAAAAGGCGGTTACTTTCAAAACTTCTATGACAATGGCGAGCGTTTTAATGAAGGGTTCAAGCAATTGGTCAGCAGCACCCGCATCATTGTGAATTATGCGCTGGCCGGTCAGCTATTTGCTGATCGGGATTACCGGGAACGGGCTAAACATGGCCTGCATTTTCTGGAAAACCATCACTGGCTGGAAGATGAAAAAAAATACGTTTGGACGTTCAATAACGGCGAGCCGGATGATCTGACTCAACAGGCCTATGGTTATGCATTTGTATTGCTGGCTTATGCTGCGTTGAAAAAAGTCACCGTTATCCAGGATAAGGGGCCACTGGATTTCATTTATGAGCAGTTGGAGGAAAAATTCTGGCAGCCGGAATATGGCCTTTATGCCGATGAAATCAGCGCCGCCGGTGAACTCAGCGATTATCGTGGCCAAAATTCCAACATGCATATGTGTGAGGCCATGATTGCTGCATTCGAAGCCACCGGTGATCATAAATTCCTCAACCGGGCCAAAACTCTGGCCGGCAATATTGCTCAAAGACAGGCAACTTTGTCTGATGGTCTGATCTGGGAGCACTTTGATACCCGCTTCAACCTGGATTGGGAATATAACAAAGAGGATCCGAAGAACCTTTACCGGCCATGGGGATTCCAACCCGGTCATCAGACCGAATGGGCAAAACTGCTACTTCAATTACATCGACTGGCTCCGGAAGACTGGTTGTTGGAGAAAGCCCAGGAACTGTTTGACCGGGCCTGGCAGGCCGCCTGGGATGAGCAATATGGCGGTCTGATTTACGGCTTTGATCCGCAGGGTAAATGGTGTGACGACGACAAGTATTTCTGGGTTCAGGCAGAGAGTTTCGCTGCCGCTGCGATGTTGTATTCCGCTACCGGCAACGAGAAATACAAACAACAGTATGACCGTCTCTGGGAGTACTGCTGGGAGCATTTTGTTGATCACGAATACGGAGCCTGGTTCCGCATTCTGAGACGTGATAACAGTAAATATTCCAATGAGAAAAGTTCGGCCGGTGCCAAGTGTGATTACCATACTATCGGTGCCTGCCTGGAAGTACTGAAGGTATTGGCAGGGCAGTAATCGATACCATCGTTACGTTTTAATGACATAGCATGACTGGGCAAAAACGCGCCAGAGAATGTATAGTTCAGGCCACTGTTAATCCGGCATAAGTATTGGTCGGATTAATCAAATAACAGGAGGATTTTATGCAACAGTACAAAGCAATCCATCTGATTTCCCGCCCGGATACAACGATCCAACCGGATAACTTTGAAGTCAGACAACATTCCCGTGAGCCTCTAAACGCTGGAGAGTTCAGGGTCAAACAAACCTGTCTGTCCCTTGATCCTGCCATGCGCGGCTGGATGAGTCCCGATACCAATAGTTACATCCCACCGGTTGAGCTCGGCGCAATCATGCGTTCCAATGGCCTGGCCAAAGTCATTGAAAGTCAGAACGAGCAATTTCCCGTCGGTACCCGGGTCATGGGTATGTTCGGATGGACAGAGGAAGCTGTCAGTAACGGTCAGGGGGTGAATGCCGTACCGTTGGATCTGCCTGATGAGGCCATTCTTTCCACCATCGCACTGCCGGGTTTGACGGCTGCCCAGGGATTTCTGCGATTGTCAGATTTCAAGGCGGGCGAAACCATTCTGATCAGCGGTGGTGCGGGCTCTGTAGGCAGTATTGTCGGGCAGATGGCCAAGGCCGAAGGTCTCCGGGTGATCGGTATTTCCGGATCCGAGGAAAAATGCCGCTGGATGACCGAAGAGTTGGGCTTTGATGTGGCACTGAACTATCGCAGCGACAACCTCAAGGATGAAGTGCGCGCTGCGGCTCCCAATGGCATCGATATATACTTTGAAAATACCGGTGGACCGATTCAATCCATCGCCCTGCATAGCATGAATACTTTTGGTCGGGTGATCGTCTGTGGACTGATTTCCCAGTATAACAAAGCTGAACCGGATCCAGGGCCGGATTGGGTGCCAGTCATCAAACAACGGTTACGGATTCAGGGCTTTACCATGCCTGATCATATGCATGAAGCACCGGAACTGGCGCAACTGGTGGCAGGTTATCTGATGAAGGGTCAACTGAAGTACCGGGCACATGTGTTGGAAGGTTTGGAAAGTGCGATATCCGGAATTAATCTGCTGTTTAGCGGTGAGAATCAGGGCAAACTGGTTGTTAAGTTAACTTAATTAAGTTCAGCAAAAAAAGCTTCGCTCAGAGTCCCCCGACTGACCTGAGCGAAGCGCACTGACTACCTTCCAGTTTCGCAGTCCTTTCGTCCATTGTTGACCGCATCAAGCTTCCTGCTCTTTACTACTTGCCTTATATCAGAGGAGATCTGACAGTGGCATTTCCCTAAGCCTAATACATTCCGTTAAGGACAGGTCTTAGCTGTGTTACTGATCTAATTGAGAGAAAGAGGAGTGAGTGTGGTAACTCAGAGAGCCTTAGATCAGCAACAGGTTCATAATACCTGAACTCATTTTAATTTCAAATGATAATTATTCTCATTTAATAATAAATGTGATTAATATCACAAATTAATCGGATAACCTGCTGATGCTCTGAGTTAACAGCACCATATCGAGACAGCGGATCCCGTTTTCAAAGATAGGCGGATCATCGTGGATAAAGAAATCCGGGATGATGCCGGATATGCGGAAACCGCACTTTTGATAGAAACCCAACTGATCCAGACTGGAATTCCCCGTTCCCACCTGCAAAGTTGCATAGCCATGTTGTCTGGCGAACCCGACAATGAAGGCGACCATCTGTTTGCCGTATCCCCTGCCCTGCAGCGACGGATCCGTTGCAATATTGGTGATTTCCAGGGTGGATTCCGATGCATTCACTATGGCTGCGGCTACTGCCTGATCATTTGATTGCTGATAACCCAGAAACAGCCTGCCATTGGCCAGATATTCATCGATCCGGCGGATATCCGGATCTGCCAGCATCAATAATGGATAAGGGATGTTGTCTGTTTCTGGTTGATAAGGTTGGATAATCATCGAATAGCCCCGGTGATCAGGTCAGCCAATCAGAAATAACGTTTGATGCAGACAGTCCGCAACGGGACTGTCTGCCGGAGCAAATGAATGGTTATGGGCAGTCGGCGACGGCAATAGCTTTGATATCGTCAAACTCTCCCCAGGAACCGCCGGCTTCAGTCAGGTGAAGCGTCACCGTCAGTTCGTTATTTTCCACTGCCACACAGGCGAAAGACTGATTCCAGTTGCCAAAACCGGTAAAGGCAACCGAGGCTTCACCATAGCTGTTACCACTGGTAGCTGTCATACGGGAGGCACTGTCACCACTGCTGGCACCCATGGTCCAGACACTGACTTGATAGTGGCCATTGGGGATGCCGGTGATGGTTTGCACCGCTGAATCATTCATGGCGTCATTGCTCCAGAAATGCAGAGCGTAGCTGCTGCCATCGTGGGGATTGTCGCCGGTAATGGAAAACGCCGAACCACTGGACAGTTCCCAGGGAGTTGCTGTGCCGGTTTCAAAATCCCCGTTTTCCAGCACATTGGCAATCACGATCAACTGCGCAGTGACAACCTGGCTGCCAACGGTGCCTGTTAGTGTGAACTCGCCGGCATGATCAGTGTTGTAAGCTTCGGGATTATCCCAGGAGACTGCAGTCAGACGGTAGGCATCATCGTTGTAAAGTGCTTTGATCTGCTCTGGCAGGGCCAGTTCATCGCCGACTCTGCGCTCAAACGTGGGTTGCGGAATATCTGTCACAACAGGAGCCGGTGTTGATTGTGGGTCACGGTTGACTGCCCAGTAGACATCAAGAGAGTCCAGCGCTTTGCCATCATAGTCGAACATCGCCTGATTATCCCAGGAACTGGGTTGGTTATAGATCCAGCCGGCACCATCCAGAATGCCATCATTATCAATATCTTTATTGGTCAGCCAGGCGGGTTCCCAATAGAACACACCCAGGCCCTTATGTTCGGGAACCTGAGCGACCACATTCATGATTTCCCGTATGGCGGTGGCCTGTCCTTGTACTGTTGCCAGAAATCCACCGGCTTCTACGCTGGAGGTATTGAATACATCACCACCGTCAGGACTGTACTGCGTGGTAAAACCGTAGGCGGTTTCGGCCACAATGACCGGTTTATGATACTTGGCACTGACAGCATCGAGATTCTCCTGCAAGCCCTCCAGCGAACCATGCCAGTAGGGATAATAGGACGCACCGATAATGTCGTAATCCAGGCCGGCCCGGGCAAATGCACCAAACACCCGGTCGAACACTTCCTTATCACCGCCTTCGGCCAGATGCAGCATGATACGGGTATCTGCGGATGCATATTGTTCAGCGGCGTGAATGGCGGCAATACCCTGCTTCAGATAACCCATGCCCACGTCGTAGGTAGTGTCGTCGGAGTCTTTATATTTGTTCCAATTCCCGTTGTTATCCCACATCAGCCCGTTATTGATTTCGTTGCCGACCTGCACCATATCCGGAAACAGTCCGGCATCGGCCATTTTGGTCAGACTGTCGTAGGTGAATTGATAGAGTGCCTGGGCAGCATCTTCGTTGCTCAGGTCTTTCCAGGCTTCGGGTGAATACTGTTTACCGGGATCAGCCCAGAAATCGCTGTAGTGAAAATCCAGCAGTACTTTCATCCCGGCCTGTTTTGCCCGTTGTGCCAGCGCAATGGTGGCGTTGAGGTCATTGGTGCCGGCACCCACGGAGCCATCCACAGGATTGATCGGATAATATGGATTGTTGTTACCATCCACCCACTCACCGTGGGTCTCCTGCCAGCTGACATAATAAGGATCGTTCCATAGCCGCAGGCGTACCCAGTTCACGCCTTTTTGGGCCAGAAACGGCAGCAGCTCCACTGCTTCTCCTGTTTCGTCATAAAATTTGCCGTTACCCTTTTCAACCTCCAGCAGTGTTGAGATATCCACACCTTTGATGAAGTCATCGCTGATATTCTGAATCGGTTGCACATAAATGTTCAGGGCTCGCGATGTTTTAGATTCCGGAGCATCATCTGATGAATTGCAGCCAACCAGTATCAGTGTTGTCAGCAATGGCCATAAAGCATGTCTGTAAAGCATATGAACTCTCCGTCTTTATCGTTGTTGTGAGAGATTCCGGAATGATTTCCGGGGGGGAATTTCTCTAAGTAAATATTTACTTAAAAATGCTATTTAATTAACTTTTAGCAAGCAAGTACTTTAGTGCTGAAATGGGACCTATGCGGTCAGTCATCGCGATAAAGTTGATAGAATGCCCACAAATGCTTCCCAGGCAAAATCGTGTCGTGGATGAGTAATCGATAGGAGTTAAATTGGCAACGATCAAAGATATTGCAGCGACAGCAGGTGTCTCAACGGCCACCGTGTCCAGAGTACTGAATTATGACAATACCTTATCGATCTCGGAGGCCAAGCGAAAACGCATTTTTGAAGTTGCGGAGCAACTTGACTATGCCTCACCCCGAAAACGCGCCGCACGTCGGACCAATCAGAATCTGAGCCTGAATGTTGCCATGGTGCATTTTCTGTCTCCGTCCCAGGAGCTCGATGATCCCTATTACATTGCCATCCGGATGGGCATGGAACAACGTTGTCGGGAGTTGGGAATTACTCTGCAGACGGTTTATTCCACCGACGAGAAAGAAGCCGGTCAGGCGTTGCGGGGAATGAACGGCATCATTGCGGTTGGCAAATTTTCTCTGCAATTCTGTGCCTGGCTTAAACAGCAGTGTCCCTATCTGGTTTTTGTGGATTCCTCGCCGACTGAGTCGGTTTACGACAGTGTCGTCATCGATGTTGTCATGGCTGTTCACCAGACCTTGGCTGAGTTGTGGCGATTGGGTTATCGGAACATTGCCTATTTTGGCGGGCATGAGGTCATCGCCGACTTTGATACGCTGCTGGGAGAGCAGCGACGTAAGGCATTTATCGAATTTATGCGCGATCATGACGGTTGTCATGAAGACTGGGTGATCACGGATGGTTTTTCACCATCCTCCGGTTATCGCATGTCGCAGCAATTACTGGCACTTAAGAGAGAACTCCCCGAACTGGTCTTCTGTGGTAATGACAGTATCGCCATCGGTGCCATTCGTGGATTTCAGGAAGCCGGTATTCGGATTCCCGAGCAGCTGGCGTTGGTGGGCATCAACGATATCCCGACTGCGCAGTACACATTTCCATCCCTGACCACCGTGAAGGTATATTCAGAAATGATGGGAGAATCAGCCATTGATCTGTTGATCGAGCAAATTGGAGGTCGTATTGTGCCCAAAAAAGTGGTGCTGCCGACACAGATTGTCTGGCGTGATTCCTGTCGTTCAGAAGGTACCCGCTAAATCGGTTTTTTACCGCCAGCATGGGAACAATAAAAATACAGCTGTGTCATATTTCCCGGTAAACAGTGTGTTAAGGTAGTCGCCCCCTAAATTTTCTTTCCAGCCACAGGAGTATGCATGCCGCAGTACATTAAAGCCCCCGAAAAGCATATTTATCGAGCTTATGATATTTGGTTGTTGCAAAACAAACACCGGTTTGTGAAACAGTTGCAGAAGTTTGCTCAGCCCGATACTCATGGTGATAAAACCTGGGATTCCAGCTTTTTGATAATGGACTACGTGACGCATCACCGCCCCAAAAAAGGCCGGGTACTGGATGTCGGCTGTGGCTGGGGGCCGACTGCGATATATATGGCAAAACAGGGTCATAAGGTCACTGGACTGGATCTGGACGAGAATGTGTTTCCCTATCTTCGGGTTCAGGCAGAACTGAATGATGTCAGTATCAAAGAGCACCTTGGGGCCATGAATGATATCGACGACAAAAAACTATCACGCTTTGACATCATTACCGGTGCAGATATCTGTTTCTGGGAATCGTTGCGTGATGAATGGTGGAAGTTTATTAACCGGGCCGCTAAAGCTGGTGTCAAACAGGTTATTCTGGCGGATCCGGGGCGCTCTCCATTTCTTGAACTGGTGGAAAAATGCGAGAAAAAATTCAATACGGATTATTACCACTGGTATGCCACCGAGCCAAAACACTTTGATGGCTTTCTGATGATTGTAAATCTGGTTTAAGCACCGAATAGATCTATCCGGCCACAGTTGAGCTGAACCTTTTGAGCTTTGTGTGGCCCCATCGTTTTCCTTCTGTTATGCAGTTTTTTTTAATCAAAAAGTTATCTGGTTAATAAAATATTTTATTAAAACGTTAGCCTGTTCATTTTCGAGTCACTGCATCTCACTATAATAATTGCGGACAATTGATCTGGAATTATCTGTTGTTTCCCGGTTGAGACTATGGCTTTTTAACGCACAAAGGAATAATTATGACTCACCAGAAATTGCTGCTGACGGCAGCCTGTTTTTCGATTGTGACGCTGACTGCATGTAACTCCAGTGACAGCGGTGACAGTGATAACTTCAAGCGTAATCTGCAAATGAACCTGTCCGATTCCACCACTCAGGCGTTATTGGACGATACTCTGGCGACTAATGCCGGTACAACCACGTCACTGTCAATTGCCCAGGGTGATTTGTCGGCAGATGAAATTTCCATTCGTTCACTGAATAATTCCTCTCAAGTGCTGGCCAGAAAAATGGCTCGTACAGCATTTAATCAGAATGATAAATCGGCCTGTGACTCGGGTTCCGTATCTGTTTCTATCAGCGGTGATATTGCCGACGACGAGACTAGTGGCAATGTGACTGCTGCTCTGGTGGCCAGTAATTGTCGTAGCTATGAAAGTTCGGATGGCATTAATATCGAGGGTATGATTAACGGCAGTTTATCTGACTCTGTCTCATGGCAGACCTCCGGCAGTCAGTTTACGGCGTTGTCATCCACTTCCACCGGTAACCTCGAAATAACGTATGTCGGCGATGGTAGTAGCGACGGTCACAATTATTCATTTGGTTTCCTTTATGATCTGTCTGATCTGAATAATTCCATGTCTCTGAATACGGTAAATAACACACTGGAAGTGGATGCAAACTATTCTGTTTACATAGAGGTTTACTACGAGACAGATAATGATAAAGAGCGCGTCGGCGGTTCGATGAAAGTGGCAACCCTGGATTCCGTCATTTATGACGCACCTACCACCACCAGCAGTCTGAGTCATCCGGTGGATGGTCGTATTCAAGTCACCGCGGGTGGACAAACCGCAACGGTTGATTTTGATCAGACGGATTACACCGTTACCATCGGAAATGTTTCCAACACCTATGATTACGAAGACGACACGGTTTTCTGATCGTTGTTGCGGAGACGACCGGTTTATGGTCGTCTCACAATATTTTTTGATTCAAAAAAAACGTAATTGTTCCGTCATTGGTTCAGTTTGAATTTGCGAATGAGTCCACGCATCTGATCATAACTGAGCTGTAGTTCTTCAGCAGCTTTGGCCTGATGATGTTGATGGCGTTTGAGTGCATTGATCAACAACTGTTTCTGGAAGTTTTCAACCTGCTGTTTGAATGGTTGATGGGTTTCTTCCGTGTCCTCCGTCACCAACGGCGCAGTTTCAACGGGTTTGGTTTGATCGGTTTGGAAAGGGTCAATAATAACGGTGGAGATTTTTTCCTCTGTTTGGCCGGTACGGAATACAGAACGCTCTATGACATTACGAAATTCGCGAATATTGCCAGGCCAGTGGTATTGAAACAGACTGTCCATTGCTTCCTGGGTAAAGCCGGGAAAATAATCCCAGCCAAGTTCTGAGGAGAGCCTCAAGGCAAAATGTTCTGCCAGTTCCGGTATGTCTTCCAGGCGTTGTCGTAATGGCGGGACATGGATGACATCAAACGCCAGACGGTCCAGCAGGTCATCTCTAAACTCTCCGTGTGCGGCCATGTCGCGAAGATTGGCATTGGTAGCAGCGATGATTCTGACATCAACCCGAAGGGTTTTCTGACTGCCGAGTCGTTCAAATTCACCATATTCAATCAACCTGAGCAGTTTTTCCTGTAATTTTGCCGACATCGTACCCAGCTCATCCAGGAATAACGTTCCGCCATCGGCGCGTTCAAAGCGGCCATGATGGATACGGGTGGCACCGGTGAACGCACCTGGCTCATGACCAAATAACTCGCTTTCCATCAACTCATCATTAATCGCTGCACAATTCAGAGTGATAAAAGGTTGCTCCCAGCGTTCAGACAAAAAATGCAGCCGTTCTGCAATCAGCTCCTTACCGCTCCCCCGCTCTCCCATAATCAGAATCGGCCGGTTGATGGCGGCCAGCCTGGAAGTTTGATCAAGGGTGGCGGCCAGTATTGATGAGCTGCCGATAACTCTCTGGATATCTCTTTCCATGGTCAATAATGCCAAATATGAGTGGTTATTTTTGCCATTTATAGGTTTTTTAAACCATTAAAACAAACCAAAAATTTAATTAAAAATAAAAAAATCTTAAAAATCATATAGTTATAAGAAATGGCACAGTTGCTGATATTGCAAAGACATAACTAACAAAGGAGCCGCAGCCATGAGGATCAACTGGCCGATCTTTCTCATTATGTTTGTCGTGACGTTGCTATTGAGCCTGGTTATCGGGTGGTTAATTGCGTTGACAACAAGCTTATGGATTTTGGGTCTGATCGTACTGCTGACCCATTTGGCGATGAAGTTCCGCACCGACCAATGAGACATCAAGTTACTTTTTCTAATGACCGAATAATTTAAGGAGACTGCCATGGGCATCTTTTCAAGAATGACAGATATTATTAACAGCAACATCAGTGCACTGCTGGATAAGGCTGAAGATCCACAGAAAATGATCCGCATGATCATTCAGGAAATGGAGGAAACACTGGTTGAAGTGCGTTCCAGTTCCGCACGGGTGATTGCTGATCGTAAAACCGCCGGTCGTCGCCTGGAGCGTTTGAGTGAGGAAGCCCATGAGTGGGAATCCAAGGCAGAAATGGCAATTAACAAAGGCCGTGAAGATCTCGCCCGTGCAGCACTTGCGGAGAAACGTGAAGTTGAGCAGGAAGTAAACCTGGTTGAGTCTGAACTGAAAGAATTGGATGGCCACCTCAATCACCTCAGTGAAGAGATATCCCAGCTACAGACCAAATTAAATGATGCCAAAGCCAAACAAAAGGCAGTGATGATGCGCAAAGCCAGTGTAGAACACCGGATGAAAGTTAAACGTCAGACTCACCGTGCGGCTCTGGATGATGCTTTTGCCAAGTTTGAGCACTTTGAACGGCGCATGGATAACCTTGAAGGACAGGTGGAAGCCATGGATTTGGGCATGGATGTGAAGTCCGATCTAAAATCAGAAATTGATGCACTGGCCAACGATGATGCTGTGAATGACGAGTTGGAACGTCTGAAAGCAAAGCTGAAGACTAAAGTGTCAGAAAAGGACCAGTAAGCTTTGTTTAATCATTGATGGTAAAGGAAATTGCTTATGAGTATGCCAGTGTTTTTCTTCGTCCCGACCATTCTGTTTATGACTCTGGTGGCACCGATCTGGATCGTTATGCATTACCGGAGCAAGAACCGGGCGGTGAAAGGACTCAATGAGGATGAGCGGCAGAGTCTGGAAGAACTGTTACAGGTTGCTGACCGTCTGACAGACCGCATTGATGCCCTTGAACGAATATTGGATGTTGATGCCCCGGATTGGCGTCAACACAAAAATCAGACGAACAAATAGCCTGAATGCATTCAGGCCAGGCAAGGAGTGAATTATGAAACATCACCGTAAATACAGTTTGGCTCAGCGCAAAGCGGATGGTTGGGACAAGAATCTTTATCGCAATACCAAAGAACGCATGGTTGCAGGCGTATGTGCCGGACTGGCAGACAACTTCGAA
Organism: Gynuella sunshinyii YC6258; assembly: GCF_000940805.1. Lineage (GTDB taxonomy): Bacteria > Pseudomonadota > Gammaproteobacteria > Pseudomonadales > Natronospirillaceae > Gynuella > Gynuella sunshinyii. The sequence goes on along the minus strand of NZ_CP007142.1, from coordinate 526,618 downwards.
GTGGATAACTGGGTTGTGAGGCTCGTTTTTATCGCCGGGGGTATTTTCCTGGGTGGCTTTGCGGTTGTTACCTATATCGCGTTGTGGGTCTTTCTTGGTAAGCGTTCAGCCAGTCATCGCGTAGAATATGAATACGATGAACGCAGCCGTCGTTACCGTCCCAAAAAGGTCTTTAAGAACAGCGACAGTGCCAATGTTCGGCTACAACGGGTTTCTGACCGATTGAAACGAGCCGTGCGTAGAGTCGAAGAAATGGAAAGCTACGTAACCTCCCGTAAGTTCGAACTGGATAAAGAGTTTGCCAAGATCAGGGATTAGTCTGGCAATCCGTTTAATCGGGCTGGGTTTTGGCCAATGGTGTAAACCGGCAAAAATGACAGCCCTGTCACCAAAAGGATAACCACCGCAGATGCCGGTGATTGACCTGAATATTCAGGGATAATGATTATGAATCATACACTCAAACAGATATTGGCCCATATGGCCGTGTTGCTTTGTCTGATGCTTCCGCCCTATTTGTTTTCTTCCGGTTGGCAGGCGGAACGAGCCTATTTCGAATTTGTGGGCCAGCCGGTCTGGTTACAGCTTACACTGTACTTGTGCCTGACAGTTTTTCTGTTTTCAGCCAGCCGGAATCAGTTTGTCATCTGGTGCATGCAGATACTGGAAACCACGGCCATTGCCATGATGCTATATATGGCCTGGATACATCCAAGTACCTTACTGGCCATGTGTTACGCAATATTCGCGTTGATCTGGATGATCGCTTTGCTGACGGATCTGCTACTCAGCCAGAATCATAGCCGGGTGATTATGATGACGTTTTCCCTGACCTGGATTATGTCTGTTACATTTGCCGGCGTTGGTTTGCTGGTGCGTCTGCCGCTATCCCTTGACTGGTTGCTGGTGGTCGTCAAAGCCGGCACGATCATTGGTTTGCTGGTGACATATTTGGCCGTGCAGGTGTTGATGATGATCATGCACACAATTGAGTTCAGCCAGACCATATCGGTTAGCTCAGCAACACATGATCAGAATTGCGGGCGCGGGTGGTTCAACTGGCTGGTCCGGCCAGCGATGAGTATTATTCAGTGTCGAAAAGATCGTTAGAAAACCTAATGTATGGACATCGCCCATTTGCCAGGTCACCAATGGTTTATAGGTTCGACTGCACTCTTACGTTCGGCTGCCGTGCGGCCACAACTACCCTGGGAATGTTTGCGCTAACCACTGCTTTAGTTGATTTTCCGGAAGCGCGCCATTTAACCGGTTGATTTCGTGGCCGTTCTGAAACGCGATAATGGTTGGGATACTACGGATATTAAAACGTTGACTCATGACAGGATTGGCGTCGGTGTCGACTTTGGCAAACAGTCGTTCGGTTTGTTCAGATGCCAGTTTTCCAAAGACGGGAGCCATCATTTTGCAGGGACCACACCACTCGGCCCAGAAATCCACAATCACAGGCAGAGTGCTTTTCGCTAAATATGATTCCAGATTCTGATCGTTGAGATTGAGGGGATGACCGGTATGAAGAGCCTGATGACATTTGCCACATTTACCGGAAACATAGGATTTGTCAGCGGGAATCCGGTTGAGGGTAAAGCAATGAGGACATATGAGATTCATGCCGCCTCCTGAGTGTGCGCCAGTTAAAAGTTAGCTTTAAAACTTTATTTATTGTAACCAGATAATGTGAAACCTCACCACCTTTTACGATTTACCGGCTGACGGCAGGTATGATTTAAGCTTTAATTTATGCTACTTGGTTATTATTGATTACTTAAAAACGGTGGATTGAATTTTCATGCGCTCGCTGGCTTCTATTATTTGTCTTTTCTCTGCCCTGCTATTCATGCCCAAAGCCTGGGCGGAAGGAGATTCTTTTCTGGAGGTGGATGATGCATTTCAAATGCTGACCTATCTGGATCAGGATACTTTGGTGATTGACTGGCAGATCGCTCCCCATTATTACCTTTATAAAGATCGTTTCCTTCTGAAACAGAGCAGTAGCAAGGCTGGTGATATTGTTTATGCCGATAATTGGGAGGAAAAGTATGATCCCAATTTTGATGAAACCATGGTGGTGTATCACAACGCCATGTCTGTTCGCATTCCATTGACCTCTTTGCAGTTTCCATATTCGGCCAATATCTCCTATCAGGGCTGTGCAGATGACGGCCTCTGTTATCCCCCACAGAAAAAAACCATCACTATTAACAGTGCCACAGATGAAGCGGTGGTCAGTGATACCCTTAAAGTTGCTGCCAATACTGCAACTTCCAGCAGCGGAGATATTTTGACACTGGATACCGCATCGGCGGGAACAACGGCGGTTGCGGCGGATCCCAATGTGGATTTATCTGGTGTGAGCTTTATCAGTGCCTTGTTTGCGGCATTGATTGGAGGTCTGATCCTGAACCTGATGCCTTGTGTGTTTCCGGTTCTGTCTCTGAAGGCCATTCAAATTGCCCAATTCGGAGCAGACATTGGTGAAGTTCGTCGCCACAGCTGGGTGTATACCCTGGGTGTTGTCATCAGTTTCATTGGTGTGGCTGCTGTGCTGATGATTATCCGTCAGTTCGGTACCTGGGTTGGCTGGGGATTCCAGTTGCAGTCACCGGCATTTATCGTGTTTTTGATTCTGCTGTTCATGTTACTGGGGCTGTCGTTGCTGGGTGTGTTTGAGATTGGTCAGGGCTTCATGGGTGTTGGTCAGTCATTGACGCAGAAACAAGGGTTGTCCGGTTCCTTTTTCACCGGAGTGCTGGCCACCGTCGTGGCAACGCCATGTACCGCGCCATTTATGGGAACTGCGATTGCCTTTGCATTGGCGCAGCCGGTTTATTTCTCCTTATCGGTATTTGCCGTGATGGGGCTGGGATTGGCACTTCCGATTCTGATGTTGTCCTACATTCCTGGTCTGGCCAATAAAATGCCTAAACCCGGGGCCTGGATGGATGTATTCAAGCAGGTTATGGCGTTTCCTTTGTTTGCCACCGCAGTATGGCTGCTGTGGGTACTGACTGAACTCAGAGGCTCTGACGCCCAGTTTAAAGTACTGATGGGAATCGTACTGGTTGCCTTTGCCACCTGGCCGATGCTGAACGCCGTCTATAAAGAAGGGAATGGTAAAAAATGGTTTAAAAAGACATTGCGTTGGGGTTCTGCCGTTGCAGGGTTGTTTCTGATGTTTAACCTGTCCAGTCCTCCTACTCAGTGGCAAAGTTATTCAGCCAGTTTGCTGCAACAGCATCTGGCCGATGGTAAACCGGTATTTGTGGATGTTACGGCAGCCTGGTGTATTACCTGTAAAGTCAACGAACGGATTGCGCTTTCAGGTGATAATTTTGAAGAGATGGTGCGTGACAATGATGTTCAGCTGTTAAGAGCTGACTGGACCAACCCCAGCCCGGAAATCGATCAGCTGATCGCCGAATATGAACGTAACGGTGTGCCGTTGTATCTGATGTTCAAAGCCGGTGAACAGCGTGCTGAAGTTTTGCCCCAGATTCTGACCGCAGACATGGTGCGCGATTACTTTACCAACCAGGGGTAACCGCATTTTGACCGCATTCACTCTTATGGATGCGGGCTATTCTCTTTCCGGACCATAACGCAGAATATGTTGCGGTCCGGCCTGCCCACCAAGATACAGCCCTCCATCATCTCTGAAGCCAGCCCGTATATAGGTCTTATATGCCCCGGTATTACGGCAGTTAACGGTTAATACCAGCGCTTGATCCTGATTAAGCTCAACCAGCTTCTGCATTGCCTGGCTACCCAGTCCTCTGCCCTGATAGCGATGATCTATGACCACCGCCCGAATACCCACTTCAGACGGATGAGCGAACTCATAACGATTGGGATAGCCATCGTCCAACAGAAAAAAACCGATAACTTTCTGCTCCAGTAAAATAACGAATGGTCGTTCACTCGGGGTCAATGTCGGCAGCAGATCAGCTATATAGCCTACGAAATCTGCCTGCTCAGTAGTGGTTTCGATAGCCGCTACGGCTGGCTGATGAGCGGATTCCATAGGAACGATTTTGATCATAAATGGGGTTCCATAATTCGGTAAAGCTCGGGTCGGTGCTGCTGGATTTCCTCTTTGCTGAGACCCTCAAGTGAATGAGGATATTTGAGCCAGGCTTCGGTTTCATGGAGGTAATAATCAGGTACCCGACCGGTTTCGTTGCGACTGGGTTTGTAGTAAGGCACCGCCACCCGGATATCCTTGGGAGTATTCAAGCGGGCGCGTCGGCGCAACTCATCAATGATCGCTTCAATGGAGCGACCGGTGTCGAAGACATCGTCTACGATCAGCAGGCGATCATCATGTTCGACGTTTTTAACCAGATAATTGAGACCGAAAACCTGTACTTCTCTAGCCTGTTGGTCAATGCCGCTGTACGAGGCAGTACGGATGGCGATGTGGTCGCTTTGGATGCCCCGATATTCAAGATATTCCTGCAGAGCGATGCCAATGGGTACGCCACCACGCCATACGGCGATGATAAAAGAAGGGTTAAATCCGCTTTTGACCACTTTGGCGCCCAGCCGAATGGAGTCTTCCAACAGTCCCTGTGCGGTTAAATAAACTTTTTCTGCCATAATTCCGACGGTTCAACGAAATGAAAATGTACTCTATCATTAATGGTCTATTTTTCGGAACAGCAATTCCATGAAGCGATTTATCGATGAACAGGCTCTGATCGAGGATTCATTTCGATTGGGTGTAGAAATATTTGAAAGCGGTTTTCGACCCAGTTTCATCACCGGCATCTGGCGAGGTGGCAGTGCGGTTGGCATTTACGTGCAGGAATGTTTGCAGACTCTGGGGGTGAAGACCGATCATATTTCTCTGCGGACATCCTATGACCCCAATAGTGCCACACCCAGAGTCCGGGTTCACGGCACCCAATATCTGCTGGAAACTCTGAATGCTGATGACGGTTTGTTGATTGTCGATGATGTCTTTAATACTGGTCGTTCCGTGGCGGCGGTGATTGAGCGGCTACAGCAACACCTGAAGCGCAATATGCCCAGGGATGTCCGGGTGGCAACGTTGTGGGAACACCCGTCGCGTAATCAGACGCAATTGAAACCCGATTACAGTTTGCATAAATCTGAAGACTGGCTGGTGTTTCCCTATGAGCTGGTGGGTCTGGCTGCCGAAGAAATTGATGAACAGAAGGGCTTTGTCAGAGCGATTGAGCGGGAGATTTTTTCAGATACAGAGCTTCCACCTCGCTGACAGGCAAAGCTTTGCTGAACAAATAGCCCTGTAACTGTTCTACCTGGCAGAGTTTTAGAAAATCTGCCTGCTGGTGGGTCTCAACCCCTTCGGCGACGATCTCATAGCCCAGGCTGTGACCGAGGTTGATCACTGTTCCAAGCAGTGAAGCCGGCTTTTCCTCACTGGCAATCTTGGTGACAAAACTGCGGTCAATTTTCAGTATGTCGGCGGGAATATCGATCAGGTAGGACAGTGATGAGTAGCCGGTGCCAAAGTCGTCAATGGCAATTCTGATGCCCAGCTTACGAATGTCAGCAAGGGTTTTCAGCACCTGGCTGACATTGTGCATCATGACGCCTTCAGTGATTTCCAGTTGCAGATTTTTGGCTGGGACTAACGGATTCTGACGCAGAACATTTGTCAGAACATCCGTAAATTCGTTCGATAGCAACTGTAAGGGCGAAACATTGACAGCCAGCGAGCCTGGTTGATAACCCTGTGCTATCCAATGCTGCCACTGCTCCAGCGCCAGCTCCAGAATCAGATTTCCCAATTCCGTGATCAGCCCTATTTCCTCCGCCAGAGTGACGACCTCAAAAGGAGAGACGGGTCCATAAACCGGATCATTCCAACGCAGCAGGGCTTCAAAACCAGATACCGCATAATTGGACGACTGCACTTTGGGTTGGTAGTGCAAGGTGATGTTTCTTTCACCGATGGCGTTTCGCAAGTGGCGTTCCAGAATGGTTCTTTTGACGTGGTATTCGCTCATTTCGGGGGTATAGAAGGTGAAGCAATTTCCGCCTTTCTTCTTCGACGCATACATCGCGGTATCGGCACATCGCAAGGCCTCGGGAAAATCACTCGCATGTTGTGGTACCAGCGTAACGCCAATACTGGCACCAACGTGAAGAGCGTGCGCATCTATATGAAAGGGACTGTTAATAGCATTGATTATGCCGTTGCATAAATCCTCTACCCGCTTTTCGACATCCTGTTCGATTGATCCGGCAACCAGCACGGCAAATTCATCCCCACTGAGCCTGGCTACCGTCTCCTGCTTGTTCAGCAGGGTGGTAATCCGTCCGGCAACCTTCGTCAGCAGTGAGTCTCCGAGCAGATGGCCATAAGTGTCATTGATGTTTTTGAAACGGTCCAGATCAATGAACAAAAATGCGCCAAACATGCCCGGCGTGTTTAACGTGGTACTGAATAGATGCTTAAGCGTGACCCGGTTGGGGATATCAGTCAGTGCATCGTATCTGGCCAGATGACGGAAAACGGCTTCCCGCTCCAGTGCGTAAAGGGCGACTGCGGTTCGTTGTGAGAAGTTCAGTACCTGAGCTGTGATCGTTGTCTCCAGCGGTTGCGCCGTTGTCAGTGTTGCAAAAATAAAGGCCAGTAGACGGTCCTGTCGGGTCACCGGTATCGCGCAAATGTTTTTTGAAGTTGGCTGCCACAGCGAAATCAACTGTTCCAGATCACGGTTTATTTCCAGATTGTAACTCAGCTGGTCGTGCGGCAGTTGCTCCAGCACCGATGTTATTTCCAGTTCTTCCGCTCCAGTGAGAATCGGCTGGGTTGAGCCTTTTTGATAATAAAGTCTGTTCAGCTCACTGCTTTGTCTGGTCAGGTTGACCATCATAAGGTCATGAAACGGTGCAATCTGATAAAGACTGTTAAAAATGGCGGCGATAATACGATCGCCGGAAACGGATTCCAGAATACTGCGGTCTATATTGGCGAAGGCAGTGTACTCCCGGACGGAACGATGCAGGCTGTCTGACATGCTGTTAAAAGCACTGGCCAGCTGGGAAAACTCATCATTACCCGAGACCTCGATCTGATGACCGAAATCCCGCTGTTTAATCCTTTGAGTCCCCTGAATGAGTTGGGTGATAACATCAAGATTTTTGCGAATCAGAACCGAACCCAGCAAGATCACCATTAAGATCGCCAGCGCAATCACGGAAAAGTAGATGTTGCGAAATTGACTGATAACCGCAAGGCTTTCAGAGATCGGTTTATCGGCAATGACTATCCAGTTGTTGACCTTAAACTCATGCCCCATAAACAATGTCCAGTAGTATGACATTGAGGTGCTGTCGTTTTCATGCCAGAAAAAGATCTCCTGTTTTTCATTAATGGCCTGCTGCAGCTTCTTCAGCCATGGTTTTATATCTGCATGCTGAGGACAGTGCACCGGCAGGTAATTATTGGTGAGAATACAGGGCTGACTGTTCAGAACCGTTGTTGTCTCATCCCACAGATAAGCCGGATTTACCTTGGCGACCATTCCGGACGGTACAATCAAATAGATATCGCTGCGATCGGTATCGGGACGCAGCAGTAATTGTCTGTCGGAAACCTGTAGTACCTGATCCAGTAAACGATTATCCATGTGTCCCCAGAATAACTGGCGTTTCTCCGGCTGCACCTCTGCCAGAGCAGAAAAATACAGTTTCAGGTAGCTCTGCTGAAAATCCAGACTTTCAGTTGGTTGGATTTGTGCGAGTAATTGCCGTGAAAACGATAATTTGCCGTATATCAGCAGAGCGTTTTCTTTGGCGACATTTTTTAGCTGATCATGATCGTGTTGGTCAATCATCAGCGAGAATTGGCTGTAAGTGACCAGAATAATCAAAACCAGAGGGGCAAAAGCCGCCAATATCAAAAACAAAAAAGTTTTTTTAGCCAGTTTGCTGCTGAAAAATGTGATGTTCATGCAATTGTTAATACGTGGATGCCAGGCCTATAAAATCGCCGTTATTGGCGCGAATAATGTCATCCTGGCTTTGTTTGGCGGTCAAAGGCCCAACGCTTTCGCCGTCTTTTCCCATGCTGTAAAGATCATAGTCTGAGTTGATCGGAACCAGATTACGGTCCTTACGGTTATGTCCGTTGCCGCGCTTGTTGGCAATATTGAGGTACTGATAGGGGTGGCCCCATGGGTCAAGATAGCCATCCGCATTTACATCTGCCAAAGAGTCTGGAAACTCCCCACCACTGTCCATGGCATAGGCGGTAATCAAGGTTGATATGATTTTAAGATCGCTGATAGCTTTGTTTCTATCCACTCTGTCAAAGTAAGCACTATACGATTGTAATGCGACGGAGACGAGTATTCCGATAAGGGCGATGGAAATGATAATTTCCAGTAAGGTGTAACCACCATACTCCGCATTGAGAGACGGGAATGCCGGGCGATTGCGATTAGAGTTCGACATTATTACTTAAATGATTCCACAGGAAAAAAGGCCATTCGATAGTATGATACCAATTGTAGTGGGGAATCGATGATTTTGCCGAATTTAAGTTGTAATTCCTCTTCTGCCTACCATAATGCCCGTTTCACCAGATCTGTTGAGAATAGTTTATGCGTAAAGTGACTGTTGCTGCCACCCAGATGAGCTGTACCTGGGATGTTCATGAGAATATCCGTAATGCTGAGAAACTGGTGCGCAAAGCGGCCGCCAAAGGTGCACAGATTATTCTGCTGCAAGAGCTGTTTGAGCGTGTGTATTTTTGCCAGCAGCAGCATGAAGAGTATTTTTCGTTTGCCCGGTCCGTCGCCGAAAATGACGCCATTCGTCATTTCCAGGATATTGCCAAAGAGTTGTCTGTCGTATTGCCGGTCTCATTTTATGAGCAAGCCGGCCAATGTCTGTTTAATTCCATCGTTGTGATTGATGCCGATGGCAGTGTGTCCGATGTCTATCGGAAATCCCATATTCCGGATGGTCCCGGGTATTCCGAAAAATTTTATTTCTCTCCCGGAGATAGCGGCTTCAAGGTTTTCAATACCCGATACGGCACGATCGGTATCGGCATTTGCTGGGATCAGTGGTTCCCTGAAACGGCCAGAGCACTGGCGCTGATGGGGGCGGAAATCATTTTTTACCCCACGGCTATCGGTAGTGAACCGCATGATGCAAGCATTAACAGCAAAGATCACTGGCAGCGCACCCAGCAAGGGCACTCTGCGGCCAATGTGACGCCAATTGTTGTGAGTAACCGGATTGGCAGGGAGCAGGTGGGAGATTCTGAGATCACCTTTTATGGGGGGTCATTCATAACCGATGAGTTTGGAGCCAAAGTCTGTGAAGCGGATGAAGTAACGGAGTCCGTGCTGGTACATACCCTGGATCTGGATGCCTGCGCTGAGAGCCGTCGCGGCTGGGGAGTTTTCCGGGACCGGCGTCCTGAACTGTATCGGCCATTACTGAGTAAGGATGGCAAACACTGGTAAATAAGAGGTGCTGGCAGACCTGATACTGCCGGCCCTCATCATATTGAGTGAGTCCCTCTCAACAAAATATCGCTGGTATATCACTCACCCGCTTCTTTACAATCATCCACTGTCCAAAAGACAAATGATTAATATCCCCGGCGGCCAAAAGCCCAAGAGGATTAGAGGAGCGGAACATGCAAATATTTCATCGTTGGCTTTCCATTGTGGAAGGCTGTTTTCTGGTTGCCCTGGGCATTCATCTGCTCAGTGTCGGAGGGTTGCTGATCAGCGGAACAGCCGGCCTCAGTCTGATTCTGATTCAGATTACCCCCCTTTCCTTCGGTTTATTGTTTTTTACCATCAACCTTCCCTTTTATATCTTTTCCTATCTGCAAATGGGGCTGGGCTTTACCCTCAGAACCTTTGTCAGTGTGTCACTGCTGACGTTGTTGAGTGAACTGATGCGACGATTTGTTCATATTGAGATTGATCAGGTTGCCATCGTGGCAATTTTGGGGGGGTTGCTGATTGGTTTTGGGTTGATTCTGTTGTTCCGTCATCAGTCATCACTGGGGGGATTCAACGTCATGGTGCTGTATATTGAAAAACGCTTTGGTGTCCATGCTGGCAAAACCACGTTGGCGTTGGATATTCTGATAATGATACTGGCGTTGGTTTTGATTGATGTGGATAAAGTGGCCTGGTCACTACTGGCGTTTTTCACGATGGCTTCAGTGGTAGGTCGCTATCACCGTCCTCCTGTCTGGGCCAAGCCTTACCCCGCGCAAATCAGTGATCAATTGGAGCAGGCAGAAGCAGCACTGGTGACTAAAGCAAAGAGCCAGCAGACTGGCTGACCTTTTCCGCTCTTTTAAGGTCCGAACGTCAGCAAGCTGCCAGCATTGCTGGTTGTCGTCAGCATCAGCGAGAGCCAGATGATCGATAGACTGACAAAGCTGATATTGAGCCACGTGTTCCGAGTGGATTTAGACATTGCACTTATCATCCGAGTTTTAGTTATTTTTCAGTAATGTGATACATGTATCGTTTGGATCAATTCTGATTGCCATTAATAAAATGGTAGTAATTCTGGGTGTTGGCGCCAACAGGAAAAAAGTATGACTGGCAGGATGATAACCATTATTTTGTGTTGCAGTTCTCAATCCAGTCGGGCCTGAGTAACATTTGAAAAGTGTTATTCTGATAACTTTATGCGAATGTCACTTCTAAAAGAAAAGCATTGATATTGGCTTGCAACATATATCTGGTTTTAAAAAAGAGATTTTTTGATACCTCAATAGTCAGAGTGAGAAAAATTTCCTGCCTTGATATACCGTGAAAGAAAGATTTTTATGACAAAAATGTTACAGAAAAATGAGCTGATTTTCGGTGGGTCAATCGAAAACTGACCTAACAAATCGCTATTCCTCTATCCATCTATTTAAATCCTGGTACTGATCACTGGCAGAGTATTTATTGTTTTTGTTACGAAGAAACTTTATCGGTGGAATAGCAGCCAGGATATTTTCAGTAGGTTCCTTTTTGCCTTTTTTTGATAACAAAATTAATAATTGGGGACTGTGTTACCGTTTGGTAATAAGCTGTTTGAATCGTAAATTCACACGTTGAGGCTGCCGAAGCAGCCTCTCAATGAAAGAAGATTATTGCCAATTGGCCACTAACATTGGTTTGAGAGCCTCCTGTTCATCCTGCAGAATGACGTTACCCGCGCCTTCGGCAATATTGTAAGTAGCCATGGCGTTGATCAACTGATCCACCTGCCGGGTTGCCAGTGTACTGGTGTCCGTTTCAACCGTGGTTGTGTCTGTCGCTGTTGCCAGAGTTGTGGGCCCGAGTCTATCCAGGGTGGTAGCGTTCCAGGTGGTTCCATCGTCGAAGCGGATGTTGTCGAGACGGTAACGACGAGTATCCCAACTACTGCTGGTATAGGTGAAATGATTCTGGATGGTAATGGTCTCACCGGTGGTGGTCAGCGTTATCAGCAGGTTATTACCGGAGCGGCTGAGGCTGACATCCTCGGTGGAGATACCCTCCAAAAACTGCAGAGTATCCGAGTAATGGTTACTGCTGGCGATATAATCGTAATTGTTGATCGTGGTATCACCATCCCCCAGACCAAACAGATAGGTGTCATTACCATCGCCGCCGCTGAGGTAATCGCCATTACCGCCTTCACCGCGCAAAGTGTCATTGCCATCCCCACCATAGAGTGCATCCTTGCCGGAGCCCCCGTAGAGTGCATCGTTACCCTGGTCACCGTACAGCGTGTCACGACCACTGTCTCCATAGATTGTATCGTTGCCGGCGTTGCCATGAAGTGTATCGTTGCCATTATTTCCGTTGATGGTGTCGTTGCCGTTACCAGCGTTAATAATGTCGTTGCCATCAAGACCGGCAATGCTGTCATCGGTGCCAAAACCAGTGATTGTGTCTCCAAGATCGGTGCCCTGCATCGATAACACCTGCACCTGACGAAGATCCCAACTGGTTCCATCGGCGAATACGATGTTCTGCAACGTATAATTGCCATAAGCAAAATAATTGCTGACAGTTACTATTTCCCCGGTACTGCCGATGGTCAGTGTCAGGTTGTCACCGTTCCTACCGAGGGTTATGTCATCGGCATCTACGCCTTCGAGGAATTGCAGGGTATCGTTGCTGTTAGAGGTATCGTAGTTGTTGATCGTGGTATTGCCATCACCGCTATCAAACTGATAGACATCGTTGCCGGCGTCGCCTTGAAGATAGTCATCGTGACCGCTACCGCCACGCAGAATATCGTTACCTGCCTGACCATAGAGTTTGTCCTGACCGCCATCACCGAACAATGTATCGTTACCGTTGCCACCGTAAAGAGTATCCTGATCTTCACCTCCATAAATGGTGTCGTTTCCGTCCTGTCCATACAATGTGTCATTGCCGGCATCGCCACTCAGCGTGTCATTCCCGCTACCTCCCTGAATGTTGTCATTACCTCCCAGACCGACGATAGTATCGTCAGAATCGAAACCCAGCAGGGTATCGGCATCTTCGGTCGCCTGTAGCAATGACATCTGCTGAACGGTTTCGACATTCCAGCTGGTACCATCAGCAAACTTGATTGCGCTCAGGACATAGTAATTATTGGTGGCAAAATAATTGGAAACGGTGATGACCTCTTCAGTACCTGCGATGGTGAGATACAAATTGTTTCCATCTCGTGTCACCGTCACGTCTTCCGGACTTATGCCGTCCAGGAATTCCAATACGTCATTATGACCTACACCGGTATCATAGTTATTGATGGTGGTATTTCCATCACCGGTACCAAACTGATAAGTATCGTCACCGGAACCACCTTCCAGGTAGTCGTTGTGTCCGGTACCACCACGAATAACGTCGTTGCCGGCACCGCCGTAAAGTTTGTCCTGACCTACACCGCCGTTCAGTGTATCGTTGCCGTTACCACCGTTCAGAATATCCTGATCGGCACCGCCGTTGATAATGTCGTTACCATCACCACCGTCAATAGTATCGTTACCATCATCACCAGACAGCGTGTCGTTACCGGCACCACCATTGATGATGTCGTTACCACCAAGACCAGAGATAACATCGTCAGTGTCAAAACCCAGAACATTGTCGGCGGCTTCTGTGGTTTGCATGGACAACCTTTGAATAGTTGCTACATCCCAGCTGCTGCCATCAGTAAACTCCACGCTCAGCACATAACGGTTATTGGTGACAAAATAGTTGCTGACAGTAATCAATTCTCCGCTGCCGGCAATGGTCAGCAGCAGGTTATTACCGTCCCGAGTAACGGATACATCGTTGGCTGCAATACCTTCCTGAAACTGCAGTACATCACTGTGGCCGACCGTGGTGTCATAGTTGTTAATGGTGGTATTGCCATCTCCGAATTCGAAGATGTACGTGTCGTCACCCTGGCCACCCTCAAGATAGTCGTCGTGACCGGTGCCACCGTCCAGGGTATCGTTGCCGGCGCCTCCGTAGAGTTCATCCTGACCATCACCACCATACAGAATGTCGTTGCCGTCACCGCCATTGAGGATGTCCTGATCATCTCCGCCGTCCAGGATATCGTTACCCTGTTCACCGTATAGTATGTCGTTGCCATCATTACCGTAAATGGTATCGTTGCCGCCGCGACCATAGATGGTGTCATTGCCACCAAGGCCGGAAATTAAATCATCGGTGTCGAAACCGATGATGGTGTCGGCATCCTGGGTCCCTTTCATAGACAAGGATTTAATCGCCGCCACATCCCATTCACTGCCATTCGCAAATTCGATACTGAGGGTATAGCGGTCGCTGGTCTCGAAGAAATTCGAAACAGTAATGACTTCACCGGTGCCGGCAATGGTCAGATATAAGTGATTGTCGACGCGAGAAACAGTGACATCATCCGGGTTAATACCGTCGAGAAACTGCAGAACATCATTGTGGCCATTGGTGGTGTCATAGTTATTGATGGTGGTGTCACCATCTCCCAGGGCAAACTGGTAAATATCGTCACCCAGGCCGCCTTCAAGATAGTCGTCATGGCCGCTACCGCCGTGCAGAATATCGTTTCCGGCACCGCCATAGAGTTGGTCCTGACCATCGCCACCGCGGAGGGTATCGTTACCGGCATCACCATAAAGGATATCCTGATCTGCGCCGCCTTCGAGCAGGTCATTGCCATCCTGACCATAGAGCGTATCGTTACCACTGCCACCGGTAATGGTGTCGTTGCCAGCTCCCGCCTGAATGTTGTCATCGCCACTTAAACCATCGATAGTATCGTCAGTATCGAAACCGAGAATCGTGTCAGCCTCTTCGGTGCCGGCCAGAGACATCTGTTGTACGGTTGCAATATCCCAGACAGTACCATCAGCAAATTCTATGTTGCTGAGTACGTAGTAGTTATTGGTATGGAAGTAGTTGCTGACGGTAATAACAGCCCCGGTACTGGTGATGGTCAGATACAGGTTGTTACCTTCGCGTTTAACCGTGACATCCGCAGGATCAATGCCTTCAAGGAAAGTCAGGACGTCAGTGTGTCCGACAGTGGTGTCGTAGTTGTTGATGGTGGTATCGCCATCATTAATACCATAGAGATAGGTATCGTTACCCAGGCCACCTTCCAGGTAGTCGTCGTGACCTTCGCCACCGCGCAGGGTGTCATTTCCGGCCTCACCATAGAGTTTGTCCTGACCGCTGCCACCGCTGATAATATCGTTACCGGCACCACCATGCAGCTCATCCTGATCGCTGCCACCATCGATAGTGTCATTACCATTTTCGCCATAGATGACGTCGTTACCCTGTCCACCGGTCAGAGTGTCATTACCATCGCCACCGTAAATGACGTCATTACCACCGAGACCATCAATGGCATCATCGGTTTCAAAGCCAGTCAGTTCATCACTGCCACTGGTTCCTTTGATAGACAGCAATTTGATGTCATCCAGGCTCCAGATCGTGCCATCGGAAAAAGTGATACTGGTTAGCACGTAGGCGTTATTGGTATTGAAGTAATTATTGATGGTGATGACTTCACCGGTACTGATTATCGTCAGATAAAGGTTGTCATCTTCACGCAGAACCACGACATCATCAGGGCTGATACCATCAAGGAATTGCAGAGTATCAGTATGACCGGTCGTGGTATCGTAGTTGTTGATGGTGGTGTGGCCATCACCGAGTCCAAACTGGTAAGTGTCGTTCCCCAGTCCACCTACCAGCAGGTCACCATTACCACCCTGACCACGCAGGACATCGTTACCGTCACCACCGTAGAGGTCGTCCTGACCATCACCTCCCATAAGAATGTCGTTGCCTGCCTCACCATAGAGGATATCCTGACCATCGCCACCACTGAGTGTATCGGCACCATTACCGCCGTAGATGGTATCGTCACCGTCATTGCCTTCGATGTTGTCGTTGCCATCATTACCATGGATGGTGTCATCACCACCAAGACCGGAAATGCTGTCATCTGTTTCGAAGCCCAGAATGGTGTCATCACCATCGGTACCCTCCATGGACATGAGGCGAACATCATTGATGCTCCATACGGTTCCGTCAGAAAATTCGATGTGGTGAATGACATAAGCGTTACTGGTGTCAAAATAATTATTGACGGTAATAACGGCTCCGGTGCTGATAATCGTCAGATAGAGATTGTTACCTTCACGATATACATCAACGTCATCGGGGCTGATGCCATCGAGAAATTGAATGATATCGGTATGGTTGATGTTGGTATCGTAGTTATTGATGATAATGTCGCCATCACCGATGGCAAACTGATAGGTATCATTACCCAGGCCGCCTTCCAGTACATCTCCATCACCGGCACCACCCCGTAATATATCGTTACCTGTGCCACCATAGAGATGATCAAGACCTTCACCACCATGTAGGAAATCGTCGCCGTCATCACCATAGAGATTGTCGTCGCCACTGTTACCGTAGAGAGAGTCATTTCCGGCACCGCCATGAATGATGTCGTTTCCGCCAAGACCTGAGATTTCATCGTCAGAATCGAAACCCACCAGGTTGTCGTCACCATTGGTTCCGCGCATGGACAGTATCTGAATCTGGTCGATGTCCCAGACCGTGCCATCTGAAAATTCAATACTGTTAATGACATAGGTATTGTCAGTATTGAAATAGTTGTTGATGGTAATGACTGCCCCGGTACTGATAATCGTCAAATAGAGGTTATCACCTTCACGATATACCGTAACATCATCGGGGGTGACACCTTCCATAAACTGGATGACGTCGACATGGTTAATGGTGGTGTCATAGTTATTAATGATGACATCGCCATCGTTGATGGAAATCTGGTAAATATCATTACCCAATCCACCCTCAAGATATGAACCACCGTTGAGAGTATCGTTGCCAGTACCACCGTACAGTCTGTCGTTACCGGCGCCGCCGATCAGAATGTCGTTGCCGGCATCGCCGTATAAAATATCGTCGCCGTCATTACCGAAAATTGTATCATTGCCATCATAACCATGAATGGTGTCGTTTCCGCCCTGTCCGGAAATGGTATCGTCGGTTTCAAAGCCCTGCAGGTTGTCATCACCATCGGTACCCTGCATGGACAAAATATGAATGGCATCAATATCCCAGACAGTACCATCGGAAAATTCAATACTGTTGATGACATAAGCGTTGTTGGTATTGAAATAATTATTGATGGTGATAACCGCACCGGTACTGACAATCGTCAGATACAGGTTGTCCCCTTCACGGTAAACCGTAACATTGTCAGGAGAGATACCATCAAGAAACTGAATGATATCGATATGTTCGACGTCGGTATCGTAGTTGTTGATAATGACATTGCCGTCATCCAGGGAAATCCGGTAAGTATCATTACCAAGACCCCCTTCGAGATATTCCCCACCGATCAGAATATCATTGCCGATGCCGCCATAGAGACTATCCTGACCGGCACCACCATCGAGAATGTCATCGCCTTCGTCACCGTAAAGTGTATCGTTGCCGTTGTTGCCAAAGATGGTATCGTTGCCGCCACCGCCATGAATCACATCATCGCTTTCAAAGCCGAGCAGGATGTCGTCGTCAGGGGTGGCCTGCATCGACATTAACTGGATCGTTGTAACATCCCACACAGTACCGTTATCGAAGACGATACTATTGATAACGTAAGTATTATCGGTATCAAAATAGTTGTTGATGGTAATCACTGCACCGGTACTGACTATCGTCAAATACAGGTTATTACCCTCACGATGTACTTCGACATCGTCTGCAGATACACCGGAGAGAAACTGCAACGTATCAGAGTGACCTTCACCGGCATCTTCATTGTTGATGGTGATATTGCCGTCACCGATATGGTATTGATAGGTATCGTTACCCAGACCACCGGTCAGGATATCGCCGTCTCCGGCTCCACCACGCAGAATGTCGTCACCGCTACCACCTTCCAGAGTATCCTGGCCGGCACCACCGATCAGTATGTCGTTACCAGCACCGCCAGTCAGAGTATCGTCACCACCGTTACCGTAGAGAGTGTCATCTCCTTCAAGACCATCGAGATTATCATCGCTGTCATAACCGATGAGTATGTCATCGCCACTGGTTCCCTGAATCACCAGCTGTTCAATGGTGGGAATATCCCAGGTTGTCCCGTCGGCGAAGATGATTTCATCAAGTATAAATTCCTGACTGGCGTCAAAATAGCTGGTAACGGTAATGACTTCTCCAGTACTGATGATGGTCAGAACCAGATTATCACCATCGCGGCGGGCAAATACGTTGTCGGCCTCAACCCCTTCCAGAAATTGCAGAACATCGTGATGACCGACAGTGCTGTCCTGGTTATTGATGGTGGTGTTGCCATCGCCGATGGCAAACTGGTAAGTATCGTTGCCCTGGCCACCCACCAATATGTCACCATCGCCGGCACCACCGCGCAGAATATCGTTACCATCATCACCACTGAGGTAATCCTGACCATCACCACCTAGCAGTACGTCATCGTTCCTGCCACCGAAAAGGGTGTCGTCCCCTTCTCCGCCTTCCAGAGTATCGCGACCGCTGTTGCCGTATAAGGTATCGTCGCCTTCATTACCATACAGATGATCATGACCGATATTTCCGAAGATAATATCGTCGCCGGCCTGACCTGAGATGCTGTCATTATGGATAGAACCGATCAGGATGTCGTCACCGTCGGTACCCTGCATGGACATTTGCTGAATGGTATCGAAATCCCAGAGCGTATTGTCTGCAAACTCGACACTTAAAACATAAGCAGAACTTTCATCAAAATAGTGGCTGACCGTTATGATCTCACCGCTACTTAATATCAGTAATAAATGATCATCATCGCGTCTGACAGTAACATCTTCAGGGTTAATCCCTTCCAGCATTTGCAGTACATCTGTATGGTCAACCGTGGTGTCATAATTGTTGATGGTGGTGTTGCCGTCACCAAGGCCAAATTGATAAGTATCGTTACCCTGGCCGCCTTCCAGGTAGTCGCCATCACCGCTGCCGCCACGCAGCGTGTCATAACCATCGCCACCGTACAGTTTATCCTGACCAGTTCCGCCGGTCAGGGTGTCGTCACCGCTGTCGCCATGCAGAATATCATCACCCTCGCCACCCTCCAGGGTGTCGTTACCATAGCCGCCGTAAACAGTGTCGTCACCTTCGTTACCGGATAACTGGTCGTGACCGTTATTGCCGTAAATGACATCGTTGCCGGCCTGACCGGAAATCACATTGCCGGAATTATCACCGTACAGGGTGTCATCAGCCTCGCTGCCCTGCATGGACATGGACAGGATGGTGCCACGATCCCATTCAGTGCCATCGGCAAACCGAAATGCACTGATCAGGTATTCATCGCTGTTATCGAAATAATGACTGACAGTAATGACTTCACCAGTACTGATAATGGTCAGCAGCAGATTGTCGTCATCGCGCCTGACGGCAACATCATCAACACTGACTCCTTCCAGAAACTGCAGAACATCGTAGTGATCTATATCTGTGTCGTAGTTGTTGATCGTGGTATTGCCATCCCCCAGGTTGAACTGATAGGTATCATTGCCCTGACCGCCTTCGAGGATGTCTCCATCACCGGTACCGCCATTCAGAGTATCGTTACCAGCACCGCCTTTCAGGGTATCCTGACCGGCTCCGCCATTGAGGATGTCATCGCCGCTGCCACCATCCAACAGGTCATTACCCTCTCCACCGTCAAGAAAATCGTTTCCATATTTTCCGTTCAGGGTATCGTCACCATCGGTACCGCTAAGATGATCGGCACCATTGGTACCATCAATCGTGCTGAGGGTTTGCTGATCCAGTGATTTATTTTGCATGTCTGTCTCCTTGTTATATGAGTACGTCTACCTGCCGCTGCCGTATTCTTATTGTGTGGCCTGTATGAACATATGCGCGCAAACAGTAGGCGCGTTTATGCCCTGTCAGCATCATAGACAGTTATCATGGTTTATGACCCGCAATCGGGTTCATTGAGTGATGCAGGGATGCATCTGCATTGACGGGAGGTCAATGCGGTTTCGGACACCAGGAATCACCGATGTTTTTCCAGGGTGCCAGTCAACAGATAAATGCTACTGAAGCATCCATTTACCCGCTGAATTCGCAAATAACCGCAACAACCTGTCTGACTATGATCAGTACGGTGAGCTAGCAGAAATATCCATTTTCCGAAGCGACTATCTTTCTCTTAAAGCTTCCTGACGATGTTTCAAGAGTGGAGTCAGGAAAAATTCAATAACTCTGCGATATCCGGTTTGAACCTCTGCGGTTATTTCCATGCCTGGTATCAGGTTGACATCTTTTCCTTCCACCCGTATGTGGTTACTCTCCATCCTGAGTAACATGCTGAAAATCAGGCCACGCTGTTCATCGATAATGGCGTCGTCAGAAATATTGATAACTTCGGCATTAATGACACCATATCTGGTAAACGGAAAGGTATGTATTTTGACTTCTGCCGGCATGCCTTCATGGACAAAACCGATATCCTGATTACTCAGAAATACTTCTGCTTCCAGTATCTGTTCATCAGGTACGATCAGCATCAGTTGCTGTGCTTCAGTCACCACGCCGCCAACCGTGTTAATAGATAGCTCCTGTACCTGCCCGGACACCGGGGCGTACAGGATGCGTTTGTCGTTGAGGTCGAGGGCTTTATTCAACTCTTCACGAGTGCTGGTCTGTTGCTGGTGCAGGCTGGTGATTTCCGATAATAGTGAGGTGCTGATCTGGGCATAATACAGATTGATCTGCTCGCGGACCTCGGCGGCTGCGGCCTGTAACTGAGCCATGTTTTGCTGCTCGGCGGCGAGATCCTGGAATTGTTCAATACGTTCCTGTTCCACTTGCAGATAATTGATCTCCGAAATCAGATCTTTATCCATCAGCATTTTCATGTTTTCTGCCTGTTTGGTGACAATTGGCAGGGTTTGCTGCAGCTTACTGACAACCTCACGTGTGGCTGCCTGCTGGGCCCGAACTTTGGCCAGGGTGCTCGATAACACGTTCATCTGTGCTCGATACTGCTGCCATTGTTGTTGTAACAGCTGGCTCTGCAGGGCCTGTTCTTCAGCGGTAACATTCATGGCCGGATCGAAACTGATCGGCGGGACAATAATGAGCTTTTGCTCTGCTTCCGGTTGTTGCAGTAATTGTAATAACGCCTGGTCAGATACCCGCCGTATTTGCAGATTATGCAACTCCGCCTGCAGTCTTTGAGCATCAGCAAGCGTCAGGGCAGGATCGAGTTCAACCAGTGCCTGCCCCTGTTCGACGTGATTCCCTTCGCTGACCAGGATGGCCTTAACCACGCCTTTTTCCAGCGGTTGTATCTGTTTGACCCGGGCACTGGGAATAATTTTGCCCTCGGCGCTGGCAACAATATTTACCTGACCGAAAAATGCCCAGACCACTGCCAGAACAAACAGCACCAGCAATACCCGGGCAAGCCACCGGGCTTTGGGATGGGGTGGGGTTTCCTGAATCTCCAGGGCTGCCGGCAGAAATGCAGCAATCGTGTTCTGGTTGTCATTGTTACTGGATTGGTCATTGCTGCGGCGCCATGCCTCACGTAACTGAGTTAACTGATTCATCCAATGCGTCCTTTATGGCTGGCTGATCGACGTTCCACCCGAAAGGAAGCATTACCTGGCTGAGAGGTATGCAGTTCAGTGGGACCTTGAATCGCGGTGGCAGGTGTTGATGGTGGTTCATTCTGGTAGCTGTGCAAACGAGCGTAATAACCTTGCTGATGAAGCAGTGTCTGATGACTTCCCTGTTCGACGATACGGCCCCTCTCCATCACGATAATGCGGTCGCACTGACGAACCGTGCTGAGGCGGTGAGCGATTATAAATACGGTTCGCCCATGGCAGATGCGTTTCATGTTGTTCTGGATCAGTCGCTCGGATTCATAATCCAGCGCGCTGGTGGCTTCATCAAAAATGAGAATACGAGGGTTGTGCAGCAGTGCCCGGGCAATGGATAAGCGCTGACGCTGACCACCCGAAAGATTGCTGCCCTGCTCGCCGACCAGGGTGTCATACCCCTCCGGCAGTTCGACGATGAACTCATGGGCTCCGGACATTTTTGCAACTTCAATGATTTGTTCCATGGGTACCGACGGGTCTGCCAGAGCAATGTTTTCCCGGATACTGCGGTTAAAGAGAAAATTTTCCTGCAATACCACACCAATCTGACGTCGCAGCCAGGTGGTGTCGACAGTGGAAAGATCAACACCATCAATCAGAATTCGTCCTGTTTCGGGAATATACAAACGTTGTATTAACTTGGTGATGGTGCTTTTTCCAGACCCGGACCGGCCGACGATACCGACCACCTCCCCGGCACCGATTTGTAAGCGGATATCCTGAAGTATTAATGGCGCATCCACCCGGTAGCGAAAACGCACCTGATCAAAAATCACTTGGCCCTGTACCTGAGGCAGGCGTGAGCGGTTGGGATTAAAGCCGGGTTCGCGGGGCGTGTTGAGAATATCACCCAGGCGTTCGATGGAAATTCCGGCCTGTTGGAAGTCCTGCCATAACTGCACCAGTTTCAATACCGGAGAACTGACCCGTCCAGCCAGCATATTAAAGGCGATCAATTGGCCAATGCTGATTTCACCATTGATGACCAGATGCGCACCCAGCCAGATAATTCCAAGAGTGGTAAGTTTATTGACCAGGCCGGCCACCTGATTGCTGATATTGCTGAGATTCTGGCTGCGAAATGAGGCATGTACATAACTGGATAAATGATCTTCCAACTTGCGCCGCATTTGTGGCTCCACAGCCATGGCTTTGACTGTACCAATGCCGGTAATGGACTCCGTCAGAAAAGCGGTATTGGCAGCACCGTGCTTGAACTTCTGATTCAGGCGATGACGCAGAACCGGTGCAACGACGATGGAGAGCAATACATAAAATGGAATAGCGCCGAGAACAATATAAGTCAGCGCCGGACTGTAATACCACATGACCGCCAGGAACACGCAGACAAAAAACAGATCGATCACCAGCGTCAACGCAGTACCGGTAATAAAATTCCGTATGGTGTCGAGTTCACGTACCCGGGCAACATTTTGCCCAACCTGTCTTGATTCGAAATAAGCCAATGGCAGATTCAATAGATGGTTATACAGACGTGAACCTAATTCAACATCAACCCGGTTGGTGGTGTGGCTGAACAGATAATTACGAAAACCACCGATAAATGCTTCAAAGACCACAATAATAAAAAAGCCGATTGCCAGCACATCCAGAGTCATAAAGCCCCGATGCACCACCACTTTATCCATGACCACCTGAAAAAACAGGGGAATGACCAACGCAAATAGCTGTAAGAAAAACGAAGCCACCACAACTTCAGTAAACAATTTTCGATATTTGATCAGGGAGGGAATAAACCAGGAGATATCGAATTTGCCCTGACCGGATTCTCCGATGCCCGGCCTGCGGGTCAGCATGATGAGTTCGCCTGACCAGCATTGTTCGAAGGTTTCCTGTGACAGTGATTCCGGTGTTGTGTTTGTCGGATTCTGGATCAGCAGGCTGCAGGTGTCAGACTCATTCGTGGATACTCTGGCAACGATAAAATAGCTGCCATCGCGATGTTTGGCGATAGCCGGAAGAATACGATTTTCCAGCTGTGTCAAAGGGAGTTTTATTTTTTTGGCTTTGAGGGTCAGAGATTTTGCCGCTAACAGAATTTCCGTGTCGGTAAAATCTGATCCAGGTATCCCGAACTGATGTTTCAGTTGTTCAGGTTCAGCCGGCAGTTGATGAAATCTTGCAATGGTAATAAGTGCCGTTAATCCGGTATCCATAGACGGTTACATCACTCGATCATAAAAAATGCAGGTATCGGAAAATTTGAAAGGGATTTTTTTAGAAATTGATAATTAACATAGTTATTTAACATTTTATTAAAAATCATAATCCCACTAACAACTATACCGACTGCATGGATAATTTCCTTTTTTACCGTTTTGTAAGCGTAGTCAGCAATAGGCAATTATAATGAGAACGAAATTAATTAATTTTTTTGTTTTTCATTTTTTTTGAAACAAGAAATTTTGAGGAATTTTTAATACTATCGAACCTGTATTTTGTGGAATAAAAATACAAATTGAGCTGCATTGTCATTGAGTTTTTAAAAACAGGGAATAAAGGCTACTTGTCGGACAAATATGATTGATTTTTGACGACACAGAAATTGCACCTGCTGCGATGTTTCCATGTTACAAATCTGAACGCTGGCTGAATCAGTTATTCCCTCTTTAACCAGTGAAAATAAAACTCACAAAAACTCACCGATTATTCACCGCCATTCGGAAAAATGCGTTTCCAGGGGCTGATGTCCATGCCCATTCACTGAATCTCAAGAGGAAATGCATATGTTCTCTGACATGTTGATGATCTGGTCCGATCAGCCCGGCACTTCGCTGGCGATCTGGCTGGTCGTAATGATTACCGTACTGTATCTGGCCCGGGTACCGGCACACCAGATGATCAAAACCACGGGTCGCACCATCTATCGTTTTATGCGCACTTCTGCACGGGCGATCACTCATGTGGAACAACAGGCAATCAGGCGCAATAAGGAAGTCATCCTGGCATTGGGTCAGGAAGCGACTGAAAAAACCATTGAACGGGAATTTTCCAGGGTCAACGACATCGTTGCCAAAGATCTGAGCCATTACCCAGCTCTGCACCGGCAGATCATGGATGCCATTGAGACACTGGAAAAGGACTATCAGGCTGCGACGGATGCGGCACCGCTGCCACCGGAATGGCTGAATGTGGTGGAAACCATTTCGGCATTACCCAAACAAAGTGACCCGATGGTTTCCAATATTCTGGAAAACATCAAAGAAGAAGTGATTGCGGCACATGAGGAAACGCTGAAGGCCTACCAGAAGTCCAGTTCTGAACGCCACCGTTTGCTCAGCGCTATGCAGCCTCAATGGCGAGGACTCACTGGTCTGATGGAAAAAGCCAAAGGTGCAGTGGAAATTTCCCATGAACGGGCGGAGTCCATTGATCAGCAGATGGCCACTTATGAAGCCATTCGGGATCAGGACGACAAGGTTGCCAGGGCGTTGACCGTGTCATCTATGACTCAGTTTTTTATCGCCGGCATGGTGCTGTGTGTGGCTGTCATGGGTGGTCTGATCAACTTCCAGCTGATTGCTGTGCCCATGTCTGAAATGGTCGGTGGTACCAGCTACGTCGGCTCTTTGAAAACTTCGGATATTGCCGCGTTGGTGATCATTCTGGTGGAAATTGCCATGGGTCTGTTCCTGTTGGAATCAATGCGCATTACCCGTCTGTTTCCGGTCATAGGCCACATGGACGACAGGATGCGCCGGCGCATGATGATGGTGACGTTCTCAATCCTGTTCATCCTGGCCAGTATTGAAGCATCGCTGGCATATATGCGTGATCTGCTGGCGCTGGATCGTGAAGCATTGCAGCAGTCTCTGACCGGTGCTGGTTCCGGAGTAGTGGAGGCACAGTTTCGCTGGATTCCGTCTATAGGTCAGATGGTCATGGGATTTATCCTGCCGTTTGCTCTGGCGTTCGTGGCGATTCCTCTGGAGTCCTTCATCCACGCGGTCAGAACGGTTATTGGTGTGGCCATGGTAGCGGTGCTGCGGACATTGATCATCAGTCTGAGACTGGTCGGCGGGTTTGCCAATCACTCCAGCAAAATGCTCGTACATCTCTACGACATGCTGATCATGGTGCCCTTGACCATCGAAAACTGGGTACGTGATGGTTTGAAAGCCCGCACCCGTAACACCGAAACAGAAGCCTATGACGACGTGGAAGAACCGGTATTGATGGCGGAAAAAATTGGCGAAACCGTTGATGAAACTACCGCACCAAAGGCTGGAAGCAGCCGTAAAAAGACCGCGACCAACCGCAAAAAACGCACCGAACCCGTGATCGATGATGACTTGGCGGCGCAGGAAATATAGGAGCATAGCAATGAAAAAATTATTGATGTCACTCGGTATCTCTCTGGCGCTAATGAGTTGCAGCCAGCCAATGCCGACCAATAAAGCGGTATACCTGCTGATTGATACCTCAGGTACCTATACCGAAGAACTGAACAAGGCCCAGGCGATTCTGAATTATCTCCTGGCCACACTGGACAGCGGCGACTCCGTCGCTGTTGCCCGAATCGACAGCGGCAGCTTCAGTGAAAAAGATATTATCGCCAAGGTAACACTGGACGAACGTCCCAGTGTTGCCAATGATCAGAAACGTTCATTTAAAGACAAGATGGATGACTATGTTGCTACAGTGAAAAAAGGCAGCGCCCACACCGACATTACCGGCGGGGTGTTACAGGCAACTGAGTATTTGAATGAGACCGGGGCCGGTGAAAAGTATGTACTGGTGTTTTCGGATTTGGAGGAAGACCTGGAAAAAGGTCATGTACGGGATTTTCCCATTACCCTTCAGGGGATTCATGTAGTCGCTCTGAACGTTACCAAACTGCGCAGCGATAATATTGACCCGCGTGAATATATGACTCGATTGGAAAGCTGGCAGACCCGAGTGGTGAATGGCGGGGGCGACTGGCGGGTCATCAATGACTTTGAGCATCTGCACACGCTGATTGCCGCACGATGAACAATGCTGTTTGTGGTCATCAGGTTCTGGTGCCGGATCAGGTTTTCGGGCGAGGGTTGAAGAAGAGTTCTACAACCGCCCGACAGATCAATGATCCGGCTTTTTTATTCAGGGATATACCTGATCAGGCACGATCTCTGTGGCGTTTTTCCATTTTTTACGCTCCGCTTTTTTATCAGCAGCTGTTTCGGTTTCTGCTGAGTCTGTGGTTTCCGCTTCTTTCGGCGTCACACTGTCTTCAGTCGGTTGCGTTACGGATGGCTGCTCTGTCGCTGAGTCGATGGCTGTGGGTTGGGTGGTGACTTCCTCAGCACTGTTCTGTGGAACGGCTTCCCCGGTTGCCTCAGCTTTTGGCGCCACCTGGGCGGGTGTTGTTGTCTTCGGTGTGCTGCCAGGCAGTAAGAAAGAGGTTTTTTTGAAGACTACTTTGAAACCGATGCTCATGACGGTTGCACCATTTTCAAACGGCGCCCGGTAAGTGGCTGCGAGCCCCAGATCGACAGGCCAGCTGTCTGGCAGATGATATACCCCGTCGGCCTGCAACTGATAACCAAAGTCGCCAATACCGGTGTTGTCTTTGAAAGTATCGTCAACATTCCCGAGAGGTGTTTCGGTATAGCGGTCTGTGAAATCAGAAATGCCATAGGCCAGGCCTCCACCGAGCCAGAGATCGAACCATTGAACTTTTGGAATCCGAGCCTGTGCCAGGGCCGCAAAGTCGAAACTGCTGACATCTTCATGAATGACTTCATCGTCACCGGCAAAGTGGTCATTGAAATAACTGAGATTCAGCCCTGCACGATAATTTTCCTGGAACCGATAGTAGCCTCCCAGGGTGTAGCGCAGGCTGGTCTGGGTGTCGGTATCTTCAGTGGATGAATGAGAATATGAAAATATGCCAGGGTTGATTGAGACATCAAAACTGAGTGGCTCGTAACTGAATGCAGAGCTGCTGGCAAAAAGACTTGCGGCGGATAGTAAAATCAGCTTTTTCACGAAAAATTTCTCCTTAATACTTAACGCTGTTTTCCTTTCTAACAAAGTAATTGCTTCACGGAAGGAAAAAATGACAGATAGTCTTGAGATGTGAAGCTCAGGCGCCAGAGACCTAATCTTGGTTGTGGTCTCTGACTTGTTGAATTCTAGCTATTTTTCAGACAATTTCAGCGAAAGAAGAGAAAAAAAATCAGATTTTGTCGTAATTTTGCGACATGGCCGACAATCATAGCGTCAGTCCCGAACCCTTTTAGCAAAAGAGAAGATCTTATGGCAGGCAAAGACAGACAAATTACCCTTAGATTTCTGGCGGAGCCGTCAGATCAGAACTTTGGTGGCAAAGTCCATGGTGGAGCGGTTATGAAATGGATCGATCTTGCGGCCTATGCCTGTGCAGCAGGCTGGAGCGGTCACTATTGCATTACTGCCTACGCTGGTGGTATTCGCTTCGTCAAACCTATCCTGGTCGGCAGTATTGTTGAGGTTTCGGCCAAAGTGATCTATACCGGCCGGACCTCCATGCATATCGGTCTGGATGTCCGGGCCGGTGATCCGAAGGAATCAGAACGTTATCTGACCACTCATTGTATCGTCATCATGGTGGCAGTGGATGAGGAAGGTAAGCCCACGGATGTGCCGGAATGGATCCCCAGCACTAAAAAAGACAAGCGATTGCGGGAGTCAGCCATTCGGTTGATGGAAATGCGCAAAAAAATCGGTGCGGAAATGGAGGCCCATGTCAAAAGCTGAAACGCTTGTGGTAACAGGGCGCTGCCTGGATATCCAAGGCACCACCCTGTCGGGGGGTGTCACTGTGTGCGGTACCGCTGGATCTCTCCCACGACTTCAGAAAAGCGCCGGTTGGCTTCGGTTGAGCTGTTGACGGTCGTGGTGACGGCATCCAGAACGTTACGGGATTGTTCGTTGATGATCTGAATATTGTTGTTGATGTCGTCCGCGACCTGAGATTGCTGTTCCGATGCAGTGGCAACGCGCTCGATGGTCTGGTTCAACGTGTCGATAGAACTGAATAACGTGCGTACCATTTTGACGTTTTCGAAAACTTTGGCTTCTGTGTCTGAAGCAACCTCCGAACAGTTTTGCATCGATGTCAGTGCTGACTGACCCGAACTGACCAGTGATTCGATCATTGAGCGGATCTCCTCGGTCGAACCCTGGGTCCGTTGCGCCAGGTTACGCACCTCATCAGCCACCACCGCAAATCCCCGGCCCTGCTCTCCAGCCCTGGCAGCCTCAATGGCGGCATTGAGCGCCAAGAGGTTGGTTTGCTCCGCAATCGATTCTATCGTCAACAGAATGCTGCTGATCTCTTCAGTATGGCTGGTGACCTTTTGTATGGCTGAGTGGCCCTCTTCCACTCCCTTGTGCAGGGATTGAATTGAATTCAGAATGATCTGCATCCGTTCACCGCCTTGAGTGCTCTGGGTTTTGATTTCATCGGTTTCCTGAGCAGCCAGCTGCATATCTTCAGAAATAACACCGCTGGTTTGGGACATTTCATGAACGGCGGACGCGACCTGATCGATGCGGGAAAACTGGTCCTGATTTTCCTGTAGGGCCCGTTGCGAGAATGACATCATCTCATCCATGCTCGAGCGGGATTCAATCGCTTTGTCGAGCAGCATGCTGAAAGAGGAAGTCAGGTGGTCCAGGTGATTGTTCAGCGCATCAATGATGTCACCAAACTCATCTGAGGAACGGAAATTGACACGTTCGGATAGATCCCGCTGTTCTGAGACCGCCTGCAATACCTGATGGATATTTTGTACTTTTCTTCGGGTGAGCTTGATAAACAGGCGTAGCAGCAGTAATAGAGGAAACAACGTTGCTGCGGTGAGGGCAAGCAGTACATTGCGGGACCAGAACTTATTACGGGTAATGGATGTCGCCGTGTTATGGACTTCAGCAGAAATGTTGTCTGCCAGTTGTTTGACCTGTGTGATCCGTTGAGTGGCCAGATTGAACCAGTTGGATGGGCCTGATATGCCATTATTTTCCGGATTGTTACTGAAGCGACTGGTGATGGAATCCACTTCTTTCCAGGTCGGCTGGGCCATGATGTCATTCAGCATTGCCTTATCCGTTGCATTGGCATAGGTCTGAAAATTGGCCAGCCAGAATTGTTCATCACTGATATAACCGGACACCTCCGACTTGAGCTTATCGTTGGCAATACCGCTGGCAAAGATACCATTGAGTGCTCCCCTGTATTGGCCAATGCGTTCTTTCATCCACAACAGGCTCAGACGAGCTTCCAGCAGTTGGGTGATATCTGGTTCGCCGAGTTCACTGAGCAATCCCTGAATAGAGTTTAGAGCCCGGCGGTTAAGTGTTGAATAGTAATTGAAGGCACCGTTGTTAGGATCGAGGCGGTCCACTTTCTGACGAATAGCGGCTTTTCCGGATAAAAACGAGATGATCGGTTCTTGCAGTTTACGAAGATATTGTGCGGGGAGTCTCTGAAAGTCCTCTGCTGACAGAGATTTCAATGCATTGCCGGTCTCATCTGCTACCTTCCGTTGTGCGAGCAGAGCGTCACGACCCTTACTGCCTCCCGAACCAAGGAACCCGGCTGTCAATCCCCGTTCCACAGCATGGGCATGTGCAACAGCATCCAGATATTCAGACAGTTTGACCAGGTCTTCGGCCAGTTCTGCTTCCTTAATATTCTGGTTGAAGATATTCGTCAGTAACATCACCAGAACCACAGCAAAAGCCGATGGCAGCAAACAGGCAGCGGCAATAATATGCGATAGCTTCAGGTTGGAAAGAAAATTCATCTGGTTTTCCCCATAGACTCATTCAGTTATTGATTCATCTAAACAGATGAAGGATCAAAAATGACAAATGGATGTAAGGTTTTCTGATTAACACTGAAAGGCACTACGACCACATTATTGTGATGAGTAGAACAACTTAAAAACAGACTTGTTCCGTGGAGAGCATTTCAGAAGTCCCATTATAGTCATTATCGGCCAGCGTGAAGAAAAAATAACCATAATGGGCGAAAACGATACTGTTTTTTGAGCCAGCCACGAGCCGTGGCTGGCTATGGTAATTTCCGTCGTTCAATAATGCCGTTACTAAAATTCGTCCCAATCATCATGGGCTTCTTTGACTGCTTGGGATTTTCTTGGCGTAGCGATAGTTGACTTGACGGGTTTATTGCGCGCTGGTTCCTGATGTTCGGAGTGGAGTACTTTAGTCACCATACCGGTGTTAAAACGCCCAACCGCTTTGGCCAATGCCCGGGCCTGTTCTTCGAGGGATTGGGCGGCGGCGGCGGCTTCTTCAACCAATGCGGCATTTTGTTGAGTGACACTGTCCATTTGACTGATGGCCTGATTGACCTGCTGAATCCCGGAGCTTTGCTCTTCGGACGCGTTCGCTACTTCGCGCATGATATCGGTAATACGTTTGACCGCTGACATTATGTTTTCCATCGTATCCCCAGCCTGTTGTACCAGACGGGTGCCACTTTCAACTTTCTCAACGGAATTAGCGATTAATTGTTTGATTTCAGTGGCCGCATCAGCTGAGCGTTGAGCCAGACTGCGTACTTCACCGGCAACGACCGAGAAGCCTCTGCCCTGTTCGCCGGCACGGGCGGCTTCAACCGCGGCATTCAGAGCCAGGATATTGGTTTGAAATGCAATACCATCTATGACCGTTATGATGTCTGCAACTCGCCTGGAAGCATCATTGATACCGCTCATATTGCGCACGACTTCATTGATAACTTCGTTGCCTTTGGCTGCAATATCCGATGCATCGGCAATAAATTGATCCGCCTGACGGGTATTCTCTGCATTCTGTTTAACCGTGGTGGCCAGTTCTTCCATGCTTGCGGCGGTTTCTTCCAGCGACGAGGCCTGTTCTTCGGTTCTTGAGGACAGGTCAGTATTGCCGGCGGCAATTTCACCGGCAGCGCTGTTGATGCGCTCACCCGAGTCCGTTATCTGGATAATAATATCGCTGAGGTTTTTGATGGAGGAGTTGACCGCATCACGAAGAACCGAGAATTCGCCTTCAAAATTCCCTTCCATTGTGTGCGTCAGATCACCATCGGCTAAAGATGACATCACAGATCGGGTTTCGGTCAGAACTTTTTCAACCATCAGTTGGTAACGCTTCTGGTCGCTCACGTCAGAGGCATATTTAACAACTTTGTATACTCTGCCGCTGGCGTCGCTGATCGGGTTATAAGACGCCTGAATCCAGATTGCCTCACCATTTTTGTCCAGTCGTTTGTACTCTCCGGCGTCATACTGACCTTTCCCGAGCCGCTCCCAGAATTGTCGATACTTATCACTGGCCGCATATTCCGGATCCACAAAATTACGGTGGTGTATGCCTTTTACTTCTTCGCGTCGATATTTGATCAGGCTTAAAAATATATCGTTGGCATCGATGACGGTACCATCCAGATTAAACTCAATCACCCCCATGGATTTACCGATGGCGTCAATCTGGCCGCGATAATTGGCATTGCGTACCTTTTCGTCAGTGATATCTGTGGCATATTTGACGACTTTGTAAACCTCATCATTCTGATCCCGGATCGGGTTGTAGGACGCCTGGATCCAGACTTCCCTCCCCCCCTTGCCAATACGTTTGTATTCATCGGCATCATATTCCCCGCGCCTGAGTTTTTCCCAGAAGGACTGGTATTCCGGGCTGGCGGCATAGGCAGGGTCTACAAACATTCGATGGTGCTGACCTTTGATTTCGTTCAGTTCATAACCGAGCAGACGCAAAAAATTGGGATTGGCATGGATCACCGTACCATCGACATTAAATTCGATTACGCCCATTGATTTGTTGATAGCCGCCACCTGACCTTTCAGGTCATTGAGTTCGGTATTGTCATTTATAATTGCCTTGCGAATACGGTTGAATAAACCACTTTTATTCTGTTGTCGCATATGAACTCCATATTCAAAACATCGAATGCCTGTCAGGCAGCTATGTCGGCTATTCCAATGTGAAAATAGTGACCGGGTTAATTTAAATTTCCGTTTACTTAGGTATAGCAGCAAATGCGGGTAACAGTATTGACTCATCCAAAAGTACTATCGCGGTGAATGATATTTTCCGATACAGCAACGTCGCAGCCAGATGCCAGTGCACTAAAACTAATCGCTCTGGTCGAGTGGCGGATACAAGCAGTGAGGGTCCTGTCAACAGATGTATACGTTCATGGCACTTTCGCTGAGGGCGCTATTCCAGGGGACATGTGCTGTTGACAGTACTCTTTCTCATCAGCTGAAGCGGACTATCCGGTCAGTCAAGCTCATACAGGTATTTTTATATCTACTGATCCGTTGGTGTGGGGCAAAAGGCGGATTCCATGACTGATCATCGGAATGGTCGATAGACACCGGATTTGGTTATTACCATTTGCGTGCTGATTCCGGTAAATCAAACCACGGATGTGAGACCGGTCTCATAATCAATAATATTCACAGGTACCGCAGATCTACCTGCTTGTGTGGTATCTAAAATAACGCCATGATCGACATGCTTCGTGAAGTCAGCCGTCGTTAGGTTTTTACCCATGCAGTTAATGGCATAACAAAAAGTAAATTTGGGTTACGACATATTATCGATTTTCATTCTTCCAACTAACCTGGTTAAGTTGTCAAAAACAAAAATGGTTCCAATCATGAAAAATGTTATGAAAACGGTCATGAAAAGAGCGCGTGTGCTAGGTATCACCGTTGCCTTTCTGCCAACACTTGCATTAGCAGATTTTGGTTTGAGCAGCAGTACAGATTTTTATACCGTAGATACGGGTGCCGGGCTTACTTTTAAGGTACGACGAACGGACAATGGTGTGAGTACTCAGTCCGCCGGAGATATTGCCTCGTTAAAATATTACGGCGTGGAATATCAGAATCAGTCACGTGGTTCACAGGTTAATTCAGGATTCGACTGGTTGTATTCGAATACCTCTTCGGTTTCGGTGAATGCCACAACCGTTAACAATCAGTTTATCAAGGTGACGGTCAATGCCGGTAACCTGACTCACTATTATATGGCCCGCAGAGGTTATCCTCATATCTATATGGGCACTTACTTCACCACTGAACCAAATGTACATGGACATGTCCGCTACATTCTGCGGTTAAGTTCCAGCCTGCTGCCTAATGGTCCGGAGCATTCTGATTTGCGCGGTACGGTCTCCACCGTCGAGGCGTCTGATATTTTTGCCATGGGCAATGGTGAGACCCGCTCCAAGCATTATTCCAACATGCGCCTGAAAGACTGGCAGTATATTGGCGCAACCGGTGGTAACGTTGGCATGTGGGTGGTCCGTGGCAATCAGGAAGGAGGTTCAGGCGGACCGTTTTATCGTAGTCTGCTGAATCAGACGACGGATAACGATCAGGAATTGACCTATATCGTTAATTACGCAGAAGCACAGACGGAAGCATTCCGTACCGGCATTTTGAATAACTATACCTTTGTGGTCACCAACGGCTCTCAGCCTAATGCCAACATTGATACCTCCTGGTTTTCCCAAATGGGTCTGAACGGTTATGTGCCATCCTACTCACGTGGCGTGGTTGCAGCTGTTGGCATCAATGGTCGTGACAGTCGTTATGATTATACTGTGGGATTTGCCAACAGCAGAGCTCAGTACTGGGCGGACACCAATGAAAGCACGGGCTTTTTCAAAAGTGCAGATATGCTGCCTGGTACCTACACCATGACCATCTACAAGAACGAGTTGGCGGTCTACAGTCAGAATGTGAACGTGTCCGCAGGTGAATCGACGCTGTTGCATACGATTAATATCACGGATGATCCAAGTTATGCGTCAGCTATCTGGAGAATCGGCGACTGGGATGGCTCACCTCAGGAGTTCTACAATGGCGATAAACTCACCATTATGCATCCCTCAGATACCCGTATTTATAATTGGGATCCGGGTAACTTTATCGTCGGAACCCATGACGACTCGCACTTTCCGGCTTATTTCTGGAAAGACGTAAACAATAACCACATTATTTATTTCAAACTGAGTCCGGAAGAATTGTCCAGAGCGCATACCATTCGGGTTGGCTTAACCTGTGCGTTTTCCGGCGGCCGGCCAAGGCTATACGTCAATGATTGGACTTCACCAGTCATGAGCCCGTCAGATCAGCCCAAAACCCGCACACTGACCGTGGGTACCTACCGTTGTAACAACGTGACTTACTCATATGATGTGCCAGCAAGTGCCTGGCAGCAGAGTTCAGGAAACTGGAACCGGTTGGTGATGGAAGTGATCAGTGGCTCCGGTGGATCAGGGTATCTGTCACCCGCCATCAGTGTGGATACGGTCGAGCTGCTCGACTGACATTCTGTCACCCTGCCAAGGATGTTCTCTGGCAGGCATCGAATAATTGTTAACAGGCCATTTAATGGCCTGTTTTTTTTGTCTTCATGAATGATAATCGGGTTACTTTCGTGAGGTCCGGTAAGCTTCTATCTCAGGCAGCAGCTGCTGAAAACGCTGAAGGCTGTCGGGCGGCCAGAACTGTTCCCGTTTGTAGTACTGCTCCACGATCGGTGTATCACCGCTCAATGAGAGCCATGGCTGCCTGGACTCGGTGAATATATGGATGTCCGGAGGCAATTGGTCCGGATTATCAAGAGTGCCTACACGGACGAACGAAATCAGTTCCCCGGCACCACCATAATAACTCCACACCGCAATACGGCAGTGCGGACAACGGGCAATCTGCTGTCCCAGGCCGCTTTGGGTTGGGGTGTCTATCAGATCCGGGCGGCCGGCGAGTACGTTGACCTTATGGCTTTCGATCATCGCATTTAGTGCAAATGCGCTGCCGGTTTCGCGCTGACACCAGCGACAATGACAGCAGTGCACAAACAATGGTCGGTCTTCGATGCGATAACGGATGTGTTGACAATCGCAACCGCCTTCCAGTGGCATCCAATGGTGGGTATCGCTCATCATCTTCTCCTTATGCATTCAGGTTGATTGAATCTGTCAGTTTCGGTCTGCAGGATGGTTGACCCCGTCACCCAGAGGGACTTCCCCCAGTTCAAACGGATCAACATCTTCCAGGCAGGCAACGTTAAATCCGTATTCCTGAGGATTGGAGCGTCGCTGATGGTGCGTATAGATGCCACATACCGAGCAGAAATAATGTCTGGCTGTGTGGGTGTTGAATTGATAAAGCTTCAGTACCTCATGGCCTTTGGTGATATGAATATCGGCCTCGGTCGTGGTGGCCATAATGGCGCCTTTTCGCCGGCATATGGAACAATTGCAACGGCGTGGATTCACAATCCCGTTGGGCAGCGTGATTTGCATTTCTACTGCGCCACAATGACAGGTGGCCCGATGAACAGGTTTTATGTCGGTATTGCCTACTTTTCGGATCATGCAAGGTCACCTATAACGTATGTTGTTTGAAATATTGCACCAGTAGAGTTTTCCACTCATCTATAAATTGATCATAAACCTCTTGAGTAAATTCGGCGATAAAAGCCTCTCCAGATGGTCCAAGGGCTATGTACTCATAGCCTACCTCGACTCGGGTATGATTCAGGGACAATTCAGAGCAGTCCACCGTTATAACCCCCACCTTATCCCCAGGTTCTATCTTGTAAAACTGAACATGATGCTGTCGTGGGACGTAGCGTTTAACGATCCAGATGGCATTGCTGGTTTTGTGGTCGTGGTGGCTGGTGGTAAATACGTAGTCTTCACTGAGCTCCGTGGTTCCCATCACGTTGGTATATTCCCATCCCGGCACCCACTTTGTTTCACCCTCGGGACTGAATAATGGAAACAGCAGGTTGATAGGCTGGGACAGATCGAAACTGGCGCTATGACTGATGGTTTTCATGGATATCCCTCCTCGGAGGAACGTTGATACTGGATGACGGCGTAAGAATACCGCGGCCATGCCTAACAATCCTGCTGTTTTAATAAAATATCAGTAAGGTCGGTATAAAGGTTTGGAAGCAGGCCCGGAAGGCGATTTCCGGGCCGGTCAGAGGGAGTTTTCAGACGGTATCGGGCGCAGTCTGAAAACTCTCAGATTTCATTGCCAGGACTGTTGGTTGCTGTTGGTTAATGTTCTCATGGTGGCCTGGCTGCCATTCGCTTCGATGACGAGCCCAGGCATGGTACGCATGGAAATTGCGCCAGAGCTACTGACATCAAATTGCTGATTGGCGTTGCCCCGGCATGTGGCAATCGTCAGGTTGGTACCATCGGCGAACGACCCGGAATTATCAAGACAATATTCAGTATTCTGAAGACTGCGGATCAGGCCACTGTGGGGATCATAGTTCCATTGTTGCCAGGCTTCCCCGGAGCAGTACCACAGTCCAACGTTATTACCTTCCGACATATTGCCGTTGGTGACATCGAGACACTGACCGGAAGCCGCGTTGACCAGGGTCTGAAAACTGACCTTCGCTGATGAAGACCTGAGCGGTGCGTAGATAACACCGAGCTTGTCGATTTCATCACCGCTGCGGCCATGAAAGCCAACAATATTCCAGCCTTCCGGGGCCGTGAATGTAGTACAGTCATCGGTATGGGAACCGGCGCTGAGGGTGCGGTTCTGGCTGCTGCTCAGGCTGGCATAAAAAACACGGCTATGGTTACTGTACTGACCGACACAGAACGTGGCCGACTTCAGATACTCGCCATTTGCAAGCGTCAGATCGGATGCAGTGCCACCCTCGCCGCCGTGGGTCATGACGTAACCGGATGCCAGACTGGTTTGAATCTGGTCGAGCCGGCGCCCGGCCCGCAGGGTGATTTTCCGGACAACAGGTTGCTGTGGTAACAAGGCATAGTCATTGAATTCCATTCCATATGCGCCGCCGATGCGTTCACTGAAGCGCCATTGATCGTTGGTTTTGTAGGTCCACCCAGCTTCAACCGGGCGGTGGTCAGACAGCTCCAGGCCGTTATTGGTCAGGGCATCTTCCCGAACTCCATACGCATAAGGCTGCAACTGCAGATAACCGTTATCCCGATAAAGGACCTTATCGACGATTTCACAGTTGGCATCGGTGACCGCTGGATTACACACCAGGGCATCTGTACCGGAGGCAGGAATATCATCAGTATGTACCAGCTGTAGCCAGGCATCACTGAAACCACGGTTCAGAAGTTCCCGGATATTGTCGCCGCTGCGAGTGTAACGGGTATTGGTATCACCCATGATAATCACCGCATTGCCGGCAGAATGAAGCTCAATATAACTGACCAGCTGCAACAGGTTGGCACGACGGGCGGCAAGATCATTGGGTTCGGTCTGGGCCTGGGTATGAAGGTTATAGATATCGACAAACACACCGTTCTGAAGTTGTGTTCTGGCCAGAGTGAATCCCTTCGGAGTCAGACAATCCACACCTGAACAGTCGTTCCATCTGACCCGATCCCAGTCTTCATAGGAAAAGCGGCTCATGGTATTCAACCCGCTGCCGATGCCTGCACCACCGGAGGTGGGTGACCGGTAAGGGTGATCATTGCAGGTATCATATAAGGCCGCATGATAATTAAAATCTTCCTGCACATTAACGATGTCGAACGCATTGACATAGCAGCTGATTTGCTCCGTTGCTTCCAGGCGGTTTGATTCCGCGCTGGAGATAATTTGCGGCAAGCCTGCAACATTGTAGGTCAGGGTCGAGAATTCTCCGCTGGCGGCCTGGCTGTGACCTACACCGAGGGCACATATCAGGGACACAGAATAACGATTAAAAAACGGGTTCATAAACACTCACTGTTGTTGTTATGAGAGCGCGAGTCTAACGGGGCAATATTGCAGTGGGATAACAGAAGGCATCGAACGCGGGTATTCAGGACGTATCAAAAACAAACGGATGTACACGTCGGTTCGAGGTTATCGCAAACTCCCTGGGAATACATACTCAACGATCCACTAGAACCAACTAAGCTAATAAAAGTGAAATTTCAATTCAATCTGCTTTGGAATTTTCACTTCATTCTTTAGTACGGGAGAAGATCGTTATAAAAATTATCAAAACAGTTAATAAGACAATTTGCCTGCATACAGACGGGATTACAGGATGGATCTGTCTTCTTTGCTGCTGAGGTTAAAGCTGGGAAACAAGGTTCAGTGGCTGAGCAGATAAAGCGTATCATCCCAATAATCGTAAATGATATGTATTATCATTTGAAAGGAAGGTAGTGAGACCAATATTGTTGTTGTGTTGTTTATTTTATTTATAAGGAAACGATTATGTTCATCACAAGCGCAACGGTCCCTACCCCATCTGCCAGCCTGTATATCAAAAAGCTGTGTAAGCATTTTGCCCATCGTATTGAAGTTTCTTTTGATGAAGAGCACGGTGAATGCAAGTTGCCGATCGGACCGGTCACACTGCAGGCAAAACCGGATGCCTTGCATGTGCAGATTCAGGTGCAGCAGCAAAGTGATCTGGAAAAAGCCAAAGACATCATCGAAAGCCATTTTGTCCGTTTTGCCCACAAGGAAAACATCCAGAAAATGGATTGGGTGGATCAGTAAGTGGGCATCGCCTGATTCGCCCGGATCAGGCGTGAAGATCAAACTGGCACAGAAAAGGTATACATCGAAAGACCAGTGTGGACACATACTTTTGAGCATATGAATTTCTGCTGATCAGGTAATTTTTCTCTGCAATTATGCCCTGATTCTGGGCTTTACTGAGTATTTTTCAGAGTCATTCCTGATACTCCGTCATATAAACGTTATCCCCCATTCGTTTTCAATTGGTATTATATTGGTCTCTAAATGAGCCATAGCAAATCAATTTCAGTGGTGTATTCACCTATGACGGTAACTCTTGAACCTCTGTTCCTGGGTATCGATGGCGGCGGCACGCATTGCCGTGTGCGCCTGACAGACCACTCCGGGGCCATTATTGGTAACGGATTGGCAGGCAGTGCCAATGTTTACTCCAATCCTTATGGAACTCTTGAATCTATCATGCAGGCGGTTGATCAGGCTTTAGAGCAGGCTGGTCTGGACTGCCAGGCAATGCCGCGGATTTATGCCGGTATCGGGCTGGCCGGTGGGGCCATGCCGGCGGCTGTCGATTTTCTACAGCAGTGGCAACATCCGTTTGCCAAAGCCCGATTTGTCAGCGATTCCCACATTGCCTGTCTGGGAGCCCATGCAGGTGCCGATGGCAGTATTCTGATCATCGGGACAGGTATCAGTGGCTGGTCCATTGTCGAGGGCCGAACCCGTTCCTGGAGCGGTTGGGGATTTCCATTTGCTGATACCGGTAGTGGTGCCTGGCTGGGTTTACGACTGTATCAGCTGACCATAGATGCCCTGGACGGCATTATTCCTCATACGGAGATGACGCTTGCTATGGCTGCGGATTATCAGCATCGGGCGGAGAACATGGTACAGGCTTTTCAACAGGCGTCACCGGCGCAAATGGCCGAACTGGCCGTCCGAGTGGTGGAGCACGCTGCACTGGAGGACCGGCATGCACTGACAATCGTGGCGGAACAGCAGAAGATTATTCGTTCGTTGCTAACCTCCATGCACACGTTTAATCACCAACCCATTGCCTTGCTGGGAGGGTTGTCGGAGTTTGTCAGTAGTCATTTGACCGAGGAGTTTAAGCAACTTCTGACTGGAACGGCGGGCGATCCCTTAAGTGGTGCGCTGTTGTTGGCCAGCGAGGGGGTGACCATATGAGTGTGGCGGCCAAAGACCAGCACAAACTGATTGAGTTCTTAAAGCCCAATCCCAATCATTCCGGTTCTTTGTACGTACAACTGACCCGGGCATTGACGTTGGCCATTGCTGAAGGATTGTTGAAGGAAGGAGATTTTCTGATGCCGCAGCGTGATCTCGCGGCGGCTTTGGGGGTTTCCAGAGTGACCCTGCGTAAAGCCATCGATAACCTTGAACAGCAAGGGCTGCTGGAGCAGCGTCAGGGAGCAGGTACCATCATCAAGGCCAATAAAACGCCGCCGATTCAGAAAAACCTGGCAGTCCTGAACAGCTTTACCGATGACATGCATGCACGGGGTATGAAACCCAGTTCTTTGTGGGTAAACCGTGAACATGTTGCACCGTCGCCCAAAGAAGCTCTGGCACTCAATTTGTCTTTTGGAGAAAAAATATTCCGTTTGACCCGGGTACGAAACGCCAACGATGTACCTATTGCTTTTGAGCTGGCTGCCACGCCGGCAGGGTTGATGGAGAGTCTCGACAGTATCGACGAATCGTTATATCAGGCACTCGAAAGATACCAGGCCCGGCCGGTTCGGGCACTGCAAAGTATTGCTGCCCAGAACTGCGACTCCCAGGTCGCGAGCTTTCTGCAAATATCACCCGGCGATGCCGTTCTCTACATAGAACGAAAGGCTTTTGATCACAACAATCGACCGGTTGAATTTACCCGTTGCTATTTTCGCGGTGATTTATATGACCTGGTTACTGAATTAAAACTGGAAGTCTGACCTATGCATGTCGTATCTGCGCCGCGTATTTTTACCGGTGAAACATTTCTGGCGGATCAGGCCGTGATCATTGAATCCGGCAAAATTAAACAGCTCTGTCCCGTAAGCCAGGTACCTGCCGGTATTCCTCATCATGTGCTTCGTGAAGGTTTCATTTGTGCCGGTCTGATTGATCTGCAGGTGAATGGTGGCGGTGGCCTTCTGTTTAACGAGCATACAGACAGTGAGGCGTTATTGCAGATTGCTGATGCTCACCGGCAGTTTGGTACAACCTCAATTCTGCCGACATTGATCAGTGATACCCCTCAGGTTGTGGAAAACGGTATCCGGGCCGTGAAGAAAGCACATCAACAGAATCCTGGTCAGATACTGGGCATTCATATCGAAGGGCCGTTTTTTAATGCTGCCCGGAGAGGCATTCATGACTCCCGTTTTATTCGCGGCACCACCGCCGAAGATCTGGAGATTCTGGCGACCGCCGGGCCGGCTGTTCACCTGATGACACTGGCGCCGGAACAGGTTGATATGGAATTTATCCATAATCTTCGGCAAATAGGATACCACGTCTGGGGAGGTCACAGTGAGGCCAACTATCAACAGGTTCAGGCTGCCATAAAGGCTGGTCTGACTGGTTTTACTCACTTGTACAATGCGATGTCACAGCAAAGTGCGCGTGAGCCGGGCATGCTTGGCACAGCGTTGGCCGCCGATCAGTGCTGGGCGGGAATTATCGCTGATGGTTTCCATGTTCATAAAAACAGTATTGAAGTGGCCCTGCGGTGTAAACCAAAAGGAAAACTGCTGCTGGTATCAGACGCCATGAGCACAATCGGTACTGATAAAAAACAGTTCATGCTGAACGGACAATTAATACAAGAAAAATGCGGCGTACTGGTCAATCAGCAGGGTACGCTGGCTGGTTCTGCGATTACTTTAATTGATGCCGTCCATTACCTCGTTGAAAACCTCAATATGGAACTGGAAGAAGCTCTGCGAATGGCATCCGTGTATCCCGCAGAAGCAGTCTCACTGGGTCATGTATTAGGCCGGA
The DNA here is from genome assembly GCF_000940805.1 of Gynuella sunshinyii YC6258. GTDB lineage: Bacteria > Pseudomonadota > Gammaproteobacteria > Pseudomonadales > Natronospirillaceae > Gynuella > Gynuella sunshinyii. The sequence continues at coordinate 484,900 of NZ_CP007142.1, read as the reverse complement.
TCAAGACTGGCTATATCGCAAATTTGATACATATCGAAAAGCAATCGGTACTCCATTCCTGGATAGACGGAAAATTGCTGGAGCACCGTACCGGAGAAGCAGTATGCGTATAGTAATATTAAATAATAGTGATGATGTCGCCGCTTATGGTGCCCAACTGATCATTCGTCAGATCCAGACCAAGCCTGATTCTGTACTGGGATTGGCCACAGGGTCATCTCCCATGAAACTGTATGACAAGTTGGTGGAAGCTGTGGCTGCAGGTGATGTTTCGTTGTCCCAATGCGTTAGCTTTAACCTCGATGAATATGTTGGGCTGGCACCCGATCACGATCAGAGTTATCGCAGTTTCATGCAGAAACACCTGTTTGAGCGGGTGGATATTCGTATCGAAAATACACATGTTCCCGATGGCCTGGCGTTGGATCCAGAAGACATGTGTGCTCAATACGAGCAGGCTATTCGTGACCATCATGGAATTGATTTTCAATTGCTGGGTATTGGCGCCAATGGTCATATTGGTTTCAATGAGCCCAGTTCCAGTCTCCGTTCCAGAACCCGTATCAAAACGCTTACCATGCAAACGGTAGAAGATAATGCCCGGTTTTTTCGTGCGGACGAATTTCAGCCGGAACTGGCGATTACCATGGGCATCGAAACGATCATGGAGTCGCGCCAGATTATGTTATTGGCCACCGGTGAACATAAAGCGGCTGCAGTGAAGGCAATGATCGAAGGACCGGTGAGTGCATCCTGCCCTGCATCCATATTACAGTTTCATCCGAAAGCCACTATTGTGCTCGATACTGCGGCGGCCGGACAGCTGGAAAATACACAGTTTTATCAGCGGGTGGAACAGGAAGCGCAAAAATTTGAAGCAAAATGAGCGCTTGACATTATTACTGAGTTGCTCAATGATTTCGGCAAATTCGTGATATTTTATTTTCAGCCAACCTATATGACCTCATTAAAAACAGCACAGATTATTATGATTATGTCCATCACTGAGAGGCTTTCGGTGGGCTAGCCTGTTTTTAACGAAAAAAAGAACCCGCCAGATGGCGGGTTTTTTTTTTGGTCTTTTTTTGTGAGATCGCCTTATGAGCATAACAACGTCAGAATCCTTATCGGAGAGTGAAACCCTTTTACCCACATTAACCGACGTCCTCCAGGCCGCAGACCGGATTCATCATGTGGTTAGTCACACACCACTGCAGCGCAGTGAATACCTGAGCCGGAAATATCAGGCAGACATCCTCTTGAAGCGTGAGGACCAACAGGTGATACGATCATTCAAACTGCGTGGTGCGCTCAACAAAATGATTCAACTGACCCGTGAACAGCGGGCTAACGGAGTTGTTTGTGCCAGTGCCGGAAATCATTCTCAGGGCGTGGCTTACAGTTGTTCTCACCTTAAGATTCCAGCAACGATATATATGCCGCGGAACACTCCGGCGCAAAAAGTCTCCCAAGTCAGAAAACATGGTGGCGAGTGGGTTCGGGTGGTATTGGTGGGCGAAAACTTTGACGAATCTTATCAACAGGCGATACGCTTTCAACAACAAAACCATGCCATGTTTATACACCCTTTTGATGATTTTGATGTGATCAGTGGTCAGGGAACAATGGCGTTGGAGATACTGGAAGACAGTCGAAGCTCGATTGACTATCTGTTTTCTCCAATTGGTGGGGGTGGACTTGTGTCCGGTCTGCTGACGGTTTTCAAAGCCTCTTCCCCTCATACCAGAGTCGTGGGTGTGGAACCGGAAAATGCCGCCGCCATGAATGCCTCACTGAAAGCCGGCCATAATCTTCAGTTGAATGATATTGACCCGTTTGTCGATGGTGCGGCAACCCTGAAAGCCGGTGAGTTAGGGTTTAGAATCTGTCAACAAAATCTCGATCACATCATGACTGTTCATGAGAGTGAAGCCTGTAAAGCATTGATTGAACTTTATCAGGAACAGGCGATTGTGGCGGAGCTTGCCGGATCACTGAGTATCGCTGCACTGGAAAAGGTTAGAGACGAAATTCGTGGTAAAACCGTCGTGTGCATTCTGAGTGGCAGTAATAATGATTTCTATCGTTTTGTGGAAATTAAGGAACGTGCTCATAGACTTGAGTAACCGGTTTTCACTGCTATTCCAGGTTTTTTTGGTAACAGCGTGAATACAAGTGTTAAAAAAACTCAGGGAATACAGCATGTTAACGATTGTCAGAAGCCTATTGGTTGTGGTCGTGTTGTTTGGTTTGCAGGGTTGTTATATTGAAATTGCTGATGATCATGAAGGTGATTCCATACACTCTGCCACATATCTTGACATGTCACATGGTAACGTCCGTTATTCAGGTTCATTTGAAGACGAATGGGATAAGGATGTTTTCAGGTTGGTGGTCGTCAATCAAGGTTACTATCACTTCTGGTCAAGCAGTAAACTGAATATTACTGGCCAATTACTGTCGTCCAATGGTGAGGTAATCGCGTCGGATTCCGGTCATTATGATAATGGCTACAATTTCAGTTTTATCAGCTATCTCCGCGCGGGAACTTATTATCTTTCGATAAATGGTGAACATGGAAACTATGTTATCAACATAGACAGCGATGAAGATACTTTCTGGGATGATATCGGTAATTCAATAGATGACGCTACCCTGCTTCCTTTTTCCCATGCTATTGCTGCCGAAATTGATTACCCGACAGATGTGGATGTATTTGAGATCCGGATTGATAAGAGTGGTTACTATCATTTTTATACCGATGGCGATCTTGATACCTACGGATACCTGATGGCCAGTGATGGTGACATCATTAACTACGCAGATGATAACGGTAGAGACAAGAATTTTTCCATTGTCGAATATTTGTATGCCGGTACGTATTACCTTTCGGTGGAATCTTTTAATTCATCTGATACTGGAATATATGTCGTTTATGCTGATTATGATTAGCTAAACCGCGTTCTATAATCAGGATTAACCCGGTCATTTTTCCGGGTTAATCACTGAATCACGTTGCTGGTTTTTACCAGTTAAAACACAAAACTGTTGTCACAAAGTGATGAGTCAGTCCACCGGATTGAGTTAATAACTGACATGATAGTAGTTATTCAGGTTTTCCATACCGTCACCGGTATTATCGATGAAGTGCAGTCTAATATAACCACCGTTACTACGATCCTGTTTGATCCAGTTCTGGTCCAGCACCCAAACACCGTTGCCCTCAACGCGACCCACTATGACAGTGTGATCAAGGGCTTGGTCAAAAGTATCACCGTTCAAAAAGGTAGCAATAACATCACCGGCTTCCAGGTTTGTTTCATTGACCTGATCCGCTTTGCTCCACTCAAATGTACCGGGCAGACCGCTAGTGACAGCTCTCACCAGCCCGTGGCTTTGTCTCAAGGAACCTAAAGTGACTTCTTCTTCATCCGTCAGTGAAATGTGTTTATCGGTGGATCCGTCATAATCGACATCCACAATACCAAACTCTGCGAGTTCTTTTTGAATATTTCGTTTGTTGGTTAAAACGAAAGACTCCTGCCCTTCAATATCAGGACCGGAAACGCCTGACAGGGAGAAGCGAAGGGAGTCCAAAATCTCCATAAATTCAGTATCAACAACTGCGTTTTGTGCGTGAGCAACAACAGGAAAAGAGAGAGTTAAGCTGAGAATAGCAACATTTTTAAGTTTCATGTGTACCGTCTTTTTATAGTTTTGGACAGACATTTGAATATCTGTGCCTGATGATTAAAAGATACCTTTTTGACGTCAAAGGTTCCCGGCATCCATTCAAAATATAGATCCTTTCAGCGCCTGAATCAGAGAGTCTGTGTCATGTTTCCAGTTCGTTTTTGCTAAACCATTTTAATGGAATACATATCAAATCGATTTTTAAAATGCGTGACGCCATATTCCCTTGATTCAACGTTGATCACAGTGCGGATCGATAAGCTTATCGATGTCTCTGTGACATGAAAAATTTGAACATATGAAAAAGCAGGACTTACTCATTCCATTGGTAGGATTGATTCCGTCTATAAAATTATTAGGTGGAGATAAAACTTGAATATTCTTTAAAAACACTAAAAAACAAATTGTATAAAATATTTTTTGTAAATAAATGTTATTTAATAACAATGATATAAGACTATTTTCTGTCTTATATCTGTGGAAAAAATATTATTTTTTTAGCTGTAATCGATTACATTGAAAAATGATCAAAGGCATAAATCATTATTATTTTTTTAGAATGTTACGCCGTGAATAAATGACAACTGTGATTTTATTGGTTTTCAAAAATAAAGGAATGAATATTTCATGAAGCGTTAAATGTTCTTATATGGTATCGAAAATGACCTATAAATTGATAAATAGGAGGTTTCTGATATTTGGAATTATAATTTTTATCAAGAATTTTTCTTTTAACTGTTTTTTTACAATGGAATGATATTGATGAAAAATCCGGTTGAAGTCTGACGTATATCACAATTCTGGAATTTTCTGACCACAGGCAACAATACTATTTCGGAGCTTCTCTAACCGATTACCGGCTCTTTTCTGTTTATTGAGTCGGGAGAAAACAGAATCTGACTGTACCCATGATTGAGAGAGAAGAGGCTCAGTCGCGGACAGAATGCATCTGACAGCGACTGATATCCGTATAAAACTGATGAGGTCAGGATAGGCGATCGAGAATATTTAAAGTGGGTTCGCTCTGATTCATTGAATAAAAATGCAGTGCCGGCGCACCTCTGTCGATCAGATGACGGCACAGGTCGGCGACCACGTCTGCACCAAACGCCTGAAGCCCTTTGACATCATCCCGGTAAGCTTCCAGCTTGCGTTTGATCCAGCGAGGAATCTCTGCACCACAACCATCGCTGAAGCGTACCAGATTGGTGTAATTGGTGATGGGCATGATACCGGGGACGATGTCGATATTGCTGCCTGCCCGGCGAACCTGATCCACAAAGAAAGAATAGGCGTCAGGGTTGTAAAAATACTGGGTAATCGCGCTGCTGGCACCAGCGTTTACCTTAGTCATGAAGTTACGCAGGTCGGTATTGAAATCGACTGCCTGGGGATGCATTTCCGGGTACGCCGCCACTTCAATATGAAACTGATCCTGGTACTGTTCGCGAATGAACGCCACCAGATCGGACGCATAATGGAAATCACCGTTGGTGGCACCCATACCCGATGGCAGGTCACCACGTAGTGCCACGACACGTTTGATACCATTAGCTTTGTACAGATCCAGCAGCTCGGTGATTTTTTCCTGGCTGGCGCCAATGCACGAAATATGAGGGGCTGTACAGATCCCTTTGTTATTGAGTTCGATCACGGTGTTAATAGTACGTTCCTGAGTGGAACCGCCGGCACCGTAGGTAACGGAAAAGAATTCAGGTGTCTGTTCTGACAGGGTTGCGTGTGTGGTCAACAGCTTTTCCCTACCCTCTTCTGTCTTGGGAGGAAAAAACTCAAAACTCACTGGGGTCGATATGGACATCGTATGCGGACTCCGTGTTAACGGGTCCGCAGGCGGACCCGGTCAAATATCAGTATTTGTATTCTTCCGGCTTGAACGGACCTTCTTTGGCAACGCCAATATAGTCAGCCTGTTCAGTGGTCAGCTGGGTGATGACCCCGCCGAAACCTTTTACCATCTCAGCGGCTACTTCTTCATCCAGTTTTTTAGGCAGTACTTTCACATACAAAGATGCTGCTTTTTTATCAGCTGCAAGATCGGCAAATTTACGCTCGAACAAATACATCTGTGCCAGCACCTGGTTGGCGAAAGAACCATCCATGACCCGACTTGGATGACCTGTGGCATTGCCCAGATTCACCAGACGGCCTTCACTGAGCAGGATCAGGAAGTCTTCTTTGGCGTCGCTGCGATAAATCTGGTGGACCTGAGGTTTTACTTCTTCCCATTTCCAGTTTTTCCGCATGAATGCAGTGTCGATTTCATTGTCGAAGTGACCGATGTTGCACACAACAGCGCCTTTCTTAAGGGCTTTCAGCATTGGCGCATCGCAGACGTTGGTATTGCCGGTGGTGGTGACAATCAGATCGGTGGTTTCCAGCAGACCGGTATTGACGCAGCTGTCTTCACCGGTATTGATGCCATTGATGTATGGAGAGACCACTTCAAAGCCATCCATACACGCCTGCATCGCACAGATCGGATCAATTTCGCTGACCTTCACGATCATGCCTTCCTGACGCAGAGAAGCGGCAGAGCCTTTACCCACGTCGCCATAGCCAACGACCAATGCTTTTTTACCGGCCAGCAAATGATCCACACCACGCTTAATAGCGTCATTGAGAGAATGACGGCAGCCGTATTTGTTGTCATTTTTGGACTTGGTAACGGAGTCATTGACGTTGATGGCCGGAACCTTCAGCTCGCCTTTAGCCAGCATTTCCAGTAAGCGGTGTACACCGGTGGTGGTTTCTTCTGAAATACCGTGGATCTGGTCCAGCAGTTGAGGATACTTCTGGTGCAATATCAGAGTCAGGTCGCCACCATCGTCGAGTACCATGTTGGCATCCCACAGCTGGTCGCTGTCTTTGTGGGCTTTAATGGTCTGTTCGATACACCACCAGAACTCTTCCTCGGTCTCACCTTTCCAGGCGAAAACCGGAATCCCGGCCGCAGCTATGGCCGCTGCTGCGTGATCCTGAGTGGAGAAAATGTTACACGAAGACCAGCGAACCTCTGCACCCAATGCCACCAGCGTTTCAATTAACACGGCAGTCTGAATGGTCATGTGGATACAACCCATGATTTTGGCACCGGCCAGGGGCTGTTCACTGCTGTATTTGGTCCGTAATGCCATCAATGCCGGCATTTCGCTCTCGGCGATTTCGATTTCCTTGCGGCCCCATTCGGCCAGGGAAATATCGCTAACTTTGTAATCCGTAAAATCGGTGTTTGCTTGTGCAGACATGGTTCCTCGCTAGGCCGGTTATCAACCGGCCGGATAATCAGTGAATAACAGGTTAAAGAGTTGCAGCGGCTTTCAAAGCTTCCGCTTTATCTGTCTGTTCCCAGGTGAAGTCTTCGCCGGTACGGCCAAAGTGACCATAAGATGCAGTGGGGCGATAAATGGGGCGGCGCAGATTCAACATGTCGATGATGCCCTGTGGGCGCAGATCGAAATGCTCGCGTACCAGTTCAGCGATTCTGGCTTCATCGATTGTATTGGTGCCGAAGGTATTGATGGAAATAGACGTTGGCTCGGCAACGCCGATGGCATAAGAAACCTGAATTTCGCAACGATCCGCCAGACCGGCAGCAACAATGTTTTTGGCCACATAGCGGCCGGCGTATGCGGCAGAGCGATCCACTTTGGAAGGATCTTTGCCTGAGAACGCACCACCGCCATGACGGGCCATACCACCGTAAGTATCAACGATGATCTTACGTCCGGTCAGACCGCAGTCACCGACTGGTCCGCCAATGATGAACTGGCCGGTCGGATTAATGTGATAACGGGTGTCTTTATGCAGCCATTCTGCCGGTAATACGTGTTTGATTACCTCTTCCATAATGGCTTCCTGAATATCAGCCTGTGATACTTCAGGAGAATGTTGAGTGGACAGTACCACCGCGTCCACAGCGACGGGTTTGTTCCCTTCATAACGCAAGGTCACCTGGGATTTTGCATCAGGACGCAGCCAGGGCAGTACCTTGCTTTTACGCAATTGCGCCTGCCGTTCAACCAGACGATGGGAGAAATAAATTGGCGCCGGCATCAGTACGTCGGTTTCGTTGCTGGCATAACCGAACATCAGCCCCTGGTCACCAGCACCCAGATCTTTGCTTTCTGCTTCATCCACACCCATGGCGATGTCGCTGGACTGCTTGCCAATGGCGTTGAGTACTGCACAGCTGGCACCGTCGAAACCGACATCAGAACTGTCGTAGCCGATATCCAGAATCACCTGACGTACGATATCTTCAAGGTCGACATAGGTATTGGTACGCACTTCACCGGCGATGACGGCCATACCGGTTTTGACCAGTGTTTCAACGGCAACACGGGAATTAGGATCGTCTTTGATAATGGCATCCAGGATGGCATCGGAAATCTGATCCGCCATCTTGTCAGGATGGCCTTCAGAAACGGATTCGGAGGTAAACAGGGAATATTCACTCATTGGCTTTTTCCTTCATTAAACTGTTTACGCGGCTTCTGGTTTTTGAAACAGCAGACACTGTATCTGAAAGCCATTTCGAAGACCCACGTAGATGGTTTGTCTATGTACGAGGTGACTGGACCGGGCCCAATGCACCAGTTCGTTTTCTTCAAATCCGAGCCAGAGATCACCACAGTTTTCTTTAGCCCAGGTCTGATCGTGTTGACACAATTCGGTAATCAGCAGACATCCTGATGGCGCCAGGCGCTCGGCACTGAGACGCAGCTCCCGGGCCGGATCGGGTACATGGTGCAATACCATGTTGTAAATGATCGTGTCCGCCGCCGGGGTAGCCTGATCCAGTCCGCTGATTTCGCCCTGTATCAGAGTGACATTCTCCAGCCGCTGCTGCTCACAACGCTGTTGTGCCTTGGCCAGCATGTCGGCGGAAATATCAATCGCCAGTACCTGATCAAAACTGCGACTCAGAGTACTCAAAAATTCACCGGCACCTGGCCCGATTTCAATAGCCAGTCGCTGGTGCTGGTACTGTGCAGACTGCAATAACTGCCGCACCGTCGCATCGTAACTTTCGAATTCAGCAATCAGATCCTGATGCTTTTTGAACTGATGCGCATGTTTATTGAAAAATTCCCTGGCCGCTTCGATTCGCCCCTGATGTACTTTTTCGGCACGTTGCCGAACCTCCAGAGGCAGCTCCAGCTGTTCCAGAGCCAGCCAGGTTTGCGCCAGCAACGCCTGGTGGGCACCGGTCAGCAGTGAACGGCGGTAAAAAATACTATTACCTTCCTTACGGGTTTCCAGCCATCCGGCACTGGCCAGAACCTTCAGATGATGACTCATGCCAGACTGCTTCATCCCGCATATCTCACTGAGTTCCAAAACCCCATAACTGCTGTCCTGAAGGACTTTCAGGGTGATTAACCGGATTGGGTCAGCGGCTGCTTTCAGCAGCGTGGCGAGTTGTTCAAAGCTGGAGTTCATCATGGGCAGAACTCTAGCAGTCGTCCGAGGCAGTTTCAATATCTATATCAAAATATTTTGATATAGATTGTGTCATTTTAATGCTGGGATTTTTTCCTGAATTTATGAGGGAAATCAGCTGTTTTACCGTGAGTTGCTTTACCCTCAGGTAATCATAAGTGAGAATACGCTTCCCAATTTTTCGTGGATGGGCGGAAATCCCTTCGTTCCTTCACTTCAAATGCAAATACCGAGGACCTTTCAATGCCTTCTCGCTCAGTCTTGGCGAATGCTATTCGCGCTCTTAGTATGGACGCTGTACAAAAGGCCAAATCCGGCCACCCTGGAGCTCCCATGGGGATGGCGGATATCGCTGAAGTACTCTGGAATGATTATCTAGTTCACAATCCAAAGAATCCTCATTGGGCCAACCGTGACCGGTTTGTGCTATCCAATGGGCACGGCTCTATGCTGTTGTATTCGCTGCTGCACCTGACAGGCTATGAGCTTCCTATCGAAGAGTTGAAAAATTTCCGGCAACTGCACTCCAAAACTCCGGGTCACCCTGAATATGGTTACGCCCCCGGTGTTGAAACCACAACCGGCCCTCTGGGTCAGGGTGTTGCCAATGCTGTGGGTATGGCGCTGGCTGAAAAGACTCTGGCGGCTCAGTTCAACAAACCCGGACATGACATTGTCGATCATCATACCTATGCGTTCATGGGTGACGGCTGCATGATGGAAGGTATTTCCCACGAAGCCTGCTCGCTGGCCGGCACCCTGGGTCTGGGTAAACTGATAGCATTTTATGATGACAACGGCATCTCCATTGACGGTGAAGTGGATGGCTGGTTTACCGATGACACCCAGAAGCGTTTCGAAGCCTATGGCTGGCAGGTGATTCCCCGCGTAAACGGTCACGACCCTGAAGAAATCAAACAGGCGCTGACAACTGCCCGCTCTGAGACTGAGCGCCCAACGCTGATCATGTGTAAAACTCTGATTGGCTATGGTTCACCCAACAAACAGGGTAAAGAAGAGTCTCACGGCGCGCCGCTGGGCGATGCCGAAATCAAGCTGACCCGTGAAAACCTGGGCTGGCACCATGAACCGTTTGTAATTCCGGAAGATATCAAAAGCGCCTGGGATGCCACTGAAAAAGGTACTGCTGCCGAAGCTGCCTGGAATGAAGCGTTTGCTGCTTATGAAGCTGCTTTTCCGGCTGAAGCGGCAGAATTCAAGCGCCGCATGGCCGGTGATTTGCCAGCAGACTTTGCGGCGCAGGCTGATGCCATCATTGCTGAAATTGCTCAGAAAGGCGAAACCATCGCCAGTCGTAAGGCCTCCCAGAACAGTCTGGAAGCCTTTGGCAAGCTGTTACCGGAACTGCTGGGCGGTTCTGCTGACCTTGCACCTTCCAACCTGACCATGTGGAGCGGTTCCGTATCGGTTACCGATGATGCTGCCGGTAACTACGTACATTACGGTGTGCGTGAATTCGGCATGAGCGCGATTATGAATGGTGTTGCCCTTCATGGCGGCCTGGTACCTTACGGTGCGACTTTCCTGATGTTCATGGAATATGCCCGTAACGCGGTGCGTATGGCGGCGATCATGAAGCTGCGTTCCATCTTCGTGTATACCCACGACTCCATCGGTCTGGGCGAAGACGGTCCGACTCACCAGCCAGTCGAGCAGATGGCCAACCTGCGGACCACGCCACGGATGCAGAGCTGGCGCCCATGTGACGCAGTCGAATCTGCCGTTGCCTGGAAAATGGCGCTGATGCGCAAAGACGGTCCAAGCGCGCTGATTTTCTCGCGTCAGAACCTGCCACATCAGTCCCGTACTGATGAACAGATTGCGGCAATTGCCCGTGGTGCCTACATTCTGAAAGATTGTGATGGTACTCCGGACGTTATTCTGCTGGCCACCGGTTCAGAAGTTGGCCTGATCGTTGACGCGGCTGCAGAGCTGGCAGAACAGGGCAAGAAAGTGCGGGTGGTATCAATGCCAAGCCCCGAAGTTTTTGAAGCCCAGGACGCTGCTTACAAAGAAGCGGTATTGCCAGCGGCTGTTCGTGCCCGTGTGGTCGTTGAAGCCGGTATCAAAGATTACTGGTACAAGTTTGCCGGTCTGGATGGTGTGATCATTGGCATGACAACATTTGGTGAATCAGCACCGGCTGGAGAACTGTATCAGTACTTCGGTATTACCAAAGAAGCGGTTGTTGAAGCCGCTGTTGGGTTGTTAGGATAATAATAACCTGTGATTGAATCAGGAGGCGAGTCACCCCCTGATTCAAGAGCCCTTTGATGAAGTACGTGTTATGACTGCAAATGCTTAATCTGTCAGGAGAGGTGGCACTTATGGATATATTAAATAATGAGCGAAAAGAATTTATCAAAGCGTCGATAGAGTCTGCATTAAATCTGGCTGAGTGTTCCCCCTTTAGTCCTTATTTGTCTACAAGTAACGGTCGCTATGTATTGGAATGCGAAAATCAGGAGCAGGCGAATATGGAAGTGGATCGTATACTGGAGCAAGCGCATGGCACTGAGCATTACTGTTTCACCTGGGATGGTTATGCTACGGAAGATGGTATTAAACGTGATGCCGCATTTCTGGAGATTGGTTTCCAGGGACAAGAAATGGCAAAGGTCCTATGTCAGTTTTATGAGCTCGATGATGGCAGGGTATCTGCCTTGGAACCTGCGTTCGTCACGCGTGAAAAGCCCAACCGATTAGGGTCCCCCCTGATGGGTGTTTTGACTGAAGATGAGCGGGGATTAATAAAAACCAGTCCCGTTTTTGTGTTCCTTGCAATTGCAGGAGCGGACGGCACTGTTGATAAAAAAGAAACGGATGCTTTTATTCAGAATCTGCAATCCCCTCCAGCAACAGACAATGGACTGATTCGTTATGTGTTCGCTGATTGTCAGAAATCGGGACTGCAATATATTAACGCGATACTGGGTTCCCGGCAGTTGGCCGATCCGGATCAAACATTTGCATTAATTGCCGATGCTGCGGACAAGCTGGGTGAGAATGGTTCCGAACTGAAATCGACACTTTTTGATCTGGCCAAACGGATTGCCTCTTCTTCAGGTGGTTTTCTTGGATTTGGGTCCAAAATAGGTAAAGAGGAAAAAGCTATATTGGATATTATGCAGATGCACTTTAAGTGCTAGGGTCAGTTTCACTCACAGGCCGATAAAATGAGTGTGAATAAGCCCTAGCCAGGTTCTTATGGTATGTACTTCTATCTATTTTTCCCATATTTCTTGGTATAACCATGAAACTTCCAAGCAAAATTAACTTTCATAAAAAATCCCAGATGCTGGAACTGGCGTTTGAGGATGGTACTCATAATTCTCTGAGTGCAGAGTTTTTGCGGGTGCATTCGCCATCCGCGGAGGTTCGTGGTCATGGTATCGGTCAGGAAAAACTGCAGGTGGGCAAGAGTCAGGTGCAGATTCTGGATATTCAACCTTCCGGTAATTATGCGCTGAAAATTGTGTTCAGTGATGGCCACGACAGTGGCTTGTATGACTGGAAATATCTGGCGCATTTATGTCGTGATCAGGCATCGCTCTGGCAGCAGTATCTGGCTAAACTGGAAAGCATTGGGGCCAGTCGTGAACCCCAATTCATTTCTGCAACTCAGCTTAAGTAAGCAATAGTTGCGCTCTCCCTTGTTGGGACTGAATGTCAGCTAAATCAGTTCATCAGTGCAGCTTGTATATCATGCTCAGCATGTAAGAATTCTGTCCGCTGAATAATAACGAAGTTTGGGAATCCAAAGGATGGTATTGACGGACGTTTATGTCCGGAACGCAAAAAATGGTTGTTAACCTGATAATCAAGCCGGTCGTGAAGATCTGACTGATGATCCTGCTGAGAGTCAGGTTTGAATTGGTTTTCAACCAGAGCTGAATCACTATCCCATATAAAAAGCGCCTGTTCCCTGTGGGTCAGGCGCTTTTCATTTCTCCTTGTCAGGCACTCTTATCGTGTCGCCGTTTTAATTCGTATACTACCGCAAAAAAAACAGTTAAGACGATCAATGTCAGACCCAGTGCATTCACTGCCGGGGTCAGTCCGGTCCGCACTTTTGAGGCAATATAGACCGTCAGGGTGGTGTCGTAGCCTTTGACAAACAAGGTCGTATTGTAGTTTTCAAACGATTGTAAAAACGTCAATACGGCAGAGGAAAACATGGTCGGTCGTAAATAAGGCAACAGAATTCGCCGGAAAGTTTGCCACTGTGTGGCTCCCAGACTTAATGCTGCCTGTTCCAGTGTGCGATCAAATCGCTGTAACCGTGCCAGCATCATCAGCATGACGTAGGCGCTGATAAAACTTGTTTGTGCCACAACGGTTAAAAACATACCGCCATTAACGGACAGGCTGCGCCAGAAGATCAAAGTGGATATGCCAATAATGACACCAGGGGTCAGCAGCGGCGACATCATCAGGGAGTATAGAAAGGTCTTGGCGCGACCATTGACGCTGGAAAGAAACAGTGCGCAACTGATCCCAATTGGCAGGGCTATTATCAGCACCCCGACCGCTACGATCAGGCTGGTCAGCAATGCCTGCCACATGGCACCATCCTGAGCGAGTGCTGCGAACCATTTCAAAGTAAACCCTTTCCAAGGAGAAATCGTTGGAAAACGGCTGTCGTTAAAGGTTGCCAAGCCCATGATGATCAGGGGAATAAACAGATAGAGAAAGAAAAAACCAATATAAAAACGTACGCTCCAGCGTAATACCGTTTGACTGTTCATCGGGCAATATCCCCCAGCCCGACTTTGAAAATCCGCATGACCAGCGCAATAAAGCCAATACAGATCAACAGCAGCAGGAAGGCGTAAGCCGCACCCTGATTCCAGTTGCCGCCTTCGAAGAACCAGTTGTAGATGATCTGGGTAAACCAGCGGCTGCCGGGAGATCCAAGTAGCGCCGGTACCGCATAACTGCCAGCGGCCAGCATAAATGTCATGATGCAGCCGGTGGCGATACCCGGTTTGGCATGGGGAATGACAACGCGCCAATGTGTGCGAATCCAGCCTGCCCCAAGATTTCTGGCCGCTTTGATCTGATTGCTATCGAGGCTCTCAATACCGTTATAAATCGGAAAAACCATAAACAGAATATAGGCGTAAACCATACCGATCATGACGCCACCGTTACCATTTAAAAACCGGATCGGTCGTTCAATCAGGCCTAACGCCTGCAGCAGTGCATTTAATGGGCCTTTGTAGGCCAAAATGATATACCAGGAGAAGGTTCGTAAAATTTCATTAATCCAGAATGGAATAATGAGCAATAACATGCACATGGCGGCCTGTCTGGGGGTTGCCACTTTGGCCAGATAAAAGGCCAGCGGATAACAGACCAGCAGCGTTAGCATGGTGACAGATACACTTGACCAGATGGTCTTGAAAAAAATCGACAGATGAATTTTATTATTGAACAGGGTTTGATAATTGATTAGCGAATAGTGGTCTTTGGGACCTCCGAGCTCCGCTGGTAACAGATTGGGCCGGAAAGAGTAATCAATCATCAGCACCTGGGGCAAAATCACCATGCCGATGAGCCAGATGACAATCATGAGAATAATGCCAACCGCCAGACCACTGCCAAAACGATTTCTCAGCTGATCAAACATCCTCACCTCCAGCAATCACAATCGCTTCGGAAGGATTGAAAGATAATCTTATTTCACTATGAGGCACCATCGACGCCAGGTACTGATCAGAGCTGATCTGTACTGTCAATTTGACGAAGTTCTTTGCTGTAGCCACCAGAGTCAGGTATGAACCTTCGAAATTAATTTCTTCAATACGGGCGCTGAGTTGATTGGTGTGCTGTTCATGGTCGAGAGAAATATGTTCCGGCCGGATAAACAGTGTTGCTTCTTCACCACGACTAAGATTGCCAGGATTATTGCCCTGTAGCAGACCAAGCTCACCGCAGTCGAGAGTGATATTTTCAGCGTTCACATCCGTCACCCGGCCACGAATCGCATTGTTTTCACCAACAAATCCAGCAGCAAAAATAGTCTTCGGCTGACGATACAGGGTAATTGGATCAGCCACCTGTTGCAGTTTTCCTGCGGACATAACTGCAACCCGATCAGACATGGTGAGTGCTTCGCCCTGATCGTGAGTGATGTAAATAAAAGTGATTCCGGTTTTTCGTTGCAGCTCTTTTAGTTCGTTGCGCATGTGTTGGCGCAGCTTGAGATCAAGCGCAGAAAGCGGTTCGTCAAGTAACAATACCTGGGGTTCCACCGCCAGTGCCCGGGCAATGGCAATACGCTGTTTTTGTCCACCAGACAGCTCGGATATCTTCTTATTGCCGCTATCCGCCAGATCTACCAGCTCCAGCAGACGGTCTGAGGTTTTTTTTCGTGCAGCTTTTTTAATACCTCTGACTTCAAGTCCGAACTCAATGTTTTCAGCGACACTCATCAGAGGAAACAATGCCAGATTCTGAAAAATCATGGAGGTCGGTCTTTTGTTGGCTGGAACACCCTGCATGTTCTGACCGCCAATATAAACATTTCCGTGGGTGGGCTGCAGAAAACCACTGATCATGTTTAATATGGTGGTTTTGCCGCATCCGGACGGTCCCAGAAAACTAAAAAATTCTCCGGATTCAATGTTCAGATCCAGCTGCTGCACGGCGGTGAAATCACCAAATTGCATGACGATATTGTCAAGATGAATACTGCTATCCATTGGACGTGATAACCTTTAATTGACGGAATATTGCATTCTGTTAGGAAAGCCCCCGTCAATGATTGTCCGGGGGCTGTAGACAGGGTTCAGGCAGACAGAAAGCGATCCTGATACTCGTTACGTAAAGCAACGTACCAGGGCTCCTGGATTGGCCACCACCAAAGATTGGCGAGATCTTTTTCAGAATAAGAGCTGCTAAAGAATTTTTTCGTGGATTCTGGTAACAGTGCCTCGGCACCTTTTGATGTTGAGTTGTATCCGGTGGATTTCACGAACATGGCACCGGCTTCGGGCGTGTAATACCAGTTTATGAATTCATAGACTGCATCAACATTATTGGCATTTTTAGGAATCACAAAGCCTTCCATCCATGCCAGTGCGCCTTCTTTGGGGGCCCCGTAGGCGATGGGTTCGCCTTCGGATTGCAGTTTGAACGCGGTGCTGTCCCAGGTCTGGCCGATGATGGCGCCATTGGTGCGAAATGCGCCCTGGGCTTCATTTTCGGTTGACCAGAATTGCGCAATCATGCCCTTGTGTTCCACTGCAGCTTTCAGAATGACGTCAAAGTTGGCGCGCATGGCTTTTTCGTTTTTATAAGAGTCCAGCAATGGAAACGGTAATTTTCCCTGCTGTTCAAGCCAAAGACCGATACCTACAAGTGCAGAATGGCCGCGAACCGTTACGCCACCATTGTGTTCAGGTTTCCACAAATCACCATAACTCAGGTTTTTAGGGTCAACTCTGGCTTCTTCTGTGTTGTAGCAAATGGCCTCAGTACCCCAATCCGATGGGGCAAAATAGCGTTTGCCATCAATGACACCACCGACTTCCGAGCCGCTCATGGCGCTGTCCAGACAGCCGTTCCAGTTAATACGGGTGGTATCCAGTGGTTGAATCAGATTGAAATCCAGGTAACCGGGAACCCGGTCAACGGTTGGCATGATAATGTCAAAACCCGTTCCATCGGTGGCGCGCAGAGAATTCATCAACTCATCATTCGTGCCATAAGGCGTGAACGTGGCATTGATACCGGTCTTGGCTTTGAAGTCCTTGAGCATTTCATCAGTGATATAACCGGCCCAGGCATAAATACGTAGTTCCTTGGATGCGGCCAGCGCACGGTTTAGGTAAAACGGAGAAGTTGCGGCGATACCGGCCGCAAGAGAACCTTTCACAAATTGGCGTCGAGATACTTTCATGGTGACTCCTCTTATTATGAGTATCATCAGGACCAGATAAGGTGTTCTGTTCCAAATACGGAATGTCCAGGAAGATTATCTTGCAAAAATATGACAGGATAGTAACAGCGGTGTCGTTGTAAAGTGAAACTCCCATAACAAAAGTAACAGCAAATGTCGTTACTGGTGTCATATAGGTCATAAACAGGCAATTGGATCAGACTGGAAAATTCAGGCTTGAAACGGTCACAACCTGATTTGTGTCACTTCTCAAACCTGTTGTCTGAGCCGTTTTCAGACTACATATGTAAATACGATAACAACTATTTTGCAGATGACGATCAGATGACAGACAGGGATATGATTAACATCAGACTATGCTTTTAAGTTATCGATCGATCTGAAGATCTGAGTTGATTCTGCTGAAACAATAGACGGCTCCCAAAAGACGGATACATTTTTATACTGGCCAAAACAATGACAACTCTTTATTTTCAAACTCATTGATCTGCCGCAGAAAACAATGTGCTTCCTGAGTGGCATTGTAGGTATAAATAGACTAAATATAAGCAGTGCCGGTTTCCCCTGATCGAGTAGTCGCCGGAGATTATTACAATAACGAAATGAGGACTGTTGTATGATGCATACTAAACGTTCCTTATGCCTGACTGCCGTATTCACTGTTCTGGTTGCTGTATCCTTTTTTGCCCGAACTGCAGAGCATAAGCTGCCCCAGATTCCTTTCCTGGAAGACTGGCAGAGTTCCCCCCATGCCGACTTTGAGGCAGAGCCTTTTGCTCATTGGAATGATGAAGGTAAAGTCTCCAAAGATTGTGCCGGATGCCATTCCACCACAGGACATCTTGATTTCCTCGGAGTGGATGGCAGTGCCGCAGGATCGGTTGAAAAAGATGCACCGATAGAGGAAGGTGTTGCCTGTGTCGCTTGCCACAATACTGCTACGCTGCATAAAGAAGCGGTGCTGTTTCCATCGGGTATCGAGGTGGAACGTTTTGAGCCAGACGCCCGATGTATGGACTGCCATCAGGGTCGGTCTTCCGGTATCGCCGTTGATAAAATGGTACAGGAAGCGGCTGTGGCCGATGACGCCTCCTCCGACAAGTTGAAATTCCTGAATATCCATTACAGTGCCGCTGGCGCGACTCGTTTTGGTGCTGAAGCTCACGGTGGCTATCAGTATTCCGGCCAGAAGTATGCTGGCTTCTACTTTCACGACGAAGTGTCCACTCAATGCAACGATTGCCATAACAGTCATACCCTGAAAATCGATCCCCGGGGTTGTCAGGATTGCCATGAATCGGTAGTCACTAAAGATGACTTTGCCAACATTCGTGATCTCAAAGGTGATTTCGACGGTGATGGTAATACTGAAGAGGGCATCAAGTACGAAGTGCAAGGGCTGGAAGAATTACTGCTTACTGTTATGACACGTTACTCGACAGATGTGGTCGGCAGCGGAATTGCCTATGACGAACATACCTACCCTTATTTCTTCAATGACCTGAATGCCAATGGCAAGGTTGATGAAGATGAGGCCAACCGCAAGAACGGATATAGCCACTGGACTCCAAGACTGGCCAAAGCGGCTTATAACTATCAGTTTGCGCTTAAAGATCACGGCGCTTATATGCACAACGCATCATACGTGCTGCAACTGATGCATGATTCCGTGATGGATCTTGGTCAGAAAGTGACAGTTCCAAAACTCGATCGGCCTTAACTCACTATGCCTGTATTGAATAAGCCACTGCGATGGATGATGCGGTGGCTGCTTTTGTTGCTGGCAAGTCCGTTGTTGATGGCTGGAGGAACAGCAGATCACCATAAATTCGAAGTTCTGCAACAGGATTTTGAGACTCTGCAACAGTTGAATGACGCATGTGTGTCCTGTCATACGGAGGCTCCTGCTCAGCTACACAATACCATCCACTGGCGTTGGCAGTTTGAAGATAAGAGTGGTCATCTACAGGGAAAGCTGAATGTTATGAACAGCTATCATCCTTCCGTGGCCTCGAATATGGACTCCTGTGATAACTGCCATATTGGTTATGGTCTGGAAGAACAGGAGCTGAGTGGTATTCGCCCGGATGGCGTGGTCGATTGCATGATGTGCCATGACACTACAGGTGAATATTTTTACAGCAAATTTCATCAGGATGGGGCTAAGTGTCTGAATTGTCACGATGATGGCGCAGAAGCCTTAAAAGAGCAGACAAAGAACCAGCCATCTCGGTTTACCGTTACTTTGACGACCATGGCGCAACAAGTAGGCATGACGACCAGTAGTGCTTGTGGTGCGTGTCATTTTCATGATGGCGGCGCGGATGGCGCCAAGCATGGCGACCTGGACAGCTCTCTATTGAATGCCAGTCATGAATTGGATGTACATCTCAGTGCGGATGGCGCGAGTTTGACCTGTAGCAGTTGCCACCAGGGAAATGATCATCAAATGTATGGGAGTCGTTATCAGGCAAACAGCCCGATTGATGATAAAGGTGTGGATGCGTTAAATGGTGCGAGAGCCACCTGCGTTTCCTGTCATGGAGACAGACCGATGCAGGATGAGCGGTTGAACGATCACACAGATCGGGTTGCCTGTCAGACATGCCATATTCCGGCATATGCCCGTGGAGGTGTGGCTACCAAAACCTTCTGGGACTGGTCTAAAGCTGGTGAAAAAGATCGTCGTCGTAAACCGATTATTGAATATGACGAAGCTGGCAGAGTAATTTACGCATCGCAAAAAGGCGCCATGCAATATGGGGAAACACTGCGCCCGGAATATCGTTGGTTTGATGGCCAGATAACATTTGCAAAACCCGGCAACCCGGTCGACCCGGCTACAGCAGTAATGATGACAACCATAGGGGGTGGTGCTGAACAAACGAACAGCAAGATCTTCCCCTTCCATGTATTCCGTTCAATACTGCCTTACGACTCCGAAGAACAGAAGCTGATACCCATGCAGCTTGCTGGTCGTGGACGTGAGGCCTACTGGAATGGTTACAGCTGGGAAAAATCGCTGCAGGCAGGCGCTGAAGCTGCAGGACTGAAATTTTCCGGTGAAGTCGGATTTGTCGAGACGACTATGCTGTGGCCACTCAATCATGGCGTGGCTCCCAAAGAACAGGCTCTGAGTTGTCAGCAATGTCATACCGGAGAAGGTCGTTTGGGTAGAGTTGCTGGTTTGTATATTCCAGGACAAAACCAATCCCAGCTATTGGATCAATTGGGAAGGCTGCTCGTTATTCTCACGATTGTTGCCGTGCTGACACACGGAACCTTGCGAATCATATTTGCCTGGAGGAGAAAACGGAATGAACCAGACAACTGAACGGATACTGCTATTTAAAGCGTATGAACGATTCTGGCATTGGGCTCAGGCGGTATTGATCATATTTATGGCGCTGACGGGATTTGAAATTCATGGTAACTACACGCTGTTCGGATTTGACCGGGCGACACAACTTCATGAAATGTCGGCCTGGTCTCTGGTGGTACTGTGGGTGTTCACCATCTTCTGGCATCTGACCACGGGAGAATACAAACACTACCTGCCTACCCGTAAAGGATTATGGGAGCAACTGATGTACTACTCCAGAGGCATTTTTAGCGGAGAACCGCATCCGTTTCATCCCAGTACTGCGGCCAAACACAACCCACTGCAACGACTAGCCTATTTGCTGCTAAAAATACTGATTATTCCAGCGATATGGATCAGCGGACTGCTTTATCTGTTTTACAATGAATGGGCAAGATTCGAACTGATCAACGCCGGGTTAAGCCTCGAAATCGTTGCCTTGATTCATACCGCTGCTGCATTTCTGATACTGACCTTTCTCGTGGCCCACCTGTATTTGATAACCACTGGAGCAACTGTTGGACAGTTTATGAAAGCCATGATCAGCGGTTGGGAGGAAGTGCCTGTGAGACATCATCAGAGTGAAGATACAACAGATAAACCACATTCTTCACTCTGATGCTATTGACTGACCGAGACACTTATACAAGAGATACGAATTCTTCTAGCTATATAATCGGCTATTTATTTCATCGCGTCGTACAGGTAAGTTGTATTTTTAGGTACTGTTATAGCTACTGTTGTTACCAACGACAAGGCTATCTGTCGCGTGTGTTTCTGCAAACCTTTATTTGGTGAACCACAACCCTTGAATATCATCTCTGCTCGGAGTGCTGGTCAGGTCACTGCAGTTTGCATTGTCTTCTGGGTATCTGATAATCAGATTTTTCCCCGCTGATATTGCTGCCATACCAGTTGCATACATCCTGTCCAGATGGGCTTCAGTAAAGTTACCAGAAACTGTTTTATAGACACAATTTCCTGTATCGAAGCAAATCCAGACTGAATTACCCGTAAGGTTTAGCCAGACTTTGTTTGGAGAACGGCTACATTCCGTATATGCCAAAGTATTAACCGACAAGATTGATATCAATAAAAGTAAAACCCTCTTCATAACTTATCCTTTTCTCGTTGACTGAAAACCAATCGTAGTATATTTCATTTTCTACCATATTGAATAAGTCTATTACCAGAATAAAAAAGATCCTTTGAGAAGGGCATAAAAAATTTTAATATTAATAATTATCCCGCGCATTCGCGGAAGTATAAAAAATATAAAAAGGACATCCATAAACTTGAATTCCTGGCTGTCCAGGAAAATATATGAATTGAAATTCCTGGAGCCGAAGAAACAGGTTACGTGACAGGTAGAAGCTTTTCACTAACGGCGGATTTAAACTTGCAAGCGCAGCCATTCGCTGGAAATAATTGGAGGTCTCGATTTCTTGGGTAAAACATCAATTACATCGCAAGTGTATGGGTTGGCAGGATTCAAAGCAGCGGGGTCCATCGGTTTAAACGGCTTAAGTGACCAAGTCGGTATCGGAGTGGTAAAAGGTGGTTCAGTTGCAAGGTCGGTTGGATTCAGCTATCAATTATTCAATTCTGGAGAGTAGATATGCTGGTAGAGTGAATATTCGTCTTATCCGTAGCAGTCGTAGTTATCTCTCTAGTCGGGACTATGGTGTTCAAAATAGATATAAAAAAAGACTTCTTGAATCATACCCTGATATTAGCAAAAATTTAGGTGTCTCTCTCAAATTTGAAGTTTACGAGCTAAGTAGGCAAAAAGCTTTTTCCGACTTTCTAAAGAAAAAATCTTATAAGTCTCTTAGTGATGCGACGTTAGATGCGCTGTGTAATAATTATACGCGGTATGGGCTGCTTTTTAAGTTATCCTGTCTGGTTTGTCTGCTCTCTGCACTATTGCTGGTATTTAGCCGAAACTTAGTAAATTAAAATAGCAAAAATCTCAAGGGAAACAATAATGGAACTCATATTAGTTTCTGCCCTGGCCCTGAGCAAAGGCCTATAGAAAAATATAAAGTATTCGGATCTTATGGAGGCCAAGTCTTTGAAGCAGAAGAAATGGCCAATCAAAGTTTTGAGGATGACGTAAGATTGGAAGGGCAAAAAATACCTGATCATGAAATATTGGTCACTAACCCAGATACTGAAAAAATAAAATCGTGGTGGGATAAATGGAAATAAGATAAAAACTGGTCCACTATCGACTCTAATTGTTCAACTACTGCGTATGGTGCTCTTCATGTAGGAGGAAAGCCCTCAAAATATCATTTTATCTGGAGCCCACAAGATGTTAAGGAATATGCGTTTAAATATTGTAATTAATACTTGTATAGCAATATCAATAACCTTATTTGGTTTTACTGCATGTAATAAAGATGGTAATGATACCAAGCATAGTGATTTGAATATTGAAGAAAGACAGAACTTACCGTTAGATATCGAAAAAATCCAAAAATTAGAAATAGGTGATTCATATGCTGTTGTTATAGCTATGTTGGGTGAACCATCATATGACACTATTATGACGAGAAAAGAAGACAATAGCGTCGTGGGAAGAAGATTGTTGTATATATATCAGCAAAATAATCCATTAAATTTTAATCAATCTAAAGATAGATACCTAAGTCTTTGGTTTGATACTAAAGATGTCCTTATCGAAATCGATCCACGGAATATCTCTCAGTTACATAAGAAATATAAGATAGAAAGCTAGGCGATTCGAAATAGAGAAGAATAAAAAGAGAGAATAGAAAAATAAAAAGGACATCCATAAACTTGAATTCCCAGAAAAGATATCTGGTGCAATTAATATCGCTAGTAAAAAAACCTCTGACTTTAGGGTCTGAGGTTACAAAAATCTCAATATTAACTCAGGGTAATATTATAGTTGGATATGACCTATTTCAACTAGGTGCGTCTGCAAATACTATTGTAACTAACGCGATGCTGGGTGTAGGGTTATGACGGAAACAATAATTGTGGTAGTAATAGTTTTTGGCGGTACATGCTTTCGGTTTATTAAGATATTTTCATTGGGTGATGTGAAAAAAGAGTCGGTTATTTTTCTTCTTCAGGTTTTCTGTCTTGGTTTGGTGGGAGGTGCTGATTTAAGGGGAGGATCCGCTATAGCTTGTGTATATGTTGTGTTCGAAAGCGTAATATTTAGTATTGTATATTCAAAATTAAAAAAACAAAAAGAATGCCTATAGAGATTTAGTAGTTGGATACTTGTTTCAAAAGAAAATAAAAAAAGATAAAAATGACATCCAGTGCGCCGATGCAGCGCTGGGAGTGCAAAATCAGTACTATTCGCCTTATGGAACTACCAGTGTGGTGCCCAATGGATATATGTATATACGTGCTCAGGAAGAGTTGGCAGAACAGGGGACTATCGTAGTGGTGGTGGATAATGCACAAAAGAGCTTTGGGATTGGAGATCAAGTTGGTGAAGTCGCGACCGCTGGAATGATTGTCGCGGGATTTTTTCTCGGAGTTGGTCCTTCCGAACTGGTGTTTGGTCCAGACTCTATTCAATCTCACAATCTAAGCTTAACCCCGGAGTTTCAACGCGTCAGAGACTTATTTTTCAAAACATATGGCTCGCAGTTATCTGCATCTAATGACTGGAGTGGAATTCATGCAACCAACTTTGGGAAGACGATATCAATTGCCGAAGGATTCAAAATCGCTTGGCAAAGCCCTACGGGGGCATATGTCGGGAGCTTCACGGTAACGGATATTGTTGGAGGGCCAAATCGCACGTTAATGTATGCGCTAGACAATAACACCAGCTTATCTTCGCTAACCGGAAGAATATTTGGTGAAATTTCGTATGATAGAACTGGTTACACTATGTCGCCAATGTCAACAGTATCGCAAACTTATTTTATAACTGAGCAGTATTAAATGAAATTTCACCTTTCCCTTTTTGTTTTGATCATGGCCATTTGCACAGGATGTGGATCTAAACGAGAGTATTTTAATGCTGAAGAATTGTATGGTAGCTATTTGGCCCATTACGCGGATGATACCGACAAGTTGGAAATAAATGCCGATGGTACATATATACACAAATTTCGAGAAGAAAATGAAGTTAAAGAAGAAAAAGGCGCTTGGAAGTTTGTTGAAACGCCATCTGACTCTGTGATTGAAATTGATGTTGTTTTTTACAATTTTAAGTTTAGGGCTATGAAAGGCATATCAAGCTCTCGTGGTGATTGGTTTACTTTGGCCGTAAAAACGTCAAAGAACAAGGAGCCAAATATACATCTTTGTTTTCAAACAGAGTTACATTTATGTTTTGTTAAGGAATAGGGATTGGTGAATAAATAGGACATCCATAAACTTGTTAATCCATGATGGTACCAGCACAAGTGCTACACCATATTTTCAGAGACTGTCGAATGATTTAGAGAAGTTCATATTGGATAGCTACCCTGTTAGCAGCTATAAAAAGATGCAAGTCGTGGATATCTTTGGGTGATGAGAATGGAAAACAAAAATAACACCCAAAAACTTGAATTGTGGCTACTTAAGGAGATCTTAAACCATTACCAACGGTTAGAACCCATATCTCTGTAAATAACTTGGCCAATCTTGTGCTATAAGAAATAAAAAGGGCACCCATTATTTGAATTCATAAATTTGAAAATAAAAAGAATGAAAATAAAAAATACA
Organism: Gynuella sunshinyii YC6258; assembly: GCF_000940805.1. Taxonomy (GTDB): domain Bacteria; phylum Pseudomonadota; class Gammaproteobacteria; order Pseudomonadales; family Natronospirillaceae; genus Gynuella; species Gynuella sunshinyii. The sequence goes on along the minus strand of NZ_CP007142.1, from coordinate 459,749 downwards.
CCCGTAAACTTGAATCTTTAATGTACAAAAGAGCAGGTGGAGCTGGCCTAGTTTGCCTCAGGTATCTGAAGACTCATTTGCAGGCTTTTTCTGGAATCGAATGCTAGATGGAGGCGTGAGAGAGGATCTATTTAGGTTTGTAGATTCTCTTGACGAGCTCGATCGTTATTCCTTTACAGGCTCCTTAGCTCTTAGAAAAAACAATGCTGGTTATAGGGTTGATTTTTCTATTAATGGGGCTGGTGATGCAAAGTTCTTTGCTGGATCGGGGTTAATCAAAGGCGCAGCTTATCGTTAACAGTTGATTATAACTTTCCAATCGGAGAGAGAGGTCCGTCAGATCTAAACATTACCGATAAATTTTCGTGGACCGCTCCTGCTAGAGGAATCTTTGGTACAAAAGTTAGTGGTACTCTTGGCTCTGGCGGCGCGAATTTCAAAGGCGGTGTTGGATTAGTATTTGGTAGCAGTGGGACTATGCTTGCGGTTGGCTTTGATCAGAAGTTTTGACGGTGATAGGTATGATAAGCATATTTTTCTTAATGTTTTTAGTAATATCGATTTTTCTTGTCAATAAATATAACTCATTGCAACGCGAGTTCTTTTTGGCTATTGAAAAGCTGGATGATAGCCAATTGATAGAATTTGGACTGTATGATGATAATGCCTTTAGGTTACACCTTAATCGTATTAGATACTTCAATGTAAAGCCTTATTTAAAGTTTGAAGATGAAAAAGTGAAGTCTATTGCAAAAAGTCTAAATATACTGAATAGATTAAGTGCTGCATCGATAGTGATTTGTATCGCTTTGGCTGCATTAAAGTTTTTGAATTTCTAACCAGAGGGAGATATAAAAAGGACATATATGACGCCTTCGGACTGTCATACTATTGAATGCTTCAAAGCGATGCATCCCTGCATCAAACACGCTTAATCCCTTAATCTATTTATTTAAACCTCGGCCAATGATTGTATATGTCTTTCATTGGCTCCCATCCTTCGCCGTTGTTATAGGCGGAAAATATCTGTTCTCTCGTGCTGTAGCCATTCAGAACTTCCTCTTCGTTCATTTCGTAAGATAAGGTTTCGAGTCTTTCTGAAAGGTCTTGTTCCTGGCCGTTAAGATCCATTGTGTTGTATTCCCGCCAACCCGCATTTTCATTGGCTATTTGTGGTGTGGGTAATGGATCGTTTAGCCAGCCGACGGGTTTGATATGGGCGTCCATGTAAGTATTGACGAACACGATATTGTCGTAACAGCCACTGCAACCGCCGCTTCGGGCCAGGTAGGTAGTATTGTCCAGGACCGGGTCGCCGTTCGGACCGTTACCGCGAGTGATTTTTGAGTTGAGGAAGACAAAGCCTTTGTCGGTTTCATTTTCCACCCGGGCCTGAAGGACGTATCCGCCGCTGCCATTACCCCGTGAATCTCCCAACGTGCGGATTTCGCTGTTTTCGAACAAGGAGACTTTGCTGTAGCCCCAGATAAAATCAACATTTCCGGCAACCAATGTGTTATAGAACCAGGTCCAGCCCTTAAGGTTCAGAGTGTCCTGTTCGCTGAAAAAGTCTGCGTTGGTGGCAATCAGTCGACCGTCCGGGCTGTTAAAGAATAGCGTTTCAGCCTGGTGCCCTTCCCCGATCAGTGTGGTGTTTTTCAGTGTCAGGTTGTCCAGTCTGACCATATCTGCCTGTTCTATCAGGAATAATGGTCGTCCTGCGGTACCCGAGTTCATGCTCTCATTGATGGTGTAACGAATGATGGTTCTACGCCGGTTTTCACCTTTCAAGGTAATGTTATTTTTGCCGTAAAGGTACAGCGGTTCTTCATATATGCCATTTTTGATATACACCGTAGCAGGTGTATCTGCTGCCACGTTCTGCATGATAAAGTTGAGTGCGCCTTGTACTGACCGGAAGTCAGCATGATGACCATTATCGTTAACCACCAGCGTGGTCTTGTTGGTATCTGGTCCGTTGATTCTGGTGGTAAAGGTCCAGCCACTGTTTTTTCCAATGCCCTCAAATACTTGTCCTGCCAATGTTGCACCGGTGAATGCTTCTTTAGCTATGGCGATATAGTAGTTGACACCGTGCTCCAGAGTATTGGCGTGTGGGGTGATACGGACAATGTTGCCATCGATTCTGACCTGATTGGTTTTAATGGTACGTACCGGGTTGTAGCCTATGTTGTCTGATTCATTGATCAGACTGATTTTGTCCACCATGACATCATCGCTGGTTCTGAAAATGCGAATGGATCCCTCTCCCAGTGTTACCTCAGAATCAAATCTGATTTTGAGCTGGGTATCTTCATAGGTATTGAATTCGCCTGAGGCGGGTGTGAGTTCATTGCAGAAATTATAGACTGCGGTTGGCATTTCAAATTGTGGTGCAATGGTGGCGCTGATTTTTCGAACCAGATTTGAGCCGCTGATAAATGTGACCGTGGCGGTGCCTGATCCCACGGGTGTCAGGGTAACCTGATTACCTGCCGTGCTGATGGCAATCACATTCGAATCGCTTGAGGTGACGGTAAAGGTATCATTTTCTCCGGTCTCTGTACGGGTACTGACTTCAACGACCTTGGGCGTATCTCCAACTTCAGCGCTGTATTCCGTATCTCTGGGAGACAACACGATAGATGCAGGAAGGTCGTCGGCATTACCGACTCGGACATCATCGATTTCGAATGATTTATTGGATGTCCAGAGACCGATGATGCCGGTATCTGTGAAACTCGTGTCGGTAGTGGAGGCAATCTGATCGCCATCGAGATAAACCGTCAGGGTGTCACCTTTCAGTACCAGACGCAGGTAGTACCATTGTCCGTCCAGGGCATCTTTTGCACCCTGTTCAATCGGTGTTTTGACTCGCTGCATACGCGTCAGTTCGCCGTTGACCATTTTGGCAATTTCCACCTGGGTGCTGCCGACGGAATTTTGAATGTTCATCGCTCCGGCATACCAGTTGTTACCGTCCTGATAGCGACCAAGCAAATAAAGTTGCTTGTTGGCAGCTGTCGAGTTGTAACGCGGTCTGATTTTCGCCTCAACGTAATAGTCTGCCGTTGTCAGCATGGATAAAGCTGATGGTTTAACCAGCGCAATAACGCCACCGGATTTATCGGCGGTATAGCGCAGGACATAGTTGTCTGCATCATTAACGAGGTCAAAACTGCCATCGGGTATCATGCTGTTTTCGGTCTGCGGCAGCAGGTTCCAGTTATTGGTGCTGCCGGTGGCGAAATCGTCACAGAAGTACAAACCGGAATCCGGGCATTGCCAGATACCGGTTGGACTGTCTGCGTTGGAAAGAGTCTGTTTTTCTGAGGTATCAGTCATGTCAGAAGCTGCATATGCGGTGGTTGCTGTCATGCCATTTGCGGCAAGCAAAAATCCGGCCGCAAGAATGGCTTTTAGGGTTTTTGAATTCATGTTTTGATAATCCTGCTTGGAATTGTTTTTGGAAACTGGATTACTGATCTGTCTTTAGATCATGCAGGTATATCTTAACTTCGAATACAGTTTAATGTTGCTTTTTTGCTGATTCGGATCACTTTTGGCCGATATTGATTGCCAAAATGAAATCCGGATCACAGTGTTTGCGTTACATCCGGTCACACGGCGTCAATCGCGTATGGATGATTCAGTGCATAACGTTGTATTAACTATCAGATTCAGAGTCGGGCGAGCCGGTTGATTTTGTAACAGAATTTACTCATTAGCGGTATCGGTTCAAGTCATGTCTGCATCAGGTTGATTCCTTTTCTGTGTGGGTCAGGCTGTTTGTGATTCAAGTCAGTTGCCGTGAAATCCTGCTTGTATTATGTGGCCCGTTTGTTTATAAATGATAATCATTATCATTTAAAGCATGAGGCAAGTTATGCGATTCATCTGTAGTCATCATCAGTTATTGGTCGCACAGGATCCGCTTCAGGCCTATCAGCAGTTTGAGCACCTGAAGCTGGCCGGGCTGATGGCCATGGAGGCGCAAAGTTGGGAACTGGCCTGCCGCAAGCTGGGAGCAGCTTACGAAATTGCCGTACTGGCTGTGCAGCATCAGCATGAGGTGGTCGGCGCGTCTGAAATGATCAATAACCTGTTGTACTCATGTCATCATCTGGTGATTTGTCTGTCGGTATTGGGACACTGGTCTCTGGTTAGTGAGTATCTGCGGTTGTTATTGCAACATTGTGAGAGGTTGTTGGGGGCGCAGATAAATGGCGATGCGCAAACCCTTGAGGAGGCCGTGAAGGTCTCCTTTCAGCGAATGAAGCTGTTGCTGGTACAGAACCGCGACCAACGAATGGCCGGGGTTCTGGAACAACTGGAAGAATTTATTGTGATGCCGGGGTGTCGGGTGTTATTGCACTGACTGCAGGTTTCCAGACCGCATCCGGTAACAGATAAAAACCGGGATCAGCTTTGGCCCCGTCTCCCAAAATATGGACCAGTCCGGATGCCATGATGGCGAGAGTAACGTCGAAGGCATTCAGGCTGTCACCAAAACTGGCGGTCAGATTGAACATGGCTCCGTTGGCCAACAGAAAGAAGTGCTTGTTGCCCTGTTGATATTCGTAGACATGCGGCAGGACTTCCTCACCCTGGCTAAGGTCCAGTTCGCTGGTATCAATTTCATCACTGACATGGCCAACGTTCATCACAAACGCGCCATTTTTCAGTTGTCGTAAATGCCGGGCGGTGATGACATTGCAGGCTCCGGTAGCGGTAACGACCACATCTGCCTGGGCAATGGCGTCATCCAGTTCACTGACGTGCCAGCCATCGTATTGAGCCATCAGACGACGTGCCGGGTCTCGCTCTGCCACCGTGACAGCACCACCATAGGCTCTGGCTGAGAAAGCCACGCCCTGCCCCACCAGCCCATAGCCGATCACCACAACGGTTTTCTCATGTAATGTCATGCGTGTGCGTTCAAAGAATGCCTGCCAGGCTGTCAGGCCCACCATGTGACGATTGTGCAGGCCCTCTTTGGCATCGAGGTCGTCCCAGTTAAAAACAGGAAAGGTCATGTCGGCTCGCTTGAGTCTGGAAACCCCCGAGCCGGTACCTTCGAGTCCGGCCTTCATCGTCTGACCCGGCCGTTGTTGCAGCCGGGACATGATTTCCGCGCCAAACTCACATACGTAATCCGGTTGCCAGTCCAATGCCTGTTGCAGTGATTGTTCCCAGTCACCCTGACTCATGTTTAACCAGGCATGTGTCCTGGCTCCGAGACTGGACAAATATGAGACCACTTCGTCACGAACCGTTGTCGGGTTACAGGTGGTTACGAACAACTCCCCTCCCTGTTTCAGAAAGCCTTCGTACAGCGGCACCATTTTGATATCCAGGTGTGTACAGATGGCCACCTTTTTGCCGTGACAGTCTCCCAGTTTTGAAACCATACGTGCGGTTCTGGGCATATGACGGCGGATCCAGTCAAGATCTTTGGTAAAATTCATATTTGTTCCTTTCGGTAATGCATTGAAAGTCATCGCAGAAAACATGATCAGACAGCAGATCGATACCGCTTGTATTGACGACCATGGAGGGATGACAAGATTAACTCTGAACGTTGGCTGAGTGAATGCCCGGTGGAATAAATTCCTCTGTGATGAGTCGCACACAGCCGAAATAAAACCCTGTGCAAAGCAGGGTGGATGATAGAAGATGAAATTCTGCAAGTTTTACAAGTTTTTACGTGTCAGCGACAAAAACTGCCTAAAGTTAAATAATACCAATGGATTTTCAGTCTGATTGTATGACCCCAATTGAAAACGATATCCCGGATCGGGAGCCAATCTGGCATGCCATGCAGTTGTTGTTTATGGACACCCACGAAGAAAAAGAGCTGGTGAAGATTGCCCGGGTCTGTGCGGATTCAAAATATTCGCTGAGCGAGTTGGAATCCATTTTTTACGATGAGGTGTTTCCTGCCTGCCGAATCAATCTCATTACCCTGCCAACTCCGGCCTGGGCAGGTGTTCGCGCGCAGCTGCTGACCCGCAGGATTGTGAATAAACAGCGTCACGGCCGGCGTCGGTTATGGTTTTTACGGCATCAGGTGGACCGCTGGTGGAAACTACTGGCAACCGACATTATGGCCCTGCGACATCAGCGCGCATCAACTGGCTCCTGATATCCTTACTGTACCGCAAAAAATATCAGCGTTACCCGATACCTTTTTTCCTGATCGCTATCTGCCATGCATCACGGATCCGGCACTCACCATATTACGCAATTTTGTCCAAGCGGCATCCTCGGGATTGCTCTAATATCTGGGTATGAGCATTCAATTCGGATCAGAGGCATTGGCAGGGGGATCACAATGCAGGCGGGTAACGTATTTCAGTTCAGTCAAAATCCGTGGCTGCCTGATGTCAGAGGGCTGACCGCCGCGATGGCGGATTTCACTTATGAGCGTCACAGTCATGAGGAGTATTCCCTTGGGGTGACACTGGCAGGCCGTCAGGATTTTTTTCATAACGGTCATTACCATTCGAGCCAACCCGGAACGATCATTCTCTTCAATCCAGACGAGATTCACGACGGTCATTCCGGCACTGATGAAACCCTGCGCTACCGGATGATTTACCTGCATCCCCGACAACTTCAGCCATTGCTGAACAGCATCACGGAACGCCCCCGCCCCGATTTTCGCTTTAGCCAGACCCTGCTCCGGGACGAGGTTCTGTGTGCGGCTATTCTTCAACAGGTTATTAATATGGAGGCTGGGGATGATTCTGGCGTGGCGCCATTGACCCTGGAAGCAGGACTCTACCGCATTGCCGAACGGTTGTGTCAGCTTGGCGGTGATTATCAGCCCTGCTCAACCGTGAGTCGTCCCGACAGACTGCTGGAAAGAGTCAAAGACTATATCGAGGCCCATCTGCAAAGCCGTTTGACGCTGGAGGATATGAGCCAGGTGGCCAACCTGTCCAAATACCACTTTTTACGTTTGTTTCGCAGTCAGTGTGGTATCACGCCTTATCAATACGTACTCAACCGCCGGATCAATGGTGCCCGCAAAGCGCTGGAGCGGGGCGGTTCCGTGGAAGATGTGGCCTACCTTTATGGTTTTTCCGACCTGAGCCACTTCAACCGCCGCTTTAAACCGGTCTACGGTACCACTCCCAGACAATATCAGCGCAATCTGCGCATCTGTTGATCATCGCCTTAACCCATTCACACATAAAGAGTCACAACATGTTGGAAGTTTTTGCCTATGCGTTCAGCATCATGTATTCCCCTGGCCCGGTAAACCTGTTGGCATTCAACGCCGGTCTGCAGGGGCAGATCAGGTCAATGATTGGTTTCTGCGCCGGTGTTTCGACAGCCATGCTGATGATGTTTCTGGTCTTTGGTTACAGTGGTGCCTGGTTGTTGGGTCCAACAGCGCAGCGTTACCTGGCCTTGCTGGGAGGCGCTTACATGATCTATCTGGCGGTGAAACTGCTGCGTGCCAATATTAATCTCGCGAATCGTCAGGGTGTTGCTGACAAACCACTGCACTACCTCGATGGTGTATGGATGCAGCTGCTGAATCCAAAAGGGCTGATGGCCACCCTGCCCATCGGTACAGTACAGTTTCCGGCAGAAGGCATCAGCGGAATTCATATTCTGATCTGGTCGGTTCTGCTGGCGCTATTCGCCCTGGGAGCACCGGGTGGATACAGTGTCCTGGGTGCGCAGATGCATCGTTACATCCGACCGGTGTTCTTCCGTTATCTCAACCTGTTGATGGCGGTTCTGTTATGTTATGTCGCGATAAAGATGGTCTATCAGCAATGGTGGGGGTGACTATTGCCGGTGGAACGAATACCCTCCCCGGTTTTCGAATATTGACCAGAGCCCTTTCCATGAACAGTATCGAGATCATTAGCCTGTTGGATGCCTATCAGGCTGACAGTGACAAAGAACAGCAGGACCTGGCATTTATCCGGGACTTTGTGCAGCGCCAGCCCCGCTTTCATCAACGGGATACCGCCGAAGGACATTTAACGGCGTCAGCCTGGATCAGTAACCGTGAACGCACTCAGGCCGTGCTGTTACATCACGGCAAACTGGATATCTGGGTGCAGCCCGGTGGCCATATTGAAGATGATGACAGTTTGCCGGCCGCCAGCCTCAGAGAGGCCCGCGAAGAAACCGGGATCACTGGACTGGAGTTAGTACAGCCGGAGATTTTTGACATCGATATTCACGAGATTCCGGCCCGTAAAACCGAACCGGCCCACCTGCATCTTGATATCCGCTTCTGGTTTGAAGCCGATCAGGAAGCCCTGGTGTTGAGTGATGAGTCCCACGATCTGCGATGGCTGACATGGTCAGAGATTCATCAGCTGACGGATGAAGAGTCCGTTTTGCGCATGGTTCGCAAAAGTCTGCGTGAGAGTTGAGCCGCAATGCTGTTCAGTGCCTGAAAACCGTTTTTCAGACCATCTGTTTGGGATGCTGATAACGATACGTTTTTGTCAGCATCATGATTACCAATAAGCGATAACCCCTTACGTCTAGTGCCTTTTTGGCCACAACTGTATACGCCCTTCTATTCCACAATGTTTGCGCAATATGGAGCCTGACGCGGTGTTATTCTCGCGCTCAGATTCAAGATTCGTGAGTAAAAACACCTGCATGCGACCATTGTTACCCAATAAATTACCTTGCCAACCAATGTTCCCAATGGGACTGCTGTTATGTGTGTTGAGCGGCTGCTCGACCATGACTCCAAAATATCAGTTGGATGCATTTTCGCCGGATGACAACTGGCACAGTGAGACCGGACAGATATCTGACCGTCAGGCGACAGAAGATATGACCGGCTGGTGGCGGAAGTTTGATGATGAACTGTTAAATCAGCTGGTGCAGTTGACCCTGGCCAATAATACTGACCTGAAAACCGCCCAACTCAATTACCAGCTGGCCAGACTGGATCAGAAATATGCCAAAGTGGATGGTGTGCCATCGGTTTCCGCCACGGCGAGTGCCAGTGAATCCATCAGTCACAGCAGTTCATCGGAATCTTTCAGTGACGGATTGAGTGCATCCTGGGAACTCGATCTCTGGGGTAATCTGGCATCGGCACAAAAATCAGCAGATGCATCGGTGGCTGCCAGTCTGGAAACCCTGCACTACAGCCAGGTCAGTCTGATTGCCGAAACAGCCAGCAGCTATGCAGAGCTGCGCAGTGCACAGGAAAACCTGCGTGTTATCAGGGCCAACATTGCGATCCAGGAACAAAGCTATGACTTTGTGAAATGGCAGAAAGAAGCTGGCATCAGCACTGATCTGGAGGTGATCCAGGCGGAAACCACACTGGAGCAGACCCGCGCGTCGCTGCCAGAGTACGAGAACACGGTGAATCAGGCCATGAACCGGTTGTGGGTACTGACCGGTGGGTTGTCTGACGGCCTGAGCCGGCAATTAAGAGAATATGTGGCTTTGCCGGCCATGCCGGCTTCGATGGCACTGGGAATTCCGGCTGATACTCTGCGTCAGCGCCCGGATGTCAAAGCCAAGGAGTTTGCCGTCAAAGTACAGGCCGAGAATGTGGTACAGGCCGGCAATCAGCGCTATCCCTCCTTCAATCTGACCGGCAGCCTGACTGGTGGTGGAACTCGTGTGAGTGATCTGTTCGATCTCGACAGTTTTATTACCCGGCTGGCCACCAGTCTGAGTTATAGCCTGTTTGATGGCGGCACCGTCAAAAAGAACATGCAATCCCAGCAGCTGCAGCTGCAACAGTCGTTGCTGGATTATCGGGCGGCACTGCTGAGTGCCCGTGAAGAAGTGGAAAATGCGCTCGGTACCCTGAGTAGCAAGCAGCATAAGCAAAAGGCTCTGCAGCTGGCTGAGGATTCCGCCAGTCTGGCATTGGATCTGGCCAATGTCCGTTACGAAGCCGGACTGATCGATTTCGAAACCGTACTGGACGCACAATCCACTCTGCTGACGGCACAAAATGAGCTGGCCACGAACCGTGGCGACATCCTGTCTGCCTGGATAGAACTATATCGCTCCCTCGGAGGAGGTTGGCAGGGTTTAACCTCCACGACTGATGGATTGGACGCATGATGAGTAATCAAAGTAACGAACAATTGGCACAACTGGGACTGACCTCTACGTCCGGTAAACGCAAAGCACTGAAATGGGGAATCATTCTGGCCCTGCTGTTACTGGCAGGAGGTTCGGGGGTTTACTATTTCGGTCGCGGACAGAATCAGGTCAATATCGTATTCAAGACCGATGCAGCCATCCAGGGGGATCTGGCAGTGACGGTTTCCGCCACCGGCAGTATAGAACCGACGGACGAAGTGGAAGTCAGTTCCGAGTTGTCCGGTATCATCACCGATGTCTATGTGGACTATAACGACCAGGTTATCAAAGGGCAGGTGTTGGCCAGACTCAATACCTCAACGCTGGAAGCGGATGTACTGGTGAAGAAGGCCTCTCTCAAGTCGGCCCAGGCTTCATTGCAGCAGGCTCGGGCGGAGGCACGGGAGGCCAAGGCCCAGTATGAACACTATCTTCAGGTGTGGGAATTGAGCGGTGGCAAGGTGCCGTCCAAGCAGGATCTGAACGCCTATGAAATCGACTGGGAAGTGGCCCAGGCGGCGCAGTTGAGTGCTGATGCCAGTGTGGAAGTGGCACGCGCCAATCTGGAGTCAGCGCAGTCTGATCTGAGCAAAGCGGAAATTGTTTCGCCGATTGATGGCGTGGTGCTGGCCAAAGATGTCGAACCCGGCCAGACGGTGGCGTCCTCCTACTCGGCTCCTACGTTGTTTTTGCTGGCCAGGGATCTTTCCAGTATGGAGTTGCATGTTGATATTGATGAAGCGGACATCGGTCTGATCAAACTTGGACAACAGGCCACCTTTACCGTGGATGCCTATTCCGGCCGCAGCTTCACTGGACAGATCAGTCAGATTCGACTGGCCTCTACCGAGGACAGTGATACCAGTGTAGTGTCATATGAAACTATTCTTACCGTTCCCAATCCGGAGCGGTTGCTGTTACCCAGTATGACCGCTGTAACCGATATTGCGGTGGAATCTGCGACGGATACCCTGACCATCGCCAATGCTGCACTGCGTTATCAGCCGGTATTCGGACCGGCACCCGGTGGGTCAGTATCACCGCCCGATAAAGCGAGGAGCGGTAACTTTCTGTCCAATTTACTTGATGGTGGTCGCCGGGGTCCGGGAGGAAGAGGTCCGGGAGGACCGCCGGGAGAAAACTTCCGACAGAACACTAATACCACTACGATGAACGGCAGTCTTGAAGGTGCCAGTACCACGGTCTGGGTGTTGCGTGACAACCATCCGGTACCGGTACATATCGAGACCGGCATCAGCGATGGCCTGAGAACCCAGGTGATTTCGGGTGACCTGCAGGTGGGCGATTTGGTGATCACCGATTCCACCCAGGTGCAGTCATGAACTCTCAGGCGTTGATTCGTTTTGCCGGAGTGACCAAGACCTACGGCTTCGGTCAGGCGGCGTTTCAGGCGTTGAAAGGGGTCAGTTTTGCCATTCACCCGGGACAATTTGTCTCAGTGATGGGCCCCAGTGGCTCGGGAAAATCAACGGTGATGAATATTCTCGGGTGTCTCGATGTCATCACTTCCGGGGAATATTTTTTCCAGGGTATCGGTGTATCCACACTGGACCGCAACCAGCGGGCACTGTTGCGCCGGCATCATGTGGGGTTTGTATTTCAGGGGTTTAATCTGTTGGCCCGGACCAGTGCTCTGGAGAATGTGGAACTACCGCTGGTTTACCGCGGGGTCAGTCGTCGGGAACGCCGTCAGGCTGCCATGTCGGCACTGGATAAAGTCGGTCTGGCCCCTTGGGCCAAACATCATCCGGCGGAATTATCCGGCGGTCAGCAGCAGCGGGTGGCCATTGCCAGAGCGCTGGCGACCAATCCGGCCATTCTGCTGGCCGATGAACCCACTGGTAACCTCGATACCGAACGCAGCCAGGAGATCATGGAGTTGTTGGCCGAACTTAATCGTGAGCAGCGCCAGACCATTCTGATGGTGACCCACGAACCGGATATGGCTGCCTATGGCAACCGCATCATTCATTTTGTTGACGGGCTGGTGGACAGTGACACCTGCAGTGAGGGGGAGGAGTCATGCTGATATTGATGTTGGGCAATGCTCTGAAGCTGGCACTGCAGGAAATCCGGCGTAACGTTCTGCGTTCCTTCCTGACCACGCTCGGAATCATCATCGGCGTGGCTGCAGTCATTACCATGGTCACTGTCGGTAATGGTGCCACGGAGCAGGTCAAGGCGCGGGTTTCCAGCCTGGGTAGCAACCTGATGATGATCAACCGCGGCCAGGGGTTTGGTCCCGGTAGTCGTGACCGGGTCAAGTCACCGGGATTCGAGCTTGAGGATCTCGCCGCGATTGAACTTGAAATTGCCGGGATCAAGGCCATTGCGCCGGTCAGTGCCGGCAGTGCCACACTGATTCATGGCAACAGCAGCTGGAGCTCCACCGTGCGCGGTACTACAGATGAGTACCTGACCGCCGGCAACTGGGTCATTGCCGAAGGCCGCTCCTTCACTGCAGACGAAGATAACAACGGTGGTGCGGTCTGTATTATCGGTCAAACGATCGTTGGGGAGCTGTTTGCCGATCAGTCACCGCTGGATCAGAAAATACGGGTCGGCAGCTACAATTGCACCGTTATCGGGGTGCTGAAAGCCAAGGGTCAGACCAGTTTTGGTAATGATCAGGACGACATCGTGCTCATGCCTTTTCCGACCTTTCAGAAACGCATTGCCGGTGATCGTGAGGTCCAGCAGATCTATATTTCACTGCAGGATGGTATCGATTCTGAACATGTCGAAGACCGCCTCAATAGGCTGTTGCGGCTGCGCCGTAATATTGCCGCCAACGAAGATGACAACTACAACATCATGGATACCACCGAACTGGCTGAAACCCTGACCAGCACCACCCAGACCCTGACCGGGTTGCTGGGAGCCGTAGCCGGTGTCAGTCTGCTGGTGGGAGGTATTGGCATCATGAATATCATGCTGGTCTCGGTGACCGAGCGAACCCGGGAGATCGGTATCCGGCTGGCAATTGGTGCGCTGGAACACGAAGTATTGTGGCAGTTTCTGGTGGAAGCGGTCGTGTTGTCTTCACTCGGAGGACTTATGGGCATCGGCCTGGCGGTTGGCTTGTCTTACAGTATTTCCGTGTTCATGCATCTGCCATTTACGATGGATCCGGGCATTATGATAGGCTCATTTGTGTTTTCCTCCGCTGTAGGGGTGGTTTTCGGTTATTTCCCGGCTCATCGGGCTGCCCGGCTGGATCCAATCGAAGCACTACGGCATGAATAGCATGCTACATGTCTGTTGAGACCAGTGACGCAATCTGCCATCCGGATTTGATGTCAAATTCGGAATCGGCCGCCATGATTTTGAGTTTCTTGTCCGGGGAAATGGCATACAGCGGAATAAACCGGTCATTCCAGTGCTCCCGGTAGCGGGCAAAGGTGAACTCATCGGTGATGGTGGTGACGCGGATTTCCGCTCCCTGGCTGAACAAACTCGATAATTTGCTCCAGGTACAGGTTTCGGCGAACAGTACCCGGGCGCGTAAATGTTTGCGGACCTGGGCTTTTTCATTATTGGAGGGAGCCGCCGTGTTGAGGGCATAGATGCCGTTTTCGGGAAAGTCGTGTTTGTACTGGTTAAAGATCAGATGGTTGCCGTCTTCACGCCGGCTCATCAGCAGCAGCTTTTTCATGCCCATCAGATCCAGGTGAATGTCTGCATGCTCACTCAGCACATTACCGAAATAAGTGCGCAGACCCAGCATCCGTGCTTCGTTGATGTGGCGGCGGTCCTGATCGGCCACAATCACATCAAAGCCCTGTTTTTGCAGGCTGGTCGCCAGTGCCAGAGAGATCTTGTTGGCGCCGTGAATCAGAACGCCCTGAGCATTGGCCAGTGAGACATCCAGCTTTTTCGCCAGCCAGCCGGCGCTGAAGCTCTGAATCAGCACCGTGCCGACGATCATGACAAATGTCAGTGGCAGCAGCGCTTCAGCCCCTTCAATCCCCGCTTCAGCCAGTTTCAGGGCAAACAATGAGGCAATGGCGGCAGCGACGATACCCCGCGGGGCAATCCACGCCAGCATGGCGCGTTCTGTCCACCGCAGGTCGCTGCCCAGGGTCGAAACCCATACTGCCAATGGCCTCACCAGCAGCTGCGCGCTCAGCAGTATCAGTATGGCAGCGAACCCCAGCCCGGCGATGGCCTGAAAGTCCATGCGGGCCGCCAGCAGAATGAACATCATGGAAATCAGCAGGACGGAAAGGTGTTCCTTGAAATCCAGAATCGATTCCATATGCACGCCTTTGAGGTTGGCCAGCACGATGCCCATCAAGGTGACCGCCACCAACCCGGCTTCATCTTCAAAATGATTGGCCAGGGTAAAGACCACCAACAGCACTGCCAGGCTGAAAAAGTTCACCAGATAGTTCGGAATCCATTGCTTCAGTAATGCCTGACGCATGATCAATGCCCCGACCAGTCCGAGCATGATCCCGGCTCCCACCAGTCGGGCAAAGGCGATCAGGCTATGGGCCTGATCACCGGTGACGATGGCTTCAAACACCAATACCGCCAGCAGTGCACCGATGGGGTCCACCACGATGCCTTCCCAGCGCAGAATATTGGCGATATTGGCTTTGGCGTTGATGCTGCGCAGCATGGGGACCACCACGGTCGGACCGGTAACGGTCATCAGTGCACCGAACAGCGCGGCCACCGCCAACGGGACCTGTGCAAGCCAGCAGGTGATGGCGGTCATCAGGCCCCAGGTCAGCAGTACGCCGATGGTGGTCATATTGCGAATGACGTTTTTGAGGCCGGAGATTTCATGAAACTTCAGGGTCAGGCTGCCTTCAAACAGGATCACCGCAACCCCCAGAGACACAAACGGGAACAGCAACTCCCCTAACAGCTCATCGGGATTCACCCAGCCGGTCAGTGGTCCCAGCACCATCCCGGTGAGCAGCAAAAACAAGATTGCCGGCAGTCCGGAGCGCCACCCCAGCCACTGACAGAAAAAACCTGCCAGCATCAGCAACGCAAGCAAAAACGAGGGGTTTAACGACTCAATCATGTCTGTTCCTTTCCATCCATCCGTACAGTTGGTATGACCGCTATGATCCTGACCTGCTCTTTATATACAAGTTCATAGCGATTCATATGGCAACGAATTGCCTGGAAAGGGCGCGAAAATGTGACCCGATGACCGGTTGGCGACGTTAATCCACTACTGATTGCAGTCTGGCTGGCCGTTGACGCCAGCCGCGCATTTCGCCAATCATCAGGCCGGCCAGAATCAGCACCGCCGCCAGTACCTGAGGCAAGATCAGTTGCTCCTGATAGAACAGATAACCACCCAGCAGGCCAAATACCGGTACCAGCAGCGTCATGGGTGCGACGCTGGAGACGCTGTATTTCACCATCATTTTGTTCCAGAACCAGTAACCCAGCAGAGTGGTTGGATAGGCCTGAAAAAGCGCCGAAAAGAGTGCCGGGGCATCAATTTTAGCTGGCAGATTCATGATCGCCTGGGGACCGTGAATCCAGCTGGCCAGCAGGACCAGCGGCAATGGGGCAAATGCCATGGCCCAGATATTAAAGGCGAACACAGCCCGGGTGCCGGCACGCTTGACGATCAGTCCGTTGACACTCCAGCAGACCGACGCCAGCAACACCAGGATCAGTCCCTTGGTCGTGATTGCGCCACCATTGAAGCGGATGATGATGGCCAGCCCTGCCAGCGCAAACGCAGAACCGAGCAGTTTCATCCGGGTGATGCGTTCGTTGAGGCAGACATATCCCACCAGCAGACTGCTGACGACACTCATATCCAACAACAGAGACGCCATGCC
Source organism: Gynuella sunshinyii YC6258 (assembly GCF_000940805.1). Classification (GTDB taxonomy): domain Bacteria; phylum Pseudomonadota; class Gammaproteobacteria; order Pseudomonadales; family Natronospirillaceae; genus Gynuella; species Gynuella sunshinyii. The sequence continues at coordinate 443,811 of NZ_CP007142.1, read as the reverse complement.
TGCCGAGGTGCCGGCGTAGACGGCCAGCGTCGTCAAACCCCACACCCCGACCCCGAACGACAGGCCGTATGCCATCAGATAGCGCCATGGCACGTCCGGTCGTTTAATGAACAGCAGCAATGGAAAGCTGGCAAAGGCAAACCGCATGGCCGTCAGCAGTAGCGGTTCGACATGGTTGACCCCGAGCTTGATCACACTGAAATTCAGGCCCCACAGTGCCATCAGTGCAACCAGCAGGAAAACATCGAGTTTTTTCATGGTGTCCTCAGTATTCATGATCCGAATCCACAGTATCGGTGATCCTGGAAAAAGGGTGCAGATTCAATTTTTGTGAAAAATAAGAGTACAATTTTGCGCTCATACCGATCAGAGCAGCGGGAAACGACCCATGACACTCTATGAAACACTGGCGCAACGGGTGATCGATGACATCCGGCAGCAGCGATTGCCGGCCGGTACACGATTGCCGGCGCTGCGGGTGATGGCCAGGCAGAACAAAGTGAGTATGACCACCGCGACCCGCACTTATGACTACCTGCAGCAAACTGGCTGGATCTACGCCCTGCCGCAGTCCGGCTACTACGTCGCCAGTCAGACAGGAGACGATCATTTTCCGGTGCCGGAGACCCTGCCGATGGAAAGCCGCGACCCCAAACGGTTCGCACCAGGCAATGGTTACAATCCCCACAGCAATCATTTCAATCCTCTGGGCACCTCCATGCTGGCACCGGAGTTACAGCCTGGAGAAGCGCTGCAACGAACCATCCGCCGGGTGGCCCGACGCTCTCACCCGGGTCTGCTGCGGTATCCGGAACTGCAGGGAGAATTGTCATTGCGCACGGCCCTGGCACGGCATTTTCGGGAAGACCATTTTGCCTTTGCGCCATCGGAACTGGTGATCACCAACGGTTGCCTGGAAGCGGTCCGGCTGGCCCTTGAATGCGTGACCACCGAAGGCGATACCGTCGCCGTTTGCTCGCCCTGTTTCAGCGGCCTGCTGGATCTGCTGGCGACTTTGTCGCGCAAGATCATCGAAATCCCGGTCACTCATGACGGTATTCATCTGCCGATGCTGGAAGCCTGTATGGCCGGCGGGGAAATCACCGCGGCCTTGCTGAGTACCACCCATATCAATCCTCTCGGTACCACTTTGCCGGTGGCACAGAAGCAGGCATTGGCGGAGCTGGCCGCCCGCTATCAGATTCCGATTATCGAAGACGATATCTATCTCGAATTAGGCCATCAGCAGTGCCATACCCTGCCCGCCAAATACTGGGACCGGCAGGGTTATATGCTTTGGTGTGGCTCCATGTCCAAGACCCTGGCGCCGGGGTTGCGGCTGGGCTGGTGTCTGCCGGGGCGTTATCAGCAGGCCTATCTGGACCGTCATGGGCTGACCAGCCTGGGGGTGAACACTTTGACGCAGGCCTGTGTCGGAGAACTGATCGCCACGGGTGAATACCGCGCCCACCTGCATAAAATACGGCTACGACTGCAACACCAGATCCATCAGTATCGTCAGTTTCTGCGGCAGCATTTACCGGCGCATGCCAATGTCAGTGCACCGGAAGGCGGGCTGGTATTGTGGGTTCAGATTGCCGGTCTGGATGCGGTGGCGCTGGAACAGACTGCCCGACAGCAGCATATCGATGTCCGCAGCGGTGCCTGTTTCAGTACCCATCCGGTCTATCACGATTGTCTGCGGATCAATTGTGGCTGGCCGCTTCAGGCTGAGCAGGAAACCGATAGCGCCTGTTGGCAGTTAGCTGAATTATGCCGGCTCGTTTCGCGACAATTATCGGCGGCGACGCCGAAGGTCCCAATCTGAAGGTTTTGACAGACGAAAAAAAGGGCGGTCAGGCCGCCCTTACGGTGTTGATCAGCAGTTGATCGAATGGTGCCAGTGGCATCGGCGCTCTTTTCTCCGGACTGGCCGCATCCATACGGGCAAACGCATCGGCGAGAAAGTCGTCCAGCACCACGACTCGGGGGATCGAGCATTTCTCGGCCAGACTGGCCTTGAGTGTTTGCAGCTCCCCGATCGTCGCCCGAACGACCGCATCCATGTCTGTTTGCGCCAGTAGTTCTGCGAATGCCACCGGTGGCATCGCCGGTTTGTCAGGGTCCATCACCCAAAGCGCGCACAGCGCGGTGCGCAGCATGTAAAAGTAGCGCTTCAGGGGAACTTCCCGGTCGGCTTTGCGTACTTTTCGCCAGTCATTGCCGGCCATTGAGCGATAGTGGTGAAACAACGCCCGGCGATCCAGGCTTTGCAATGCCAGTTCCCGCAGCTCGTATTCAAACCACTCACGACTGTGGTACACCACCGGCGAATGCAGCCACTCCAGCAGACTGGGATTACTGCCGCGCATCAGCCCGAGGGCCTTGCGCAGATCCCAGCCGTTGATGTCGAGATCATCGATAATCGGTTCTTCAATCACATCCCGCTGCCTGCCCACCGATAAATAGTGATCCAGTGGATGCACATAGATGAAGCGGACATCGTAGTCGCTGTTCGGTGAGACAAAGCCCCAGGCGCGACTGCCGGATTCGCAGGCGTAGAGGATATCCACGCCGTATTCCCATTCGATCCGCTCCAACGTTGCAAGGATTCTCTGTTCCATTGTCTGTCTCCCGTTATGAGGTTGTTTGACCGTTGGAGGATTTCACCGCCCCGGTCAGAGATACCAGTCCATTCATGACCCCTTCGAGCCCTCCGTATACGGTCAGATGACCGATCCGATCCGCCACTTTTTCCAGTGCCTCCAGTTCCTTCAGGCGTAACAGCACCGGGTTACCCTCGATCATTCTGGCGGTGTTTTGCAGCGAACGGGTTGCGGCAGTCTCTTCCCGCCGGCGGATCAGGTTGGCCTCGGCGGTTTTCTGAGCCTGCACCACCTGATTCAGAATATCTTTCATATCACCGGGCAGAATGATGTCCTTTATACCAATCTGTTCGAGTTCGAATCCCATCTCCTGCAAGTGCTCGCTGACCGATTTGGTGATGGTTTTGGCGATGGCGTTTTTATCCGCCAGCAACTCATCCAGAGTGCGGGTACCGACCGTTTCCCGCAGTGCCAGCTGCAAACGCCGGTAGATATAATCACCAGGGCTTTTCACCTGAGACAGCAACTTCACCACATCGCTGAAGCGGTAAACCGCGTTCAGGTTCAACCGCAGGCTGACCCGGTCCCTGGTCAGAATTTCCTGACCGCTGATTTCCACCGATTGCCACTTCAGGTCACTGACCTGGGTGTTGAGTTCCCGGTTGTACAACCAGAAACCATAGCGGCCGCTCGGCAGGGTCTCGGCCAGACGACCATCCACAAACAGCTGACCCAGTGTCTGATCCGGCACGGTCAACTGCATCCAGGCCTTATGGCTGCCGATGCCGTTCACACCCGAGCGTTCCAATTGCGCCAGCAACGCCGGAGCGATGCGGTAGTTATTGGAAATGTCGATGCATTCCAGCGTCAGATTCTCACTGCTGCGCCAGCGGACAAAGCGCGATCCCGGTTCCAATACCGCTTTCACCTGTCCATCCAGACGCACGATGCCGACTTCTTCCTGGCCGATGGTTTCAACGTCCACCTCGGCGCGGAAAATCTCCAGGGTCAGCAGTACTTCAAGGTTGCCATGTTTGACGCCGGCTTCGCGCAGCGACAGGGTTTCTGTGCTGTAGCGCCGGCCGGGATCAAACATGCGATAGCGACCGCTGTGCAGTACCCGGACCAGCTGACGGTCCCGGTACAATAAAACTCTTTCATCATCAGCCACGCTGATGGAGGTCCACAATTTCATAACGACTCCTTTTTTGATCCATATTGATCAGATGCCGGGAGGGAATGCCGGTTGACTGTCTGAGGCCGGTGGGGATTACACCTGAATCTACGACCATCCCTGGCCCCCACCGGCGTCAGCCAGCGCCCCTGGCATTTCAGCTCCCGGGTCCGGGTATGCCCGGGTTTATCGACAACGGGTCTGATAAACGCGGCACACCGCTTTGGGCTTGCGCCCGTTTATATTTAAAGAGGGATTTGAACCCTGAGCCTGGAAGGGCTTTACCATGGATGTTTGAACGGGATTCGAACCCGTTACCCATTGATTATGAGTCAACTGCTCTACCGTATGAGCTATCAAACGTGTGAATGTACTGTCCGATACTGTCGGTACATCCGGTCTCATGGAGAGGGATGCCAGGCGGGTGTACAGAACCCGCGCCGCTGCCAGTGATCACATTCAATATTGTTATTCCAAGCTCTGTGCCAGCTTGTTCTGATGTATTAAAAAAATTTATAACTCATTGTTTTTAAAATATTTTTTATATTTCTTGCATAAATGTACAGCATTGACCCCGACCCGGTCTTTAGGAATACTGATCGAAATTTATCGTCATTTATCGAAATAGATCATATGAAAACGGTTGTGATTGGTTTGCTGGGCACCGTACTGGATGCCCGCGGTAAAGGGGTCAAGCGCTGGAATAAATGGCGGCCGACGGTCGGTATCTTCATGCAGGAGGATCTGCTGGTGGATCGTCTGGAGCTGATTCACGATGCGCGTGACCATCGGCTGGCCAATAATGTCGGCGCGGACGTGCAGACGGTCTCGCCCGACACCGAAGTGCAGCTGCATGAGCTGCGGTTTGAGAATCCATGGGATTTTGAGCAGGTCTATAGCACCCTGCTGGACTTCGTGGAGCATTATCCGTTCAAGCCGGATCAGGAGCGCTACCTGCTGCACATCACCACCGGTACCCATGTGGCGCAGATCTGCTGGTTTCTGTTGTGCGAAGCCAACTATGTTCCGGCCGTGTTGCTGCAAACCTCGCCTGGGCGTGGCGATAATGGAGTGTCAGGTCAGTGCCATCTCATCGATCTGGATCTCTCCAAATACGATGCCATCAGTTCCCGTTTCAAGCGTCGGCAACTGGAAGGCACTGAGTTTCTGAAATCTGGCATTGCCACCCGCAATCGCCAGTTCAATGCCATGATTCAGCAGATTGAGCAGGTAGCAATCCGTTCGGTGGCGCCGATATTGATTACCGGGCCGACCGGTGCGGGCAAATCACAGCTGGCCAGCCGGATTTATGAGCTCAAAAAAATGCGTGGCTCGATCCAGGGGGAGCTGGTGGCGGTGAACTGTGCCACTTTGCGCGGTGACAGTGCCATGTCGGCATTGTTTGGTCATAAGAAAGGAGCGTTCACCGGCGCTCAGAATGCCCGCAAAGGTTTGTTGAACAAAGCTGATCAGGGTTTGTTGTTTCTGGATGAAATTGGTGAACTGGGATTGGATGAACAGGCCATGTTGCTGCATGCCATTGAAGAAAAGACGTTTTATCCGGTGGGTGCGGATGGTCCCGTCAGCAGCGATTTTCAGCTGATTGCCGGCACCAATCGGGATCTTCAACAGCAGGTGGCGGAAGGCCGTTTTCGGGAGGATCTGCTGGCGCGAATCAATCTCTGGAGTTACGAATTGCCCGGTTTGCGGCATCGACGTGAAGATATTGAACCCAATCTTGATTATGAGTTGCAGCAGGCGGAAAGCCAGATGGGTTACAAAGTCAGTTTCAACAAGACCGCGCGGCAGCGATTTCTCGATTTTGCCACCAGTCCTGAGGCTTTGTGGTCAGGTAATTTTCGTGATCTCAATGCCTGTATTCAGCGTATGAGTATCCTCTCGGATGGCGGACGTATCAATGAAGCTCTGGTTCAACAGGAGTGTGAGCGCTTGCTGACCTGGTGGAAACCGGCAGAGGTGAATGACTCGTTACCGGCACTGGAAGAAATCCTGGAGCCGGAACAACTGGCTGATATGGATCTGTTCGACCAGCAGCAACTCCGTCATGTGGTGGCGGTGTGTCGGGACAGTCAGAATATTTCTCAGGCGGGTCGTAAACTGTTCAATCGTTCGCGATTAAAGAAAAGTTCTGCCAATGACTCGCATCGATTGCGACAGTATCTGGCCAAGTTTGATCTAAAGTTTGAACGGGTGCAGTGAAACCATTTCTGTGACGTGTTACATATTGCCCTACATACTGTTGTTCGTCCCATTGGTTTATTTCAGGTAACACCTTAACTATGCACTCTAATCCAAAAATCCAGGCTCTGATCGAGCTGGGAGAAGCTCATATTTCAACACCATGGCCCCAATACCCCGAGCAGTATGGGTTTGATGAGTCTGATATTGCCGATCTGATCGCAGTCGTATGCGATGAACATTTCGATACTCTTGAGCCCAAAGATCCTGCCACCTGGGCACCGGTACATGCCTGGCGGACCCTGGGACAACTTCGGGCCGAGACTGCGATAGACAGTCTGATCAACAACTTTGACCGCTTCAGTGGCGATGATTTTGCCATCACTGAACTGGACAAGGTAATGGCATTGATCGGACCGGCAGCCATCAATCCTTTGTCTGAGTATCTGCAACGGGAGGGTGAGGATCAGTTTGCTTATGCGATTTCGATGAACTCGCTGGCGGAAATAGCCATGGCATTTCCTTCTCATAGAAGCGAAGTGCTGGAGATGTTTCGCCAGTACATGCGTAAACCGTATCCCCGCTACTATGAGCTCAATGGCATGGTGATGGGGCATTTGTTGGATCTGGATGCCCGCGAGTTGATCGAAGACGTGCGCTACATGTTCAGTCTGGAATGCGTGGACTTGTCGTATGTGGGCGATCTGGAGGATGTCGAAACCGAATGGGGATTGCGCGACTGATCATCGTCGCGCTCCATGGCTGATCGTCAGGACAGATTGAGCCGCAGATAGTGACTGATTTGGTCCAGCGTCTGCTGCTCGTGACGATCAATTGTGCCGCTGGTCAGGCCGCCTGAGCTGCGGGCAATTTCAGTGGCAAAGTCGAGCAGGTCCTGCTTGAAGAGCAGGGCTTCTTCGGGCTCAAGATGCTGTTCCACCAGATCGACGGTTTCCGTTATCACGTCAATCATATCCAATGTTTCGCTGGCCACGACCATCAATAAATCGGTCAGTTGCCGGGCCACGTCCTGAAGCAGTGTTTTCAATCTGTCTGAACGGCGCTTCTCTGTCTCTTTCAGTAATTCCACAAACTGCTGCTTTTCCCGGTTATCGATATGTCCGTCGGCGGCGGCGACCAGTAAAAATATAATCACCGGGCTCAGGCTGAGAGTGCGCCACTGACTGTCTGAGAAGGGCTGAATATTTGTGCGGGTTTCATGCATTACGTTGTTTCCTTGGATAGAGGATACGCCTGGGTCGTCCCTTAATGTGGGGGTGGTTGTGGCGAAACAAAGTCTTTGGGCAGGTAATCACGGCTTTGGGCGTGATGTCATTGGGCTTGTTGCCACTCGAAAATGATCATAGTTGATCGATATCGATAAATTTTGGCTGATCGTGATTGAGTTAAAAATAAAAATGTCTTATTTATCAAATAGTTATATTTATTTTGGTTCTTGGCATTGTTCTTGTTAATACCCTGTTACATCGTTGAATGTGTCGGTTTAGATAATCTGTCACCCGTATCGGAATGACAGTTTCAGGTTTAATAAAAGGAGTAAATCATGGCCATTGAAGTGATCAACGTGGAAAAAGGGGTTCCGGTAAAAAGCTGGACCGTCGGCGTACCTTTTGAGGACGGAGCCCGGCAACAATTGAAAAACCTCGCCTCGCTACCGTTCATCCATAAATGGGTGGCCGCAATGCCGGATGTGCATTTTGGTAAGGGAGCGACTATCGGCTCGGTGATTCCAACCACCGGTGCCATCATTCCCGCAGCGGTGGGTGTGGATATCGGCTGTGGCATGATGGCCGTCAAAACCGATGTCCGGGCCGATCAGTTGCCGGACTCATTGAAAGAACTGCGTAGCAATCTGGAGCGTGCCATTCCCCATGGTGGAGGAAAAGCCCGAAAACGTGATCCGGGTGCCTGGCATGATATTCCGGAGGATGTCGGTCAATTCTGGCAACAGCAGCTGGCTGATCGTTTTACGGTGTTGTGCGATAAGCATCCCGTATTAAAAAACACTAATAATGTAAAACACCTGGGAACGTTGGGTACCGGCAATCACTTTATTGAAGTGTGTCTGGATGAACAGGATGATGTCTGGATCATGCTGCATTCCGGCTCCCGCGGTGTGGGTAACCGGATCGGTGAACACTTTATCCGCCTGGCTAAACAGGAAATGGAACGTTTCTTCATTCAGTTGCCTGACCGGGATTTGTCGTATCTGGTCGAAGGAACAGACTATTTCAACGACTATGTTGAAGCGGTCGACTGGGCTCAGGATTTTGCCCGTATTAATCGTCAGGTGATGATGGGACGGGCTTTGAAAGCGCTGGCGGTTACCCTGAACAAACCGGTTATCGTCGAGCGCGAGGCAGTCAATTGTCACCATAACTACGTGCAGAAAGAGCACCACTACGACAAAAATGTCTGGTTGACCCGTAAAGGTGCTGTGAGCGCCCGTGAAGGTCAATTGGGAATTATTCCCGGTAGCATGGGTGCGCGCTCATTTATCGTCCGGGGTAAGGGTAATGCGGAAAGCTTCTGCAGTTGTAGCCATGGAGCCGGACGGGTGATGTCTCGTACCCAGGCCAAGAAAGTGGTGAGTGTTGAAGAGCATGCATTGGCGACGGCCCATGTGGAATGCCGAAAAGATGCGGCGGTGGTGGATGAGACCCCCAGCGCTTATAAAAATATTGATGCGGTTATGGCGGCTCAGTCTGACCTGGTGGAAGTGGTTCATACCCTGAGACAAGTGGTATGTGTAAAAGGATAACTGTGTAGTGGACATGATTGAACTGGATGGTCGCCAGGGTGAAGGTGGCGGCCAGATTTTGCGTTCGGCGCTGACCCTGGCGATGCTGACCGGCAAAGGGATTGAGATTCATCACATTCGTGGCGGCCGGCCCAAGCCGGGATTGATGCGTCAGCACCTGACCTGTGTGCTGGCGGCTCAGACTATCAGTGGTGCCTGGGTTGAGGGGGCTGAACTGGGGTCAACGCGACTGCGTTTCGTGCCGGGCGCGGTGACATCCGGCGATTACCATTTTGATGTCGGCAGTGCCGGCAGCACCACGCTGGTATTCCAGACCATCGCGCTGCCGTTACTGCAGGCCAAAGGCGCGTCAACGGTGCAGTTTCGTGGTGGCACTCATAACCCGATGGCGCCGCCCCTGACCTATCTGAAGCGTTCATTTTTGCCGTTATTGCGGGAAATGGGCGCACAGATTGAGCTGGATGTTCAACGTTGGGGATTCATGCCGGCTGGTGGAGGTTGCTGGCAGGCAACGATCAAACCGTCAGTGCTGTCACCGATCAGCCGGTTGCAGCGCGGTGAACTGCTGAACTGTCGCCTCAGTGCCTATGAAGTCGGCCTGAGCAATCAGGTCGCTGAACGTGAGCTACAGGTATTTTGTCGCAGTGCTCCGATGGCGGTCACTGAAACCCGGATCCGGCAACCCAAAAGCAGTTCGCCGGGTAACCTGTTGGCTGTTGATCTGCATTTTGAGAAGACGCGTATTTGCCTGACCGAATTAGGGCGACCACGTCTCAGTGCCGAAAAAGTTGCCGGCAATCTGCTGAAGCAGGTGAACCGTTATCTGCAAAGTGATGCCGTGCTGGATGAGTATCTGGCGGATCAGATCATGCTGCCGATGCTGGTGGCCGGTGGTGGTGAGTTTCGTTGCGATGGTTTGTCGGATCATGGCGAGACCAATCGTCAGATTATCGCCCGTGTGACCGGCAGGGAAATGAGTTTTCAGGACCATATACTACGGTTATAGGATAATTTGCCGTTCAATTTCGAAATGAGAAATTGAACGGCAAGGTGATTGATATCAGTTTTCAACTGCTTTAATACTTCAAATAGGCAACCTTTGGTCGCCTGATCGTCCGACTCTTAATTGGGGCATGCCTATCGTCCAATTAATACGTTGATCCTCCGTCAGTGGTAACAGATTCCGGTTGGCTCAGGGAATTTAAGTCAAATAAATCAAACCGCGTGGTTTGTTGAATTTGCCGGGAGACAGATCTGACATTGGTGGTGGTATTGAAAATGATCGTGGCAGCGTCTTTCGACATGCGGGCATCGACCAGCAGGTAGTTTTGATCGTACTGCCGGGAGACTGCAAGTTTCGCAATGGCGGCGAGCGCGACGTCAGATCCGGTGATCCCGTAGAGATGGGTGCTGACGGTCATGGTGCTGTTCTGGCGGTTGTTCTGCCCATTTAGAGTCAGTCCTGACATCAGTATTTTGCCATCACGGCTCAGCTGAAAATGACGATTGAAGGCGGCATGGGATTGAATGCTTCCTTGTCCTCCCCCAAACCAGGATGCTCTGAAATAGTAGGCACTGATAGTCTGCGGAACGGTGATCAGTTCTCTGGGTGGTTTGTCGGTGTAAAACGCTTCCCCGTTGATGGTAACGTTCGCGGATTTCAGTTCGTGGACCGTGGAGATCTGCTGCCAGCCTTCAGAGGTTCGTTGCCACAGGCTGATTCTGGCAAAGCCTTCCAGGACATCGACAGGACTTCCCAGAGAGGTATAGTCGGTGGTGTTCAGATACGAATCCGTGTATTCGCCAATGGCCATGATGGTGCCATCGGCATTGATGGCAACGTCAATGCCTGACAGGGTGTTGGGGTCTGTCAGGGTCGAGAAGTCGGTGCTGATCTGGTACTCCTGTCCGGTTTTTTGCAGTTCCAGGACGGTACCGGAAAAAGCTTCATTCGGTTTGGCGGGTGCTGTCAGGGCCAGATAGATTTGTTCACCGCTGTCATCGATGATGATGCGGTTGATGGATTGTTGCAGCTGATCTGCCGGCAACAATTGCTGAACCAGTGGCTGTTTGGGGTTGTTGGTTTTGTAGACGATCAGCGTTCGATTGCTGGCCATGGCCAGGTAACGACCATTGTTGCTCAGGTCATAACGCCAGCCACCAGCCTGCGCGGCGGTGGAGGTATCTGTGTCCGGCTGTTCTGTAAATTCAAATCGTGCTGATCCGTTGGTTTTGCTCTGTAACACGTGCTGGCATATCGGCAAAGCCCCTCCAATACCGCTGCCATCGTTATGGCGGATACACAAATACGTGTAAGACGTTGCGGTGGCTTCGTCATATTGCCAGTCCGATAGCATGAGAATGTTGTTTTTCGGGTTGTTATTCTGTCCAAGCATCCGGTTGTGATCGTTGAAGTCACGGATACCAATATCATAAGCGCCGCTGATCATTGTGGTGGTGGTATTCAGGCTGATTGCCTTGCGCTTGAGGTAGGGTATTGCACTGGCGCTGCTGAATTCCGGCAACTGGTAAAATATTGAGTCCGGTTGTCCGTCGTCATAGGTCATGCGTACAACATCGTCCGTATAAGCGACCGTCTCGGTGGTCGTTTTAGCGGGATCAAGGATGAGAAAGTTAAGATCCGAAGCGGGAATCAGCATTTCGGAATAGGAGTCTTTAAATACCTCATCGGCGGTGTCATCCGGACTTGGGTAGCGGCTGTCATCAGAGTGATCGTTGTTAAAGAAAATGATACCCACCAGTATGACGGCGACTATCATGAACCAGGCAAAACCGGTAGATATCGTGGCGGTTGGTGCTGGCGGAGGGGTCGGTTGAGCCGCGGTGTGTCTGGTCGGCCGGGTTTTGATGGTCGGCTTGCGGGGTTTTCGTTGGGCGGCTGCTTTGGCCGTTGCTGCCAACTGTTGTGTTTGTCCGGCGCTTTGGCGGCAATGGGGGCATTCTTCTCCCCAGTAGTAGTGATCCGCTGTTTTTTGACACTGACTGATGTGTTCGCGCAAGGTCTCCAGCAGTTGCAGCCATTGCTGCGCCGAATGTCTTTTGGGGCCAATCAGCGATGATTCCAATGCCCCCCGCAGGTTGACAGGAAAGTGGCGATGAAGACTCCAGGGGGATGGACCTATCCGGGGGTGCGGTTGTTCACCGTAGGGATATAGCGCTGCACTGATGCGGGCCTGGTTATCCGTGGGCAGTTTGGTTCCGGGCTTGGGAACGCCCTGGAACGGGTGAATTCCATTATTGAGCAGTTGGAAAACAATAACGGCCAGAGCAAACAGGTCCTGGGCCTGATCCAGTTGATCGGGCGGCAGTTTGTTGTTATGGGCTTCCGGTGCAATATACCCGGCGGTGTACTGGTGACCGGGAAACTGATCATGTGAACCACGAATGAAGAAGCCATCACAGTCGACGATTGAAATGGCGGCAGTCCGACGGTTGACCATGACATTCACCGGTTTGAAATCGATGATGGCATGACCACTGCGATGGAGCGCCTCGACACAGCGAACCAGTTCAATGGCGGCATTCAGTCGAAACAGGTAGCTTTCCGGCAGTTTGGACTGCTGACGAGCCCGGGCCGAAAGCAACTGTTCCAGCTGAACCTCATGTTTGAAGTTCAGCAACGGCATCAGATAGCCGACAAATTTACCCCGATGTGTTTTGAGTATGGCCAGCGGCCAGGCAAAAGTAACACCTTGCTGTGCCGGTGGCGTGTGTTCGATCATCTGCCACAGTTTGTGTTCACGTCGGGGATCTTTATCCGGGTGGTGATAGATCTTGAGCGCATAACGTCGGTCAGTACTGGCAAAGATAGCGCCGTCAGCGCCCTGATTAAGGGGCTTGGCAGGGTGGCGGATGGTTTCCTTCCGGCCATCGGGGTAATGACAATAGAGAGTGTTGGACATACTGCCGCTGTGTTGAAATACGCTGATTAATTCCGGTTCATATAGAGCCAGGCCAGGGTTTTATCGTCGTGACTGATGGCTGCAGCCCGTTTATCCTGAAGTGTACCGTTCAGCGCCTCGCTGCCCTGATCGCTGGAAACGGTCGACAGGTACTGGTGTACCGGTTTGAGAAAGCTCTCCTGAGGTCCTGCTGTCTGAGTACCCGTCGTGGCAAAGCCGCTGACTCCGTCTGACATCAGGAACCATAAGGGGTAGGGTTTATGCGGGCACCAGATGCGCAGGTGTTGTTGCCAACCCGGCAGGGTAAAAAAATAGGTCATATCCGCATATTCGCCATTTTCCGGCTCGCTGATCACGTAGTCCTGCCAGTCGCCGGGGTTGATACCCAGAACGACGCCATCGCCGATATGAAATACCATTTGGCCATGAGCGGTTGCTATCAGGCCGCATAAGGTGGCATGGAATTCGGCGATTGGGCCCAGTTCGCTAAGTTCCTGGCGGACTTCGTCAATGGCATCGACAAGCATCTGAGCGCCATCGGTATGGCTGATTAGCTGATCCAGTTGTGGAGCCAGCGTCTGACACAGGTGATCCACTAAGGTTCTCGACCCAATCTCTGAGCGTGCCGCGGAACCGGCGCCATCGGCCACACAGGCGATGATGCCGCTGTCGGTCTGCTGAATCTGCCAGGCATCCTGGCAGGGAAGCTGCTGCTGTACATGGGAGGCCCCGGTGACAGATGCAGCGGCATACTGCCATCCCATGCTTAAACCTCTATTTCAGACCAGCTGTTGGTATCGGGTAATGCCACCTTTTCGCCCGGCACGCTGGCAGAAACGGTGGCCATGCTGCGGCTGAGCCAGATGAATAATTCGGTGAAATGCAGACCTTTGAGTTTTTTCGGAGTCTTGTTGGAGAACTGTCCCAGTGCTTCAAAATCAGCGCCTTCGGTGCCGATTGGAAAGATAACGGTTTTTTTCTGGCGTTCGGCATCGCGACACTGAGCAGCAATCTCTTCCCAGCCATAGTCGTTCGGGCAACCGTCAGAAATCATAATGACCCAGGGACGGGTGCTGGAAATGCCATTGCTGTCATACAGTGCTTTCTGGGCGTCGATTTCATCCATGGCCTTGGCCATGCCTTGGCCCAGTGGCGTCAGGCCGCTGGCCTGGAGTGTTGGAGCGGAAAAATCCACCGCATCGGTCCAGGGTTGCAGGATGGTGACATCTTCGTGGCCACCGACGGCAATCACCAGTACCTGTACCCGCAAAGCGGCAACCGGATCACTTTTCAGCTGTTCTTCAAAGACCTTAAGACCGGTATTGAGTTGTTTGATAGGTTCCCCGCTCATCGAACTGGATGTATCCAGCACCAGTACACAAGGGGTTCGCTGATTGGCATTGTCGATGAATTCCACTCCGGGAATTGTGTGGGTCATACTCATACTTCTCCATTATGTGAGCTTAAGTCCGATCATTGAGTATTCGGGATGAAAACCCGATTTCATGGGTAGCGCAGAAGTGTAGTACAGAATCCCTTTGAGAACGATAGCGCCATGTCCCAAAAAGCGGGCCTGCCATAGCCCGTATCATATGCTAGAAGGTCAGCAGGTTGTTCTGACCACTAACTCGGTACTGATGACATGGCTCTTCATGGGTTTCAGGCCGAGAATCATTTCCGCAGCCAGTTTACCTTTGGTTCTCTGAGGTTGATGAATGGTTGTCAGACCATAATTTGCTGCGGCTGGAATATCATCAAAACCGGCTATCCGAATGTCTTTGGGCACTTTCAGATTCATTTGTTCACAGGCCCGCAGGGCACAGATGGCGACGGTATCGCTCATGCACAACAGTACCTCCGGACGCGGATAGCACATCAGGCATTCGCGTACTGCCTGGTAGGCGTATTCTTCAGAATTTTCCGGAATGGTCCAGATCCACTCGTCACCCAGGCGATGACCATTGATCTCGCGGATCGCTTTTTGATAACCCTCCAGCCGGCGTCTGGAAATGGAGTTATGGGGATCAAACAGCGTCTGGTTGCTGATCCGGCAGACCGATTGGGTGGGGGCCAGCTTCAGGCCCAGAATAGCAGCTGGTTGTGGCCGGCTGGTAAATGCCTGGTAAGTGATCTGATAAGCCGCCAGTTCGTTGTTGATATGAATAAAAGGCGTATCAGGTAGATCAAAATCCACCGTCACTATTGGTTTTTTGTGTTGTAGCAGCCGGTCAAGCACTTCCGGGTCGCGGGGATTTCCGTACAGCACAAAGCCATCTGCAAATGAGTCAAACTGACGGCTTTCGTAGAACTCCGCCCGGCTTGGTAACAGTAGCAGATTGATATTGGCATTATCGAATGTCTCGGCCAGTCCGGACAGAAAGCGTGAGGCAATCGGATCACTGAAGTTATATTGCAGTCGGTCTGACAACGCCACACCAATGATGCCGCTATTACCCATTTTCAGGCTTCGGGCTGCGGCATTCGGTCCGAAATAGCCGAGCTTGCGGCATTGATCGAGTATGTGAGAACGTAGTTTCGCCGATAATTGATCAGGCCGGTTAAAGGCGTTCGACACGGTAGCGGTCGATACCTTTAACTCTGCTGCGACATCTTTGAGTGTCAGTTTTTTCATTCGCCTAAGATCAAATAGCAACCACCTAGTGCAGGCAGTATTAATTCCCCTGTAGCTTTGTCGAATTGATTTTCGAGGCCGTGACCTGTGAGTTCATCTTTGACGGTTTGCTGCAGGGTCATTTGTTGTTGTTGTCCAGTCAGGTTAATAACCACCAGAATTTTCTCATCACCCTGAGAACGGATGAAGGTCAATACTTCCGGATTGATGGTTAACCAGTCAATGTCACCAGTTACCAACGCCGGATGTTGTTTCCGCCAGCGCAGAAAGTTTTGTACGAATCGCAGGCTTGATTGCGGCTGTTGCTGCTGAGTCGCCGGATTACGTGCCAGATGGGGCGGATAAATCGGCAGCCAGGGTTTGGGATTACTGGAGAAACCTCCTGTCTCATCCCAGATCATCGGCACCCGGCATCCGTCCCGACCTTTGAACTTGGGCCAGAATTCGATGCCAAAGGGATCCTGAAGATCTTCAAATGCAACATCCGCCTCTTCCAGCGCCAACTCCTCGCCCTGGTAGATACAGGCGCTGCCACGCAGGCTTAACAGAAAACTCAGGCTGGCTTTGGCAAAAGCATCCTGATCCAGTCCATGTCCCCAGCGTGTCACACTGCGCACCATGTCGTGATTGCTGAGTGAAAAACATGGCCAGCCATCGCCCAGATGGTCTTTGATCGATTGCTGTACGGTACGGATATACTCGGCGCTGTGTTCATCGCGCAGCAGTTCAAAGGTATAGGCGGAATTCAGTTTGTCACCGCCGGAGGTGTACTGCGCCATGACCTTAAGGCCTTCAGGAGCACCGATTTCACCAACGGTAAAGCGATCTCCCAGGTACTGATTCATCAGTGACCGTAGCCGTTTCAGGAACTCAAGGTTTTCCGGCTGGGAAACCTGTCGGGTGTGATATTGACGGCTGAATGGGTTTAACGGATCTGCACCGATGAACTGTTGCCAGGGTTCGGTCTTGGGTGGATTGTCACGTAACTGTGCGTCGTGCACATAATAATTGGCTGTGTCCAGGCGGAAGCCGTCGACACCCAGATCCAGCCAGAATCTGGCGATATCCAGAATGGCATCCTGCACTTCGCGATTATGGAAGTTGAGGTCCGGCTGGCTGGCCAGAAAGTTGTGTTGATAATACTGCTGACGGGTGGTATCCCACTGCCAGGCGGGTCCTCCAAACATGCTCAGCCAGTTATTCGGTGCGGTGCCATCCGGTTTTGGGTCTGCCCAGACAAACCAGTCGGCTTTAGGGTTATCAAGACTTGAGCGACTTTCTTTGAACCATTCGTGCTGGTCGGAACAGTGGCTGTACACCTGGTCGATAATGACTTTCAATCCGAGAGCATGAGCCTTATCCATCATTTCCCGGAAGTCAGCCAAAGTACCAAACATCGGATCAACATCTCGGTAGTCAGAAATGTCGTAACCAAAATCTTTCATGGGGGAAGTAAAAAATGGCGACAGCCAGACAGCATCGACACCGAGTTCGGCAATGTAATCCAGATGCTTGATAATACCGGCGATATCGCCAATACCATCACCATTGGCATCGCAAAAGCTACGAGGATAAATTTGATAAATGACAGCACCACGCCACCATTCGTTTACATGACTCATAATCTCTTTACTTCCTGAATTCGAAATTAAAGTAACATCCCTATTACAGCACAAGCATACAGTCCCTGAGAGTTATCGTGACAACAAAGTTGTCAAATGTGACCCCACAGTGCCAGACATATGCTCCGGCCTGCGGGGTACCTTATCCGGATCAGCCGCCTTTGACAGAACCGGCCAGCAATCCACGTACAAAGAAACGCTGTAAGGAGAAGAACACGATCAGCGGCACAATCATGGTAATGAAGGCCCCACTGGTCAGCAGCTCCCAGTTATTTCCGCGCGATCCGAGCATTTCTTTCAGCTGTGCGGTCATGACCGTTTTATCGTCGGCGATGCCCAGAAACACCAGCGAAACCAGCAGATCATTCCAGACCCAGAGAAATTGAAAGATGGCAAAGGAAGCCAGAGCCGGCACGGATAGTGGCAGCACAATGGTACGGAAAATCTGAAAGTGACTGGCACCATCCATGCGGGCGGATTCCATGATTTCCTTAGGCAGACCGGCCATGTAGTTGCGCAGCAGATAAATTGCCAGTGGCAGACCGAACGCGGTATGGGCCAGCCAGATACCCGGATATGACTTGGCCGGAAAGCCAAAGTACCCCCCTACTTCGTTATACAGCCGTAATACCGGAATCAGCGACATCTGCAACGGAACGACCAGCAGACCCACAACCAGCGCCAGCATGGTGGCACGCCCCTTGAAGTCGATCCACGCCAGCGCATAGGCGGTGAACGCGGCAATCAGAATAGGAATGAACGTGGCCGGCAGGGTAACGGTTGCAGAGTTAACGAATGCCCGGCCGATACCCTCGGACGTCAGCACTTTGTGGTAGTTTTCAAAGGTGAAGCGAGGAGCGTGTTTGGCGACAAAGAACAGCCGTTTGCCCCGCGAGCTGGTAAATGCCTCGCTGCTGCTCAGGGTATATTCCCCGGCGGCTGTAACCAGCAGTGTCTGGCCTTTGCCAATATCAGCCGTTTCACCGGCTTTGTAGGCATCCAATTCATCAGACCGGAAGCCAAAGGTCAGGACTGTGCCCTTGTTATTACCTTCAAAAACAGAGCCGGTGATGATGTAGTGATCACCCTGCTGTTGCTGGTCATCGGCACTTCCCATTCGCACCACATCATTGGATATTTTGGAGCTTAGAGAGGTCCACCAGCCGGAAATGGCGAGTTGATCTTTGTCACGGACAGAGCTGATCAACAGACCCAGAGTTGGAACCGACCAGATCAGCACAAAAAACAACACGGTTGCATGCTTCAGCGCTTTTCCCATTGTCATGCGGTGTAGACCGCCACCCATGATGCTCATATTTCCTCCTTGCGGACGTTGCGAATGTTCCACCACATGATCGGCAGTACTGCCACCATCAGCACAACTGCGATGGCACTACCTCGTCCGGCATCACCGGCACGGAACATGGTATCGAACATCATGTTGGCAATGACCTCTGTATCCCATTGACCATTGGTCATGGCATACACAATATCGAAGACTTTCAGAACGGTGATGGTGATGGTGGTCCAGACCACCAGAATGGTACCCAGCACCTGAGGAATGATGATCTTGAAAAAAATCTGCATTTCATTGGCACCTTCCATGTGTGCAGCTTCGAGAGTTTCTTCCGGAACTCCGCGCATTGCCGCTCCCAAAATGACCATGGCAAAACCCGTCTGAATCCAGATCAGAATGATCATCAAAAATATGTTGTTCCAGAATGGCAGCGTAATCCAGGCTTGAGGTTCCCCTCCCAAACCAACCCAGAAGGCATTCAACAGACCGATCTGTTCAGAATCCGGTCCGCGATAGTCGTACACGAACTTCCAGATGACGCTGGCCGCCAGGAAGGAAATGGCCATAGGCAGAAATATCAGTGTTCTGGCAATCTGACCCCACCAGATACGGTCAGTCAGATAGGCAATCAGCAGGCCCAGGAAGGTGCTCATCGATGGTACGATGATCAACCAGAGAATGTTGTTGCCGATGGACTGCAGAAATTCCTGGTCATGGAAAGCCCAGACGTAGTTGGCCAGTCCGACCCATTCGAAACTACCACGATCCATAAACGAATACTGGACGGTTTTGATAACCGGATAAATCAGGAAAATACTTAGTAACAGTAGTGCTGGACCTACGAAAATCAGGGGTTGCACGATGCTGCGTACACGTTCCCGCCGGTCACGACTGCGATGATCAAGACCCGACGCGGTCGCATAATAATCCAGCAACGCGTTAGCACCATAAAAGAATGCAACACAAACCCCAACAGACAACACAATGGCGGTAGCAGCACCGAACAGTTGCTGTAACACAACCGGCCTCCTAACAAATATGAAATGAATTATGCGGGTTCCGAATACTCGGAACCCTGAAGACTGAAATCAGACCGTTATTTGATCTGATTCCAGCTTTTCTGAATTGCATCAGCGACGGATTTGGCTGAAGCACCGCTGGTGTAGTCAACCATACCGGTCCAGAAAGATCCCGCGCCGATAGCGCCTGGCATCAGGTCAGAACCGTCAAAGCGGAAAGTCGTGGCATTCAGCAGAATATCTCCCATCTTACGGGCGGTATCTGTTGCATAGGCTTCGGTGTTGACGGTTTTCAACGGTGTCAGGAAGCCGGATTGTGCCATCCAGATTTCGTTGGCCAGATTGGTTTTCAGGAAGTCCAGGAAGACCCGGGTTTCTGGAGAATCCTTGGTGATCGCCCATAGAGTACCTGCGCCGAGTACCGGTTTACCCAAGTCTTTACGGGCATAAGCCGGGAAGTAGAAGAAATCGACATCTTCACCCACTTGTGTGCCGTCCGGGAAGAATGAAGGAATGAAGGAAGCCTGACGATGCATATAGCATTTTGGCGGCACGGTAAACAGACCTCTTGGGCTGTCACGGAAATCGGTGGTTGCAACTGCAGCGGCACCGCCATCAACGTATTTGTCATTTTTGGCAAATTCGCCGAACGCTTCAATGGCTTTCACAACGCGAGGATCATTGAACGGAATGGCGTTGGTTACCCATTGGTCGTAAACACCGGGGGGTTGGGTTCTGAGCATCAGGTCTTCAACCCAGTCAGTTGCCGGCCAGCCGGTTGCACCACCGGAACCCAGACCGATACACCATGGAGTACCACCGTCAGCGACGATCTGATCGGACAGTGCCAGCAGCTCCTCCATGGTTTCCGGGACTTCGTAACCTTTTTCATCAAAGTTGTCCGGGGAATACCAGACCAGAGATTTCAGATCCACTTTGTAGAAGAAACCGTACAGTTCTTTTTTGCCATCTTTGTTTTTGTAGGTACCCAGATCAACCCAGGACTGACCCGCTGCATAATTGTCTGCAATCCACTTTTTGGTGTCGTTGCCCAGAGGATACAGATAGCCTTTGGACGCCAGATCGGAAGCGAGACCTGGTTGTGGGAAAATTGCGATGTTGGGAGCACTGCCACCCTGCACATCGATCACGATCTGTTGTTCGAAGCTGTCTGAACCTGCGTAATCGACTTTGGCGCCAGTGGCATCTTCAAAATAGGCGATGACTGAGCTTACCAGAGCTTCGTCCTGCGCCAGCCAGGGACCAAACACGCTGATGGTTTTTCCGGACAGATCCATATTTTCAAATTGTTTCAGATCTTCCCAATGAAACGGGCCTTTGCCTTTTTCAAATTTCAGATCTGCGGCAACGGCACCAGTCGCCGTAGCAGCTGCCAGCGCCACTGCCGTGGCAAGAGTGGTTTTTTTGAGCGACATTCGCAGTACTCCTGTTGTAGTTATTTTTTTGGTTCTTAAATCTTTCAGAGATGGAACTCTGTTCAGATTTAGTTAGCCTAATGTCCATGACACCATGTGTCATTGCTTTGAGACAATACACCTTAAACGTTTAAGGCGGTATTTCAATGAATCATTATTTTTTGTTATTAAAAAATATTTAAAACAAAACCATGACTCAATCTGTTTCTAAAACGTCCAAACCGTCTTAAATTTTCCAGATATCGTGGCTTGGCTCGGCATTTTTAGCAGTAAAAATGATTGCCTGACTCTGATTCAGGTCCACCGCCAGAGAAATGGTCGAATCATTCAATTGCCAGCTTAGAACAAATTCGTGATTAGCTGTACTTTCAAAACTGAATAAACCATTAAACTCGGGCGCTTCATTACGGATGCGGATCAGTTCAAACAGTTTCTGAACAACGGGTTGCTGTATGTGAGCTTCAATATCCTGTTCGGAAAAATAACGACGGTTGATATCCCGGCCGACTTTCGTTGTTGCCAGCAGTTCCATATCGTTTTTGCCGGCCAGCAGTCCCTGGTAATAAACCTGTGGGATGCCCGGAGCAAAAAACTGGATGGCTCTGGCAATCAGATATAACTGGTCATTTTTACCAAGAGCATCATAGAAGCTGCAGTTAACTTGATAAAGATCCAGATTGGAGGCGGCAGCACCGGTTGCAAGACGGCTTTCGCCATTGGAATGGCGGTGAATCTGTTCGACCAGATCATCAATCTGCTGCGGTGCCAGTAATCCGGACCGGCCATTATCGGCACCTACATCGATGACACCGATACCATCGTGAGTATCGAGAACGGTAATGCAGTTGCGAGGAGAAACGTTAAACCATTGCAGTAACGGTGCAGCATCCTTATTGAAAAGCGTATGCAGTACCAGCGGCGGCAGGGCAAAATCGTATACCCGGTCAACCTTCGCGGCGATTTCAATCTGAGTCTGATAATAACTGTGTATTTCTACCAGAACTTCTATATTAAGGGCTCTGGCCTGCTCGGTCAGCTGGGCAATGAAGTCAAACGTTTCCGGTATCATGAAGCATGATGTATCCGGGCGTTTAATTGCATAACCGGTTGCATCCAGTCGGATAGTGGATATGCCGGCCTGATGAAACTCTTTCAGAATATTTAACAGATATTGTTGGCCCTGTTCTGATTCAACATCGATATCAATCTGTTGTGCTGTGAAGGTGGTCCAGAACAGTCGGGTACTTCCATCCGCCAGTTTGATCATACTCCAGGGCAGATTTGGCCGGGGGCGATATATGTTGCAAATCTGTTGCTCTGTCGCACCATTGGGAAAGACAGAACTCATAGTCAAAAACAGTTTATTGAATTCTGATTGTTCACCTTTGGCCAGTACATCCTGGAATTGTGGTGACTCACTGGAAACGTGGTTGACGATCAGATCCACCATCAGTTCTGCCTGACCGGACAGCCGTTTGATATCCTGCCAGTCTCCGAGACGCGGGTCGACCTGAGCATGATTACTGGGGTCAAAACCGGCATCGGCACCATCAAAAGGAGTAAAAAACGGGAGCATGTGAATACCCCCAAATAAGCCCTTGAGAGGACCTGACAAGACTCTCTCTAAAGTTCTGATATCACCTTTGCCCAAACGATCTATATAGGTAATAAGCTGAACCTGGTTTTTCATATTGGTTGTCCGTACCTGTCGAAGATGTCTATGGAAACTGTGTTTCGCTGACAGTGTTATAGTTATTGGCCTGTAATTGAAACAATGCCAACGCCAAGTCTGATCCTCCCAGGCTTTTGATTTGTTTTGCTGGAGCTGGATCTATCAGCTGTGAGCCGGACAGCTGTGCGGCTATTAACTGTTTTTATGCTAAGAAGATGGCGGCAATCTTAAACGTTTAAGTAAAAAGCCTTCAAGCAATTTTTGATGGGTCACGGAATTTTGTATAAAAAGTTGATTCAGGTTAATTGCCGCGTTGCCATTTATAGGCCTTTGCATGACTGCGAGTTCATGCCGGGTAACGGAATATGCAAAGAAGCAAAGGCTATTAGCGGCCTTTCATGAAACCATGTTAGAAAAGCGTCAGTTGAATCCGAACCTGTTGCCCCATAGGTAAGACAATGGTTCGACCGACAACGATGTATTTAATGGAGACATATAATGACTGTTAAAGCAGCAGATATTACCGCACTGATCGGTGATACAGATTTAGTTCGTTTACAGCGATTGCCTGAGGCCGGCAGTGCCGATGTCTATGTGAAGCTGGAATCCAGGAATCCGGGTGGTTCGGTAAAAGACCGCATAGGGCTGGCGATGATTACTGCAGCTGAGGCTTCCGGACAGCTCAAGCCTGGCGGCACAATTATTGAGCCGACATCCGGTAATACCGGGATTGCGCTGGCGCTGGTTGCGGCAGCCAGAGGTTATAAATGTATTCTGACCATGCCAGATACCATGTCGGTGGAGCGTCGCCATCTGCTCACCAGTTACGGTGCAGAGATCGTACTGACACCGGGAAAAGAAGCCATGACAGGGGCGATTAACAAGGCCAAAGAATTATTGGCACAGCACCCTGATGCCTTCATGCCACAGCAGTTTGAGAATCCCGCCAATCCGGAAGTTCACCGGAAAACCACGGCCGAGGAAATCTGGAAAGCCACTGATGGTAACATTGATGCGTTTGTCGCCGGTGTGGGTACCGGAGGAACCATCAGTGGGGTGGCTTCCGTGATCAAGTCGCGTAACAGCGCGTTTCAGGCTATTGCCGTAGAGCCGGAAGAATCACCGGTCATTTCCGGTGGTACTCACAGTCCTCATAAAATTCAGGGTATCGGTGCCGGTTTCATACCTGCGAACCTGGCAGTTGAGCTGCTTGATGGTGTTGAAAAGGTGAATACTGCTGATGCGTTCGCGATGCGTGAACGATTGGTTAAGGAGGAAGGTATTTTTGGAGGCATTTCCGCCGGGGCAAATGTGGCAGCGGCATTGCGGGTGGCCAAGAAACTGGGAGCAGGTAAAACCGTCGTGACGGTGATCTGTGATACCGGTGAACGCTATCTGAGTATGTCGGTATAAATCTGTTTATCCTGAATGCCTGAAACGGCAGAGGAGACCGGTTTGGGTCTTCTCTGTCACTCCCACTCCTCTCGGTGTATATCTTCCGTACTTTCACCTCTTTCTGCTTTCGGTAACACCTGTTGGTTGCCGTGTATTGTTGTCAGGGCAATCAAAGCGGTCGTTTCAGCATATCGTCATGTTGGATTGTTAGTCTTCCTGCACTTTCCTTCTGACAGAGATGTATGGATATGCCTATTATTTCGCGACGTCGTTTTTTACAGCTCAGTGCCCACGCGGCTGGCAGTATTTATGTCACTTATGCGTTTGTTGGTTGTGCCCCGCAGGATGATGACGATGACAGCGCTCCAGCAACCCCCTCTGAAGCACTGGGACGTGGAACATTTGAGCATGGAGTTGCCTCCGGGGATCCGCTCAGTGACAGCGTGATTCTGTGGACCCGCGTGACGCCCGAAAATCCCGCAACAACAGCCGTTGTGGTTGAGTGGCAAGTGTATGCGGAAGCCGACACCGCCCAGGTCATTGCACAGGGGCGTGGTGAGGCGAAGCTGGAGAACGATTTTACCGTCAAAGTGGATATCCGGGGCCTGTCTGCTGATACCCGTTATCGTTATCAGTTCCGGACTGCCAACCATGACTCTACCCAGGGGCACACCCGCACGCTGCCTTCAGGTTCTGCCAGTCAGCTGAAAATGGCGGTGTTATCCTGTTCAAACTACCCGGCCGGTTACTTTCATGTCTATCAGTCTGTGGCGCAGATCGAAGATCTGGATCTGGTGCTGCATCTGGGTGACTATATTTACGAATATGGTGCGGATGGTTATGCCACTGACGATGCCGAAGCAATGGGGCGTGTTCCCCAACCGGCTGGTGATCTGGTCAGTCTTGAGGATTATCGTACCCGTTACGCTCAATATCGGACGGATACCGACTTACAGCAGGCACATGCCAAAACCCCGTTTATCCTGGTCTGGGATGACCACGAAGTTGCCAATGACTCCTGGAAAGCCGGAGCCGAAAACCACAGCATTGAACAAGGCGATTATATGGATCGCAGAGCGGCTGCCTTTAAAGCCTATTTTGAATGGTTGCCGATTCGACCGGTCAATGCCGACAGTGATTCCCTGATGGAGCCCACCAGTATTTACCGTCAGTTTGTCTGGGGCGATCTGGTCAATCTGTTAATGCTGGATACGCGCCATGAAGCCAGGGATCAGCAGCTGGATCTGACGAGTTTTTACGATCCCGCCACCCAGGGCATCAATACCACTGCGTTGTCTGCCGCGATTAACAATGAAGAGCGGCAGTTGTTGGGCAGCACTCAGCTGGACTGGTTACAAAATGCCATGTCTGCGTCCAAATGTACCTGGCAGATTCTGGGTCAACAGATTCTGATGGGCCGCATGTATCTGCCGTATGCTATCGTGACGCAGGCTATGACGATCTCTGAGTATGCGGAATTGGCACAACTGGCAGTTCTGGCTCAACGTCTGGCGGTTTCAGATCCGTCCTTGACCGCTGAGCAAATCGCCTATGTGCAAGCCAACCAGTCACGCCTGACAGATCAGGTGATGGCGTTACTACAGGCACCCAGTCTCCCGTATAACCTCGATGCCTGGGATGGTTATGGTGCTGAGCGTGAGCGGTTGCTGGCGATTGCCCAAACGCTGAATGTCAAACTGATCAGTCTGGCTGGAGACACTCATAATGCCTGGGCCAGTCGTCTGACTAACGCCAATGGCGAGGTGGTTGGGGTGGAACTGGCAACCGCATCGGTGTCGTCACCGGGATTGGAAGTGTATTTGAATATTGATGCGAGCGACTATGCCGCCACGGAGGCTGGTATCGTCTCCCTGGTGGAAGATCTTCAATACATGAATACCGGTGATCGTGGCTGGTTGCTGTTGAGCATCAGTCATGATGAGGTTGTGGCTGACTGGCAGTTTGTTTCGTCGGTCAAGACTCTGGAGTTTGAGTTACAGAAAGCCCGCCAAAAGCAGCTCAAAGTCACCGCTATACAACCGGATCAGCTTCAGGAGATCGAGTTCTGAGTACCCTGCAAACGAACCGCCGGAGAGGCGGTTCACAACAGCATCATACTGCCTTTTACCAGGTAACTGATGCCAATGATCGCTAATACCGTTGAAGTAATTCTGCGAAACTGACCATCATTCATACGGGCCAGAATCTTCGCGCCATAATGGCTGCCGGCACAGGCCAGTACAATGATGACCGGTAATACCCACCAAGCAATAAAATCAGTCTGCAGGTGACCGATGGCGATACCGGACCAGAAAATCAGTTTGGAGATATGGCCAACCGCCTGGGTTATGGCTTTGGTCGCCAGTACCTGATACCGACTGAGTCTGGAGCGGATAAAAAACAGATCCAGAATGGAACCGGCGACACCTACCAATAGCTGACTGGCTGTTACCAGCAGACCGCACAGCAGCGCGTTGCGAGGCTTACTGACTTCGATGCGAAGTTGCTTGGGGATGATCTGACTGATCAGCGCAACTGAGCCCAGGGCAATAAAAAACCAGGGCTTGGATATCGTTAGTGCAAAGAAGAAAAAACCGATCAGCGTTATCTGACTCCCCATCAAATACCAGCGAAAGATAGACCAGTGTATTTCCCTTCTATGAATCCAAGCCCTGGATAAGTTCGCAACTGTCTGAGTCAGACCATGTACGATCATTGCCTGGGATAGCGGCATGATGATGGCCAAGACGCCCATCAGGATCATGCCTCCACCCATCCCGAGTACTCCTGACAACAAGCTGGTCAGGGCAATCGTTGAGAAGGCAATGAACCACATGGTATGACTCCGTAAGTGCGAGGAACGGGGGTATTCTGCACTCTGGGAATAATCCACAATAGCGAATATTATTAAAGCAATATATTCCAAAGAGGAAAGTTTTGTGTTGGCCAATATTGAAGCATTGATTGCCTTGGACAAACATCAGACTATGAGTGCTGCGGCACTGGCACTGCGAATCAGCCAGTCGGCCATCAGTAAGCGAATTGCATTGCTGGAGCAACAACTGGACGTACAGCTGATTACCAAGCAGGGGCGAAAGGCGGTTTTTACCGAGCAGGGAACGGCCTTCATCAATAAAGTCAGTCCGCTGGTGGCGGACTTGAATCTAATCATCCAGCAACAAAGTCAAACCTCACAACAGCGCTTGAGCATCGGTGTTTCCGAAGCCATATTATCTTCCTGGGGTGGGAATCTGCTGAAAAATGTCAGTGAACAGGTAGAGGGTCTGATGTTTGATATTCACGCACACCGGACACCAACCGTGATCGACAAGATTCAGTCCGGTCATTACCAACTGGGCATTTGTGCCGGCAAGCTCCCGCAAACCCCCGGCCTGGTGGTGGAATTGCTCAATATGGAGCCAATGGTCATCGTGGCCAGAAGCAAAGATCTTGCGCTATTGAAGCAGGAAAGGGAGACAGGTAAAACCATCGATATAATTGGCATTGAGCGCAAATCCAACACCTGGGAATGGTTAAAACCTCTGTTGGCAGAATTTAACCTGCATCAGTCGATGCAGGTGGAGTCTTCTTTTGCGGCGGCACAGCTGGCGATATCCGGGTTTGGCCACGCCCTGGTCCCCCTGGGGGTGGCCAAGGCATTGAATGCCATGTCTTTTGCGCTGATGCCGGATCCTGAACAGCTGTACCGGCCGAGTTTTCTGGTGTGTCGCAAATCGACATTCAATCAACGTGAAGCGCGTAAAGTGGTCACGCAGATTCAATATTTTGCCAGCAAACTTTAGCCAGATACCGAGTCAGGGTTATTGTATCAGCGGCAGCTGAAGTTACCCTCGAGGCAGAATCCTTCGCGAATATAATTGTTGATTGCTGTAGCACTTATGTTGGTGTCCCAGTTACCTTTTTGTTGTGCCAGTAACAACTCGATTAACGCTGCCATTTCCGTATCTACATTTAACCCTGAGGCGTACCCGAGAGAGGACAAATAACTTGAAATAGAACGCTCCGGCTCATCATAAGAGCGAGACTGAGGCATGGATGTCGTGTCACCGGAGTAACTGCGATACTGATCCAGAGTCAAATAAGCAGAACCTTGCCCGGAAAACCAGTGATCCTGCTCTACTTCTGAGTAGTAGTAGTTATTAGCCAGATTACCAGTGCCTTTGTTAACAGAATATTGCAACAGGCGGCCAGGTCGCTGAACGTTCGCATCCTTTCCCTGGATTTCATTGTGGTGAAAATCAAATGATACGATTTCGTCATATCCGGTGAAGTTGACCAGAACCTGATTGCTGTAGATATCATAGATAATGTTGTTGCTGATCTCTGTATTGGACATCTCGCCAGTTATATACATGGCATAGTTGTTATTGTTTTGAGCGTTGTATTGTCCCCAGTGTGCAAAGATGTTGCCGTTGACCAGCCCGCCTTTCCAGTCAGCCAGATCCATCCCCCAGCCAAGATCCCGTTTAGACGGCTGAGTTCGGCCTATATTCATCAGCACATTATTGGTTACGTAGATTTGCTGAAATCTTGGTCCGTTGTTCTGATCTTTGTTACCGCTCAGACCAATACCAACTTCGCCTTCAAGATAAAGATTGTTATCAACCAACAGGTTCCAGGCTTTGATCTGATTGTCCCCGGATGTTGTGTTGGAGGTGAACTTGGTACCAATACTGGATGAACGCAAAAACAGATTGTTCCTGACAATCGTGTTCCTGGGTTCTACAAAATAAATGTTGTGGTTGTAGTAAGTAGCCTGACCTTCTTTGTCATCGCTACCGGTACCCTGTTTATACCAGCCATTGTGGTCGAAAATGTTTTCTTCAATTAACGATGAAACATTATCGGAGTACATACCTTGCGTGTTCTGACCGGATACCGCGGCATAATTGTTGGTCACCAGGTTCCGTCTGAAAATAATGTCTATCACCTCGGAGTTATCATCGGTTGACTGGAAATAGTTGCTTGAATACCAGTCGAACCAGCAATCTTCGATCAGTATGTGGCCGACGATATCCAAACCACGAAAACCCAGTGCCTGACCTATGGAATTCCAGTCAAAGTCACGGTCCTCCTTGCCATCACCGTCCTGGTCCGGGTTACGTCCACTGGCCACAACATATAATCCAACGGCAGCTGAATAGGGAGCATTGTTGAAGTTTAATCCCCAACCAGTACCGGTATCGATCACAGGTCTCTCTGTGGCTGGTCCATAACTGGTGAGAACCTGTCGTTCGGAGGCTGAACGACCGGCTTTAAGTGCAAGATCGAAGCCGGGGGTTTTAGTAAAGGTGTCTCCGCGCTTAAACAGCAGGTAGTCTGGTTTTCCGGCTCTTAATTGTTCGAAAGCGGCTTCCATTGTCTTATACGCTAAAACCGTACCGGCAGGATTACGATAGTCTCCGCCGATTACACTATCCTTGGGCGTGTAAACCTTCGCAGTATTGTCGTCACCGCTCGTGGTTGAAATATAGATCAGTCGCGAGTTGGATGAGGGTATTAAGATTGACCAGCCGTCTGCATCCTGTTTGGGGAGGCTAAAGTTGCTTTCCCAGCTGACATGATAGTTATCGTCAAACTCTGCAGCCACAATAATGGTGCGTGTGACAGTTGCTTCGTGACCATCAGAATCGACGACTGTATAGGTAATACCGTATTTGCCTGTGGTGGAAACATCAAGATTCGAATCAACAGAAATACTGGATGTCAGATCACCATCCTCAGCATCTTCTGCAACGGCGCCGGGATCAACGAAATCGCTACCGGCCAGCAGTTGTATATTTTCAATGCCGGTCAGTTGAATTTCAGGGCCCTGGCTGCTGTGTGCAGCGGCAGTATTGGTTTTGCCTGAATCGCTTTCTGAGTTGCATGCCGCCAATAGAGCACAGCAAAATATTGTTTGTAAGTATTTGTGGTTATTGAAATTCATGTGCTTTCTTCCAACGTCCGTTATTTATGGTTCCATGAAACTGCACGCGAAATGAGCTTTAATCAGAAAAACCATCTCGAAAAAACGATCATGGCCTTTGCCTGTTTTGTCGCCGTATAGTCAATAGAGCGTAGAATGCTCCCGTTTCCGGCATAACTTTCCATTTATTTGAATAATCAAGCATCTCCATATACTGCGGTGCCTTTGAAGGCTGAAATATGGTAACAATGACAATATTCTTACCAAGGAACAGTCAATCTGACCTTTATTACCAACCCAACTGATTCCGATTTTTCCGCTCGAAAAATCATGGCGGGAGTGTTCCTGACTCTATGCTGTTTTATGGTTTATGAACCTTCAGAGTTGGAGGTGCTTTTGTTTCCCTTTTTCTGCATCAAGATTCGAAACTGTAATAAAGGTCAGGTATCACAAATGTTTAACGGGAAAATCCTTCCCGGAAATAGTTATTGATCGCACCTGCTGTTAACTTTTGATCCCAGTTTCCCCTTCTCTGCGTTTTCAGGAGATTGACCAGAATATTCATTTCAGTAGTAGCATTGGCGGTTGAGTCAATATTCTTATCTTTCAGATAGTCGGAAATCGTTCGATTGGGGGCGGGGTAGGATTGGCGATTCTGAATAGATGTGTTGTCTTCACTAATGCTTTGATAACCAGCAAAATCAATATCCCGATTACTTTTCAGTTCTGACCAGATGTACTTATCCGTTGCACGAAACCAATAAGCATCGTTGGTGTCGAAATGATAATCGTTATTCGCAAAGTTCTGTGCTTTCGGTTGTATATCATAGGCCATAATGCGGCCACCTGAATCTTTAAGCAAAGTGATTTGGTTATTTGTAAAGGTAATATGGTTACTGGCCTGAGCGACAAACTCTTTTTCACCCTGATCAGAAAAGCTGATGACCGCTGTACCAGTGACAAGTCCATAGGCAATATTGTAATTAATGATGGTATTGGTCACATGACCTTTGCTGTCAATGGCATAGACGTTTTTATAGTCACCACTTTTATTATCATCCTGGCCCCAGTTAAACATCAGATTGTTCTGTACCAGTCCATTCTTCCAGTCACTGATGCCTATACCCCAACCTAAAGTTCGATTCGTTGGGAACGTCCTGCCAATTGCTGTTAAGACATTATTAACGACTATTATATTTTCCCAGCGTGGCCCATCATCCTGATCTTTATTTCCTCCCAGACTGATACCAATTTCCCCCTCTGCATAAAAATTGTTATCAACCAGGATGTTCCAGGCCTTAATACTATTGCTGCCTTCCGAGTCTTCAGAGTTGGACGTGAACTTGTTACCCATACTTGAGGCTCTTAAAAAAATATTGTTGCGAAAAACAGAGCCCTGGGCTTCCGGGAAATAGGTGTTGTGATTGAACATTGTGGCTTTTCCATCTTTCTTAGTACTGCCGTCACCTTGTTGATACCAGCCATTGTGATCAAAGACATTTTCTTCCAGTAGCATGGATGTATATGCCGAATACAAACCCTGGGAATGGGCCGCAGTAGAATAGTTATTATTAAAAATATTGCGTCGAACAATAATATCTTTAATGGTCAAAAAATTATTATTCTTATCAAATGTAAATGACTGAATAGAGTTATTGTCGAACCACTCAAACCAACAGTCTTCGATCAGCAAACCACCATAATCATTGAATAAAGCCGCATTAATTCCTTTGGTGTCATCGACCTTGTCAAAGCCAACAAAATCGCTGGAGCTGGGGTTACGTTTGCTGGCCTGAAAATGAATTCCAACAATAGCCAGATATCCACTTTTATTCAGAATTGCTCCAGAGTTTTTTATGAGTGGTCGGTTATCTGCCAAGTCACCGTATGCACTTAAAACCGCTTTTTCCTGAACTGAGCGGCCATGAACTTTAATGTTTACCTCAGGGCTTTCCCAGGTATCGCCACGTTTAAGCAAAACATAGTCAGGGCTGCCAGGTCGTAGTTGGTCTAACGCTGCTTCGATGCTGGCATAGGGCTTAATTGCGCCAGTAGGATTGAAAACATCGTTGCCAACAGTTGAGTCGTCTGGAGTATAAACTTTAGCTGTTTCGTCATTCCCATCGTTGCTGACATACATTATTTTGGAGTCTTTGGAAGGGGTCAGAACTGACCAGCCATTACTATCCTGAGCTGGCAGGCTAAAATCTTTAATCCAGTCGACATAGTAGTTATCACCCTTTTTGGCTACGGTAACCGTGCGGGAGACAGATACGGTATTTTTGTTGGAGTCGGTGACGGAATAGTCGATGTTATAGTGTCCGGGAACAGCGGTGTTCACCTCGGATTTGGTATTGATAAAACCTGTCAGGTCACCATCCTGGTCGTCGTAAGCTGTCGCACCCGGGTCTTCGAAGTTGTTTCCAGCCGCAATTTGTATATTACTGCTGCCATTCAGAGTGATGGTCGGTACTGGGCTTTTGATTGGACTCGGTTTCCCAATATTTTGAATGGTATCGCTACTCTCACCACTAAGTGTGCAGGCAGTAAGAGTCATCACAGCGGATAATATCCAGGCTGTTTTAACACTTAAAGAAGCTATTTTCTGTTGCATATGAATCTCCGGGGGGCAGAGCATGCTCTGAATCCTAAAGCCGTTGTTCAGAGGTTCCTGAGGCTACGACTCCTGTCTGTAGATAGTATTAGATAATGTAACCGTATAATGTAAATATTTATACTGTATATCCCATATTAAGGATATATGGACTTTTTCAAATACTTCTTCCAGTTTCTAAAACGAATGCCTAATAGATGGCTATTAATTTCTTTTGTGATGTTAACCAGTTCACATTTTTTGCAAAATTTCAGTTGGCCAAAACAAAAACAGGCAGGGATTTAGCCAACGCATTTTAAGGTCATGCAGATCTGACTGAAACAGGAAATAAGAATGAAGCTATCTTCAAATATTTGAAGAAGTCTTAAAGTATGTTCTCACTATAAGCGCAGTCTGGCATACATATTTTCATTGGTATTCCACTTTATCGCTCTGACGTTTATGGTGGTTTCTGTTTACAATTTCGCCCATGGTTTGCTGACAGACCCCGCTGATGTTGTCACGCTGATCATCAGAACCATTAACACGCTGGTGATTTCTCTGGCGATGTATGAGTTGGGAGTTGGCGTAGACAAAGAGTATTCAACGGTTAAGAAAGGGGAAACGATTTTCCAGAACACCCGCCGGACCATTACCCGGTTTGTTGGCACGGTTTGTATCGCGCTGGTATTGGAAGCGTTGATCATGATTATCAAATACAGCCAGTTGGATTTAGCCGGTAATTTGTACTATCCCATAGGCATAATCGTGGCTTGTTCATTTTTGTTGTGCGCATTGGGCGGCTTTTTGCGACTGACCGCCCATGCGGAGTAAATAAACTCAGCCAAATCGATAACTGGAGGCAACTGCACTGCCCATCGCATTCTGGTCAAAGTAGACCCGAGGCTCGTAAGGTGGTCACGCAGATCCAGTATTTTTGCGGGCATGCTTTAGTTGGATCAGAGTATCTTCAGTCGGTGGTGGTGCCGGGATTGGCAAAGTTGCTACCGTTTATTTTTACTGCTGGATCTTTGGCTTTTGGCCCATAGTTTGTCGGTAGCTGTAGCGCTTTCTGGTTTTACTTTCCACTGCTTGCCCTTTCTTTAAACAGCCTGCTCGCAATCGATGCGTGTTCCTGATGAAATCCTTTTCCTTCCCATCAATATTCCATTTGTCGCGCCACGATGTGCCATAAACCCTAGTAGGAAAAGCCTTGTCGGAAATACTTATTGATTGCGTCAGCGGTTAATTGATTGTCCCAATTTCCCTTTCTTTGTGTTTTCAGTAGATTGACTAATATTTCTATTTCAGTGTCAGTATCTGCACTAGAGACGTACTCTTGGTTGATCAGAAAGTCCGCAATAGTACGATCGGGGTCCAGGTAGTTTTGCTTTGTATTGGTTGAGGTATTGTCGTTGGCAATACTTTGATAACTGGCAAAATCGACACTGCGGTAATTGCTGATTTCCGACCAAGTGTAGTTTTCGGATGCACGGAACCAATAATCATCCGTGCTGTTAAAATAATAATAGTTCTCAGCGAAATTTTGTTCATCTGGCTGTATGTCATATTCCATAAGGTAACCACCAGAATCCTGAAGCAATGCGATTTCGTTATGGGTAAAGGTAATATGGTTGCTGGCATGGGCCACAAATTTATCCGTACCATCATCAGAGAGCTGTACGATTCCAAAGCTACTGACAAGACCATAAGCTATGTTGTGATCAATAATGGTGTTGGTCACATGTCCGCTGCTTTTGACTGCATGGACATTGGTGTAGTCTCCATCTTTACCATCATCCTTACCCCAATTAAAAGTCAGATTACCCTGTACCAGTCCATTTTCCCAATCGCTGATACCGATGCCCCAGCCAAGATCCCGGTCAGTTGGAAATGTCCGTCCGATAGCCGTGAGGACATTATTGACGATTAGCATATTCTTCCAGCGTGGCCCATCATCCTGATCTTTATTTCCACCCAGACTGATGCCAACCTCGCCTTCTGCGTAAAAATTATTATCAACCAGAATATTCCAGGCTTTAATGCTGTTTGTACCTTCAGGGTCTTCAGAATTGGACGTGAATTTATTGCCGATACTCGATGGTCTTAAAAATATATTGTTGCGGAAGATGGTGTCCTGAGACTCTGGAAAATAAGTATTGTGATTGAATATTGTGGCCTTTCCCTCTTCCTGGGCGCTACCATCGCCCTGTTGATACCAACCATTGTGATCGAAGATATTTTCTTCCAACAGTATGGATGTATACGCGGAATACAATCCCTGGGCGTGGGATGTAGTGGCATAGTTATTATTGAAGATGTTGCGCCGGATAATAATATCCTCAATTGGAAGAAAATTACCGGAAGCGTCAGTTGAATAGGATTGAATGACATTATTGCTGTACCACTCAAACCAACAGTCTTCGATAAGGAAACCACCATAGGTATTGTATAAGGTTGCATCAATGCCTTTGGATGTTTCATCCGTGAAGCCAGCGAAATCTCCGGAAGCAGGATTACGTTTGCTGTCCTGGAAATGAATGCCAAGAATGGCCAGGTAGCCACTTTCATTTAAGTTTATCCCTGAGTTTTTAATCAGTGGCCGGTCATCGGTCAGATCTCCATACGCCCCAAATACAGCTCTTTCGTCGGCTGAATGACCGTAGGTAGTGATTTTGACGGTTGGCTCTTCCCAGGTGTCACCGCGTTTTAACAAAACGTAGTCAGGACTGCCAGATCTCATTTTACTCAACGCTGCTTCGATGGTGGCATAAGGCTGAATCGCACCAACGGGATTGAAGACATCGTCGCCAATAAGCGCATCGTCAGGGGCATAGGTTTCAGCACTCTTGTCGTTACCATCAGCGCTGACATACATTATTTGGGAGTCTTTGGAAGGGGTCAGAATTGACCAGCCATTACTATCCTGCTCAGGCAGGCTGAAGTTGTCAATCCAATCAACATAGTAATTTTCACTTTCATCAACCACGGTTACGGTACGGGATACCGTTACAGTATTGTTGCTGGAATCCGTGACTGAGTAGGTTACGTTATAGTGTCCGGCAGCAGTCGTGGTGACTTCAGATTTGGTATCTATATAGTCTGTCAGGTCGCCGTCCTGATCATCATAAGCTGTAGCGCCAGGGTCTGCGAAGCTGTCTCCAGTTGTGATTTGTATATTGCTGCTGCCGTTCAATGTAATCTTGGGCTTCGTGTTATTGGCTGAGCCAGGGTCCACAATATTTTGGCTGTCGCCTGTGCTATCGCCACTGATGGTGCAGGCACTGAAAATAATTGCGGTGGTTAGTGTCAGCCCGACTTTAATACTCAGGTTGGCTTTTTTCTGTTTCATACAAATCTCCTGGCAGAACATGCTCTGAATCTTCAAGTCGCTGTTCAGAGGTTCCTGAGGCTACGACTCCTGTCTATAGATAGTATTAGAATATATAACCGTACAATGTAAATATTTATATACTGTATATGTCATATTAAGGATATATGAACTTTTTCAAATGCTTCATTCAGTTTCTAAAACGAATGCCTAATAGATGGCTATTAATTTCTTTTGTGATGTTAACTGGTATACATTTTTCTGCAAAATTTTTGTTGGTCGAGACCAAAGCAGGCGGGTATTCAGTGTGTGCATTTTAAGGTCCTGCAGCTCTGAGTGAAACAGGAAATAAGAATGAAGTTGTCTTTAAATGTACGAAGAAGTCTCACCGTATTTTCTCATTATAAGCGCAGCCTGGCATACATGTTTTCATTGGTATTCCACCTTATCGCTCTGACGCTTATGGTGGTTTCTGTTTACAATTTCGCCCATGGTTTGCTGACAGACCCCGCTGATGTTGTCACGCTGATCATCAGAACCATTAACACGCTGGTGATTTCTCTGGCGATGTATGAGTTGGGAGTTGGCGTAGGCAAAGAGTATTCAACGGTTAAGAAAGGGGAAACGATTTTCCAGAACACCCGCCGGACCATTACCCGGTTTGTTGGCACGGTTTGTATCGCGCTGGTATTGGAAGCGTTGATCATGATTATCAAATACAGCCAGTTGGATTTAGCCGGTAATTTGTACTATCCCATAGGCATAATCGTGGCTTGTTCATTTTTGTTGTGCGCATTGGGCGGCTTTTTGCGACTGACCGCCCATGCGGAGTAAATAAACTCAGCCAAATCGATAACTGGAGGCAACTGCGCTGCCCATCGCATTCTGGTCAAAGTAAACTCGGGTGGCCTTGTCCTGTTCTGCGGCACCAACAGCGACCATCAATGGTATAAGATGATCTTCCCGCGGATGACTGATTCTTGCCGAGGGGGCCCCGGACCAGTGCTTCAGACGGTCAGATCTTGCCTCGCCGGTCTGTTCCAATGTTTCCCGCAGCCAGTTATCGAACTGACTTGAAGGGTCTCGTGCGGCTGGTCCTCTCAGGCGCAGATTATGATAGCTCAGGCCGCTGCCGATGATCAGAACTCCTTCATCGCGTAATCCCTGCAACGCGCGGCCAACCGCCAGGTGCTCTTCGACGCTGTAACCTGATTTCAGGGATAGCTGAAATATCGGCATGTCTGCCTTGGGGTACATGATGTACAGCGGTGCAAAGGTACCATGATCAAAGCCCTGGTGGGCATCCGTAACTGCGTTTATGCCGGCCGTATTCAGCAGCTCCTGGACTCTATTCGCGAATTCAGGTGCGCCGGGTGCCTGGTATTGGATCTGATAGGTATAGTCCGGGAAACCATAGTAATCATAAACCATGGGTGGCTGCGCACTGCTCATAATGCTGAACGTTGACGCTTCCCAGTGACCGGAAATCACCAGAATCGCTTTTGGTGTTTCCGGTAGCTGTTTGGGAATATCGACCAATGATTGTTCCAATATCGACATCATCGCCCGCATTTCCGGTATCCAGGGCCATGGACCGCCGCCATGAGAGATAAAATAAGTAGGTAACCGTGACATGACTGTTCTCCATTACTGTTGTGATAGAGAAACAGTGTAGTGCGATGCAATCTCGACGGATATTCAGAGTATTACAACGTCTTATTCAAATCTGGTGAGCGGTAGCGCTTCGACCAGATGACACTGGCACAGGCGATTGCTGTTAAGAATAAATAAATCCACATACCTTCACTGCGCAGCACTTGAATCCATGCATCAACGGGACTGCTCATGTTCCAGGTACGTTCGGCTATCCAGGCCAGGGATACCATAATTGCCAGGGCGCTACCGGTGATGCGGAGTATTGAGTACCAATGGCTTCGACTGCTGAGGATCAACCAGGGCATCAAGGCACCGACGATGAGTAGTTGCATGATCTCAATACCGATATTAAATCCGGCAAGCGACATTATCAGATCGAGTCCAGTAAAGCCGCGACCGGCCATTTCACTGGCAAATGCAAGACCGTGAATCAGTCCAAAACCAGCGGCAACGGCTGTCGCGTTTGCACCAAAGACCGGGCGAATGGCATGTATCGCAGAAACCAGAATGGAGGCGGCGACCAGAATTTCCACCGGACGTGACGGTACCTTTAGCAGTTGTGTGGATGCCAGTGCAAGTGTGAGTGAATGAGCCAGCGTGAATGCAGTAACGATCTTCACGATGCTCCCCATGCAGGTACCTAATGGCACAGCAGTGGTCCATCGGAATCCTGATCTTGCCAGTGGAGCTGGCAACAGCAGACAGCATAAAAACAATAAATGATCATTGCCTTCTGCTATGTGATGCATTCCTGCGGACAAAATTGCCAAAAAACCTTGCCAGATGCTCGCCTGCTCACGATCAATCAGAACGTCTTTGTGCTTGTAGCGCAGTACGCCAATCAATCTGGGTGCATCGGAAAATGTAGCGGTTTTAAAGTCTGAACGTACAGACACAAGAGTTCTATGTGTTACCACCTGATGCAGAATGACATCGCTTTTGAAAACGAGCGTGTTGGTATCTGATATTGGAAATTTTAGTTCTATATATAAAAACGGCTGTTGATCGATCTGGATCTGCTGCAGTTTATCGACCTTCATAGGCAATGCTTTTTTTGGCGCGCTCAACAGTTGAATGTGTTGAGAGAGATACTTACTGATGGCTTGCTGATGATCATCGTCCAGATCAATCTGGGTTTTGCTGCCAAATTCCGGGGCGGCCAAGTGCAGTTGGTCAAGTGGAACATGCATTTCTGCAAGTATCATGTCGCTTCGAAAATCAAAAAAAATGCTGCTGGTCAGTACGTCGTGGGCCTGACTCCAGCCCGTCATAAATGTCAGCAGCAGAATGCGATAACAAAGGCGCATACTGTATTCCTGATAAAAATTTGAGAGATGGTCAGTGTATGTTCACCCGACGTTAACATTTGTCGGGTGATAGACAGTGAATATCAGAGGCTGTTTCCGTAATCGTATGATTTATCGCGGAACATTGTATGGTAATGTGTTCCGGACAAAATCACGCCAGCCTGACAAACTATTTCAATCCATAATCTTGGGCCATCAATTCTCATATATGTACCTTCTATGTCCACATCCACGCCTGCGCTTTCGTCGCCTGACCATGCTATATATGTGTCGTTGAATGCTATGTCAGAAGCATATTCTTCCATGAGCGGTGCTGAAATTTCGCCACTGTAATCTTCAACCCAGGCTTTGATTGCTTCAATAACAGCAGATTTTTGAGTGTCAGACAAAGTCGATACCAGTATTCCTTCGCGGTCCATGCCTGTAGGGTAATCCGTTGGGAGTGTGGCGCTGCCATTATCGG
This sequence comes from Gynuella sunshinyii YC6258, assembly GCF_000940805.1. Taxonomy (GTDB): domain Bacteria; phylum Pseudomonadota; class Gammaproteobacteria; order Pseudomonadales; family Natronospirillaceae; genus Gynuella; species Gynuella sunshinyii. The sequence continues at coordinate 404,775 of NZ_CP007142.1, read as the reverse complement.
GGCCCATCAGCACATCGGAATAACTCTGATCCTGAAGATAAGCTTCAGCCAGTTGTATTTTATCCAGAGCATCAAACATAGCGACCATAGCATCCCCTTCATCAGCCAGAGGTGCATAAGTGGCCGAATTTATTTCAAACGCACTTTTGGGTTCGACCCCAATATGATTTGGAACCGGGTAAGCGCTACCACTTAGGAAGGTAACGTTATATGCCAGATGGTGGCCACCAATTTGCAGCATCCAGTCACCACTGACAGAAGGTTCACCTATAAACGCAATATAATAATTGTCAGATGAATATGTCAGACCACCGCTGCCACCCTCTGATGGCATTCCTGAGCCGTCAGGAGGCGTACCTGCGTCACCATCCGGAGGTGTTCCTGTTCCGCCCCCGGCTCCTCCTTGCTCGTTCAGATAATCATCGGCTGCCAAAACGCCAAGAAAGTCATCGTAGCCTTCGTCGGTGAGAACGGCTTTGGCAACAGTCATGGCTGCCAGCCGTGCCTCTTCGGATAAATTACCAAACATCAAACCATTGCGTGAGGCATTAGGGAGATTTGACCAGGTTGTCTTGGCTTCAGCATCGCCCCAGTCGAGGATGACTGTTTCATATTCGCTGGTAGTTAAGGTGTCGAAAAATGCCTGTGCTGTGCAGACGATAGTTTCAAGATCACTATCAGCAGCACAATCGCCAACTGTCACCTTACTATAATCCACGTTATTTTCATTAGCGGATACTGATGCGTCAGTGGAGTCGGTGACAATGGTGCTCTCATTTGCTGTATTCGTATTTGAGTCATCAGAATCCGTATTACAACCGGACAAAGTCAGAACGAGTGATAAGGTGATCAATAATAATCGTTGATCAGTTGTGAAAAGTTGCATATGAATGGTCTCATCCTTATTTGAGGGTGGTCCGATTTCAGATACCGCGTATTTCTGTCATCGAGCTCTTATGGTTGCCGCGACATTTACAAATCTAGCATTCAAATGAGGAAGGAATATGCATGTTGAAAAATCAAATCAGAATCAGTTCATGAACTTTTCATTCAATAACTGATGCACGGTTTCAGCTTCCGGAAAATATTCTAAAACCCATTTCTGGCTGTAATAGCTGTCCAGATATCGGTTGCCATGATCACAAATAACGCTGACAATTACTCCTTTTTGTCCGGTATCAATCATATCTTTTGCCAGCAACAGGCAGGCATAAAAATTAGTGCCTGTGGAGGCCCCAACTTTGGAGCCCAAAAGGTCGGACAAGGTTTTCATCGCACCAATAGAATTGACGTCCGTAACTTTGACCATCCGGTCGATGACTCCCGAAATGAATGAAGGTTCCACCTTTGGCCGACCGATACCTTCTATCCTGGAGCTGTACAATGCCGTCAAATTACGGTTTCCACTGATATAACTATCGTAAAAGACGGAGTTTTCCGGGTCAGCGACACACAGCTGTGTGGTCATTCCGTGGTAGCGCAAATAGCGTCCCATTGTTGTTGCGGTTCCGCCGGTACCGGCACTCATGACCAGGTAATCGGGATGCGGCTCACCAAGGTCATTCAGCTGCTGGAAAATCTCCTCAGGCAGGTTGTTACCCCGCCAGTTGGTGGCTCGTTCTGCATTGGTGAATTGATCGAGATAATAACTGTTCTGTTGATCCGCTATCTGTTGTGCCACGTCGTACACCTGATGGGCATGTTCCACCAGATGACAATGACCGCCAAGATCCTGGATGGCCTGAATCTTGGCAGCCGCAGTCGAGCGGGTCATAACCGCAGTGAAAGGTAGTTGTAGCTGGCGGGCAAAAAAAGCGACTGAGACTGCAGTGGAGCCGGATGAGGCTTCCACCAATGGCGTTCCCGGCAGAATATGACCATTGCACAGACCATAGAGCAATAAAGAGCGTGCCAGCCGGTGTTTGAGACTGCCGCTGGGATGAGTTGATTCATCTTTCAGATACAGAGTGATTCCGGGTAGAGATGGCAGGGATAGTTTCCGTAGAGGTGTCGCCGATGCACTTTGCTCTTCCTGCTCCAGCATGGCGATAGCATTGAGTACCCATTGTCGCTGCTGACGGGACTCACTGGAGGGGTATATAAACGTCATGATCTGGCACTACCTCATTTGCAAAAAAAGTTTATAGTCTTATTTCATTTAAAAATATTTTTGCGCAATTATGGAAAAGCTCGATAAAACAGATCTGAAGATCCTGTCTCTACTGCAACAAAATGCGGCTTTGCCAGTCGCGGAAATCGCCCCTCAGGTCAATCTGTCAGTCACTCCCTGCTGGCGCCGTATTCAGCGGCTGGAGCGGGAGGGATACATTCGCAACCGAGTGGCTTTACTGGATCACAACAAACTGAATGTCGGGGTTACTGTATTTGTTGCCATAAAGACCCGTGATCATTCCATTGAATGGCTGGAAAAGTTCCGCAATACCGTTCAGCAGATTCCGGAGATTCTCAGCATGTATCGCCTCAGTGGCAGTGTCGATTATCTGCTTCATCTGGTGCTGCCTGACATTGCTGCTTATGACAAGGTCTACAAGCAACTCATTGCCGAGGTCAGTTTTCAGGAGGTTTCTTCAATGTTTTCCATGGAAGAAATGAAAGCTACAACGGCCATTCCACTGAATTACTATGGGCCATTATGAAGGATTTGCAGGAGTATTAATTTGCTATTTTGGTGCTTGTATTGGCCATAAATTAAAAATAATTCTCTTATTTTGTCTGTAAATAAAAAATTATTTTTACATTAGCATGGAGTGAGGCAAAAAAACTCAGGCATCAGATCGGCTTGATCATTATTTTTACCCGGGTAATATTGCTTAATATTTTTACCCGGGTAATAATCTCGGCACCTGAAAATAAAGGTGACTGTCATGAAGACACATTATTCTGCTTTTTATCAAAACCGACTGATTGCTCAAGGTTCGTTAGAAACTGTTGTTGAAGCGGTTAAGCAACTGGATCCGCTTATTGAGCCGTTATTACTGGAAACCGAAAGCTGTCAGCGTAAAGAGTTTGACTGGCGAGGTGAGACAATAGACGTTCTTGGCAGGCTTAATCTGTCAAAAACCACGCAAAGAGGCAGGCCAAAACTCGGTGTTGAGCCCAAAGAAGTCACGTTGTTGCCAAGGCACTGGGAGTGGTTGGCCCGACAGTCAGGGGGCGCATCTGTCACGCTGCGAAAACTGGTGGAAACTGCTATCAAACAGGCTCCGCCGGAGCAACAGATGAAGGAACATCAGGAGAGGCTGTATCGCTTTCTGTCGCTGACGGCGGGTGACTTTCCTGCATTTGAGGAAGTCATTCGGGCGTTGTATCGAAACAATCGTCAGGAATTTGAACAAAATATGCGTGATTGGCCTGTGGATATTCGCACATTCGCGTTGAATAAATTTGATGAACTCGGTGTATCGAACGACCACTGAATTCCATTTTGAGGAAATAGTATGTCTGCTCATTCTGCAAGACTGGGGACGGCTCCTATTGGCCGTTTGTTTGCGTCGCTTTCGATGCCTATCATCTTTGGCCTGCTGGTAGGCGGACTTTATAATGTGGTGGATGCACTGTTCATTGCACGCGGGGTTAATTCCCTGGCCATTGGTGGAGTATCGATAGTCTTTCCAATCCAGATGGCGATTTTTGCTGTTGCCGGACTGATCGGCTCTGGCACCGCTTCAATTGTGACCCGCAGGCTCGGTGCCAAAGACGAAAAGGGTGCCCAGGAGGTAACCGGAAATTCGCTGTTTCTGGCATTGTTTTGTGGGTTATTGCTGACATTGCTGATTCAGGTCTTTATGGCACCATTGTTACATTTGCTCGGTGTAACCGGTCAGCTCTGGGGCTACTCTGTTGCGTATCTGGTTCCCATTGTCTGGGGCACTACAATCGTCATGCTGCTGAGCTGTTTGAATGATCTCGCCCGGGCGGAAGGGAAAATGCACTATTTGATGTTTTCGATTCTGCTGTCATCCATCTTGAACATCATACTAGACCCTATTGCCATTTATGTTCTGCATTGGGGCGTTGTCGGGGTTGCTTTGGCGACTGTGCTGTCCCAGGCCATTACCATGTTAATGATGTTGTGGTTGTTTTTATCCGGCCGGACCCATCTGAAGATCAAACTGACGACGTTTAAACTGGATAGCTCAATCAGCAGGAATATTTTCCTGCTGGGTTTGCCAATATTTTTTTCCAACGTCGGAGTATCGGTGGTGATTGGAATGGTGAATGCCACGTTGAGTCGTTCAGGACTGGCGGAGACAGATTACATCATCAGTGCCTATGGTATTGTCGCCCGCATATTCATGTTTTTGTTTTTCCCGCTTGTAGGCATGGTGATCTCTTATCAGACGATCTGCAGTTATAACTACGGTGCCCGTCAATTCGACCGGGTACGGGCGATTTCTTCTCTTGCGGTTATTGTCGTAACTTTATACTGCACTCTTTGCACGCTGTTGATGGTATTCCTGCCTGAACACATTCTTCGTCTGTTTACCAGTGATCCACCTTTGTTGGAGCAAGGTATCTTTATTGCCCGGTATGTATTCCTGGGCTTTTTCGTGATGGGTGCGGCCAGTATCTGGGCTGCCTATTTTCAGGCAATTGGCAAGGCCAGACCGGCATTGTTTCTGTCGAGCTTCAGAGTATATCTATTACACCTGCCGTTGCTGCTGGTGACACCGGTACTGCTGGGAGTCAACGCGATATGGTTCACTTACCCCATTGCCAGCCTGGGAACATTCCTGGTGTCCTGGATGTTTATTCGTATTGGATATCGAGAACTGGGAGAATTGGAGGCTGAGGCTGTATGACTTTCGGCTGGGCGGTGACTGGTACAAAACCGCCCAATATTCCCGTTTGTCTTAAAAGACACTGCAGAGGTGCCGTGAACATGAACAAAAAGGGTCATATTTTGTCCAACCGACATACCTCTTGCGGATATTCAATTTCGACAGTGGAGTGATCTATGTGAAATTCAGCTAGCACATGTTTCAGTTCCTGCTTGAGTGCCTGATACTGAGTGGAAGTAATTTCTTCATGCGTTACGACATGCAGACTCAGGACATGGCTCTCTCCATCCTGAGTCCATAATCTCAGGTGATGAGCTGAGTCCACGGCCTCAAGCGCTTCCACCCGGGCTTTGATCGTATCGTACAACTCCGGCTCCGGTGATTGCTGGCTAATAATCGCATAGGCCTTTTGCAGTGACCGGAATGCTGCAGAACCGACTATGATGGCAACCAGGATGGCCAGTAATGGGTCTATCCAGGTCCAGCCGGTCAGACGGATAATAATGGCGCCAATCAGAACCGCCAGCCATCCAAGTGCATCTTCCAGTAAATGCCAGCGCATCACATTTTGATTGAGGTTGTTGGTTTTCCGGATAATGCGGATGGCGGCAAAACCGTTAACCGCCGTACCCAGTATCGCCAGAGCCAGCATGCCCTCCACATGTAACTCCGTTGGTTGCCAGAAACGACTGATACTGAGACCAACAACCCAGAGACTGCCGGCCACGAGTATTGTCGCGTTGAGTAAGGCGCTCAGGCTGCTTAACCGGCGGTAACCAAAGGTATAACGGGAATCTGCCGGTTTCAGGGATTTTTTTTCCATTAACCAGGCAGAAGCCAGAGCAATGCTGTCTCCAAGGTCGTGGACGGCATCAGACAGAATCGCTGTGGAACCCGTCATCAGCCCACCAATAAACTCAATGACCATAAATACCGTGTTTAGCAGGAATGCCAGTCCCATCGACTGACTGCTATCGTGATGATGGTGATGGTCATGATGATTGTGGCTCATGCGAAATGTCTCCAGGTCTGATACAGTGGCCGTTATAAACTCTACAGTTAATGGAGAGTCAAGGTGCGTATCAGTCAGCTTCAAAAACAGTTTGGCCTGTCGGCAAATACAATTCGTTATTACGAAAGTCAGAACATGTTGTCACCGGTGTCCAGAAGTGAGTCGGGTTATCGGGTTTATCAGCAGAAACATATCGCTGAATTGCAGTTCATTATCCGCTGCAAGCAGTTGGGGATACCACAATCAACAGTCAAACAGATGATTGATACCCTGCAGCGTCAGCAGCCTCTGTGTCAGGAAAAGCGGGCATTGTTCGAGCAACAGGTTGAGAATATCGAAGATAAAATTGCAAACCTGGTGTTTATTCGCGATGAACTGCGTGAGTTGCTGCTATTGTGTGATGGTCGCCACGATCAGCACACCTGTTCTCTGACCAGTGCATTGCTGGCAGGTCAATAAATAATCTCGGTGATGTGGAAAACTGAATGAGTAAACGGTGTGTATTTTTTGCCCCTTCCGATGTTTGGGGCGGGATTGAGAAAAACGTTTTGCTACGGGCGCGGATGTTGAGTCAGAGAGGCTATCGGGTCACCGTGGTGTTGTTACAGGGAATGTTTGCAGAGCGATTTCAGCCTTACCCGGAAATAGAAGTTGTCAGTGTGCCTTTTAGAGGTGGAGACCTGAATCCTCTGGTGGTTTGGAATTATGTTCGGCTGCTGCGAAGGGTTCGCCCTCATGCCGTGTTCGCTGCCTCCAAGAAGGACTGGTGGTTGGTATCTTTTTCTGCCTGGTTGTGTGCTGTTCCCAAAATCGTGTTGTATCTGGGGGTGCTTAGAAAGGTTAAAAATAACATCAAGTACCGTTCGGTATTTCGGCGTTTCAAGGCAGAAGTGCTGGTCAACAGTGGATCTTTAAAGCAGGCGCTGATTTCAGATTCGCCATTGTTTTCTGAACGAAACGTCCATTTGATTTACAACGGCTTTGATTTGCCGGCCAATACTGAACCGATGGTGGACTATCGAAAGCAGTTTAACCTGCCTGAAGAAACTGTATTGATTGGATGTGCGGGTCGGTTCTCAATGCAAAAAGGATTTCAGTTATTGCCGGATATCCTTGCAAGACTGCCGGAACATGTTCATGTGATTCATGCCGGTGGCGGTCAATATGAGCAGAAAATCAAAGAAATCATTGCTGACTCCCCGATCGCGCATCGAGTGCACTACGTTGGTTATTTACAGGATACCCGCCCGTTCTACAGTGGTATTGATGTGTTTTTACTCTGCTCGCGTTTTGAAGGGATGGCCAATGTTCTGAATGAAGCCATGAGCTTTGGAAAACCTGTGGTATCGACCCGGGTCTCAGGCAGTGAGGAGTTATTGGCGGAAGGGCGGTACGGGTTACTGGTAGATATAGATGACACCGCGGCAATGGCTGAAGCCGTACAAGCAATCATCAGCGGTCAGGTGCACTTTGATCCTGAACAATTGCGTCAGTGGATTGCAGACGGTTTTTCAATAGAGCAGATGATCAGTAAAACCGAACATTTGATGTTTCAATCTGACGGTTGTAATTCCAGTTGAATGATGCGACTGAGTTCACCATTGAGTTTGATGTATTCAAAGCTACGGTTGAATGCGGCTACCACGGCAGGATCCGAGCCCAGGCTGATTCCGATGTAACGTGAGGACTCTGTCAGTTCCTGATATTCGCTGAAATTGCTTTTATCAGATTGCTGGCGCTGTAAATACCATTGACTGGTATCACGTCCGTATACCCAGAAATTGATTCGTCCGCTGATAAGCATCCGAGCACACAGTTCGGCCTTCGAAGTCAGCTCAATCTGGTTTTCGAGATAACCATTGGCAAGTAGCTGTTGGTGGCCGACGTCATCTCTAACAGCGCAGATACGGCTGGCGGAATGTGGTTTGGGCGGATCAAGATTGGGTTGTCCCAAAATCACAATATTGGAACGGTAAATAGGGCCAATCCAACTAAACTGCCCATATCGTTCTGGTGTCATGGTCATGGAAAATACAATCACGTTCGGATGGTTCAATGCTTCCCGGTATGCGCGAGACCAGGGAACAAAGTCAAATTTATCATCGGTAACATCTGCTCCTATCTGATTCAGTATGGCCGTTAAAACATGCGTAACCACTCCCCGGGGCCGGTCGCCATCAATGTAATTCATGGGTCCATTTTGTTCTGAATAGAATTTGAATTCGGCCAAAGAGTTTACCACTGCCATGTTTTCGACTATATGCTGGAACTGACCGGTTTGTCGCAAAATACTCAATCCATGATTGAAGGTATCGGTTAGCTGCCTGGCGCTGGGCATGGATTTGGGGGTAATAAAATAAAGCGTTTCACTGGTGAGGTTTTTTTCATCAAATTTAAGCTGCTGACGGTACTTGCTGAATTTATGGTGTAGCAGATACTCTCCGACATTGAGATCCACAGGAACCAGATCAATATCGCCTTTGATCAGCTTTTCAATATTGTCTTCATTGGTATGTGTGCTAACAGTATTAAGATGAAAGTCTTTCACCGCCCGATCAAAGCTCTCCCCATAAGAATAAGAATCAACGATGCCGATTTTCCAGGGTTCAAGGTCTTCAAAGTTATCCCAGCTGAAATTCATATCTGCTCTATGCAAAAAGACAATGGTTATCTGTATAACCGGCTGACTGTAGTAATAGCGTTCATTGCGCTCCTGGGTTTTGATCCAGCCAATGGAACCCTGCAGCTGCCCCTTGTTTAAGAGCTTCAGAATGTTATCCCAGTCCTCAAATTGGAATTCAGCTGGTTGACCGGCAGCTTCCAGCGCTTCGCTGGCAATGCGCGGCAGTAGGCCATGATATGGCAGGGCCGCATCGCTGTAAGGCGGCCAGTATCCGACACCCAACGTCACGGTTGATGATGACCACGCTGATAGTGACAGCAACAAAAGTATTAATGAAAGCGAAACTGTACAGATACTTTTGCGCATAGAGTCTTTACTCCAGTTGCTATGAATTGCCCCGTCCGGCATTGTATGATCGAGTTAATGAACAGCATAGGCCAAGTGGGTCGGGAAATGCGAAGAAGGGTTGCTTTTTCTGCTCTGACAGAAATTTTTTGTATCTTTGTGCATTGATTCGCTGTTTCCAGGGAGATAATTCATGCCAGGAGTGTTTATTTTACTATTCTTTATATCTCACATATCAACTATGAGAAGGTAAGCAAGCAGTATGAAAAAGAGCAGTGTCGTTATAGGGGTAATGATCGCCTGTATGGGTCTGACTTCGTGTGTTACTTATGATCCAATGACCGGAGAAAAAGAACTTAATAAAACCACCCAGGGGGGGATTGCCGGTGCCGCGCTTGGTGGCATTCTCGGTGCTGCCGTTTCCAAGGAAGATCGTATGAAAGGTGCGCTGATTGGTGCCGGAATTGGTGGGTTGGCTGGCGGCAGTGTTGGTTATTATATGGATCGCCAGGAAAACAAACTTCGCCAGAAGATGGCGGGTACCGGTGTTACGGTTACGCGTGATGGAGATAATATTATTCTGAATATGCCGGGAAATATCACATTTCCAACAGGCTTGGCAGAACTCAATCCTGATTTCACCCGTACTCTGGATGGTGTTGCGACCGTACTGGAAGAGTATGAAAGCACATTGATTACCATTGATGGATATACCGACAGTGTGGGCTCCGAATCCTATAATCAAACGTTGAGTGAAAAACGAGCCATGAGTGTCGCAACGTATTTGGCTGGAAAAGGAATTCAAACGGCGCGCTTGGCAGCGCGTGGCTTTGGTGAATCCAACCCGGTTGCAACTAATGCAACTGCCGAAGGGCGGGCGCAAAATCGTCGTGTTGAGCTGACTTTGGAACCAATCACCAAATAGTCTTTATACACATTTCACCGGATAATAGCCTGCTATCATCCGGTGAATATTGACTGTCAGGATCAAACCCGGTGTAGTTATTGGCCGGTTTGATGATTTTCTGGCATGGTAGTCAATCATTGTGCTAACCGACAATAATCACTATTAATAGGGTAAGCGCTATTATCAAGAACTCACGTATCCCCGTCTTGTCACATGCAGGAGATGACCAGAATTTATGCATCAGTATCTGGAAGACTTCTTAATTGCCAGTGATCAGCATGAAATTCCCTACCGGGCCTGGCTTGCCAGAGAGCCTGTCGCAAGTGTGTTGATTGCCCATGGCATATCTGAACATGCCCAGCGATATGAAGCATTCGCAGAGTATCTGACCGAGCATGGCATTAATGTCTGGGCGGTTGAACACCGGGGGCATGGTGAACATTGCGAACCTGAGCATTTAGGGCATTATGCCGATCAGGACGGCTGGCAAAAAGTTGTGTCTGATGTCAACCAGCTTAAATGCCATATCATCAAAACTTCCAGTGGTATGCCGCTGACGCTGTTGGGCCATAGTATGGGTTCATACATTGCCATGGCCGCTGTGATGGCTGAAGGTGAAGGCTATGATGGCCTGTTATTGACTGGGTCGGGCCTAAGTTCCGGCTTGTTGCTTCGATTTGGAGTAATGGTTGCGACACTTGAAAAACTACGACTGGGCGCGCGTGGGATCAGTCATTTGGTAAATGTCCTGCCATTTAAAAACTTCAACCGCTACTTCAAACCCAATCGGTCTGAGTTTGACTGGTTGAGTCGGGATAATAACCAGGTGGATAAATATCTTGCTGATCCGCTGTGTGGCTTTCCCTGTACCAACCAGTTGTGGATCGATTTTCTGAACGGGCAGATTGCGCTATCCCGGATGAAAAACGTACAGCCATTGCCGTCCGACATACCGGTCTATCTGGTTAGCGGAAAAAAAGACCCTGTCGGTTTTTTTGGCGCGGGGGTACGTAAACTGGCGTCGTTGATGATGGCTGGAGGGGTGCGCCAGGTTGACGTGACGCTGATAAATGACGCCCGTCATGAAGTCATCAATGAAATAAATGCCAAAGAGGTTTGGGATATGTTACTGCAACGAATCCAGACCGTAAGTATTCGAAAATAACGGCTTTATTCCATCCATGTCCTACCAGAGCAGATCAGAAATGCTCTCATGTAATCACTGTTAACATATTGATTTACATAAAAAAATTCATCATTGGGAGTAGATTCCTCGGTCTTAATGAATTAATACTGTAAAAGGTAGTTCTTGAGTCTGAGTAAACATATTCTTGACATGCTTCAGACAACAATAATTAAGAATGGAAGGAGAATAGTGTGAGTAAGTTCACTAAACGCTTGCCTTTAGCGGCTGCAATCTCAGCACTGGCAAGCACAACCATAGCGGGTGGTTTTGATAATTCCGGTCAACCCTTTGACATTATTTTGGGTACCGGCAATGAAATTACCATCATGACCTATTCCACGACTGTCGAGTTGACAGGTAAAGCTAACAGTAACAGCATTGTGGGCGGCAGCTATAATTCGGCTGATGTCAAGCTTGATGATGTTGCGTCCGACTATATGAGTCTTCAGGTAGGAGCGAGACTGGCGATAACGGATTCCATCGCTTGTGCCTTTCAAACAGATGAACCTTATAAAACTCATACAAAAATAGCGGATGAATCATTAAGCTATTTTGACGGGGCTTCTGGTGCCAATGCTAAAGAAGATGAAGAACATACCCCTATTGAAACAGAAGTTACCAGTAATGCCTGGACCGTTGCGTGCGGTTATGGAATACAGATGGGCAAGAGCCGGCTGACGTTCTTTGCCGGACCCAAATTTCAGAACATTCATGCCGTCTTTTCGTCCGATATGATGAATGATTTGGCGGCAGCGTCCGTCCCAGGTGGGTTAGCGACGGGCGAAAATGACAATATCAGCTATGATATGGGCACCAGCTATGAAGCAGGATACGTTGCTGGTATTGGGTATGAGATCAAAGATATTGCGTTGAAGATTGGCGTGTTCTACCACTCACCTATTGATTACACCATTAAGGGAACCGTCACCGGTGGAGCGGGCATACAGACCCTTCAAAACAGGGTTGCAACGGATAGTGTCAAGGCGGATTTGTCGACACCCGCGTCATGGAATTTAACTCTGCAGACTGGTATCTGGCCAAAATGGCTGGTATTCGGTAATTTGCATTGGAGTGCCTGGTCTGAACTGGATTCTCTGAACGTAACCAGTAAAACAAACAGTGATGGCGCTGGTGACAATGATTACGACGTTGATCTGGGTTTGTTTTCCAATGATACCCTGGACTACCGTTTCGGTGTTGGCCATCAGGTAACCGACAAGCTGGTCATGGCAGCCAGTTATTCCAGTACGGTTAAGCTGGGCGATGAGGATCTGCCAGACGGTGTTGACAGCGACTCCCTGCGTCAGCCTCGGGGTGATTCGTACACGTTAAGCCTGGGTGGACGTTACGCGCTAAGCGATAATTTCTCCCTCTCTGCCGGTCTGGGATATACCAATCTGGATAAGACAACGGTGGATAATGGTTCTTTTACGGTTGTGTTCGATGAATCCGAAGCCTGGACCTATGCGTTGGGTATGACCATGACCTTCTGATCTGCCTGAATTTAGTCATACGCATCAATAAAGCCGGGTCTCCGGCTTTATTTTTCGCAAAATTCTGTAATTTCTGTGAATTGCCTCTGTGTTTTGTCTCTAAACTCTATATAATCCGCGCCCCCCAATTTTTTATTCTGCAGGCTCTTTCATATGACCGATTCCGAACACATTACTTCTTTTGCCGATTTACAGCTTTCCGAGCCTGTGATGAAAGCGCTATCGGCGATCGGGTATGAAAGTCCGTCCCCTATACAGTCGCAAACCATCCCTTCGCTGATGAGTGGTCGCGATCTGCTGGGTATTGCCCAGACCGGTACCGGCAAAACCGCGGCGTTTGCATTGCCCGTACTTCATAATCTGGATATTCAACAAGTTTCTCCACAGGCACTGGTGCTGGCCCCCACACGGGAATTGGCTATTCAGGTGGCTGAAGCATTCCAATCTTATGCTCATTTTATCAAGGGTTTTCATGTACTGCCGATTTATGGTGGGCAGGATATGCGCGTACAGCTGCGGGCCCTGAAACGTCCGGTGCATGTGGTCGTTGGTACGCCTGGAAGGGTGATGGATCATTTACGGAAAGGCAGTCTGGATTTGTCGCACCTTAAAACAGTAGTTCTGGATGAAGCTGATGAAATGCTGCGCATGGGCTTTATTGAGGATGTTGAGTGGATTCTGGAGCATACCCCTAAAGAACGGCAGGTTGCTTTGTTTTCGGCTACCATGCCGGAACCTATTCGTAAGGTCACCGCCAATTACCTGAAAGATCCGGTTGAAGTCAGAGTCGCGCGCGAGTCCACTACCGTTGCGCAGATCGAACAATGTCACCTGATGGTTCAGCCAAACCGAAAACTGGATGCTCTGACCAGGGTAATGGAAGTTGAGGATTTTGATGCCGCCATCGTGTTTGTACGGACCAAAACCGCCACCACTGAACTGGCGGAAAAACTGGAAGCACGTGGCTTTTCCAGTGCTGCGCTGAACGGTGATATGAATCAGGCACAGCGTGAGAAAACTATTGAGAGACTCAAAAAAGGCAAGCTGGATGTCGCTATTGCCACGGATGTGGCTGCTCGTGGTCTTGATGTAGAGCGCATCAGTCACGTAATCAATTATGATATTCCCTACGATTCCGAAGCTTATGTTCATCGTATCGGTCGTACAGGGCGTGCCGGCCGCAGTGGTAAAGCTATTCTGTTGATTACCCCTCGTGAACAGCGTCTGCTCAGAACCATCGAGCAGCATACCCGGGCCCCAATTCCGGTTATGAAGTTGCCAACGGCTGAGCAATTGAGTGAGCAACGGATCAAAGAGTTTAAAGATACCGTTCTGGCGGTGGTTCAGGATATCGATGGAACGCCTGATAAGGACATTCTGGTGGATTTGATTATGGGACTGCATCAGGAGCACCAGATAGAACCAATCAATATTGCCGCTGCGTTAGGATATATTGCCCAACAGGGAACGCCTTTGCTCGTAGGTGAGCTCAGCAATGACTTTATTGTTCAGCCCCGAGGTCGGCAAGACGACCGTCGTGATGATCGCCGTGAAAAGAGTGGTGGTAAATCTGGGGAACGCAAATCACGTAGTTTGCCGGATGGTATGAAAGTACAGAAATATCGCCTCGACGTTGGTCGCCGCGATGGTATCAGACCTGGTGACATTGTGGGCGCTATTGCCAATGAAGCCGGTATTGAAAGCCAGTTTATCGGCAACATTCGTCTCAGTGAAAATTTCTCCATTGTCGAATTGCCAGACGGAATGCCAAAAGAAGTATTTAAACAGTTGAAAAACGTCAAAGTGCGTAATCGGCCATTAAATATTCGTCCATGGGAAGATGAAAAGCCGTCCAAGTCTCGCCATCGGGCTAAAAAAGGCTGATTACAGGCACAAATAAGGGAATCAGTACCGCTGTTATCACGCCGGTCAGGCTCATCGCCAGACCGGCAAAAGCACCACAGGTGACCGATTTTTCAAATGCCTGGGCCGTTCCAAATCCGTGGGCTGTCATGCCCATAATAAATCCTTCCGCCGGTTCTGATTGAACCTTCACTAGCCGCATGTATCCCGGTAATACCAGACAACCGATTGCTCCAGTGAGTAGCACCAGTCCGGCTGCCAGAGAGCCACTGCCTCCGACTTTTTCTGCGACGCCAATGGCGATAGGTGTGGTGATAGACTTCACCAGCATGGAACGGCTTAAAATATCCGTGTTGATGAGCCATTCTGACAACAGAAAAGCACTGGATGAGGCGATAAATGCACCGACCAGCGTGGCGACCATTAGTGGTATCAGCATTTTCCGGATGAGAGATATGTTTTCATACAGCGGTATTGCCAGTGCCACCGTTGCCGGACCCAGCATGAAGTGAATCATGGCCGTGTCCTGTCGATATTGAGGATACTCCCAGCCTAACAGCTTTAATAAACCCATAATCGAAAAAATGGTCACAATGACAGGGTGAACCAGTGCTGAGCGGTGAAATTTGCGATATATCTGTTCGGCCAGCAGATAAATACCGATGGTGATGGATAATGCCATCAGCATTTGGATAGAACTTGTCATTATTTGGTCCCGAATACTCTAAAAATAGCGATTATGGCAGTTGCTGTGAGCAGTGTGCTGGCGGTAATGATCAGTAATATCCAAATCCCGCTATGCATCAATAATGGCCAATGTTCGATCAGACCGACTCCTGCCGGAACAAACAGTAACGTCAGATAACGCAGCAATGTCGAAGAAGTGTTTTTTAAAGAATCCGGAACGTGACCTAGTACGACCAGTGTCAGCCAAAGGGCCAGCAGACCGACAACACTGCCCGGAATGGGCCAGGCAAAAAGGTAAACCACATATTCTCCAGCCAGCCAGTAGGCAAGGAGAATAAAAAAGCCAAACATACGAAGAGTGATCCAAATGTTTACAGTGAAGATGATGCTCGATGCTTGATCATATGATCAAGTTCATCAATGAGCAGGTTTAATTCTGCCAGCAGTTCCTGTCTGGCACCGCCCGCCAGCTCAAAACAGCGATTAAGGCGTGATTCGAAATTTTTCGGAATATGGTTGCATCGGCGTAACGCATGGGAAACCAGTTTTTTATCACCTGGATGCAATTGTTCGTTAACGGCAAATACGATATCGAAGTAGCTGGCCATAAACCTGGACAACAGATTATTTAATGAAACCCGGTCCTGGCGCACTAATGCCTTCTCTATCTTAAACAGATAAGCAGGCATTTGGCGTCTCAACAGTGCGTGGTTTTTTTGCAGAATATTGCTTTGCAGCTGAAATGGGTAGGCGATGCTGTATTTCTGCTGCAGTTCCGCCAGTCTGCCGTTACGGTCAAACAGAATTTCTGCGTGCAGAAAGTTGTACCAGTGTGCAGTAGTGGCACCCAGTCGTGCCTGATATCGAAAGGCGACATCGTGGAGTTGGCGGTCAAACTGAATCAGATTGCGGTACACAATGATAATTTCTGAGCCATCGTTTAACTGACCATCATCCTGAACTTCCCAGAACTGATTATTCAGCTCCATATAACGGCAGAACTTATTGGTAATCTGTTGGCGTTCAGAAACAGAGATATCTTCATGGTGATACACGTAAAGATTGTAGTCAGATAACTGATCTTCCGACTCCGTTGATCGGGAACCGCCCAACATTATGCCTTCAACACAGGTATTGTGCTGATATTCACCTACAATTTCTTTTAACAGGAGTTCCATATCAGGGTCCTTTTACGCCACCAGCACCATCATTGTTAAGGATTTTGGCCATTGTGGCTATTATCGATCAGTCTGATTTTGACATATTGATTTAACTTAAATACAGATGCTTTAAAAGCACTCTAACGCTGTTAGACTGCATGAGAACTGAAATTTTCAGTTTTGTAAGAAAGAAAACACATGCGATGACTGAAAGGCAGAATAATGTTTGACACATCTTTGGATGACGAAACTTTTTTTAAGGACTATCAATCAACGCTGTGGTACCAGCGTATGGTTGATGCCCAGCAGTTGTTAAAAAGTCGAATTCTTTTGATTGTCAGTGGTTTTTTTACTTTTACCCCCTTATTCCTGCTTTCCTTGCGAACATATTTTGAAGCCGAGCACCCAGCTTGGGTCTATCTGGGAGCCTCTGCCGTTATTGGTCTGGGGGCCTTGTCATTGTGGAGTTCCAGGCGACTGGATGTGCTGGCGCGATTTCTGACATTGCTGTTTTTTCTGGTTATCCCGATGGCGTATTACCTGCCGGGTGCCTATCAGGTCCAGTTCATGTTTATCTTGTGTTTTCCTTTTCTCGCAGCCGGTCTGTACAACAGTTTTTCGGCGGCGATACAGACGCAATTGTTCTTTATCTGGATATGTATCTGCTGGTTGCCCCACGTGACCGGAGTGATGGAGACCGCCTATTACTCCTCGTCTATAACCTTATGGATGATGATTCTGGGTACCTACGTGTTGCTGAGTTTGGTGGGTATCCTGACCAAGCGTTACAACGAGGATTTCTTTCGCACGGTGATTGAGTTGGTCCATTACGATCAATATTCCGGACTGGTAAAAGCCAACGACCTCGCCAATGCACAGGAATGGCGTCAGGCTCGATGGCTGGTATTGGTCGAAGTGGATCATTTGAGCCAAATTCTGGCAATCGGTGATGCGGCAACTCGCATGAGAATCATGCAATTGCTGGGTGACCGTCTGAATAAGAAAGTACCCACTTTTCCATTTGCTGCCTATCAGTGGTCTGACAATCAGGTGGTATTGTTGTTGTCAGAGGCTGAATCGCAGACGGAAAGACAGCTGGAAGTCAGTCTGTACAGATATATTGAACAACTGAACCGGCATCTGAATGAGGCGAAATCAGCAGGCAAGTATCTGCTGAGTGTCACGGCAGCGTGCGTGGCCATTAGGGGACGTTCACCCAATCAGGTGGTTGCTGATTGTCAACTGGCTGTGCGACAGGCGCAGAAAAAGCAATTGCTTTGCGTAGTATTGGACGAGACGCTCAAAGAAGAATCCTTTGATCTCAGTTACCGCAAAAAATACCGTGTGTTGTGGGCCAATCTTCAGGAGCGAAAAACCGTTATTTCAACCCGGACTGTTTTTTCTGCACGCACCGGCAAAGCAGCCTGGCAGGAGTGTGCTCTGAAAATTGATAACCTGGAGGATGGTTTTGTCGCGCTGGATGAATACCTTAGTGTGGCTCAGAAGTTTGGATTATATGAGCAAATGAGTGATCATCTATTACAGCATGTGGAGTATTATCTGCGTGAACATAAAACCAACCTGTCTGTAAATCTGTTACTGGCAGACTTGTTTAATGCCCGTATCTATAAAACCCTGTTTGATCTCTGCCAGCAGGCCAGCGCCCGCGATCTCACTCTTATTCTGAATGTAACGCTACCGGCAGATCCGTTTGATGTGGATCGCTGTCAGGAGATTATGCGAGTGCTTCGACAGCAGGGGGCCAAAATTGCCCTGTCCGGAATCGCTGATATGGACGTTCATTTGGGAGTGCTGGTAACCCTGCCAATTGATATCGTCACAGTTGCCCATCATCTGATCAAAACCATGACGACCGACATACGCAAGGAACGGTTGTTAAAAGCGGTAGTGTCTTTTTGTCATACTAACGAGCAGACAGTGGTTGCGGATGGTATCGATACCGGCATTCTCAAACGGGCGGCTGAAGCGCTGGGATTTAATTATCTTAAAGGCAACCTTCTGGCGGCTGAAACAGTTCATGAAAAGCCGCATTTTATTGCGGCACATGTCAGACGCCAGCAGTGAAGTAATATTGGTCAACTGCCATAATAAGCAAAATATTCGGGCAAAAAGCTGGCTTCCAGTTCCTTATGCAGCCACTCTGCGAATATCCTGACCTTGGTTTTCTGGAAATGATGTTCCGGGGCTACCAGATAATAGGAATAGGACAGATTGATTTCGTAGTCATTCACCTTCAGCAACTTGCCTGAGGTGATCAGATCCTGAGCCAGTGATTTGCGCACCAGACCAATTCCCTGACCATCAAGGGTGGCATCAATGGCCATACCTGAATCATTGACGGTCAGGGAAATGCGAAAATCGTCAGGGTCCAGCTCCTGCTCCGTCAACCAGTTCAACCAGCCAGAACCATCGGGACCGGCGTCTTCCAGCAGTGGCAGTGTTTTGAGGCGTTCGACAGACAAAGAGCCATGCTCGGTCAGATCCGGATGGGCAACCACAATTTTGGCATCCCGCATTAAAAACTCAGAGCGCAGATTTGGATACTTACCGTCTCCGAGTCGAATGGCCATGTCACAATCATTTTCTTCGAAGGTTTCGAGTTCATTGTCGGAGCGCAGTACCAAATGTATGTCGGGATAACTGGCCTGAAAACCTTTCAAATGCCCAAGCAACCATCGTGAGGCAAATGATGGCAGTACCGAAATAACCAGACGATCCGGGGATGGATCCGCACGCAACTGATCGACGCCGGATTTCAGGGATCGAAATGCAGAACGGACATACGGCAACAGTCGTGCGCCTTCATCAGTGAGTTTAACTTCACGGTTTAAGCGCAGAAACAGCTGAGTTTCCAGAGAATCTTCCAGCAGCCGGATTTGGTGGCTGACCGCTGCCTGAGTAACAAACAGTCGCTCCGCTGCTTTTTTGAAACTTTGGGTTTCGGCTGCGTATAAAAAAGCCCGAAGGGCATTGAGTGGTGGCAGTTCAGCCATAGTAATTCCAACAACATTGATGTAAGTCCGGTTTGTCTCTGAAAAGCACGCAGTTCGCCTGAAAGAAAGTAATCCGGGACCAAAAAATACTCGTTTGTCGGCCTGGCGAAAGAAGCGCACATTAACGCATGCAAGGCAGGCTGATAAGCACAACACAAATTATAAACAATTGATACGAGGTAACCAGAATGTCCACTCTGAAAATTTTGGTTCCTGCTCTACATGTCCACGCAGGGGAATGGCATTTCTCACTACAAACATTAAAGCTGTGGAACCGTCGTTACAAAACCCGCCAACAACTAAAAGATCTCAGTCCCCACCTGTTGAGGGATATCGGTTTGACTGCTTATGACGCCGATGCGGAGATACATAAACCTTTCTGGAAAGGCTAAAGCATGTTAGAAGAGTCTCTATGTTCCCACAATGAGGCTCTTTTATGGCTATCCTGCGTTACAAATCCCATACTCCAAAAATTGCAGATTCCACCTATGTTTCTGATCAGGCCTGTATCATTGGCGATGTGACGATAGGTGAAGACTCCTCTGTCTGGCCAATGGCGGTTATTCGTGGAGATATGCACAGAATTACCATCGGTGCCCGGACCTCTGTTCAGGATGGTGCGGTGTTGCACATTACCCATGCCAGCCACTACAACCCGGATGGTTATCCATTAACCATCGGCGATGATGTCACTATTGGTCATAACGTCTGTCTGCATGGTTGTACTATCCATAATGAAGTGTTGATTGGTATTGGTTCCACGATTCTGGACGGTGCAGTCATTCCTGAACGGGTTGTTATCGGTGCTGGTTCACTGGTAGCCCCCGGTAAGCAGCTCGACAGTGGTTACTTGTACATGGGTTCACCAGCACAGAAAAAGCGTCCGTTAACGGATCAGGAACTGAACTTTTTTAAATACTCTGCCCAAAACTACGTGGATCTAAAAAACGAGTACCTGTCAGACGCTGAATAATGCTGTGCTACTGACGATGCTTTATATTTCATGAGGTGGTGAAATGATCATTTTAGTAATCGGCATTGTCGTTTTTTTTGGAATACATTTATTGCCCGGCTTCACAAGGACCCGTCAGGCTTTGATTGAACGGTTCGGAGATCGCACCTATCGGGGGGTGTTTGCGCTGTTCTCGTTCGTGGGGTTGATACTGATCATCTGGGGTAAGGCCGCTGCAGACGCTGTTTTTATCTATGCCAGCCCCTTTTGGACTTACAAAATCATGCCGTTGTTGATGGTACCAGCCTTTATTCTGATGGCGGCGGCAGGAATGAAAAGCAACATAAAGCGTTTTACCCGTCACCCCCAACTGTGGGGTGTGACGCTGTGGGCAGGTGGACACTTGCTGGTCAATGGTGATTTATCCTCGTTGCTGCTGTTTGGCTCTTTTTTGTTGTTTTCGTTGTATGACATGTGGTCCGCCAATCGTCGTGGTGCGTTACAGCAGACGGAGAAACTGCCATTGATCAAGGATGTTCAGGTGCTGGTCGCCGGTACCCTTGTTGCGGTCATCGTTGCATTTGTTCATCCATGGTTATTTGGTGTCCGGGCAATAGTCTAAGGGCTGTTGGTGTTTATTTTGGTAGAACCTTATGGGTTGAGACAGGGACGTTACTGTCCAAGGTGAACGTTGAAGAACTTGTGTGATCACTGATGTTTAAACAGTGATAATTGAATCGGTGATATTGAATCGGGAAAATGTAATCCCCATTTGCTATGCTCAACCGGAGAAGCTTTGTTAGGGAGCCTTTGAATAATTACGTGTGTTGCCGTGCGGCATTAAAAATCTGTGCAGATCAGTCATTTATGGCAGCTTTTTGCGGATTTTCGCCATGTCCTGGCTGCATCGCCGACATTATTCAGAGGTTCCTTAGAAGCAGTGTCCGTTAATTTCCATCAGTCAGGGATAAGCGATCAATGACCAAAGAAACCGAAAATAACAGCTCGCCAGAGATGATTTCCGACAAATTGTTTAAAAGCAGAACTTTAATGATCTGTGAGGAAATCAATCAGAAAATGGCGCGCCGAGTCTGTTTGGAATTATTAGCGCTGGCCGCGGATTCCGATGATGATATTACCCTGTTCATAAACTCTCAGGGGGGGCATGTTGAGGCCGGTGACAGCATTCACGATATGATCCGCTTTATCAAACCGCGGGTTAAAGTCGTTGGGACTGGTTGGGTTGCCAGTGCTGGTACGCATATTTTTCTTGCCGCCGATAAAGAAGACCGTTATTGCCTGCCCAATACCCGTTTCCTGATTCACCAGCCATCCGGTGGTGTTGGCGGCCAGGCCAGTGATGTGGCTATTCAGGCTGAACAGATTATCAAAATGCGCGAGCGTCTGGCGCAGATCATCGCGGCCCAGACCGGTCAGCCGATTGATCGTGTGCGCAAAGATATTGAGCGCGATAACTGGATGAGCGCTGAAGAAGCCATTGATTATGGAATCTGTGGTCAGAAAGTGGCCCACGTCAGCGAAATGCAGTGAGACGAGAAAGGATAATCCGCTCATGAGTGAGACGATATTCGGCAAAATCGTGGCCGGTGAATTACCGGCCGACAGTGTCTATGAAGATGAGTTATGCATGGCTATCCGGGATAAATTCCCAACAGCACCGCATCACTATCTGGTTATTCCCAAAAAACCAATTCCCAAACTCTGTGATGCCGGGCCGGAGGATCAGGCTCTGTTAGGACATTTAATGCTGGTGGCCAATCAGGTTGCGGCACAACAGGGCATAGGCGAGGCCTTCCGGCTGGTGGTGAACAATGGCGCCGACGCCGGCCAGAGTGTTTTCCACCTGCACGTCCATGTGATTGGTGGCCGTAGTTTGAGCTGGCCTCCAGGTTAGTTTCTGACCGGACTACCGTTTGCCTGGTATCTGGTACCACAATCCGGATTCTGCAGTGGGTAACATGTCAGGAATGATCGGGTTACTCAGTTCAATTATCCGCCGTTGCTCAAGCTGCAACGGCGCAATTTTCTCGCGCAGGTAGCGATGAAACATTGCATTGAAACTGCCGTCCGCGATGGCAGTCCGTAAACCTTTCTCAATCAGTCATTGCAATTCAGGATTGCTCTTCGAGACAAAGAAGTATTGTGGCATGGTGTAATGCAGCATCAGTGTCGGTTCAATCTCAATCCCCTGCTGCCGGTACATCTGCCATTCGTTCCAGACCTCCGTGACACTGCGGGGATACAGCCTTCCCGGCTGCTGATTCAGCATGCGAAAGGTCGCGTCATAATTTGCTGTGGAAAGGGTGGTAAAACCGTTGGCCTCCAATATTTTGGTATCTGGCCAATCGTGTCCTTGAATCATGGGAATCTGTTTGAGCTGTTCCAGTGACAGTTCTGCCGGTGTTTGTGTCAGAGCATCTGGTTTGTACAAAAAAACCCGATAACCCAACAGCCCCTTGTAAATTGGGATGCGTACCGGCAGCCAGATCTGTTCTCTGGATCGACTCGTTGCTGACCATACAACATCAATGGCGTTGTCATCTATCAACTCTGTCAGCGCCCGGCTTTGAGTCATTTGAAACGGTGATGGCTTGAGTTGTATCCGTGGATCGACTTTATTCAGAGCCAGTCGTAATAGTTGCAATGGGTAGACCTGACGAGGGTCGCTGTCTGTTTCCGGAGCAAGATAATAGACCACATCAGACTGTGCCAGAGCCAGACTCTGGAGTGTCAACAGCAGCCATAGTGCCATAACGTATCGCATATCTTCTCTCCTACAGGCGGGCTCTGAGATCAGCAAACCGTATGAGTTGAGATCGATTGGTTAAGCGTGTTTTATTTTCAAGTTGGTCAATGGTGCGTCGGCCGGAGGACGACGGGACAGGGTTTAGGTTTTTGTTGTATACCGAACAACGGAAAGTATCCGCCCTTGTCGTGCAGGTACCTGTTTTAAGTAGGCCATGAAACCAATATTCTTTTCAGTATGGCCGAGCGGATCGACTTTTTCTAATATTCCAATGAAATTACTGCAAAATGACGTGTTATGACTCGTTTTTGTAGTCGTTTTTATCCAGTCCATATTTTTTCATTTTTTCGTACAACGTCTTGCGGGCCAGCCCAAGAGCAACCAGTGTGTCTTTGATGGATCCCTGATGGTCGCGCAGGGCGGCTGCAATTAAGTGGGCTTCGTACTGATCCATCATCTCTGCCAGTGTGTTGCGACTTTGCAGCTCCCGCTCGAAAGGATCAGCCAGTTGATCGAAGGCACTTTCGCCCATAAGCACATAGCGTTCAGCCAGATTACGAAGTTCTCTGACATTGCCAGGCCAGTCGTGCTGTAACAGTGCGCTGATTCTGGCTTCCGGGGGGTGAATGATTTCACGGTCATAGCGGGCCGCAGCGATCAGGACAAAATGTTGAAACAACAGCGGAACATCCTGAATGCGATCTTTCAGCGTTGGAATGTCCACTTTAACAATATTCAGGCGATAGTAGAGATCTGCCCGGAATTCTCCGCGGTCACTGAGTTCTTTTAAGTTGGTTTTGGTCGCGGTGATGATGCGGATGTCCAGGTTGATGGATTTATTACTGCCCAGTCGTTCAACCTTGCGCTCTTCCAGTACTCGCAACAGTTTGACCTGAAGATTCAGAGGCATGCTTTCAATTTCATCAAGAAAAACCGTGCCGCCGTCGGCATGTTCAAATTTGCCTATGCGTTTTTTATCCGCACCGGTAAAGGCACCGGCTTCATGTCCGAACAGTTCACTTTCAATGAGATTTTCAGGCACGGCACCACAGTTGATGGCAACGTAGTTGTGATCCTTGCGGCTGCTGGCCTCATGCAGCCAGCGGGCAATCAGGTCTTTTCCGCAACCGGTCTCACCATGGAGCAGCACATCGGCTGAGGTATCTACAATGGCATCCAGTACCGAGAAGACCTGCTTCATGGCCTTGCTGTGTCCCAATACCCGGGGGCCTGGACGGGAGTTGAATTTGAGCTGACTTTTGAGATCGCGGTTTTCCAACGTCAACAGACGTTTTTCAGCGGCCCGATGAATGACTTCCAGTAAGGGTTCTGTCTCATAGGGTTTTTCAATGAAGTCATAAGCACCGTTGCGCATCGCTTCGACGGCCATGGAGATGTCCCCATGGCCGGTAATCAATACGACCGGAATGTTGACATCGATCTGCTGTATCCGTTCCAGTATCTCCAGACCGTTGGGTGACGGCATGTTGAAATCGGTAATGACCATGCCGTTGAAGCTGGCATCAATGAGATTGAACAACACCTCTCCAGAAGCGAAGCACTGAACATCTATATCCTCCAGTTCAAGCATTTGCTGCATGGAAAGGCGGATGGCAGGATCATCATCGACAAAAAATACTTTGAATGCATTCATACAGTGTTTTCATGGTCCGCTACGTGATACACCGGCAGGTAAATACGAAATAATGCGCCCGGGAACTCGGGGTCATCACTGTATTCCGCCTGAAGCCGGCCGTTCATGGTGGTAATGATCTGGCGGGAGATGCTCAACCCCAGTCCCAGTCCTTCAGTTACTGATTTGGTGGTATAAAACGGCTCGAAAACCTGTTCCGGTTCCTGATCCAGACCCGGGCCGTTGTCAATGACCGAGATTCGGTACTCGTCTTCCAGTTGTTGCAGCGCAATTTTAATTCTGATGTGACTGTTGTGCTGGCAAGCCTGCACTGCATTGGATAGTAAATTGACCACAACCTGTTCCAGCCGGATCATGTCTCCAAGTATAAAAGCATGGGTTTCCGGGAGAGAGAAATAAAACTGGATATTGTTGTTTTCCAGCCCTGACTGTACCAGGTGGACCGCATTATGGATGACATTCTGCAGCTCCACCATCACCAGTTTATGAGGGGACTTGCGGGCAAAAATCTTAAACTGGGAAATCAGTGTATGCATGCGCTGGCACAAGGCCAGTATTTCTTTCAGATTATTTTCGACCGCTTCTGTCTTCCCACGTTGCAGAAACTTCTGCGAGTTCTGGGTAAAGGCCGTGATGGCGGTCAGTGGTTGGTTCAGCTCATGGTTGATACTGGCCGACATCTGCCCGAGGGTGGCCAGCTTGGCTGCCTGGATTAATTCCTCCTGCATGGTTTTGAGTTCCTGCTCGGCCCGATGGCGTTCGTCGACCTCGCGCATTAACTGCAGGTTGCTCTGTTCCAGATCTTCGGTCCGGCTCAATACCCGCTGCTCCAATTCCCGTTGATGCATCACCAGGTTTTGCAAACGATGACTGCGCTCTTGTTGAAACAGCCAGAGTACGACAATGGCAATATAGATCGACAGCAGGGTGGCCAGTGTTCTCAGCTGTTGCAGCCAGATCCGCTTGGATGGTACCAGTACGGTCATTTCCCAGTTGACCATTGGAGCCATACCGGAAATGGCGAGATACTGGTTGATTGAGCTACCGTTGTGCCAGATGACCTGCCAGGTATCGGGACTCATGCCAAATCTGCTCGGCAACCGGCTGAATTGCAATGGTTCGAAACGATATTCACCGTAGCGCTGCTCCTGCTGGAGCTGCAGTATCGTCTCATGGTTGAGTGGTTCGGTGCTGCGATACCGCCAGTCTTCGCGGGTGGAAAGAAAGACGATACCATGTTCGTCCGTGACCATCAGCTCGGCCACATCCTCGCTGTAAGGGCTTTGCCAGGCGGTTTCCAGGTCTGGAATATTCAGTTTTAACGCCAACACTCCGATGACGGAGTTCTGATAAATAATCGGGTAGGAAAAATACAGGCCCCGAACGCCGGAAGTGGTTCCGAGGGCCGAATATATGGCAGCCCTCCCCTGCATGGCCTGTTGAAAATAGGGTCTGAAATTGAAGTCCCGATACAAGAAGCTGTTATCCAGGTTCCAGTTGCTGGTCATGCGTGTGATACCGAGAGTGTCCATTATGTAAATATCGGACGCGTGCATACGATCAGCAAAACCTTGCAGCAGCACGTTGGCACGATATACCTGATCTTCCGCACCATAGTTCAGGGCATCTACAAATAACTGATTGGCGGCCAGTACTGGAGGAATAAGGCTAAAGCGATCGAGCAGTTCTTCCAGTGATGCCTGATAGCGAAACAATTCATTACGGGCATTTTGTTCCAGCCGCTGATATCCAAGCCAGGAACCGACCTGAATACTGGTTAACAGAACCAGGACAAGACCAATGATGATGATTACGCGCTGCTTTTTCATTATTCTTGTGAGTCGTTACTCTGTCGCAGGTCCAAGGGTCAGCCCAAAGGGCCTGGGTTAAACGTTTGAATTATAGCGAGATTTTATGCTCATCCTGCCAATGGAACGAACCTTTGACATTACCCGACCACCATTGGTGACCTGGCTGTTAATTTTGTTCAACTGCGTGATTTTTGTCTGGACTTCCATCGGTGACAGTCGTCGGCTTGATCAGATTGCAGAAGCCTATAGCCGGTTGGACATTCTGCCTCAGGAGTTACCGGTATATCAAAGTTATCTACAGCAGAGTGGCCGATTTGACTCTCCTCTTTTGACAATTAAGCACCCGGAGCAGTTATCTATCGAGGATCAGCATCAGATTGCAGTGGCTATGTTGGTGGATGCCGATTATCAGCCATATGCCAGCCAGCATCTGCCTGAATTTGTCGATTACGATAAGCCCATACTGGCATCACGAAGCCGGATCCTCTCTGACCAGGTTAGTGGACTGAGTTGGAATCGTTTTGGTTTTATTCCGGTGCAAATATCTGCGTTGACTGTGTTTTCCCATCAATTCCTGCATGGTGGTCTGGAGCATTTGTTGGGCAATATGATTATTCTGTTGCTGGTGGGAATGACGGTTGAGCAGCTTCTGGGCAGCGTGAATTATTTAATTTTCTACCTGTTCAGTGGTGCGGTGGGAGCATTGTTTTTTGGTTTGCTGAACTGGGGCTCGCCTTCTGCGCTGGTTGGAGCATCTGGAGCTATCTCGGGTGTGATGGGTATGTATGTCGCAGCGTACGGGCATCGGAAAATCCGGTTTTTCTATTTCATTGGCATAGCATTCAATTACTTTCGCGCCACTGCGCTGTTGATTTTGCCGGTATGGATTGCCAAGGAGCTGTTCGATCTGGTTTTCAGTGATGCCCCCGTTGCGTATGCGGCTCATGCCGGCGGCATGGCCTGCGGGGCTTTACTGGTATGGGCTGGCCGGAACAGCTGGGCCAGGGTGAATCAGCAAATTATTGAAAATCGTGATGATGAGGCTGATTATCGGGAGCAGCTGCAACAGGCGCTTCAGGCGGTTACTCAGGCAGACTTTGTCCGCGCAAAAAAAATATTCTGGCGGTTGGCCAAGTTGCATCCTCTGAGTCATCGGGTATTTTTCCAGTTGTATCATCTGGAAAAAGTCTGTCCGGATAACAAAGCATTCCACCTTGCTGCCTCTGGACTGTTTCGGGCCAGTCTTGCTGATGGTCAGTTTGGGGTATCGGAACAGGCAATGTTGAAAGAGTACTGGTCCCTGGCACAGCCTCATCCTCAAATACCGGCAACGTTGTTGTCCAAAATTCTGGTAAAACTGTTAACCTCTGGACAACCCGCTCTGGCAGAAAAGATGTTTGCCGAGGCAGTTAGCATGAAAATACTGTCCGACGTGGAAAGTAACGAATTGAGACGGGACTTTGCCCGTTTTTTTGCCCATAACAACCCTGAAACAGCGAAGAAGTATTCCAATCCATGAATCTGATGAGTATCCAATACCAGGATCAGAACATTGATCTGATGGTTGACCCGGAACAACAGCAACAACGATTGTTGGTCAATGGTGAAGTCGTATTACAACAACCACATCATTATTGGTCCGGCTCGGTGGTACTGAATGGTAATGAGCCCCGTCCTTTTGATCAGATCGACTACCTGATCAATCCTGAAACCATGCAGGTGAGTCTGCAGTTGTCACATGAAGGCGCTGTGGTCGATGAGCATCATGTCGCCATCGAGGCGGTTGCCCTTCCGCAGTCTGGCAGCGTCAACACTGGGTCAGTGGTCGCCTGGGGCGGCCTGTTGTTCAAGTTGTTCAAAAGCGTCAAGGTGATCCAGGTTGTCATGCTTGGCTTATCGGCGGCGGCATGGAGTATATTGTTGTCGTGGCAGTTTGCCATCGCTTTGATTGGTATCCTGGTTTTTCATGAATATGGTCATCTGTGGGCGATGAAACGTTCGGGCCTGAAGACCAAAGGCATGTATCTGATTCCATTCGTCGGTGGAATTGCCCTTGGTGAGCGGGCGAAAACCCATTGGCAGGATGTGTTCATTTCCTTGATGGGACCAAGCTTCGGTCTGCTCATGACTGTAGTGTTCTATGTGCTGTATCTGCTGACAGGGAATCACTTCGTTGGCCTGGTGGCATCCGTCGGGGCGTTGATTAATCTGTTCAACCTGTTGCCGATTCTCCCTCTCGATGGAGGGCATGCCTTTAAGTCGCTCGCACAATCGGGCAATCGCAAGCTGGGGTTTTATCTGGTGCTGGCCTTATCTATCGTTGGTTTTGGGCTGGCGGTATTGTTGAAACTTGGATTACTGGCTTTTTTTATAATGTTGGGATTTCTCGATCTGATGGCAGCGCGTTCACAGTCGCGCCTGGATCCAAGACCAACCCTTGATCGTTATGGGGTGCTGTTTTCCCTGGTTTGGTATGTATCGGTGTTTGTAGTGCTGGTGGCAATTATTCTGGCCCTTGCCGGCACCGGCCTGCCGGGAACTGAGCTGGCCGATGCGATATTGAGAAGCTGATGAACCGGAATTAAGAATCCATGTGGCTTTGCAGGTAGTTTTCGATACCCACTTTGTTGATCAGATCCAGCTGTGTTTCCAGCCAGTCGATATGTTCCTCTTCGGATTCGAGTATATCTTCCAACAGATCTCTGGAAACATAGTCCTGGACTGACTCACAATAGGCAATGGCCTCGCGCAGCACCGGAACGGCCATATTTTCCAGTTTCAGGTCGCATTCAAGCATTTCTTTGGTGTCTTCACCGATCAGTAACTTGCCCAGTTTCTGTACATTGGGAACCCCTTCGAGAAACAGAATACGCTCAACCAGTTTGTCAGCGTGCTTCATTTCATCGATGGACTCGTGATATTCCTTCCCGCCGAGCTTTTCCAGGCCCCAGTTTTTATACATTTTGGCATGCAGGAAATATTGATTGATGGCAACCAGTTCGTTGGCCAGCACATCATTTAGGTATTGTATGACTTTTGCGTCACCTTTCATGAACAGACTCCTCAATCGTTTTTTACGAAAAGGCAATATAGCCAAGCAAGCATAGTGCAGCAAATGAAAAAAGTGTTAGAGGGGTGACCAGGACGTCAGAAAAAAGCAGGATACTGAAGCGCCAGACCGCTTCGGCAGGTAGTGATCTTCAGCTGACAATCAGCCTGACAGATCGTGTCAGGCTGGAATTTTGACGGTTGAAATCACTTCTTTGACCAGAGACTTGGCAACCTGAGTGCACTTTCCGCACTCAGTACCCACCCCGGTTTGTTTACGGATCTGCGCATAATCGCAGCCATTTTGGGCTGATTGAACAATGGTTTTATCGCTGATGGCTTTACAAAGACAAATATACATATCAGTTGCATAGATAAATTGACCGTTGATTAAAAATAATAATGCAAATGATAGATATTCTCAATTGTATTTGTTGTTTCTTTGATTCTGGTCATGTTCTAGGCAGGAGCAGCAAACGGTCGAGTTCATAGAGGCCTTATCCGTAGTCACGCCCGCCAGAAGCGGACGCTGAACAACAGCAACACAGTAAAATATTCCAGTCGTCCCATGACCATCGCCAGGCTCATCAGCCAGGTGGAAAAATCATTGAGCGGTTGAAAATTCGAGCCCAGCTCACCAAATGCCGGACCCAGTACGTTGACACAGGCGGCCACTGCGGTAATGGAGGTCCACAGATCCAGGCCATTGGCCATGAGCAGCAGGATAAATATCAGAGATACCAGAAACGAGAAGAACATGAAGGCGCGGACCGAATCCAGAATATCTTCGCCGATGACCCGTCCATTGCTTTTAATGGTAAACAAGGCTTTGGGATGGATCAGCTGTTTGATATTCCGATGGTTGGTCTTCAGTACCAGCAAGGTTCGGATGACTTTGTTACCACCGGCCGTGGAGCCGGCACAGCCGCCTACATAACCCACGATCACCAATATAACGGCACAGAATATCGGCCAGTCGGTGAAGTTATCAGACGCAAACCCGGTGCTGGTAATAAACGAAATTACCTGAAACAAACTCGATCGCAGTGCCATCCAGAATGTGTATTGGCTTTGATTGAGGGTCAGATATATGGCAGCCAGCAAGGTTGCCAGTGCGATGATGCCCAGAAATAACACGGTCTCTTCATCGCGCCAGTAGGTTTTGATATCACGACTTTTATAAGCTATGAAATGAACACCAAAGTTTAGCGCACCGGCAATCATGAAAACGTTCGATACCATTTCGACGGCCACGCTGTCGAAGTATTTCATGCTGGCATCATGTGGTGAAAAACCGCCGGTGGAAACAGTCGAAAATGCATGCGAAACCGCATCAAACCAGTTCATCCCGGCCAGGTAATAAGATACGGTACACAGCACTGTGATCGTCAGATAGACCCCCCAGAGATAACGGCTGGATTTGGATACTCTGGGAACCAGTTTATCGTCTTTCATTGGTCCGGGCGTCTCAGCCTTATACATTTTCATGCCACCGATGTTCAGCATGGGCATGATGGCTACCATGAGAATGATAATGCCGAGTCCGCCGAACCATTGCAGAGTCTGACGGTATAGCAACAATGTTTTCGGCATGGCGTCGAGCCCGGACATCACCGTTGCGCCGGTAGTGGTCAATGCAGACAGTGACTCGAATACCGCATCCGTCAGGGTAAGGCCGGAAATCAGAATAAACGGGACGCTGGCCAGAAATCCGGCAGAAATCCAGGCCAGGGTGACAAACAGAATGGCTTCCTGTAACCGAATACGGGTGATTTCAAATTTCAGCAGAATGGCCAGGAACACAGAAACGGCAAAAAATGCCACGCCGGTTTCATAAAAGTAACGATAGACGTCATCCCGGAAGACCAGCATGGATAGGAATGAAAACACCAGATCCACCAGACCAAATGCCATGACGGGAAACAGGCTTAATTTAAATAACGCCGGGAGATTCATTCATGAACCCTGTGCTTACAACTTGGTTAATTAACAGACTTTAGAACAACTTCTGCTGGGCGTTGCGGGCATATTATCGAAAGTCTGTTAAGGAAGAACTGCATTTATCAGATGACATCAGGATTCCAGTGCCGACAGTTTGGCGTACTGTAACATGAGTTCTTTGGTGCCTTCGCTTTCAAATTCCACTGTTACAGAGGCATTGGCACCATTGCCGGATGCCGCCAAAACAATACCTTCGCCGAAAAAGGGGTGCATGACCCGTTGTCCAAGTTGAATACCGTAGCCTGAGGCAACCTCTTCTTTGAAACCTGAGCCCCCGGAGCTGAATCCCGATCCCAGGGTTGATTTAAGGCGGATTTCCTTCAGCAGCGGAGCAGGAATTTCTCTGATAAAACGGGACGGCCGATTAAACGTTTCGTTGCCAAACATGCGACGCGATTCAGCATAGCTGAGCGTCAGCTTGCGCATGGCGCGGGTGATGCCGACGTAACAAAGCCGCCGCTCCTCTTCGAGTCCGGTCGGCTCGTCCATGCTCATTTTATGCGGAAACAGGCTCTCTTCCATACCAGCGATGAAGACATAGGGGAACTCAAGACCTTTGGCCGAATGCAGGGTCATCAGGCTGACGCTGTCCTTGCTGTCATCGGCCTGACGCTCACCGGCATCCAGAGAGACCTCGGCCAAAAATGCATCCAATGGACTGACCACATCTTCCTGCTCGGTATTGAAATTCCGGGTTGCAGAGACCAGTTCCTGCATGTTTTCAAGCCGGGCTCTGGCCTTCTCGCCTTTTTCCTTTTGATGATGTTCTTTCAGGCCGCTGGCATCGATGACATGTTGAGTCAGCTCATGCAGTTCCATTTCGGCAGTCTCCTGATTGAGTTCGTCAATCAGCTCAATGAAGGCCTGAACGGCATTACTGGCACGACCGGGCAGCAGTTTGTTGTGAACAGCCAGACCGGCAGCCTGCCACAAAGCACATCCCTGCTCACGGGCTATGGCGCGAAGGGTTTCCACCGTTTTGCCACCTATAGCTCGGGTTGGCACGTTGATAATCCGTTCCATGGCAGCATCATCGAAGCGGTTGGCAATCAGTCGCATATAGGCGAGTACATTTTTGACTTCCTGGCGCTCATAAAACCGCAGTCCGCCGTAAATACGATAGGGAATGCGGGCCTGAATCAATGCTTCTTCCAGGACCCGTGACTGGGCATTTGAGCGATACAGAATGGCCATATCCAGAGCGTTTTCACCCTGTTCCAACAATTGTTCGATCTGTTCGGCCAGATAGCGGGCTTCATCGATTTCGTTAAATGCCGCATAGACATCAATAGGGTCACCTTCCTCTCCAGTGGTCCAGAGCTCTTTGCCCAGGCGTCCACTGTTGTTGTCGATCACCGCATTGGCAGCCTTAAGAATGGTGGCCGTGGAGCGGTAGTTCTGCTCCAGCCGGATAATCTCGGTGTCTGGATAATCCTTACTGAACTGTTGGATATTTTCGACTTTGGCGCCTCGCCAGCCATAAATGGATTGGTCGTCATCCCCGACCACCGTGAGGTGACTTTGCTGGCCGCACAATACTCTCAGCCAGGCATATTGGATGGTGTTGATGTCCTGAAACTCATCCACCAGGACATAACGAAAACGCTGCTGGTAGTGTTCCAGTATCGGCGGGTGATTGAGCCAGAGCTCATGCGCCCGCAGCAGCAGTTCGCCAAAGTCCACCACGCCGCTGCGTTCACAAGCCTGTTCATAAGCCAGATAGATTTTTCGTAAGGTCGTGTCAAACGGGTCACTGGATTCCATCACATGAGCGGCACGGCGACCTTCATCTTTTTGTTCGTTGATGTACCACTGAGCGGTTTTAGGCTGTAGAGTCTCGTCATTGATGCCAATGTCGGTCATGACGCGCTTGACCAGACGCAGTTGATCATCAGAATCCAGCACCTGAAAACCTTCGGGTAGCTTGAGCGCTTTCCAGTGAGCTTTGAGCAATCGATGGGCCAGACCGTGAAAGGTACCGATCCACATGCCTCTTGGATTAAAAGGAAGCAATTCCTCTACCCGCTGGCGCATTTCCCGGGCAGCCTTGTTGGTAAACGTCACTGCCAGTATGCCGTTGGGGGAGGCGAGTCCGGTTTCTACCAGCCAGGCGATCCTGTGGGTCAGTACTCTGGTTTTACCACTGCCGGCCCCTGCCAGCACCAGTAAATGCTGGCGATCTGACTTAACCGCCTGCTGCTGGGGTGAGTTTAGCTGTACGAGCTGCTCAAGAATTTGCATAAAGTTGGCTTAGGTTCCTTGCTGGATTTCAGAATTGGTTTAATCTGCTAATAGTACCAGACATCTTTTATCAGGTTGCACCTGCTAACCGAATTCGCGAATTATGATCAGCATCAGAATATGACAGCGACCAGTTCTTCCAAGGCGTTTACAGAGTTTTATCGGATGATTTTCAAGGAATTACCCCGGCACGCAGGCGGCATGTTATTTGTGGGATTGTGCGCGGGTTATGTTTATCTGCCCGAGTTGAGCCTGTTGTGGCTGTCTGTCTGGTGGTTAACGATTGCAGGGTTGAGTGCTTATCTGATGGCAGCTGCCCGGCAATGGATGAAGCAATCCCCTTCTGAAGTCAGTTATCAATATATCGAGCGCCAGCTGGCGCTGATATTTTTTCTCCAGGGAGTCGTTTTTACATTACCGCCCCTGTGGGTTGGCAATCCAGAACTGGTTACCTTGCTGATGATCAATGTTCTGGTGATGCTTTCCGGTGTCATGCTGTTTGTACGTTTTCGTCTGTTCATTGCCTTTGTAATCCCCTTTGCCAGTGTTTATATCCGTGCCACAACCGGTACCGCAGACTCACTGATTGTCGCGGTGCTGGCCATTGTTTACTTGATAACGATCGCGGCAGTTTATCGCGCCAGTCAGCTTTCATCCCGCCTGATCATGGATCGTGAGCTGGTGCATTATCTGAATCACAAACTGGAAGAACGAGATGTGCTCAAAACCCGGGATCTCGAAAGCAGTCAGTTACGGCTGCAAATGGCCATCAGCGCCAGTGATATGGGGATCTGGGACTGGAATGTGCAAAGCCGGGAAACGTATCTGACTGAGGGGAGCCGGCTGGTACCGCCAAGAGATGTTACGGGTGAGTATGACTATGTGGACTGGGTGCATCCTGAAGATTATCAGAAGGCTAAAGCAGAGTTATTTCGACACCTGAAAGGAAAAACGACTAGTTATCGGGTCCGTTATCGGGTCAAGAACAATTCCGGACAGGGATGGATCTGGGTTGAGGATACGGGGCGTGCGGTTGAGCGTGATCGACATGGGCGTGTAACCCGCATGATCGGCACCCGTCGTGAAGTGACCAGCGAAGTCAACCACGAACAGGATCTAAGCCTGGCGGCAAGTTTATTTAATCACTCTGATGATGCTATTTTCGTCATGAGTTATGACTTTATTGTCCAGTCCGTCAATCCCGCTTATTGCCGGATCATGAATGCCAATCGTGCCGAACTGGTCAATAAACCCTTTACCAGTATCAGTGCCTCGCCGCAGGCTTATCTGGTGATGTCGAGCTTAAATCATAAGGGTTATTGGCAGGGTGAGATTCTGGAAAAACGCTATAACGGAGAGTCATTTCCATTCAAATGTCGCATTGATGGTATCTTCGACAGCAATGGTCAGCTGAGCCACTATATTGCCATCGGTACCGATATGACAGAGATGCGACGCTCGCAGGTGGAGATTGATTATCTGTCCAACTATGACAAGTTAACCGGGCTGGCTAACCGAAGTCATTTTCACCAGGTACTGAATCGTCATCTGCAGAATCCGCAGGCTGCATCGGATTCACTTGCGATTGTGGTGGTCAACCTCGACCGCTTTCAGGCGATCAATGACAGTCTTGGTTATGAAACCGGTGATTTGTTGTTGAAAGATATCGCCTCCCGTATTACCAATCTGCCAAGTCCGTCGGCGTTTTGCGCCAGAGTGGGTGGTGATGAGTTTGTGGTGATTGCTGAGTTTTTTGGCTCCCGCGATAAGCTGAATCGCCTGTTGGACAACATTTTGGTGGAAATCAGTCGCCCGGTGCTGGCGGATGAACACGAACTGATTGTTACCGCCAGTATCGGTGTTTCGATTCTGGACGGACAAAACCGGCATCAGTTATTGAATCAGGCCAGTATTGCCTTGAACCGTGCACGTCACAAGGGTGGCAATACCTACGAGTATTATCAAAAAACCTTTAAACAGACATCCGTTGACCGGTTACAGCTGGAAAAATCTTTGCGCCGAGCCATTGCTGAAAATGAATTGTCGGTCAATTATCAGCCCAAACTGAATCTGATGACCGGGCGTATTGATTCGGTGGAAGCATTAGTCCGCTGGCATCACCAGTCTCTGGGTTTGATTGAGCCGGAGCATTTTATTCCTATTGCTGAAGAAATTGGTCTGATCAATGCCATGGGTGAACAGGTGTTGTATAAGGCCTGCGATGAAGCCAGTGTCTGGCAGCAACGGGGTTTTGGTAACATCCGGGTCTCGGTCAACCTCTCCAGTCATCAGTTGCGGCAGGAGGGTTTGTATGACTCGATTTACAATATATTACAGACTTCTGAACTGCCGGCGGAGTATCTCGAACTGGAGCTGACAGAAAGTGTACTGATTGAAAACATGGATCACAGTGTTAACACTTTGAACCGTCTGCATGCACTTGGCACCAAAATAGCTCTCGATGATTTTGGAACTGGCTATTCGTCTCTCAGTTATCTGCAGAAGTTGCCAATCGATGTCCTTAAAATTGATAAGTCTTTTTTGCATAGCCAGGCATCAGGTGCTGGTGACACGGCCATCATTAAAGCGATTATTGCCATGGCAAACAGTATGTCGATGGAGGTTGTGGCTGAAGGCGTCGAGAATAATGAACAGCTACAGTTTCTTAAAGATCAGGGATGTCATTATGCACAGGGATATCTGGTCAGTCAGCCGCTGCCGGCTTCAGAAATTCTAAATTTGCTCAGACACTATAATTATCAACCTGCCTCCACCATCGAACGGGTTCACTGACGGCCCGTAGTTGTCACAGAAATTGCATAGACCTTGTTTACCATTTGAGTCGTTGCGTCATGTGCATTAACATATAGCGGTCTCGTTGGACCATGACACGACAACAAAAATAAAAATGGTGCAAAGTCCTTTCAGATAACCGTGAATGTTCTTTTGCATGAACATTGATTGACGGTTGTAGTAATGAATTCTGACTGGTTCCTGCACTTGGGCAAGCAAGGAGTTAAGAGAATGTCAGTTAATCTTTTCGAATTTGAATTAGCCAATTTAGAAGATGATGCTTTACATCGACCGACTGAATCATCTTCAACCAAGCGAGTTAATAATCAACGAAAACTAGCTGCCAGGAGAGCAATAGAAGACCATCTTGAACAACGAAGGCTTAGATCAGAGACCGGCGAGATAGATCTGGATTTATATTAAGTAAATTCAGACCAGACAAACGCAGGCAGAATGCCTGCGTTTGTCTGATTACTGGAAGCTATGCCAAATAACCTTTTGGATTCTGGCTTTGCCACTTCCAGGAATCTGCCATCATATCCTCCAGCCCCCGCTCGGCTTTCCAGCCAAGTTCCTGTTCAGCAAAAGCCGGATCGGCATAACAGCAGGCGATATCACCAGGGCGACGCGCTACTATTTCATACGCAATTTCTTTACCGCAGGTTTTTTCTAATGCTTGGATCATTTCCAACACAGAATAACCTCTGCCAGTACCCAGGTTATAGGCTACACAACCAGGCTTTGAAGACAGCTTCTCAATGGCGCGTAGATGTCCTCTGGCCAGATCGACTACATGAATGTAGTCGCGTACCCCGGTGCCATCCGGAGTATCGTAATCATCACCGAATACGCTCAGTTTGTCTCTGCGCCCCACGGCCACCTGTAAGAGAAATGGCATAAGATTGTTGGGAATACCGCTGGGATCCTCACCAATTTGGCCGCTTTCGTGAGCACCTACCGGGTTGAAATAACGCAGTATGGCGATGTTCCAGTCTTTGTCTGACTGATATAAATCACGAAGAATATCTTCAATAATCAGCTTGGAACGGCCATAAGGGTTGGTGGCACTTAAAGGAAACTCTTCGGTAATGGGTACGGTATGAGGATCGCCATAAACGGTCGCAGAGGAGCTGAACACCAGGTTTTTACAATGTGCCGCAGCCATCGCTTCGCATAGTGTGATAGTGCCACCAACGTTATTATCATAATAAGACAACGGGATCCGGGTACTCTCACCCACTGCTTTCAGGCCGGCAAAGTGTATGACAGAGGAAATATCGAACTCTTGGAAAATTCGATCCAACAGCGCTCTGTCACGTATATCACCGCTGACAAAGTTGATGGTTTTACCGGTGATTGTTTGTGCGCGTTTAAGTGCCTCTTCGCTGGAGTTGCAGAAATTATCCAGCACAATGACTTCGTGTCCGGCCTGAACCAGTTCTATGCAGGTATGGCTGCCGATGTATCCAGCTCCGCCGGTAACAAGTATGGTCATAAAAACTCTCCTGAACTGAATGAACGTATCTTTCTCAAGCTACGCCCTGACTCTGTGAATACAGGTAATGATATATCGTTTTTAGGGTATTCGGATGTGGTGCTAAAAAATATGTCAGGTGTATCAATTCTCAACCTATATGATTGGGAAATGTGTCGACGTTATTCAATAAACTGTAAGGGCAAATGCGATACCTTGAGATGAAAAAAGTCAGTAATGTCGTTCTTTAGCCAATACATCTATTTTGCGTTCTATGCCTTCAAGCGCTTTGGCAATTCTTTCAAGATAACCGCTTATCTGTTCCATATCGATAGTGGCCGGTACAGCCGC
This sequence comes from Gynuella sunshinyii YC6258, assembly GCF_000940805.1. Taxonomy (GTDB): domain Bacteria; phylum Pseudomonadota; class Gammaproteobacteria; order Pseudomonadales; family Natronospirillaceae; genus Gynuella; species Gynuella sunshinyii. Next base: position 366,591 of record NZ_CP007142.1, on the reverse strand, counting down.
TATGGGTTGCGTGCCCGCATTGTTGACTTCTTCAACAGACGCTGCCGGTTCCTGTTCCGGGTCGCTGACGGGTTCATCCAGCATCAGTTCGTCCAGAACGTCATCCAGGTCACTGATCATGGGTTTTTTTCGCTCGTCGGCAAAGGCGCACATCAATAAAGCATCACATATTTTATTGATCAGCCTTGGGATGCCTCTCGAATATTGAAAAATCACCTTGATCATTGCGTCATCAAACAACAGATTACGTGTCAGGCCGGCAATTTTGAGTCGGTACTCAATATATCCCTTGGTTTCTTCTTCACCGAGCCCGTTAAGGTGATAGTGCAGTTTTACCCGCTGTCGTAATTGGGGGACCCGATTAACGTTGAGTTGTAATTCCGGCTGGCCCAGTAAAACGACTTTTAACATTGGCCCGTTCAGGCCTTCCAGTCCGGCCAGCAACCGGATATCTTCGAGGTTGGCCTGAGTCAGGTTCTGAGCCTCATCAATGACCAGAACAAATGGTGTTCCGTTCTTGGTTTTTTCTTTCAGAAAGTCGTTCAGTGCGTACAGCATGGTGACTTTGTTTTGATCTGTAATCTGAATGCCGGCCTGTTTGGTCATGTAATAAAACAGTTCTGCACTTTCCAGATTGGTATAGGCGATGTGAAAATTATTCACCTTGCCCTGGTAGTTGCGTAACAGGCGCTTCACCAGTGTGGTTTTTCCAGATCCGATTTCTCCACTGATAATCACAAAGCCTTCCGGATTCCAGGCGGCATAGTCCATGAAAACGAGGGCGCGTGAGTGCTGGCTGCTCATGTATAAAAAGTCATCATCCGGTTTCATCTGGAAGGGATGACGTTTCAGTTTGAAATGTTTTAAATACATATGCTTCGCCTGATTGTGTTAAGAGGCCGGAAATTCATTAAAGAATACGCCTGCCAGCTGGTCCGGTGGGATCATGGCTGTGGCGTTGGCCAGTTGATCGCCGGTGAATTTCCCTTTAGGGACCACGATGATGATTTTATCACAGAGCTCTAATAGTATTTTGGTTCCTGCATCTTCTGTAATCGGTGGAGCATCTATGACGATATCACGGTTCCGATAGCGCCCGCGGATATGATTCAATAAAACATGAATTCGCGGATGTTGGAAGTGGGCAGTATCAACTGCTCTTGAGTTTCCGGCAGTAATGCACCTGAGGCGTTTGATGCCCACTGGAAAAATAAGATCGCTGGCAATAATGCTTTCATCGGCCAGAAATTCCGCCAGCCCCAGTTTTCCCTCCAGTCCAAAGAACGGCTGTAATGAAGGTCGGTCCATATTCATATCAACCAGCAATGACGAGTGTGCTTTGTCCATTCGTAATGCTATGGCAAGATTTCTGGCAACGTGTGAAGTGCCTGCCCGACCACCCAACGAGGTCACCAGCACAGATTGGGAAAAACGGGCTTTGGCCTGTTGTCTGATCTGATAGGCTGCATCCACATAAGGTTTCAGTTGTGACTGGTCATACATATCGCCATAAATCAACTTCATCTTGTCGAGTTGACGCTCAGACAACAGAAACGGTTCAAACATCTCCTGCAATTCAGTTTCGTTAGCCAGGTATATCTGTTCGGCCTCGGTCACAATCTGGTTGTGCTCATCCTGAACTTTCAATATGGCTTTTTCGAGTTTGCTGACCATTGCTCCATACTCTCTTGTTATCTGCTCAGATGCAGATATTGGAACCAGTATCCATAGATTATTCCGGCCAATGCGAGTGCCAGGAATACTAAAAACATAACATTTTTTAACCTTAATGCCGATGTTTTATACACCGGAGCGGACGCCAGTACCCGAAAACCCAATTGCCATACCTGATCAATTGTTCTGAGGCGTGCATCAAACAAAATTTTAATAATTAGCATGCATACTGGCAGTAGCAGAGTGACTAGAGTGCCGGTTAGCAGGATCATAGCGCTGTTCACGCCTACCGTACGGTTTAGCGATGGATCAGGTGGCAGCACTGTAGCGGCACCGATAATCTGCAATGCTCCATAAGTAATCCGGATATTTTCGCGTTGGGCCAAAAATTTTTCATAAAGTTGCCTGTTAACATCATAATCTCTTTGCAGTTCCTGCAGTTTCAGTCCGGCTTCAGATAACGTGGCCACGCGTTTCGTTTCTTCGTTCAACTGACGACGCATTTGGGCAATGCGGTTTTTCAGGCTCTCGATTTCCGCAGCATGACGGGCTCGTTCCCGGCGTAAGTCAATGACATATGGATTGGCGTTAAAACTGTTGCCGGTTTTCAGTTCTGTTGCCAGTGATTGTCGTGCCAGAGATAGCTCTTCTCTGGCTTTTATCAGCTCAGGATAGGTTTCTTTATAAACACTGGCCAGTGACTGTATGCGCCGGTTCAGGTCTGTAATCTGCTGTTCGAGTTGTTGGGCTTTGGGTGTTTTGTACTCTTCTGAGCCAATCAGATTTTGATAGGCCACACTGCCTTCGGTTAGCTGTTCGTCCAGCAGACGCATTCGTACCGATTGATCAGACAAATCGCTGAGGGCCTTCTCGATATTCTGCTCCAGCTGCAAAATATGTTGGTTCGTAAGCGTATTGCTTTGATCAGAATAGCCAGTATTACTGACCTTGAAGTCCTTCATTTCGTTTTCGGCAGTTGAGAGTTTGGCTTCATAGGCTTTGACCTGAGAGTCAATGTAATTGATGTGGCTGGCAACTCTCTGGTTGATTTCGGCATTGAAACGGTGAGATAGCAATTGCACCAAAATGCGGGAAGTATGTCTGGCTGCATCTCTGGTGTTGGTTCTGACCAGTAGCTGCAGAGTATTTTCGTCCAATTGGTTTATGCTGGTCAGGTCCAGAATATGATTCCATTGCTCAGGAGTGATATTGTCGAGCCACTGACGGTCTTCTTCTCTGTCCATCAATTGAGTGTCAATATCACCAGGAGGGGCAGATAAATCTTTACGAGCATCAAGGGTGAAATCCCATGGCTCGCTACTGCCATTCTCTGCATTAATATCACCAAAGAGAATATCCAGGTTACGCTGCTCAAGACGTAATCCAGAAGATGCCTGAAACTGATAGGGCCAGAATTGAGAAGCCAGCAGTGTGGTTAAGGATGCCAGCAGGATCCACAGGAAAATCCACCATCGCAGACGCACGCTTTCCTGCCATAAAAATCTTGGGAGTAAGAGGAGTGTAGAAGTCATAGCGTCATTTCCAGAAATTCCTTTTGTTGATACAACACGACCACAGGAGCTGACTGCAGTCATTTGGAAACCTCTGAAAATGACCGGGTTACTTATCTGGACAGTAACCCCTGGTGCGAGACTCTGTTGGCAAGATATACATCAGGGGCAACGATTTTAGGGTCATTTTCAGAATTCCCCTATCATTCCCCTTTGATACTATTCCACAGTGACCGATTTGGCCAGATTACGAGGCTGATCCACATCTGTACCTTTAATCACCGCTACAAAGTAACTGAGTAGTTGCAGCGGTACAACATACAGAATAGGCGATAGTAATTCATTAATATCACCTATGGGAATCATTGTAATGCCGTCGACACTTGAAATCTCTGCACCATGATCCGCAAAAACATAGAGTTTGCCGCCACGGGCACGTACTTCTTCCATATTCGACTTCAGTTTCTCCAGCAACAGGTTGTTTGGAGCCACAACAATGACTGGCATTTCACTGTCAATCAGCGCCAGCGGACCATGTTTTAGTTCTCCAGCTGCGTAAGCTTCTGCATGAATATAGGAGATTTCCTTGAGTTTCAGTGCTCCCTCCAGCGCGATGGGATAGTGGCTGCCTCGGCCCAGAAACAATGAGTGGTGTTTTTCGGCAAAATCTTCCGCCAGTGTTTCGATTTGCTGGGCCAGCTTCAGAGTGTTTTGAATTTTTTCAGGAATTCTGCGCAGCTCCCGGATTAATTCTTTAAGTCCGGCTTTATCTGCACCTCTGAATTCAGCAATCACGCAAACCAGTAACATAAGGGCCACGAGTTGCACGGTAAATGCTTTGGTCGAAGCAACTCCGATCTCCGGACCAGCATTCATCATATAAACCAGATCGCTTTCTCTGACCAGCGAAGAGCCTGGTACATTACAGATAGATATCGTGCTACGGAATCCAAGTTGCTTTGCCAGTCGCAGGGCCGCCAGAGTGTCTGCTGTTTCCCCTGATTGGGATAATGTGACCAGTAGCGAGTTTGGCAGGATAGCGGCTTTGCGGTAACGAAATTCCGACGCCACCTCAACCTGACAGGGAATTCCAGCGATTTCTTCAAACCAGTAGCGTGCCACCATTCCAGCATTGTAAGAGGTTCCACAGGCAATAATTTGCACTGCTTCAATTTCTGACAGAATATCTGCAGCCTTAGGGCCGAATATTTCTGCTGCAGGTAACTCTCCGCTTAAACGATCAGCCAGTGTTGCCTGAATAGCTGCTGGTTGTTCGTAAATTTCCTTGAGCATGAAATGACGATACTCGCCTTTTTCGGCAATATCGTGGCTGATGTCGGAGTCTTTGCATTCCCGCTCAACCTGCTCACCATCAGCATTATAGATAGTGATGGTGCTACGGGTTATTTCCGCGACATCACCCTCTTCAAGAAACGTGAAGCGATGAGTCACTGGCAGCAAAGCCATCTGGTCAGAGGCAACAAAGTTTTCTCCAATTCCGGAACCGATGATCAGAGGTGAGCCGGACCGGGCTGCGACCATGCGCTGATTGTCCCTGCGATCCAGAATGACGGCGCCATATGCGCCAGTCAGTTTTTTACACACAGCCTGTACTGCGGCCAACAGACTGGATGTTGTTTTCAGCTCATCCTCAACCAAATGGGCGATGACTTCCGAATCTGTATCTGAAGAAAAATGATATCCTTTCTCCTTCAACTGCTGTTTCAGTTCCTGATGATTTTCAATGATGCCATTGTGGACAACGGCAATGTGATCCTCGGAAAGATGAGGATGTGCATTGGCTTCGTTCGGCTCTCCGTGGGTAGCCCATCGGGTATGTGCAATTCCCGTTGAGCCGGACAGTGGTTGTTCTGCCAGACTATTGCTAAGCTGTTGAACCTTGCCTACCCGTCTGATGCGTTTAAACGCGTTATTTTCAATAACGGCAATACCGGCCGAATCATATCCGCGATATTCCAGTCTTTTTAAGCCTTCCACCAAGATATCAGCGACATCTCGCTGGGCAACGGCTGCAACAATTCCACACATGGTGATCTCCTGAAATTATAAATATTGATAAAGTTGGGCGCTGAGGGTTGGTATATCGCTGAAACAATGATGAGCGCCGGCATTCAGTAAGGGTTCGAATTCCTGCTCGTAGCTGAAGCCGAAAACAGTCATTCCTGCAGATACGCCGGCTGTCACGCCGGTAGGGCTGTCTTCAATGACAATACAATGCTCAGGAGGAGTTTCCAGAGCATTGGCAGCAGCCAGATAGGCGCCTGGATGCGGTTTGGGCATGTTCAGATCAACCCCACTGAAACATCTATGTGTGGGAAAGTATCGATTCAAGCCTGTCTGTTCGAGTTTATAGATCAGTTCCTGCATGGAAGAATTGGTGACCACGGCAATATCAACCTTCAGACTGCCAAGCAGCTCTTCGATACCGGCAATGATAAGATCTTCCTCATGCAGCTTCTGATAAAATCGCTTACGCCATTCGCCGCTACTTTCAAGTAGATTGTCAGGCAGATAACCATATGTATTTGCCACCCACTCTCTGATCTGGTCTCCGGTCTTGCCCAGAAAATGTGTCCTGCATTCCTGGTGAGTGATGTTGATTCCGGCTTCCCTTAGCAGATCCACATTAATGTCGTTGGCCAGGCGCTCGGTATCGACGAGTACGCCATCACAGTCAAACAGTACTGCTTTGCTCATTTGCGCTTACCTGTGTTTTTTGTGGGTCTTTTCCAGTTGTCGATGGTCTGTTGACGACTACGGGCGATGGTCAGTTTTCCTGCTTCTGTGGCTTGCGTGATGACTGAGCCGGCGGCGATAAATGACTTGTCATTGAGCTGGACCGGTGCCACCAGGGTTGAATTCGATCCCACAAATACTCCGTCAGCGATTGTGGTCCGGAATTTGTTCACACCGTCGTAATTACAGGTAATGGTGCCGGCACCGATATTCACACCACTGCCAATATCAGCATCACCGATATAGGTGAGATGATTGATTTTGCTGCCACTGCTGACGTTGGACTTTTTGATCTCAACAAAATTTCCGATATGTACCCCTGGCGCCAGTCTGGTGTCGGGCCGTATACGTGCAAACGGGCCGATAGTAGAGTCAGCGCCGATTTCCGCATCTTCTATGACACTGTTGGCTTTGATTTCAACATTGTCTCCAATGATGGCATTGCGGATATGGCAGTTGGGGCCTATGCGAACACCATCGCCCATGTTGACATCGCCTTCAAAGACATTGTTTACATCGATGAATACATCCTGTCCGGCAATGACCTGACCACGGATATCCACTCTGTCGGGGTCAGCGCAGCTCACACCGGCACTCATCAGTTGTTTTGCCAGTTGTTTTTGATACCAGCGCTCCAGTGTTGCCTGTTGCAAACGGTCATTAACTCCCAGTGTCTCTTCGAGATATTGGGGATGTACGGTTGCAATTTCCAAGTTGGCTGCAACGGCCATGGCAACAATGTCTGTCAGATAATATTCCTGCTGACTGTTTTGGTTGCTGAGCGCTGGCAGCCACGTTTTAAGGTATTTGACGGGAACTGCAAGAATACCGGAGTTAACTTCACGAATCTGGAGCTGTTCAGTGGTCGCATCTTTATGCTCCACAATAGCAATGACCTGATGCTGGTCATTACGAATAATTCTGCCATAACCGTTGGGATCTTCAGGATAGGTTGTTAACAGGCATAGCGTATCCTGTTGTATTGCCAAAGTGGTCAGTTGCTGCACCGTTTCGGGCTGAACGAACGGTACATCACCATACAAAACAAGCGCCACAGATTCTTCTTTCAGTTCCGGCAACGCCTGAGCTAAAGCATGTCCGGTTCCCAGTTGTTGTTCTTGTAGCACAAAGCGGACTGAAGTATCGCTCAGGTGTGATTTGACCGCATCGGCCTGATGACCCACCACCAGATAGACGTATTGGCTGATGGTATTGGCTGTGTCGATTACATATTCCACCATCGCTTTACCCGCAATTGGCTGTAGTACTTTGGGCAGTCTGGAGCGCATTCTGGTGCCCTGGCCGGCAGCGAGGATCACGGTTTCAATTGTCATGAATTCTTGTCCTGATGAATATTGGTAACATTCTATATAAAAAGGAAAATTCTGGTACGAAGTTATTTGTCAATTTAAAAATGACAAATAAAAACTATTCATTGATTTGGGCTGGATTAGCGTTGGAGCAGGCCATTGACCGATGGTTTGAACGACAGTACCGAAATCCGGAAGAGCCTGGTATGGGGTGGGTGCTATCAAGAGAAGTCAAATATATCGACAGTGTAAGATTGTTGAATTGCCATGAATTTGGCGTTGTTAGAGTCGGGCATAGCAAAGCGCCCGGCAGGTTAACCCTGCCAGGCGCTTTTAAAATCACTATCTACGTTTGTTATTAAAAGAATATATCAGTCAAAACCAGCCGTTAACTGCGACGGCGACTGATTGCAACAAAACCTATCAGACCTAACCCCAACAGGCTCAGTGCAGTAGAAGCTGAAACAGGCGTATTCGCCAATGCTCCCGGATTATTGTTGGTCTTAGCAAAAGAATCTGCGTCGATAATGTCATTGCTTAAGCTGGTACTGGCCAGCATCACAGGGGCATTATTCTTAGTAGTCTGCTCAGAAACCGGCAGTTCTTTACTAAACATCTTCCCTGAGACTGATGCTTGTGACGTACCTGCGATCATGATGCCGTAAAAAATTGCAATTACGATAAACGCTGGTATGAGTTTCATTTCGTAACACCTTTCCCTTGTCTTGAATTAATGTAGCGTCCAAAAAGCGAGGCTTCTCTCATTCCTCATTGATAACGCACGATTCGTATAAGCAATATTGTGGCCATAAAAATAAAAATCAACAATATCAATAATTTATGTGATTTTTGAAAATCCTGTAAACTCGAAATGTCAAAATTTTCGACACTCTCAAATTGTGGCAAGAACAGCTTTTATATCGTGTGCAAAAAAGTAACACTTTGCTCATGAAGTTTGGTTGTATTCTCTTATTCAGATTTCTGACCGGAAGGTTTTGACCTGTGCATGTCAGTATCATTTAATACGTACAAACATGACTGAAGGATGCTGAAAATGAAGTTTATCGTAACGGGTGGTGCCGGATTTATTGGATCTGCGCTGGTTCGGTACCTGCTTAAAGAGACAGAACACGAAGTGCTGTGTCTGGATGCCCTCACATACGCTGGTAATCTTGCTAACCTTAAAGAGGTTGAAGGTAACAGTCGATATCGGTTTGTTCAGGCGGATATCAAAGATGAAACCGGCATCAGGGCCATCGTTACTGATTTTCAACCCGACTACATTATGAATCTGGCCGCTGAATCACACGTAGATCGATCTATTCTCGGACCTCTTGAATTTATCCAGACCAATATCATTGGCACCTATGTCATGCTGCAGGTTGCTCTTGAATACTGGCAATCATTACCTGAAGAGAAAGCGGCAAAATTCCGTTATCACCAGATTTCCACTGATGAGGTCTTTGGCTCTCTGGGCGCAGAAGGACTGTTTACAGAAACGACCCGTTACAAGCCAAATTCGCCCTATTCCGCCAGTAAAGCATCTGCAGATCACCTGGTTAGAGCCTGGAACAAAACCTATCAGTTACCGACTATTTTGACCAATTGCTCAAATAATTATGGTCCTTACCACTTTCCTGAAAAGCTGATCCCACTGGTTATTCTGAATGCATTGAATGGTAAATCATTACCGATATATGGCGATGGTTCTCAAGTACGGGACTGGCTGTATGTGGATGATCATGCCCGAGCCCTATATCTAGCTGTTACAAAGGGAACTGTCGGTGAGTCTTACAACATTGGTGGTAACGCGGAACAGCGAAATATCGATCTGGTCAGGCAGATTTGTGCGACCTTGGACGAACTGGTTCCCCAAGCGCAGTCATACTCCGAATTGATTACGTTTGTGAAAGATCGTCCCGGACATGACCAGCGCTATGCTATTGATGCCAGCAAAATTAAGCGTGAACTTGGCTGGGAGCCGTCTGAAACCATATCGACGGGGTTGCGTAAAACCGTTCAGTGGTATCTTGCAAACCAGGATTGGGTCACGCAGGTAACCAGTGGTGAATATCGCAACTGGGTGGATAAACAGTACTCATGAAAATTATATTGTTGGGAAAAGACGGCCAGGTTGGATGGGAGTTGCAGCATTCTCTCGCTCCGTTGGGAGAGTTGATTGCCTGCGGACGTCAGGATATTGATCTTACTGACAGTGAAGCTCTGGCGGCTTTACTATATCGCGAGAAGCCGGATGTTCTGGTGAATGCGGCAGCCTACACAGCAGTGGACAAAGCCGAAACTGAAGTGGAGTTGGCGCATAAAATCAATGCCGATGCGGTGGCTGTCATGTCCAGAGTGATGGCGGAACTGAAGGGGTGGTTTGTTCATTACTCCACAGATTATGTATTTGACGGCACCAAAACAGATTCTTATGAAGAAGAGGATGATACCGGACCGTTAAACGTATATGGTCAATCAAAGTTGTCTGGCGAACAGGCGGTAGCAGAGTCTGGATGTCATCATCTGCTGTTTCGCGTCAGCTGGGTTTATGCCAGTCGCGGAGCGAATTTTATACGGACAATGCTGCGTCTTGGTCAGCAACGGGATCAACTTTCGGTTATTAATGATCAGGTCGGTGTCCCGACCAGTGCAGAGTTTATTGCTCAGGTAACCGCATTGGCCCTGTATCATGTCAGACAAACGAACCATGACCGTTGGGCGCAGTTGAGTGGTATTTATCATCTGGTCCCTGATGGAGAAATATCCTGGCTGGATTTCGCCCGGTATATTTTTTCCCGGGCCAGAGATCTGGGGATGACGTTAACGATCAACGATCGTGGTCTTGCGGCAATCAGTACGGCTGAATATGGCAGTGCTGCGCAAAGGCCATTAAATTCACGATTGAACACCTCCAGGATTTGTAAGAATTTTAATCTGGTTATGCCTGACTGGCAGGTACATGCTGATAAGGCGATACGTGAAATTTGTCTTCAGGGAGGTAAGTGAAAGATGAGAAAAGGTATTATTCTGGCCGGTGGTGCAGGTACACGTCTGCATCCGGCAACGCTGGCGGTATCGAAGCAACTGCTACCCGTCTATGACAAACCCATGATTTATTATCCTCTGACTACGCTCATGTTAAGTGGTATCAGAGAGATTCTGATTATTTCGACGCCTATGGATACACCCAGATTCAAACAGTTGTTGGGGGATGGCAGTCAATGGGGTATTGAAATTCACTACGAAGTGCAGCCATCTCCAGATGGTCTCGCGCAGGCTTTTCTGATTGGTGAGACGTTTCTGAAAGGACACAGTTCTGCGTTGGTGTTGGGAGACAATATTTTTTATGGTCATGATTTCTATAAGCTGTTGAAAAGTGCAGATGCAGTGGAAGAAGGAGCATCGGTATTTGCTTATCATGTTCATGATCCCGAGAGATATGGTGTTGCGGAATTCGACAAACAGGGGCAGGTGTTATCCATTGAAGAGAAACCTGAGAAGCCTAAATCCAGTTATGCGGTAACCGGGCTCTATTTTTATGATGAACAGGTTGTTGAGCTGGCAAAATCACTGAAGCCATCTCCGCGCGGCGAATTGGAAATTACAGATCTCAACTTACTGTATTTGAAGCAGCAGCAACTGCGGGTAGAAATCATGGGGCGCGGATATGCCTGGCTCGATACCGGTACGCATGATTCCTTATTGGAAGCGGGTCAATATATTGCCACGCTGGAAAAACGCCAGGGTCTGAAAATTGCGTGTCCTGAAGAAGTGGCCTATCGGAGTCAGTGGATTACGGCTGATGCTTTGGAAAGCCAGGCGCTGGCAATGAAAAAAAATGGCTATGGTCAGTATTTGTTGAAAGTTCTTGAAGAAGAGACATTTTAAATGCAAGTCACCCCTTTAGAAATTAACGATGTCAAACTGTTCGAGCCCAAAGTGTTTGGTGACAGTCGCGGTTACTTTTATGAAAGCTTTAATCAGCGGGTGTTCGAGCAGGCAGTTGGCCGAAGTGTTGTATTCGGGCAGGATAATCAATCCAGTTCTTCAAAAGGTGTGTTGCGAGGACTTCACTACCAATTGCCGGATAAAGCTCAGGGCAAGCTCGTGCGCGTAGTGTCCGGCAGTATTTTTGATGTTGCTGTCGATATTCGCAAAAGCTCGCCGACCTATGGGCAATGGGTCGGTGCAGTTTTATCTGAAGAAAATAAAAAGCAGTTGTGGATACCGGAAGGTTTCGCCCATGGCTTCTTAACACTGTCCAAAACGGCGGTTGTCCTGTACAAAGCAACAGAGTTTTATGCACCTGAACTGGAAAGAAGCATTATCTGGAATGATGCGGAACTGAATATTCAGTGGCCTGCAGACGGTTTGACTATTCAGGTTTCTGACAAAGATGCCCAGGGGCTCAGTTTTGCCAGTGCAGAAGTATTTGCCTGAAATAACACTTAAACGATCTCCATGTTGGTGGTGAATAATTCCAATATGGAGGTCGTTTGTCTGTTAATAAAACAAATAGGCCAGACTCAAAGTTGCGATCAACTGAGAATCTCCATCCTCTATCGCATAATCGGTACTCAGGCTGGTTGACAGCTTACGGGTAAACACATAGCGTAAGCCGGCACCAAACGTGTTTCGTGTTGATATCTGGTCGTAGAACCAGCTGCCCGCATAATCCAAAGCACTTTGATACCTCAATTGAACAGAGGTATCTGACCGAAGCCGTTGTTCCAGTCCCAGGTTGAACAGCAGGTTGGAGTCTTTGTCGTTGGCATCGTAGTCATTGCTGCGAATGGCAATGACGCTGCTGCTGAGTTGGCAGGCGCGACATAAAATAGTTGAGTTGAATTCTGCGGTCAGGCGATCTTCCACAACCGTATTGCGGTAGTTCTCGGTATCGGTATCAGTGGTATTGGTTTCGGTGGTTTCCAGTAGTTCTGTAGTCACACCGCGGCGAAATCCCAGTGACCAGGAATAGTCTGTATCTTGATAGCGTTCACGTAATCCAAAGGTGATAATTTTGGTATCGTCGCTGTTATCAGAATCAGTAAAGTCGAAACCAATATATGCAGAGGTCTCCAACTTCCTGGATTGGCGTTGCCAGCCCGCCTGAACAGAATGGATCAGAGTATTGTCTGCGTTATCACCTAAACTCTCATTATAGTTGAGTTGGTATAGCAGATTGGTGCTCTGTGTGTCTGAAATATTGTGTACCAGGTTAGTACCCAATCGATTGTCACGGGCACTCAGCTTTTCATTTACATTCCATAAAAAGCTGTGACGGGAATAGACATCCAGATTGGTCCTTCGGCCCACTTCAAAGCCTGCAAAAGGTGAGACGCTCACCGTGTTGGTAAAGTCGAGATCCAGAGGGTCCAGAGTGTCATTCTGATTTACCTGTCTGGCGGAGTGCAAGAATCGCAGACCATAGTTGCGGGCGGGATTGCCCAGGGTAAGACTGGTTGAGCCGATGGCTAAAAAATTAGAGCGGTCAGCTTCATAATCAACGACATAATTGCCACTGTATTGCGAGTTAAGCTGATAACGATTGCCTTCGGAATTAATGCCGATCAAAAGCTCCGCAACATTTCCTGAACTGCTCTCTTCCTGGTCGTCCTGATCGGACTGAATGTAGTACCCCCCAATACTCATTGAGCTGTTAACGCTGGTTCTGGCTTGCAGGCTGGGTGTTGCCAGAATCAGCACTAATGGGGACAACAAAGTGATTGTTTTAATTATCTGCTGCATCGTTGTACAACTCTGTCATAGCATGTTTGCTTTCATCCTGCCTGAAGATGGTTGTGCAGGCAAAGAAAATGACCATTGGCACTGTGATATTCAGACGTCTCCCTATTTTTTATTATTGGGAACCGCTGAAAAATGACTTCTCTGGTACGGTAACAATATCTGATGGGATCAGTGCATAATTTGTTTTCAGATCCCCCCTGGTCAGAATATCTTCCAGACGTATTGGGTAAACCGTCAGAACACCATCGATTGTTCTGTGCAGTTTTGCGGCATTGCCATTGGCATATTCTGTCGTACCGCCTGCCAGTAGTACCAGATCAAGAACCGTAATTCCATTTCTGAATGGGATGGAAAGTGGTGTTCCCACTGCTCCACTGATACGTACTCTTCTTTGATATTCTGCACTGAATGGGTTGGTGACAATAATAGAAACCTGAGGCTGTTTTAGATAGGTTTTCAATGAGTCGGTAATGGAGCTGGTCAGTTCTTCAGTGGTGAGCCCGGCTGCCAGGATATCGCCGATTAACGGCATTGAGATTTTTCCATCCGGTCTGACGGGTACTGACAGGGATAATTCAGGGTTTTTCCATACATCAATTTGTAATGTGTCGCCGACTCCAATGGTGTACGTTTCGGAAATCGTACTGGCAACCTGAGGACCGGATAGCAGAGGTTGTGGCTGTGAGTCGGTCGCAGCATTGACGACGGGCTCGTTTGATACGCAGGCACTGAGTAAAATCACAGACAATAATGCAATGTACAGCATAGACACAAAGCGACAGCCTGGACGTATACCTTGCAAAAACACAGATATGATCATCTTGATTCCTAATTCGGTTTACTGCTGTGCAGAATAAACTGCATGTCCAATATTACACTTATTCAATGGTAGCATTAATCGGTCAACGGAATTGCCGGTTAATAAAAATAGATTTTCTGGGATACCGCTTCCTTGTTTAAAACCGTACCCAACAGGGGTTTGGACTTTAGCAGCTCGACAGATTTCTGTACTTCATCCTTATTGTTTCTACCGCTTTCAACGACTAGCAGAGAGCAATCAACATTTGGTAGAAATACCATAACATCGTCTGAAACAAACAAGGGTGGAAGGTCAAAAATGACCAGTCGCTGATCATATTTTTCTTTCAATTCCCTGATTAACTGAGTCGATTCCGGCGATGATATCAGCTCAGACGAACTCATAATTCCCTGTCTGCCAGGTAATACCACCAGACGATTAAAGCCCGGATTAAACAGCACATCCTCTATTGGAACACCGCTTTGCAGACAATCCTGTAAACCATATTTGGGTTTGACCGAAAAATATTTGTGGATAGAGGGTTTGCGAAAATCCATGTCGACCAGGAGAACTGTTTGATTGACTTCCATGGCAATACTGATCGCCAGATTCACAGAAATCATCGATTTTCCGGCGCCAGGTGTCGGGGCGGTAATTGCCAGAGTGTTCCAGTTGTTTAAGCGCATTTCCTGAAGCACCTTGGTTCTGAGTACCTGAAACAAACTGGCGTTGGGATCCGTTGGGTCATGAGCAACGATTCTGTTAGCTCTCAGCTTATCGGCTGAAACAGGCAAAATTTTAGTTTGCGTGTACTCAATGTTCTTTATCGATGAGGCTGTCTTATCTGAATGTGCCACTACAATCAATGCTCCACTAAAAACGTTGTACTACTTTAGTCAGTAATAAATCCAATGGCATATAAGTGAGGTGTATCGTCATTGCCGCGAGTGCGGCAATCACAACCAAACCTCCTATCATGAATATGTTGTGCCGTTTGGTTCGCTGGCGTTCTGCGTCGGTGTGTATATATGGGATGGCAATGAGCGGTGGAAATCCGAGAGTTGCTTCCAGAGTCTCGGTGCCACGGATGCTCTTATCCAGAAAGCCGATCAACAGAATAATGCCCAGTGGTACTCCGAAAGACCCTGCCAGGCCGGCCGCAAGGACTTTCTTGCGATTTGGGGCAAATGCTTCTGTTGGTATGCGCGGTGCGTCAATCAGGGTAAACCTTTCGGCTTTTGAGCCCTGTTCCAGACTTTCCGCCATCTGTGCCTGCATCGTGTCAGACACCAGTTTGGAGTACTGGGAGTTAATCGTGTCATAATCGCGATTCAGAGATATCAACTCTCTTTCCACCTGAGGAATTTTGATGATCTTGGATTCCAGGCTGGAAATTCTGATATTGGTCGTTCTCAGCTGTTCCTGAACCAGTTTGAGCTCTTCATTTCTGGCGTTGATTTTTTCCTGGAGCGCTTTCTGAGAAGCTTGTTCAGGAGACGTTGACCCTGAATCCGACAGCGTTCCACCACGCTCAAGATAGTCAATTTCGTCTTTGATCGCGATCAGATCTGGGTGAGCGGGCTGATAAATAATACTCAAACGTTTGTATTCATCCTTCAACTCAGCCAATCGGATCTGCTCCGGGCTAGTCTGACCGCTGTCGGTTTGCTGTAAGGTCAGGTATTCGATTTCACCCTTGATGCTTTCAATCTGGCGCTTCAGGTCGAGGGCGGTTGATTCTTCGCGAGCCAGAGAAGAGCTATACAATTGCAAATGTTCTGGTAATGCATCCTGGTTAGCCTGTTTGAATTTGGCGATGGCCTGCTCAGTTTCATCGAGGCGTTTTTTCAGCTTCGAGGCTTCCTGTTCAAGAAATGCCGTCGTCTGAGATGCTCGCTCAGTGCGAGCTTTGATATTTTCCTTGAGAAACAGATTGATCAGGTTTTCAGCAACCTTTTGCGCCAATGTAGGATTCTCAGAAATAAATCCAAGCTTAAAGGCAATTGTAACATTAGCACGACCACTGCGTTCACGAATGGGTTCGATATAGAGGTTATCACGGATCTGTTTTAACAGCGTATTGCTACCATACTGATCTTCAATAGCTTTCAGTGCAGGCATTTGCCGGCCGACATCCAACAGCTGTTCTCTGGTCATAACCCGCTGACGGATGATTTCGATTTGCTCAGCAGCACTGGCCTCAACGGTTGATTGAATTAATTTATCCGGTATCTGTTGGGTTTCAACCAGCACCAGACCTTCCGATTTGTAAATAGGAGGAATGATAACGGCAACAGCGACGGAAATAGTGGTGAAAATGATAATAGCAATGGCCACATACCATTTATAACGCCGCAGCGCGGCTATGTAGTTCTGGATATTTAAAGGTTGTTGAGCCAGCTCTTCCATACAGTCAAATCTATCTATGGTGGAATCAAATTTAATTAAAACAGGTGATTTCAAGCAGATTTATTGAAATTTGCTATCTCGATCTCAAATTTTAATACACAAAAATCTTTAATTAACAGGTCAATCTGAATATCAAGTCACACTAATACTGTTTCATGACAAATGCTTAGTCATAGGTGGTTATCTTCCTGTTGAACCATCTACTGATCTGATTGTCGGTATCAAATACCCATATCTTCTCCCTGGCATTGTCAGGTGCTTCTATTCGCTTGCGACGCAATTTCTGCCTTTTTCCTTGCCTTTGTACAGAGCGATGTCCGCTCGCTTCAGTGTAGCATCAATCTCCTGGGCCGCATCGAACTCAGCAACGCCGAAACTGGCGGTCACCTGAAGTGCAAATTGTCGAGCCTGAAAAGTTGATAGTTCAAGATGAACACGAATACGTTCAGCTTGCTGCATGGCCTCTTCGCGTTTGAAATCTGGCATGAGTATCAAAAGTTCTTCGCCCCCCCATCGAGCAATTGTGTCCTGAGTACGTAACAGGCTTTGCATTTTTTCAGCAATGGCCTTAAGCACTTCATCGCCCACATCATGACCGAAGCTGTCATTGATGTTCTTGAAATTATCCATATCAACCAGCACAACCGAAAAATGCCGTTGAAAACGCGAATAATCATCAACAGCCCGATGCAACATTTCGACCATTTCCCGACGATTGATCAAACCGGTCAGATAGTCGGTACGGGCCGCGATCTTAAGGGCCGCTTCGGCTTTTTTGCGTTCGGAAATTTCGAGTTCCAGTTCCTGATTGGCGTTTTGTAGCGCCCAGGTGCGCGACTCCACCAGAGTTTCGAGATCACTCTGGGTGTGTTGCATGTGCTCGATCATATATTCGAAGGTATTTGAGAGTTGATCGAGTTCGTCCCCCTTTTCCATTTTGATGTTCTCTTTCAGTGCGCCTTCCTCGATACAGCGTCGATAAAGGACATCCATACGCTTAACCAGATTTTTGGATAAGAACATGCTGAATACATACGCAAAAATAAAAGAAACAATCAATGACAACACGGCTTTCTGCTTCAAGTCCGCCAGTTTTGCCTGGACCTCATCGGCACGCATATCAATGCCAATAAGATATGGATTTGTTCGGCTTCTGATAGGAGCGTAACCGGACAGAAAGCTCCCCCATTTGTCCACGGTAATTTGCTTGTCAACGCTGACACTTTGAAAGCCTTCCATCAATTCGGGAATTGTCTGGTTATAGATTTCACCAGGAGCGGCGGGCTTTTCCGGGTCTGAATCGATGACAAACTTAGGCACCCCATCATCAAGGCGCATGACATATATAAATGCAATATCAGGATTTGAAGCTGTCAGCTGTCTTAAATACTGAATATTTTTATGATACTCAGGGCGCTCAGTGTCAGAGGCTGTTTGTAGTAATTCCAGTTCTTCAGAATTGAAGTTATTACTTAATAATGCGGCGCTGTACATCAGTCGGGAGCGCAGACTTTCTTTGAGATTATCGATTGCACTTTGATAAAAGTAACTACCGATGCTTCCGGAAACGAGAATAATCGCAAGAAAATGACTGATGAATAGCTTTGTTTTTATCCTGATTGTCATACAAGTAACTTGGGAGAGATGATAATAGTCCTTTATGGTTCTGACGTGAAAAACAACACCAGATATTACTACGATAACTCTATCTGAACAGAATTTCTTTTAAGTAGTCTAAAAAAGCCTCAAACAACGGAGTTTTTAGGTACAACAGTGTGAGCCATTACCCGATAAGCAGTCATTGTCGTGGCGAGTAAGGCTACATCAGGGAACCATAAATTGGTACTACTGGTGTTATTTATTGTTTTGCAGCGCCCAATTACACATGCGGGAGCCAGAAAAGGTATAGATAAGATTGATCGCAGCAGGGCTGGTAATTGCCCTGCTATCCTTTTGCTGAGGTCAGATACCTCTGGATCTGGTCTGAGGTGCGACCGTTCCGGATCTGTTTGCCCAGATCATTCCGCTGGTAATCACGACTAATGTTGCCAGGTAGAAAGACAACTGCAGGGCAGTAGGACGTGACTCATAGCCGATGAGGATATGCAGCAGTTCTCCGAGGATGGATTTTTCGGATAACAAACCGTCAGAATTCCACAGAGGAATCTGGCTTGGCAGGACCCCGGCCTGACTGAGATATCCTGCTGCCGAAGATGCAAGGCCACAGGCCATTAGCAGAATTAACCAGCTGGTGGTTTTGAACAGCCACTGGGGCGGAATGCGAAGCATTCCGAAGTACAACAATGCACCGGTTATCGCACCAATGAACAGGCCGGCTATGCCGCCAGACAGCATCTCCAGGTTGGAACTGCCGCCAGCGGCAATACCATACAGAAACAGTACTACCTCAGAACCCTCTCGCAGTACCGCCAGACCGGAAGCAATGGCGAGGGAATACAGAGGTAGCGTACCTTCATTAATCTGGTGACCGACATGTTTAAGATTGGTAGTCAGCTCTTTCGCATGGCTGGCCATCCAGATATTGTGCCAGGCAAGCATGCACACAGCTGTTAGCAGAATGACCGCATTAAAGATTTCCTGACCCATGCCTTCAAATGAATTCGCGATAGCGCCCATAAACAACGCAACCACAAATGCCCCGATAACCCCTCCGGCAACCCCGCCGCTTATCCAGCGTCCCCGGTTCAGAACCCCACGGGTAGCAGCCATTAATATGGTTATAATGAGAGCCGCTTCGAGTACTTCACGGAAAACGATGATTGCCGTACTTATCATTTGTTACTCCACAATGATCTGGCCTTTCGCCGTATCGGCGTTGAACTCACCCATAAAGTTATAGGTACCGGCTGCGAATGGCCCAACAAAGACCGTCGACTTGGTTTTTCCTGGAATGATTTTCTCGACATCGAAGTCCAGCCCCTCAAATTCTTCAGGTGTGACATCCTGGTTTTCGATGACGAACTTGACCCGCTGATTGACGGGAATGGTAATTACAGACGGTGAGAAAACATGGTCTTTGATCGTAATGTTATAGACCAGAGTGTCTGCCATCGCTGTGGCACTGAGAGCGAATAAAATCGCTGTCAAAAATATTCGCATGGAGGACCCCGAGTTATTTATCAATAATGATTATCATAAGCGTGATCATAAACGGCGGCAAATTTTTACACGGATTTTTAACGATCAGACTGGGCATGATGAAGCAAACCGGGCAGAGTGGTGAGATGAAAAACGGGTTTGTTGGGTGGCAGGTCGATTGATAATTGTTTTCAGGATAACAAAACCGGCTGATCAACAAATGATCTGATTTTGAAAGTTTGGCCCATTGCAGAGGTGACTGATGAGTGTAATCAATCCAACTGATGTTCCTATCCATGAATTGCTATCCCGGCGCAAAAGTCCTTATGCATTTGATCCCAATAAAACAGTCAGCAAAGACGATCTGATTGCTCTGTTCGAGGCAGCCCGCTGGACGATGTCGTCCTACAATGCGCAGCCCTGGCGTTATATTGTCGGAGTCAAAGATCGCAGTCCTGAAGTCTGGCAACAGATCTACAGCGTGTTGCTGGAAGGAAATCAGCCTTGGGCCAGTAATGCACCTGTGCTGGTATTGGGGTTGACCGAGCATACGTTTGAGCACAATGGTCAGAACAATAAAGCCGCTCAGCACGATCTTGGTGCCGCGTCGGCTTATCTGACCCTGGAAGCCACTGCGCGGGGACTGTATGTGCATCAAATGATCGGCATTGATCCCGATAAAGCCAGGCAAGTGTTTGGCATCTCCGGATCCTTGGAACCACTGACCGGAATGGCCATCGGCTATCTTGGTGCACCGACTGATGTGGCAGAAACGTTTGCTCAGCGTGATCAACGGGAACGTCAGCGCAAAGCCTTGAGTGAGATTGTGTTGAAAGGAAGTCTTTAAAATATCGGGAGTGCAGAAGTCAGTGCCATTCGCTGGCACTGACGGTGCTAAACGCTATCAGAGAACAATCATCCCTTCAGACGGGCGGCAATCTCAGTGACCCGGGCGCCGTAGAGACGAGCGGTTTCAAGATCACCGGCAGCAGTATCTTCTGCACCACGATCAGAAGGAGATTGCACCAGCGCACCTACGGAACCACCCAGGTTGTTCACATCATTACGAGTGGCATCAAAGGTATTGGCAGGAGCCAGGCCCAGACTGACCCAGATGCCGCCGTGTTGGGAGGCCAGGGTTTGCATGAAAATCAGCGTGACCTGCTTGTCGCCATTGAGACTGGCGCTGTTGGTAAAGCCACCAAACACCTTGTCCTGCCAGCCGCGGGTAAACCACACTTTGGAGGTGGCATCGGCGAATTTTTTGAATTGCCATGCAGCGGAACCCATGTATGTGGGTGAGCCGAAGATAATGGCATCGGCGGCATTCAGTTTTTCCCAGGCTGCATCGGTGATATCCCCGTTTGCATCTATTTCGATCAGTTCAGCCTTGGCACCTTCGGCAACGTATTCTGCTACGCGACGGGTGTGTCCATAACCTGAATAATAAATCACAACAGTATTTGACATGTTCGAACTCCAGTTTTATGACTCTGTCTTACACAGAATCGGGTGAAAGATTGCTCCAATACTACGTCATAGTAATGATTGTATAGTAAAGGAACAAGCAGATAATTCGGAGACGAAATAAGTGTCCTATGAGTGTTGATTGTCTTTCTGTCGAAGCAGTCCAATCAAACAGCGCATGCCTTTACTGACTGGCTTGTCCTGGCGCATGGCCAGTGCCAGTGTACGCTCCAGTCTTGGATTGAGGGGGTGTATTTTCAGGCCATCGGACCGTGTCGCATCCTGGACAGCAAGGTGCGGCAGGATGGACCAACCCAGCCCAGCGGCGGTCAGGCGCTTGATCGCTTCAACACTGCCCAGCTCCATTATGGGTTTGACCACTTGTCCGGCCTGAGTGAACCATTGATCGATAATATTGCGGGTGTTGCCTCCAGCTTCGTATAGCAGTAATGGCATCTCTGCCAGAGATTCGGCGGTGAACGTTTGATCAGGGTGGTGTTGTGATTCCGGATAGACCGCCACAAACTCGTCGCAGCAGATCTCCTTCCAAGCGAAAGCCCGACCGTTGACAGGCATCGTCACCAGAGCCAGATCGAGTACATTGTTTTCCAGCCGTTTGAGAATGTCAGAGCTGTTACCGGTCTGCACGGTAATATCCAGTCCGGGCATATGTTGTTTGAGCTGTTGTAGCAGTGGCGGAAGCAGATAGATGCAAGCAGTGGCACCGGTGCCGATGCGCAGGCGGCCAACACTGCCATGCTGATGAGGAGACAACGATTGCCAGGCAATATCCACCTGCTGCTGTATCTGATAGGCGTGACGCAACAACTCTTCTCCGGCAGCTGTCGCACTGACTTTACGTCCCACCCGTTCCAGCAATCGTACACCCAGCAGCTGTTCCAATTGCCGTATCTGCAGACTGACGGCTGGTTGGCTGAGGTCCAGGTAGTCTGCGGCAGCAGAAAAACTGCCGAGCTCGGTTACCTTGATAAACGTTGAGAGTTGGGCCAGATTGAGTGTATGCATGATAAGAAATTCTTATGTTTTGTATAAGAAGCATATTATTTTTTAATGCCTGGTCATAGGTTAGGGTATCTGAATCCTTCCACTGTGAGTGATCAGAATGATGATTAACCCCTCTCCGGCTGCTGTTCTAAGACCCTGTCTTGCTTCCGATATTGATGCCATAACGGCCATCTATTCCCATGGCGTGCTGAACAGCCTTTCCAATTACGAATACGTACCGCCCACAACAGAGGCGATGTTGCAGCGCTATCAGGCCATTGTACAACCGGGCTATCCCTATCTGGTGGCTGAGGTATCCTCGACTATCGCCGGATTTGCCTATGCCGGGCCTTATCGTACCCGTCCTGGCTACCGCTATACGGTGGAAGATTCGGTTTACATTCATCCCGAATACACTGGTCGTGGGATCGGACATCAGTTATTGAGCGCGGTAATTGATGAATGTACTCATCTTGGCTTTCGGCAGATGGTGGCGATCATTGGTGACCCTGACAATACCGCCAGTCTGAAGCTGCATACTCGTCTCGGTTTCGCACATGTCGGCCGTTTGCCGGGTGTTGGCTGGAAGGGAGAGCACTGGCTGGATTCCATTCTGATGCAGCGGCCGCTCGGATCGGCAGACAGCGATGTACCGGGCAGGTCCTAGTACACCGCATCGTCTGGTTCTGACTTTGGGATTGATCCAGCTGGTCTGCTGGGGCATCTCCTTTTACCTGCCGGCGGTGCTGGGACCGGCTATGGCCGCAGAGCTGGCAGTGAGCAGTAACCAAATTTATGCCGGCTCCTCAGTGGCACTGCTCGTTATGGGCATCGTATCTCTGCCGATCGGCAGACTGATTGATCAGCACGGTGGCCGCAGGATTATGACGTCTGGGGTACTGTTGCTGGCATTTGGACTGTTATGTCTGAGTGGTTGCCGGAATCTCTATCAATATTATGGTTGCTGGGCATTGTTGGGTCTCGCCATGCGGATGACGTTATATGAAGCTGCGTTTGCTACGGTGGTTCGCATGTCAGGTATTGCTACATCCACAGCCATTGCCCGTATCACCCTGATTGGCGGTCTGGCTTCAACGGTATTCTGGCCGTTGGGCCATGCTCTGCTGTCATGGCTGGGCTGGCGTCATACGGTCGTTGTATATGCCCTGCTGGCGATCTGTCTGCTGCCGCTGTTCAGCCGTATGTCTGATAACCAGAGAAACGCTGAATCAACGACCGAGACAAATACCAGGGCGATGAAACTGTCATGGAATGCTGTGCTGTTTGCTGTAATGACGATGTTGAGTGCCTTTCTGAGTAATGGTATGTCGATCTACATGATTATTATTTTGAGCGGACTGGGGGTGTCGCCGGAACTGGCGGTCTGGCTGGCGGCGCTCAGAGGAGTCAGTCAGACCGCGGCACGGCTGCTCAGTGAGTTTGCCGGAACAGCGGCTAATCCGCTACAGTCTGCATTGCTGGCAACTGGTGGTCTGACAGCAGGGTTTATGCTGGTTTGTTATATCAGTATCAGCACCTGGGCGTTGATGGCCTGGGTGATTACCTTCGGTATGGCCATCGGGTTGCTGACCATCGTTCGTGGCACCCTGCCGCTGTTATTGTTTGATGTATCCGGTTATGGCCGTATCAGTGGAGGACTACTGGCACCCGGTTTCATCCTGGCAGCACTGGCACCACTGTTATTCGGGCTGATCAGCAGCCATTCCGGTATCGCGGTGTTGCTGAAATGGTCATTGCTGTTGAGTGTGGCCTGCCTGCTGTGTGCGTTAGGTTTATGGCAATGGCACACCGGACCTGGCGAAGACTGACAATTGTCGGGTCATTCGTCCAGGAAGGTCCAGCTGTCGGCACCATCAAAATGCCGGATGTGGATGTTCTGTTGTTCAGACAGAGACAGCAACCGGACGTTGATAGCGACCTGTGTGCTGGGATAATTGCTGGTACCGGTGTAGTGCGTTACGCAGGCGCAGATCGGACAGTGTTGAAACTCAATGCAGCGGTCTCCCCAGATATAACCGACACTGGGCTGTTGGTTGAAAACAATGCTGACGTCTGCCTTTTCGTACTTGGTCCACCAGGTACCCAGTCGCCGGCATATCGAGCAGTTGCAGCTGACAGCCGTTTCAGGAAGTTGCGGAAGGGTGATTTCCACATTGCCACAGTGGCAGGTACAGGTCAGAGTCATTGCTGTTGTTTCCTCAGTTTGTGACTGGCCGGTTAGCGATTACCTGGATAACCGCTGCGGTTCCGGTATGCAATGTGCCTTCCAGCACCTCCCGTTCCACTTCTGCCAGATGAGAGAAGTTTAACCCGTGCAGCTCCTGCTGCAGTGCGTTGATCGATAACAGCATGTCCTCGTCTTTTGGACCGCCGGTCTGATAATTCAGTTGTGCCACTGCATACCCTTCAAGCAGTAAAACACCATCAGGTTTCAAAGCGTTGACAACCTGTTGATAGACCTTGGCGCGCAGTTGTGACGGCAGATGACCGAAAATGGACACGATGCCATCCCATTGTGCGGTGCCCAGATCGAAATCGGCCAGATCCGCATGAATGGTGGTAATACTGACATTGCGCTCTTTGGCCAGGCGTTGGGCTTTTTCCAAACCGACATCCGAGCTGTCCACTGCCGTCACCTGATAGCCCTGCTGAGCCAGAAAAACCGCATTGCGGCCTTCGCCCTCCGCCAGACACAGCACATTACCCTTGGGTATCGTCTGAAAGTGATGGCGCAAAAAATCGTTGGGTTCTGTACCGTAGATGTAATGGTCGGCGTCAAAACGTTGATTCCACATAAAAGTGCTCCGAGTCTGAGATGAAGTTCATAAAGGTGACTGGGTTTGGGCAACCATGACCAGTTTGTCATGGCCTGCCACACCAGTCAGAAAAGCAGTCGACGATGGCATAATTGCATTATTTCAGTAATGCCAGTACCACAACAGACATCCAGTACATGACGAACATGATGCTGTCGGGCCAGCCTGGTCAGGAATTGAATTTCCTCATCAAACGGGTGTTGATATTGGGTGTCATAGTCTCCGCCGGACTGAAATTCACTGCTGTTCTGAGTCGCCACAGGGCTGCCTCCGTTTAAAAAGATGCCGCCGCCCGGGCGGCCTGGTCGTAGACTCCGGACATGGTACGCAGCAGTTGGGCCATCTTGCCAAGCTCCTCCCGGTTGACTCCCAGAGTGGACAGCGAATCCAGCAGGCAGTCCTGGCGGATATCGCGGTAGTTCAGGCACAGCCCGGCCCCGGTTTCAGTGCAGTGATAAAAAGTTTCCTTGCCAATCTTCTGGCTTTCAATCAGACCGAATTTCCCCAGTTTACGCAGGGAGTAAGACACCGTATGGGTGTCGTCGATGTTTAACACGAAGCAGATATCCGCAATCCGTTTGGGCCGTTGACGATGATGCACATTATGCAGAATCAGAATATCGATGGGACTGAGTTCCTTGTTGCCGGCTGCGGCCATGCAGTGAATCAGCCAGCGCGAGAATGCGTTTTGGGCCATGGTCAGCGCATACTCGAATTCACTGAGTTCGCTGGCGTTTTCGCTCAGATGACTGGAAGAAACAATAGAGGTTTTTGCCATGGAAATGCTCGCTTCAGGGTTGACCAAAACCGCCACCACCGGGGGTGGCTATGATGAGAATGTCGCCGCTTTGCAACCGGGCACTGGCTTTGGCGCCAAGCTCCAACTGCTGACCGTCGGTTCTGACAACAGTGTTATGACCTACCTGGCCGGGTTCGCCTCCGGCCAGTCCATAGGGGGGAATTTCACGTCGATTGGACAGGATGCTCACATCCATGGTTTCCAGAAAACGGGTTTTCCGGATCACGCCATCTCCGCCACGATGGTGACCGGAGCCACCGGAATGATGGCGAATGCAAAACTCCTCCAGGCGTACCGGAAAGCGCCATTCGAGCACCTCCGGATCAGTCAGCCGGGAATTGGTCATATGGGTATGTACAGCACTGGCACCAGCCTGGCGAAGGCTGGCACCACTGCCGCCACAGAGGGTTTCGTAATACTGATAACGTTCGTTACCCCAGGTGACATTGTTCATCGTTCCCTGAGAGGCTGCTGCAATGTCCAGCGCACCAAACAGGGCATCCACCACCGCCTGCGAGACTTCCACATTACCGGCCACCACGGCAGCCGGAAACTGTGGATTCAGCATACTGCCGGTGGGTACGCTAATGTGCAAAGGCCGCAGGCAGCCGCCATTGAGTGGAATCTGATCGTTTACCAGGCAGCGAAACGTATATAACACCGCAGCATGGGTGACAGCCAAAGGGGCGTTATAGTTTTGCGGGTGTTGTGGGCTGGTCCCGCCGAAGTCAATGTGCGCTGCCCGGTTCTGTCGATCAACCCGGATGGCCACATGTATTTCGCTGCCGTCATCCATGGTGCAGCTGAATTCACTGTCCGCCAGCACATCAATCACCCGGCGAACGCATTCCTCGGCATTTTCCTGCACATGCTTCATGTAAGCCTGCACCACATCAAGGCCGTACTGGCGAACAATACCCTGCAAGGTATGAGTGCCGGACTCGCAGGCGGCAATCTGAGCACGCAGGTCGGCGATGTTGTAGTCGATATTGCGTACCGGGTATCGGTGACCAAGCAATAAGCCTCTGACGGTCTGTTCCTGAAATTCACCACCAGCAACGATGCGGATGTTATCAAGCAGAATGCCTTCCTGTTCGATATGGGTGGAATCCGAAGGCATCGATCCGGGTGTAATACCACCGACATCGGCATGATGACCCCGCGCCGCGACATAAAAACAGATGTTGGTCAGTGTGTCGTCGAAGACAGGTTTGATAACGGTGATATCAGGCAGATGGGTGCCACCGTGATAGGGGTCATTCAGCATGAACACATCGCCTGGATGAATCTGACCACGGTTGTTCTCGATCACCGTTTTGATGCTGTGGCTCATGGAGCCCAGATGCACCGGCACATGCGGAGCATTGGCCACCAGCTCGCCATCCTGATCAAAGATGGCACAGGAAAAATCGAGACGCTCCTTGATATTGACCGAGACCGCTGTGTTTTGCAGTACCAGTCCCATCTGTTCGGCAACGTGCATGTACAGATTGTTAAAGATTTCCAGCATGACTGGATCGGCATCAGTGCCGATGGATACTCGCGCCGGCAGGGCTTCCATCCGTTCCAGAATCACATCATTGTGATCACTGAGACAGCCTTGCCAGCCCGGTTCGATGACGATGGTGCTATTGGCTTCGATGATCACCGCCGGTCCTTTGATGGCGATACCGGCAGACAACTGTTCGCGCAGATAAAATGGTGCCTGAGCGGTGTTTCCACCGGTCGTCACGGTATGGTTTTGGGGTTGTGGCTGATTGGCCGATGGGGCGTTGGTTATCTGGGGGATATGAGTCACCGCCGGGCTTCCACCGCCAATGCTTTCCACCTGTATCGCCTCGATAATCAGGGCTTTGTCTCTGGCGATAAAACCAAAGCGCTGCTGGTGTTCATGTTCGAATGTCTGGCGAATGGTCGGCAGATCCCCGTAGGGAACCAACAAACTGGTGTCTGAACCGGCGTACTTCAGATGCAGCCGGGTGATGGTGGTGATATTGGGTTCTTCGACCCGCTGTTGGTGCAGTTTCTCCCGGCCTTGTCGGGCCAGTGTTACCACGACCTTTTGTAACTGTTCCAGTGTCTCCGGTGTCAGTGGCTGTTCAACCGATTGCTCGTTAATCTCCCGAATATCAGCGAGGCCCATGCCAAAGGCCGACAGTACTCCGGAATAAGGGTGCAGGAACACCCGCTTCATGCCGAGTGCGTCAGCGACCAGACAGGCGTGTTGACCTCCGGCACCACCAAAGCAGCACAGGGTGTAATGTTGAACATCGTAACCGCGCTGGGTGGAAATATGTTTGATGGCATTGGCCATGTTTTCCACCGCGATGGTCAGAAAGCCTTCTGCCACCTGTTGTGGTGTCATATGGCTGCCGGTTTGACGGTTGATGTCGTCGCTGAGCTGCTGGAATTTTTCCATTACGATGGAAGCGTCGATGGATTCATTGCCATGCGGGCCAAACACCTTGGGAAAGTAAGACGGCTGCAATTTGCCCAGCATTACGTTGCAATCGGTTACGGTCAGCGGACCACCATTGCGATAGCAGGCCGGACCGGGAAAGGCTCCCGCAGAATCGGGCCCTACCCGTAAACGACTGCCATCGAACGTTAAAATGGAACCGCCACCAGCGGCGACAGTATGAATGGACATCATCGGCGTTTGTAGCCGAAAACCCGCTACTTCGGTCTCAAAGCTGCGCTCGTATTCGCCCTGATAATGACAGACATCGGTGGAGGTGCCGCCCATATCAAAACCGATCAGCCGATCAAAACCCGCAGTTGCCGCAGTCTGAACCATACCCACCACTCCACCGGCCGGCCCGGACAAAATCGCGTCTTTGCCATTAAAAATGCGGGCATCGGTCAGTCCGCCATTGGACTGCATGAACATCAGCCGCCCTGGCTGGTCGGCAAAATTCCCGAGTTTTGCCGCTACTTTATCGACATATCGACGCAGAATCGGCGACAAATAAGCATCCGCTACGGTCGTGTCTCCGCGGCTGACAATTTTCATCAGCGGGCTGAGGCGTGAGCTGACGGAAATCTGTTCAAAGCCGACGGCTGCTGCAAGCCTGGCAACCAGTTCTTCGTGATCGGAAAACTGATAGCTGTGCATCAGCACAATCGCACATGAGCGGAGGCCCTGATCCCAGGCGTGTCGCAGATCAGCCTGAATGCGAACCGGGTCTGGCGATATGAGTACTTCACCCTGTGCCGACACCCGTTCATCCACCTCCAGCACCTGGCGATAGATCATCTCCGGTAGTTTGATATCGATGGCAAACAGATCCGGGCGGGTCTGGTAACCGATGCGCAGTACATCAGCAAAGCCTTTGGTGGTAATCAGCAGCGTATCTTCGCCTTTGTGTTCGAGCAATGCATTGGTGGCCACGGTGGTGCCCATTTTGACTTCTTCAATCAGCGTGGTCGGAATCTCGTCATCCGCTTCCAGCTGCATCAGGGTACGAATACCTTGAATGACGGCATCGTCGTACTGATGGGGATTTTCTGACAGCAGTTTGCAGGTCACCAACTCACCATTCGGTTGGCGGGCAACGATGTCAGTAAAAGTACCGCCGCGATCAACCCAGAAGGACCATTTGGGAGAGTGCTTGTGTTGATGAGTCATCAGTCGGATCCGCTTGTCAGAAGCTGGGTTTGGGTCATGGCAGACCAGCAGGTGCTTTGAATGATTTAAAGTCAATTTGAATACAATTTGTATGCAAAAAGCAATGAAAAAACGGAATCAGCTTTGAAAGAACGGCAGATCGGTAGTCGAGGACCGATGGCCGGCCCATGAAACCACGAGCCGAAGGCAGGACTAAAACCCGGTTACACCGTCATATATCAGCTTTATTCCCACGACCGCCAGGAAGGCATAGCACAGTTGATAAAAGACTTTGTCGGATACTCTGGTATGCAAAAACACACCCAGAATTACGCCAAGGTATGCAAACGGCAGCAAGATCAGAGATTTAAATAAGTGTTCGGTGTAGAGCTGATCCAGAAAATAATAGGGAATCAGTTTGACGTAATTCACCACCGCAAAGAACAGCACCGTGGTTGCCACATATTCGGTTTTTGGCAGTCTCAGCGGTAACAGATACATATTCACCGGCGGTCCACCGGCGTGGGCCACAAAGCTGGTATAGCCCGTAACCGTTCCCCAGAAACGTCCGGCGATGGCAGAGCCTTGTCTGCCGCTTTGGGTGGGTTTGCGCAGGGTATTGGCCACAAATGCCAGGCTCAGAATCCCCAGAATCAGTTTCAGAACATGTTCATTCATATAAGCGAAGGTCAGTGTACCCAGTGCAATGCCCGCCATGGCGGAAGGAATCAGCAGTCTCGCAGCGGGAACATTCCATTGTCGCCAGAACTTCTGTACCCCAAACAGATCCATAAAACACAGCACCGGTAGTAAAATTGCGGCTGCCTCTACAGGCCCCATGATCAAGGTCATCGCCGGCACGCCGACGACCCCGAGCCCGCCGCCGAAACCGGCTTTGGAAATGCCCACGATCAGCACCACCGGAATGGCGACCAGAAAAAAATGAAAGTACGAAATATCCAACGACCAGCTCCTTACACGAGCATCTGAAACATGAGTGTTATGGTCAGTGAAACCGGGCCGGCGTGATAAGAGCGAAAGGAAAGACACGGCCAGACCGAAACCATGGCGACTGAGAATAATTCCGGGTACAAAAAAAAGCGAGCAAGGTGCCCGCTTTGAAAGGGAAAACGTTCAGGAGCCTCAGAAAAATGGCTTATTTTTCAGAGGCCCCCAGGTTTCCCGGAGGAGTAAGAAACTACTTACAAGCCTTGTGACAGGTGATAATACGCAGCGTTCTGGCGAAGTTCGTTTTTGAACTCGCGAATGTTGGTGTTTTCATCAATCACCACCATCTCAACACCGGCCATCTCGGCATAATCCGCGATGTTGTCAACCGTCAGGTTCTGGCTGTATACCGTATGGTGTGCGCCACCGGCGATAATCCACGCAGCTGCCGCCACAGACAGATTCGGTCTTGGTTCCCACAACGCATGGGCCACCGGCAGTTTTGGCAATTCCTGTGGTGGTGTAACGGTATCGACCACATTCACCAGAATACGGAAGCGGTTGCCCAGATCGATCGGCGATACGTTAATGGCCGGACCGGCCTTGGCACTGAAGATCAAACGGGCGATATCCGCTTTACAACCAATGGTATGGCGCTGTACTTCGATGCGTGGTTTTTCTGCTGCAATCGATGGGCAGACTTCCAGCATGTGTGCGCCCAGAGCCTGATCTTTGGCACCGAAGTTATAGGTGTAATCTTCCATAAAGGAGTTACCACCGCTGCGGCCTTCAGACATGACTTTCATGATTCGCAACAAAGCAGCTGTTTTCCAGTCGCCTTCGGCACCGAATCCGTAACCCTGACTCATCAGCCGCTGAGTGGCCAGACCAGGCAGAGCGGACAGTCCAGTCAGGTTTTCAAATGTATTGGTATAAGCACCAAAGTTGCCGTCTTCGAGGAACTTCTTCATACCCAGTTCCAGACGGGCTTCGTTTTTGAGCATGGTCAGAGAATGCTCATCTTTCAACAGTTCAGGAGCAATGACGTATTCAGAGCCATACAGATCCAGCTGATTGGCGACATCGCTGTCGGATACGCTGTTAACGACTTCAGACAGATCGCCCAGACCATAGGCATGTACTTCATAACCAAACTGGATTTGTGCGGATACCTTGTTGCCTTCAGTTACGGCTACCTGGCGCATATTATCGCCGAAACGGGCAACTTTCAGATTCTGGCCTTCGTTCCAGCCTCTGGCAGCGCGGGCCCAATCGTCGATCTGAGCCTGAACTGCTGCGTTTTTCCAGTGGCCCACAACAATTTTGCGTTCTTCGCGCAGACGGGTGCCGATGAAACCGAACTCGCGGCAGCCATGGGCACTTTGGTTCAGGTTCATGAAATCCATATCGATTTCATTCCATGGCAGCGCATCATTGAATTGGGTGTGCAGGTGCATCCAGGGTTTGTTCAACGCTTTCAGGCCGGCAATCCACATTTTGGCTGGTGAGAACGTGTGCATCCACAACACCAGACCAAGACAACTTGGATCAGAATTGGCTTCCAGGCATACACCCAGAATTTCTTCAGGGGTTTTCACCGTGCCTTTATAAACTACGGGTGTGGATATATTCCCGGCCGCATTCAGGTCATTAACAATGCTGGCGCTGTTGGCAGCAACCTGCTCAAGAACTTTAGGGCCATAGAGATGCTGTGACCCGGTAACAAACCATACCGCTTTTGAAGGTCGGGACGTGCTCATAAAAGAAACCTCTGGTGTGTACGTGTCTGTCGAAAACAGACGTTTTTATAAAAAATCAATTATGCGTCATTAAGGCCACAAGCCCGATTGACATGGATAATTTCCCTGCCAATGGCACATGTTCATTGAGTGATAAAACACAGCCTGAGCGGCATGGCTACTTATTATTTTGCAGTATAGTGACTAAATTATGTGCTGGAATGAATGGAGAATTCGGGCGAACACCATAGAAAAAATTGCAAACAAGGCAAGTAATGATGTCCAAACGTGACAATATGTAAGTAGCTGACTCAAAATAACGTAAGAATTGCTCGCTCATCCCATAAAGTTCCCGCTTCCAAGTCAGGGAATATGGAGGCTCATTTACCTTATAAAGTCCGTTATCACAGGCTTAACGTTTTTATAGCACGCTACATAACCCTCACGTCAGGATAACGCATAAACGGTAAAATTCTAATCGCTTTCCAGCTTAATAAACGGATAATTGCCTTACTTACGAAGTGGATATAATGAAGTCTGCTATCTGATATACGGAGCAAAACTCTGACACCCCAATGCTGCTTCTACACCGCTGACCAATAACAGATTATTGGCCTTCACGCTGCTAATCCGGCGGTTTTTCCGGCATCTATGCTTGAGCATTAACATGGATTTCCCTATTGTTGCCAGATGCCTGCAAAAAACCTCACTGGTTACCTGATACCGCGAGACCGACTATGATTCCAGACTTTCAAAGCTGTATGCGACCGTTGTTGAACACACTCACCGATGGCCGGGTGTATACCTTTAACGAAGCCTTCGAGCAGGTATGTCGTCATTTTCACCTGACAGACGCAGAACGCGCCGAAAAGCTGCCTTCAGGCAAACAAAGTGTGGTTCGTAACCGGGTCTACTGGGCAAGAACCTATATGGTCAAGGCAGGCCTGATCGCGGCTCCTGGTCGCAGTGAGATACAGATCACTGAGCGAGGCAAAACAGCATTGATTCAGTCCCCTGACCGCATCAACGTGAAATTTCTCAAGCAGTTTCCAGAATTTGTCGATTTTCATTCCGGCAAGCCCAAACCTGGTCAGGAGCAATCCGGAGGTGCTGATAATGAGACCGACACTGACCCGACCGAACGCCTGGAGCAGGCTTATCAGGAGATAAACCAGGAGCTCATTGATGACGTGTTGAACACGGTTGTCGGCAGATCGCCTCAGTTTCTGGAACGCCTGGTGGTGGAGCTGATGCAGGCCATGGGTTACGGTGGCTGGAGCCGGGAGTCCGGACAGACCACCCAATATTCGGCAGATGGCGGCATTGACGGCATTATCAATGAAGACCTGCTTGGTTTGGATACTATCTATTTACAGGCCAAACGTTATACCGCAACCAGTGTTCAGCGACCCGAAATCGATGCGTTCATCGGTGCCTTAACTCGGAGAGGCGCTCGCAAAGGTGTGTTCATTACCACGTCCCGATTTTCCCGCGGTGCACTCGAGGCTGTGGCCGGATTAAATCTGAGTGTTGTGCTTATCGACGGCCAACAATTGGCAACGCTGATGATTCAGCATAATTTGGGGGTGACGGTAAAGCAGAGCTATCAGATAAAAACCATTGATACGGATTTTTTCAGTGATGACTGAGTTGTGCCATAAGGTGGTCAATGGGGAGTTTATATTCACTCGAATAACATTTACTTGTGAGTCAATAATTTTTGATATTAAGTGCTATGATTACCAAAATAAATTCCAGTCTGTTGGCAGACAACTGTGCAGGACACTTTTTATTGGGCAATTTACACCGTTGTCAGTGGTTGTTGTTTCCGAATGCTGGCTATTGAATAGGATCGGGTAATTCTTTAAATATACGTCATGAATTTCACTGCCTTTCCAGTCAACAGGCACTGCAATAAACATCCTCCAAATAATGACCCAAATCAGCTTAACCAAAAAATGTCTCTTATCTAACAATGTTTGAAGACGGTCGCTCATTATTATGGTTGGTCGATATTGATATATGTTTAGGAAAGAGCATTAAGTCGCGAGTGTCATAAGATGCCTCTGATTGTCCGGATAATTTCCAGATATGTAATTGCATTAGCGAATATCCGAGTGTATAAATTCGCAAGCCGGTTGTAGCCTGATGATTGCAGCGTTATGAATCCGGTTTCTGTAACTCAATATAATGGTCCTCAATAAATCTGTGATAAACAGCGTTGTACTCAAGGCCACCTGATAGTTTATTTGGATAGTTAGTATGAATGGAAATGTGATTGTGGCGGTTTTGTTGTTTGTGTCATTGTCTTCACACGCAGCGGTATATAAATGGGTGGATGAAAATGGCGTGACGAATTATGGGTCAATCAGGCCTAAAAACGCTGAAGCAGAAAATATCCACATAAATGCTCCTCCCAGTACCAGTACACCAGCAGGGTCGCCTGAAGCGCAAAAAAAACTCAATGGTGCGGCCAAAGAATTTGTGGACGCCCTCACCGACGAAATATTAAAAGACCACGGTGATGCCAAAGAATTAAACTGCAAAAAAGCGGTTATGAATGCCAATGACTATATAGATACCATGATCAATGTTGGAAAAAAGAACTTTGATAGCGGTTACATGGCTGAAAATGAATACAAAAAAGTGACCGTTGCGTTAAAGCGAATAAAAAGCACAATATCTATTTCAGAGTGTCAAAATTCTAAAGGCTCGGTACAAGGTTTTTACAAGTGCATGAGCAATGATGCAAATCATCTTATTAGTTGTGGCAAAAAATATAACTATGGTTCCTAAGGCAGAAGCATATTCCGGGATAGCTAATTGTCAGACTATGTCCGTATCAACCACAAAGTAAATCACTCTTCTCATTGGCAGACTGTTCACATGGTCAATCCTGTTAAGGAACCTCTGAAAAATAGGCCATTTTTAGGAGGTTCCTTAATATGAGCATCAAAATAATTTCCCTGTTTCAATCCTATTGATCGTAGTGCCCAGATGATTCGCATGCTACCTGAAATAGCCTGATCTCATAAAACCTATGTCGCCATGATTGAAATAAAATTCGATATTCATCAATTGACAAACAGGAAGCTCGGTTTCATGATGTTCGCGAAAAATAAAGAGTCGTTTTTGTCCATGATATGGCAAAAAATATCATATTAAAAACAAGCTTGAAGATATAACAATACATTGTTGAAAAATTACTCAGCAATTATAGATGTAGGAATTTATCAATGAAAATTACGATATTGCCTCTGGTCTTATTGGTTTTTCTAACGGCAGGTTGTGTGAGTACAAAAAATGTACCTATTGCAGAAGCAAACATTCAAAAGCTAAGTGGCGAAACTTTGGTGATGGCAAAACGTGACCTGCCTGACTTCGGAGCCATGACGGCCGACAAAGCGATGTTTGGAGTTATCGGTGCGGCAACAGTGATTAGCGCAGGGAATGAAATTATTAAAGACAACGAAGTTGAAGATCCGTCGATTTATATTGCTGAATCACTGGCAGCAGGCCTGTCTGAGACTTACGGAGTGAAGGTGAACGTGGATGAGGATATTACGGTTTCCGGGCTATCTTCTGCCAAAGTGGCACAAACGGAGTTTGCCTCGGATTATTTGCTTGATGTGCAGACCGTCAACTGGAGTTTTACTTACTTTCCGACAGATTGGGATAATTACCGGGTAATATACAGTGCGAAGTTACGATTAATCGATGGTCATTCCAAAAAACTGATCGCTGAAGGGTTTTGTTCAAGAGTGCCGGAAAAAGATGATAGTGCGCCTTCCTACGATGAGTTGCTGGACAATCATGCCGCAAGACTCAAATATGAACTGCGACTGTCGGCCAACTATTGCATTTCGGAATTTAAATCCAACATCCTAAAGCTGTAATTCCGAGCTTAGGAAAGGGATCGCTGGTATGCTGGTCCTTGTCAGCCCGGTATCAATAATGTTCGCCGGGCTAATATAAAAACCAATACCAAACTCGGATCATAAAGATGGAATTGACCTGTCACTGCAAAAACATCCACTTTACCCTTGAAGCCCCCAAGCAAATCACTTCCTGTAATTGTTCTATATGCCGGAGATACAGTCCTTTATGGGCTTACTATGATCCCAATGTCGTTAAAGTGACGATAGGAAAATATGGGGTTGATACGTATGTTTGGGGAGATAAAGAAGTAGAGTTTGTGCGTTGCGCCCATTGCGATTGCATTACTCATTATCAGACCTTCGAAGAGGACCCGGAGCCCAGAATTGCGGTAAACTTTCGAATGGCCGAGGAAGAGCTGGTGTCGGGTATTGATGTGAGATATTTTAATGGTAAAGCGTTATTGTAGTAGCATGGCAAACAAAAGTTCTGCTGAGAACCGAATAAAACTTTACTCATAAGGCAGGATATATTCCGGTCAGCTATCCAAAACCAAGTTACGAGAAAATAACCAGAAGACCATGTGATTTCTGAAGTATTTTTTTCTGTGATGATAAATTAGCCTCACTGATCTCATATAAATAATAATTGCGATAATCAAAATTTCGGGCTAAACCGTCAGGGCGCATTAAACAATGCGCGATCTGTTTTGATTATCGACGCCGATAAGAGTTCCGGAAAGATATATGAATTCCAAACAGCAAGATTATCTTGATAAATATCTAAGCATACTCACGGAAACCGAACGTGCCGGTATCCCTCAGGTTTTGGCGGAGTACTTTTGTGCTGATGAATATAATGCCAATGAATGTGCCCGTTTGGTGAATGTGGGCATTAAGCGGGCATCGTGCAGTTTAAAAGCTGCATACGATGTAGCCAATGAACCGTTTCCAAAAGTCGGCAGGCTTACCGTGGTGTTGAACTGGGCTCAGGAACCAGTGTGCATCATCAGGGTGACCGAAGTATCCACCTGTCCTTTTAATGAAGTGACGAGGGAGTTTGCAGAGGCCGAAGGCGAAGGTGATGGTAGTTACGAATGGTGGTGTGAGGCCCATATTGATTTTTTCACCCAATATGCCAAAGAGATTGGTGCTGAATTTACCGAAACGTCGGAACTGGTACTTGAGCGATTTGAGAAAGTCTATCCACTGTGAACGGCGGGAATTAAGCGAGGGTGAACTTTTTTTAATGTATTTTTATGGTGTCTTTTTTGTCTGGCACACGAGCCTAAAAAGATACAGAGTTGCTAAGAAAATACCCCATCAATTGGAAACGACCGATCTGCCCCGCCATCAGCTGGCGGGGAGCTCTTCTATCATCATGGGTTAAGTACTTCAGTTTACAAATGCCCTTCCCGGTACTCTCTTGGGCTAACGCCCAGTTTCTTTTTGAACACCCGCGAGAAATACAGAGCATCCTGATAACCCAAATGTCGCGATACCTGATTGACTGCCAGGTTGGTGGTGATCAGCAGTTGTCGCGCCAGGCTGACGCGCTGGTCCTCGATCCATTGTCGTACCGGTACACCGAGCTGTTGTTTGAACAGATGTGAAAAGCGGGAATTAGACATGCAGGCAATTTTCGATAATTCGGTAATACTGAGTTCAGAACCGAGATGCTCGTGGATGTATTGGCAGACCTGATGAATACGTTTGTCGATGGGAAACTGAGGGCGGTTGGTATCGAGTTCGCAGCAGCGGATCAGAATCTGTTCGAGCAGATTAAAGGATAGCTCTTCCGATAACATGGTTTCGGAGTGGCTGACTTTTTCAACATCTTCAAACAGGCTTTCAATGCGTTGCAGGGATACATCTGAGTCGATGCTGAGGAATCCGACCCCGGCAATCAGGTTGGCCCACTTGAGCCACTCACTCCAGGTCGCTCGGGGGCGGAAATAGATCCAGCGGTGATACCACTGGTCGACTTCAGGTGCGCGGCCGTAGTCGTGCTTGACGCCGGTTGGCAGCAGCATCATGTCGCCCGGATGTACCCGCCGTTCATCTTCGGTACGGGGGAATACCAGACCGGTACCGGCAACCGTCAGGTTTATAATAAAACCTTTCAGACCGGACGGGCGATTAATCCAGAAGTCCAGATCGCCATTTTTGTGAATCGGCGTAGAGCCGGCCACCAGATGGGCATTGAAAGGGTAGCCTGGTTTCAGTGGGTCCAGTTGCGGTTCCCGGGTATCAAACTTATGTAGCATAAACGTCTTATTTTTATTGATTTATGGCAGGAGAAATATCCATGTATTGATGCTAAACCTCAATACACTCCAAAACAACGCTTAATACTCACACAGCTCTATATTTTCTATAAAATGCTTATAAATCAAATATTTATGTGAAAATATA
The DNA here is from genome assembly GCF_000940805.1 of Gynuella sunshinyii YC6258. Classification (GTDB taxonomy): domain Bacteria; phylum Pseudomonadota; class Gammaproteobacteria; order Pseudomonadales; family Natronospirillaceae; genus Gynuella; species Gynuella sunshinyii. Next base: position 328,589 of record NZ_CP007142.1, on the reverse strand, counting down.
AAAATGAGGCAACTGAGATTTTTAAAAAAAATAGCGTTGCTGTCAATATACGCAGCAGTTTTTTCTATCACAATGTAGTCCATGTCAGGCCGCATAATTGTTGTCCTCCTTTATAGCCTGATCCTGGAACAAAAATAATGACTCAAAAAACAGTAATTGGGGTGGATTTCGGGAGTGATTCGGTACGCTCTCTGCTGATTGATGCAGAAACCGGTACTGAACTCGCATCGTGTGTCGCTGAATATCAAGACTGGAAGCAGGGCAAATATTGTCAGCCGGATGCCCAGCAGTACCGTCAGCACCCAGCCGATATCCTTAATGCCCTGACTCGTTGTATTACCGATTTAGAGCCGATTGTCGGCGCAGACCTGATGAAAACCGTAGTGGGTATCGGTGTGGATACCACCGGTTCCACACCAATTGCCATTGATCATGATGGTACCGCTCTGGCACTAAAAGATGAGTTTGCAGCTAATCCCAATGCGATGTTTGTATTGTGGAAAGATCATACGGCGATTGTAGAAGCTGAGCAGTTGACTTCCAAAGCCAAGAGCTGGTCGATCGACTATACCCAATACGTGGGTGGTACCTATTCGTCTGAATGGTATTGGGCCAAGTTGCTGCACGTACTCCGCGAGGATGCTGAAGTTGCCGCCAATATTCACAGTTTCGTGGAAATGTGCGACTGGATTCCCGCCACGCTGACCGGTACGACCTCACCGGCACAATTGAAGCGCTCCCGCTGTGCATCCGGACATAAGATTTTATGGCATGAGCGTTGGGGCGGACTGCCTGAGGATGCGTTCTTTACCGCGGTGGATCCGTTGTTGAGTGGCTTTGTTGATCGTATCGGCCAGGACTCCTACACCAGTGATGTTTCCGTGGGGCAACTGACGGCGGAATGGGCCGAACAGCTTGGCCTGCCGCAATCGGTACGGGTTGCTGTGGGAGCGTTCGACTGTCATATGGGTGCGGTTGGAGCCGGTGTGACGGCCAATGATCTGGTTAAAGTAATAGGCACTTCCACCTGCGACATTATGGTGGTGGATCATGATGCCATTGGTGATAAAGCCATTGCTGGCATCTGTGGCCAGGTGGATGGTTCGGTTATTCCCGGTATGATGGGGCTTGAAGCTGGACAGTCTGCCTTCGGAGATTTCTATGCCTGGTACAAACGTCTGTTAGCCTGGCCGCTGGCGTTGTTGGGGGATTCACAGCTGATTGAGAGTATCGAGGCCAGGATCCTGCCGGAGCTGGGAAAACAGTTGGCGGATTATCCACTGAATCTGAAACAGCCGTTGGCCACTGACTGGGTGAACGGCCGTCGTACGCCACACGCCAACCAGCGGCTGACCACAGCCATTTCGCAGTTGAATCTGGGGTCCGATGCGGTGGACATTTTCCACGCAGTGGTGGAGGCGACAGCGTTTGGTGCGCGGGCCATCAATGAATGTTTCGAGACTCAGGATGTGCCGATCAACCGGGTGATTGCGATTGGTGGTATTTCCAGAAAATCAGCAGAAATCATGCAGCTGTGTGCCGATGTCATGAACAAGCCGCTGGAAGTCAAAGCCTCTGATCAATGTTGTGCTCTGGGAGCGGGCATTTTTGCCGCGGTTGCGGCCGGGGTTTTCCCGGATGTGGCCACGGCGCAGCAGACTCTGGCCAGCAAGACCGAAAGTGTGTTCGAACCACGGGCCGACAAAGCAGCGCTATATAGTCAGCGTTATCAGCGTTATCAGGCACTTGGCGGCTTTATTGAAACGAGTGTTGCCAAGGAGTAACTATTATGTTGTTAGCAGAATTGCGAGAACAGGTCTGTGCCGCCAATAAAGAATTGGTAACGCACGGGCTGGTGACGTTTACCTGGGGCAATGTCAGTGGTTTTGATGAGGCTTCAGGACTGATTGCCATCAAACCCAGTGGGGTCGAATATGACCAGTTAACTCCGGAAAAAATGGTCATCGTCGATCTTGAAGGCAACGTGGTTGAAGGGGATTTGCGACCTTCCTCCGATACCCCGACTCATGCGGTGCTGTATAAGCGGTATCCGCAGATTAAGGGCATCGTACATACCCACTCTTCATTTGCCACTGCGTGGGCGCAGGCTGGCCGAGGTATTCCGGCACTGGGAACCACGCATGCGGATTATTTCTACGGTGAAATTCCGTGCGCCCGGGCGCTGACAGACGAAGAGATCAATGGAGCCTACGAGCTTGAGACCGGTCATGTGATTATAGAAACCATTGCTGATGGTGATCCGATGGAAGTGCCCGGCATTCTGGTCCGTGAGCATGCTCCGTTTGCCTGGGGAAAAGACCCTCACAATGCCGTACACAATGCGGTGGTCGTGGAGGAGGTTGCTAAAATGGCATTACATACGATGATGCTTAACCCGCAGGTGAGCAGTGTGAATCAGACTCTGCTGGACAAGCATTATCTGCGTAAACACGGCAAAAATGCCTATTACGGGCAAAAATAATCCTTTCTGTTATATCGTTACCAGAGTGCTGAATGCACTCTGGTAACTCTTCCTTTTATAGCTCTTTGTCCGCTAAAACGGCACAAATGTTAATTTACCAACAGGTACTGCTGGTATCTGTGCCACCGTCGTTTTTGGCACCTCTGACTCCGGTCTGGGTCAGACTGAATACCGCGCATTCTTTATCATTTGCCTGCACTTTTCCGGCAACAGGAGTTGCTTTTAACAGGTAACTGGTGGCGGTCAGATCGGCGTTTGCCACTTTGACGACATAATAACCTTCTCCAGAAACGACACCGGATCCGGTAATACTATCCACCACAGAGCATGTGCCTGCTGCAGCAGGCTTATAAGTACCAACGGCGGTAAAACAACGTTGTAGTTGTTGGGCGACATTGCTCAATACCACTTTGGCATCACTGCGATTGCTCTTTCGAACCTGGGACATATAGCTCGGATAAGCAACCGCTGCCAGAATGCTGATGATGGCAATGACGACCATAATTTCAATTAACGTAAAACCGGAAAATTTCTGTTTCATAAATCTCTCTACTTAATCTGCCGCCAGGATATACGTCCCTTGGAACCACTCACGCCACTACCGACAAACGTTGAGATTGATGGTTTGCCATTGCCATCCGTATCACCAAGGTCACTGGCGAGCAGATAAATGGTTTCTTTATCGACCACAGGTACCAGGTCGCTCAGGATAGCATTTTCCAGTTTGGTATTGGCATCCTCATTCAGGACGGAATAGTCTTTATCGTATAAACCGCCGACGCCAACCAGTTCCATAAGCCAGCCGGTACCACCATAATCACATTGATTATCCGATGGGGTAAAGGTCGTTATAATCACACGATCATAGAGCAGTACAGGCTTGGTCAGAACACGTTCGCCTTCGGGATCGACATCAGCAGCAGGTGATTCTAAGTCCAGGAACCATCCAGACTGATTCTCCCAATCTACGGCGGTGGTTCCGTCATCATTGTCTCTGTCGCCACTGATGACTCTTTTGCCTGACGTTTCAGAGGTAATTTCCTTTTTGTGTAGCAGCGTGCTGCGGTTGGCCTTGGTCAGGTCAATACTGTTACCGTCATCAACAATGGCATAGATGCTTTGCACGTCATCTACACTAACATCGGAATTGGAATAGTATTTACCGGTACCAAAATAGACCATAATAGAATCTACGTCCTGACTGCCGGTGGTGTTCTTGCGCAGACTGTTAAGTCCAAGAGTGGGGGTTGCCGTAATGGGTTGAGCTTTGCCATCTTCATCAATGACTTTGATTAGCGGTTCAAGCTTAGAGCCGGATTTATAGGCAACTTTCCAGCTATTGGAACTGCTGGCACTTAAATCAAACTTCCACATATTGCCCATGATGTCGCCGCCATAAACATAAGCTGCAATACCATAACCGTTTGGTAGTATTGATGTACCGGTCAAACCGTTATCGTCTGCACCTGTGATGCTCGCCTCTGTGTCAATCGATTGGTAATCTGTTTCATCTTCAAGATTGATAGTAATCAGTCGAGCCGTGCCATTGGTGCTATTGGTGCCATTGGCAAAGATGGCAGTCCAGTTACCGTCTGCCGTGGGAACTATGATTGGCCGGTTTTGGACAAAACCCAGGCCATCTTTATAGGCAATATCGGTATCATTGGCGCTGACATCAAAAATGACCTCTGGAACTTTAGTGTTATCATCCAGAACTTCGGTCACATCCAGTGCAAAAAAGCCTTTCGCTCCGGCGCCGAATCCGCCGATCAGTACCGTACGCCATGTGTTATTAAGATAAGCATCTCCTACATAGAGCGGCCCATCCACAAGATACTGGTGGTTATAATCGGTATCGCTCAGCGTCGCGAGTTTAGGAAATACCGCCCGGGGTACATAGGCAAATATCTCCGCACCGGTATTGGCATTGAACGCATGCAACATACCGTCGTTGGCACCCACAAAAATGACGGGATTCCGATCTCCTTTGTGATCGACATAAGCATTGTAGCTGGCAGAGCCATAGGCTGCTGGTAAGGTGTTATAGTGTTGAGACGCACTGCCGGCAAATGCCGGGTCAGAATTGACAATATCACCCAGAACGTTGTCCCGTGGCCGTAAGGTTGGGTCATCGGTACCCTGTAGCCATTCAAAACGCTTAAAGGCCAGGTTGGTATCTGTGTCCGAGGCTTTTGTCAGCGCAGCTTTAAGGTCTGGCAGATTATTATTATCCCAATTGGCCTTGTTAAGTTGACGTACCGAGCGGGCAGTAGCAGTACCGTCATAAGTGTAGATTTTACGATTGGACAGGTTCGTCAGGGTGGTATCGGTATCCCAGGCAGCGTTACCGGTCACATCAACATTACCATCCTCATCAATTGGATATGCCAGTAATTGGCCGCTCCAGTCATCACTGTTGAAACGCGCCTGGTAAACGTAGGAACTACCAGTGAGCCTTGATGAGTTGGTGGCTGCCGTTGCTACTGAACCTATGGTTGATGCAACTTGAGTAAATGCGGACTCCAGAGAGTCTTTCAGCTTGCGGGCTTCAGTGGCATAAAAATAATTAGCTGGCGTAGATGATGCAATTTCGCTGTCGGTCATATCATCATCTTCAAAACCACCCCATTTGGCCGCGTAATATAGGGCTGGTTTTAAAATTTCGCCACTTGAGGTACCGATATCATATTCTTTGGTAGAGGGACCGTCATCATACTCGCAGTTTGTGCATTGGTCATAGGTGAACCCTTCAATGCCGGAATGAACATGAAAACCATCTGAGGTGGTGCCGCTGATAATGTAACCAAATCCCATTCTATCTCCAGTGGATTCGGCAGCGACATCGGTTGTGATTTCTGCTTTGCTACTGCTGATACTGTACTCCAGAACACCCCACATGTCCTGATCGTAGTCACCGCCCTGTTCACTATCTTCCCAGTTAATATATACCTTACCACTGGCCTCGGTATCGGAGGTGGTTTGAGAAACTACCTTGAAGTCAACGATGGCGCAGTTAGCGTTAGGATTCAAGCTGGTATTTCGACAGGCAGGTACAATGGTAACTGTCTTTTTACCTTCTGTGCCTGGTACATTGACCTCTATTTTAGGTACTGCCGGTGCCAGTGCAACACCGAATGTTTTGACTTTTTCACGATAACGATCAATCCCTTCTTTACGGGCAAAAAACGCTAGTCCTGAAAGATCATAACCCCCTTCAAGACGAGGTGCTTCAGGACAGCTACCCCTGACAGATGACAATGAGGATATTGTTTTTGCAGTACATAACTGGTTATTGTTTGTACCATTTTCCCCGACGAAATAGTCGCCTCCGTGAATACCCTCTGCGGAACCAATCCGGTTGGTGTAATTATCTATAGCGGCAGAGAAATCAGCGCTCGCGGCACTGAGGTCATCAGTATCGTACGAAGAGGTAGAAGTGTTGAACTGCAGGATATTCAATGGTGCGCAATAGTTACCACTGGACGTAGTATCAATTGGATCTCCCCAGGTACTGACGCTGGTGAGTCCACTGATTCTTCCGGAATCATCGGTGGCATATTTGGGGTTGTTTTTTCCGGCCAGATATCGAAGTGATTCGAGATATATCTCAGCTTGAGGGTTACCCCAGTTGGAACAAGTACCATCAGTGAAGCTGGTTTTGGCCCAGGAACACTCGTCATTTGTAATTCGGCCATCAAAATAACTACCTCCTTGTTGATTTTCGCCATTCTCACGAAAACTATAGCCGTAAATATTCAACAAGTTAATGGTGTTGACAATGCCGCCACCAGAAGGTGTCTTAAATGTCCCGTCACTATTAATTTCATCGATGATAGAGCCGACTTTTTTGCGTAATACCCCACCGGACTTGTTTTTACCGTAGGAGCCGGTCATCAGACCAAAATGAATAGAGTCATTTTCACCATAGGTTTGCAATAGACCGGTTGGTTTATAGTGGGTTGTTGTAGATGTGTTGTAAGCGCTGCATTGTTCGTCGTTGGTACTATTGATCAGGCTGTCATCGCAGACTTTTACCTTAACCTCATAGTCGTCAAGTCCCAACCCGTTATTGTTTTTATTAGGCGCAGAGTTATAAGCATTGATTCCACTTACGGAACTGTCGTTGCCGTTATTCCCTGTACCCCAGCGGCATTGCCAGCGTTCATTACTGGCCCACAAAGAAAAGTTACCGCTGGCTACCCGCATTAATGGTTTGTCGTTACTGCCAATTAATTCTTGAGAGGGCTTGGTACGGTCACTTGGATCAGAGGTATTACAAATGGTAATCCCTCTTTTCATTGGGTCAGAATCGTCAGCATTGCTGGGGAATGGCGTCAGTTGATTAATATCACTGCCAGCATAGTATTTTGCAAATGAGTGTGCGTCATTAGGTAGGAAGGAGCGTTGCAGTACAGTCTCAGTGGCAGTATCAATCACACGGTAACCACCATAAAGAATTTTCCGTACTGCATCGATACGCGTCATGGTCGCCCAGTTCAGAAAGTTGCCGCTCCATTTGCCGCCGCAGTAGTGATCTGTTGTGAAAGACTTCGGTTCAAAACGGTTGTTGTTGTATTCATAACACTTGTTGCTGTCGAAATAACCGTAATAACTATAGTTATTCACATATGTGGTGTCAGGAATGCCGTCCAAGGTGTCCGTGTCGCTATTGCCATCGGTGATATCGGAGTAATCATCATAGAGTTTAAAGAACAGTTGATGATCCCTGGACATGTTCAGCATCATGATTGGCCGAACTGGAGAACTCAGAAATAATGGGTTTTGGCTGGGTACTTCGGCAACAGCGGATGGGAAGTTTATACAGATAAACAATCCACACAGCGCTGGAGAAATGGCCCGGTGCATAAGTTTTATAAATGCTGAGGTTGCTTTCATGGTCTATGAAACTCTGCTAAGGAATATAAGTGGATTGAACAACTGCAGTCGATTGACCGGAAATGCCCACTCCCCGGGCAGTAATTCGGTAATACTCGTAATCTGCATATTTTTCAGTGCTTTCAATGTCGATGCCGCCGCCCTGACTGGCTTCCAGTGCGGAGACGATAATTTTTTCAATGGTGAACCGGGGTTGCTCACTCACACCGGTAATAGTGTCGGCCGTCAGTTGCACGCTATTACTGGCCCATTGATCGTCTGTCCAAAGTACTGGGCGTAGACGATACGGTCCTGAAGCTCCGGACATAAATGGCCAGTTGCCCACGGTTAATGTGTTTTTGTTGCCATCGTCATTGAGATCCGGCCAGTATCCAACCGTGCTGCCAGTAAAGCTCGGCAGAACATCTTTCTGCAAAGATTCCTCACCAATTCTCAACGCGGCTTCGGCGGCCTGAAATGCCAGGTTTCTATCGCGCATATTCCCGGCCATGCGTTCCTGCAGATCGGTACCGCGAACGGCGGCCAGCACGATAATGGTGAGCAGCAGCAGCATGACGAGGCCAACAAGCAGTGCTACGCCCTGTTGGCGATGATCAGCAACAGGTTTATCTCTGTAAGGCATAAAGAGCTCCGGTTAGTTGAGTCGACTGCGAATACCAACGGTGCTGGAAAATACCCGGCGTAGACGTCTGTCTGTGGGTTTCACCGTAGCGCCATCAAATGTATAGCTCTGCGCTTCTGGCAGAACGTTATTTTCTGTACTGGCAATCAGCAGGGAAATCTGAGTCGACACAACCCTGTTCCAATCCACGACGCTGCCGGCGGTCTGGTAACTATTGGGAATAAAATCCTGTGAAGCGTCGGTATCAACACCATAGGTAATGGCCAGATCCTCGACGCCGGGTAACAGTTCAAACTCAACGCCATTCTGGCTTTTCCACAGGCTTGGGCGCCCGGACGCTCCGGTTGCTATAAAGTAGACTGAAGTGGTTACAGTCATTACTTCTGAGCCGGCATCGAATGACTCATCCGGGTCGATAGAGTTCCCACCCCAGCTGGATATGGCATTGCCCGGAGAATTACCACCACTCTGGCTGTGCACCAGATTGACCTCATTACCGCTTTGAGTGATATTCGAGACTTGGAAAATGCGTGCCTTGGAGCAATCCGTCACTACCAGAATATCTCCTTCACAAATACCGCTGACTCGGTTTTTGTTGCCACCACAGCCGCCGGTTTCGGTTCCTGTATTGGTGACAAATACTTGTGCAGAGTCGTTATTTTTGGAAACCTGCACGCCTGAACTGCCGGCCGAGCGGACCACCAGGATATCGGTATTGGCGACAGGTGTCTTGGTTAATGTGCCAGTAGGCAGTGTGGCAGCGGTATAACCCTGAATAGCAGTTTGGAAAGCATATTTATAGTCGCCAGGATTGTTCAGAGTATTGGTAATCGTCATCGTGGTGGAGCGTGTAGCACAGCCCATATAACCAGCCATACGAATATCCTTTTCAAGGAACTCAATAGCCAACCGGCCGGTATCCTGAATTTGAGATAAACCCTGTTGTGTCGTGTACATCCCCTTGGTGGAGACAAAAGTCATAATGACACCCCCGGTGAGTACAAGTCCCAGAGTCAGAGCTATCATCAGTTCTACCAGGGATAATCCACGTTGGTCGCGAATGCCTACATACATATATAGTGCCTGTCTCTTTTTATATATTGGTTTGATATACAAACTCAGTGGTTGCATCCGGATTGTTGGTTGCTGCGGCACCAAATATCTGCTCTTCAGACCATTTAACGGACACTTTGCACAGCCGGGTTGCCGCTACACAATCGATAGCGCCTTTACCGGCCGGCAACGTACTGGCCAGGTTGCTGCGCCAGCTACTGACGTCCTGGACAGCGAGGGTATTTCCGGATGGTGTGGCATCGTAATCAGCGGTATAACCGGCGATGTTGGTGCTGTCTTTTCCACGGTTGATACGGATACGATCCATGATTTCGTAAGCCATGATATTGGCTTGTGATCGCAGCAGTGCACTTTGATTGAGTTTGACGGATTGGGTCTGCATGGCAGCCATGGCCAGCAATGAAACAGATAAAATAACAACGGTCACTAACACTTCTATCATGCTGGTTCCGGTTTGGGTGTGCATTGTTCTCATGGTACTACCTAACTGCATGTGGCGCTGGCGAAGTTAATCACGCCGGCGTATCCGACGGTGATCGTCCGGGCTTTACTCGTTGTGCAGCCAACGGTCTGTATTGTGAAGGTTCGCGTATCGGTGTCGCTGGTGCTTAGCTTGGCCAGCAGGCCGATGGTGTTGAAACGCAAAAAACCAAGTGACTGGGAAGTGCCGCGAACGGCACTGACTGCCATGTTGGTATTAATATCGTCCCAGTATAATAAGGCTGTCCCTTCACTGACAGATGCTGATGATTCGCTGCTGACGTTGTCGACAAATACCAACCAACCCTTGGTCCAGTCGGGCGAGGTCAGACAAGTGCTGCCATTGGTGGATGAGCAGATAGTGATAAATGCGGACCGTTTGATCGCTTCCGAGCGCGCAAAAGACAAGGCCTCTTGCAACTTGGTTGTGGTTGCAACGACCTGATTGTCACGTATCTGCTGCACAAAACTGGGAACAGCAACCGCCATCAGTATTGCCATAATGGCTATGGTCACGAGTAACTCAATTAACGTAAAACCTTTTGAAAGACGCATTTAGTGACCTCAGAAATATAATGCTTCTTCTCCGTTTTCTTATCCAATAAATCAGGAGAGTAACAACCAACTGTCCAGAGCTTAACCAAGTTTATGCCATGCTACCTTTCGGTATAGCATAGAAACAGATCTAGACAACCTCCAACACGAAACGATACCGAATATCGTGAACAGAGTCTTATAAATACAGTCAAAAAAACCGTTGTCATGATAAAGCGAAAAAAAATCGTCAATTTATTGATGATTTAATAAATTTTTAAAATGGCATTTCAGTTTGTTGACTAGACTCTGAAAAAATAGTATCTGAGTTTACATTTACTGGCTAACCAAATATGAGTATTAGTTAAAGGTTCTAAATATTTGTGATTTTGGTAATTATTTCGGGGCTAAATATGCTATTTGGCGTCAATTGTGCAAATCAATAACGATACGTTCTGCAAAATGATGCTATCAATGTATTGGTTTATCGATCGCATGATCGGGCAATATGCTCAAAGGTGCCTCTTTGTATATTATGGTAACCATTGAAAAGCAGGAAATTCTGCGTAGATCAGAAGGCGTTCTGCCTGCTATGAACTATTCAGAAGGGGTGGAATTGCGCTGAAATACTTGCATCGGACGAGCAAAGCAAGCGCGTCATCGTCAAAAAAGGAGCCATTGGCTCCAATAAGGTTACAACCTCAAACAGGAAAGCTTTTTCAGGAGCGACTTATCTCACATACAGTGCATTCGGTTTTAGGGCCTGATGTTTCAATATATCTGACGCGATGCCGGGCAGCACCGCGATTGGCTGAAACCATCATCCGACGCTTGTCTCTGTCAGGAATGGTGGCAGTGCTTTGGGGAGTTTGATGCTTGCTCATGTATCTGCCTCCGGAAACATTAAACTTTCTATATATTAGAATAATCTAAAATAAATGCAAGTATCCTGTCCTGATTCATCGGTTAGTGAATCTTAATCGAGCGCAGCCGGTAGTTGGCTTATATCACCGATTTCAATGGTGGGTGTGATGTCAGATGAGCGTTCAAGGTGGTTGCGGTTAATCCAGCAGGTATCAATGCCATAGCGATTCCCTCCTCGAATATCGGTTTGCAGGGAATCACCTACCATGAGTACTTTGGATCGTTCGGGACGGCCCATTTTGGCAAATGAATAATCAAATATTTCCCAACTGGGTTTGGCGTAGCCGATTTCTTCAGAAATGAACAGATGTTCGATATAGGGTTTGAGAGGTGAAATAGAGATTTGCTTATGTTTCGCAATCGTGAAGCCATTGGTCAGTAGTGCTACCCGGCTGTTTTTGGCGAGTTGTTCGACGGTATCAAGAGCTCCAGGAAGAATGGTACTGCATAGTGCCAGTTGTTCCAGGTAGTGCGAAGACAGTTGCGAAATAGGTTTGAAATCGAGTTCCAGCTGTGCAAACAAATCTTTAAATCGTTGTACCTGGACAGTGGCTGCATCTATGTGCCCTTGTTCCATCTGGGTGAACAGGCGGGCGTTTATCTGCTGGTAGACAGGACGGAACTCTTCCTGGAATTCCAGACCGAAATCTTCAAACGTTTTGATCAGTGCATTGGCTTCAGTGCCTCTGTGGTCGTACAGAGTGTCGTCAATGTCAAAAAGAAACCATTGGTACTGCATAATAATCCTATTAACCCACTCATCAGCCGGATGTTGCTGATGTTTCAGATTGATTTCCGGTAACGCCGGTCGAAGTCGCATGAAACCCTTTGTTTTCAAAGGGTTCCTATTGGTTTTCTGTCAACGGAATGATCCGACACATCCATGTGTCCTGGTATCAAATGCTGCGGCAGGCGTTCTTAAGCCATGTACGCTGTTCATCTGTCAGCAACGGTGAAATGGTGTCATACACCCGCTGATGATAATTATTCAGCCATAGGGCCTCTACGTCCGTCAACAATGAACGTTTAACCAGACGCAAGTCAAAAGGGACCAGTGTCAGTGCTTCAAATCGATAGAAGGGTTTGCGATCAGAGCTGATAGCTTCATCCCGGGTGACAAACATCAGGTTCTCACAACGGATGCCATAATTGCCGTCTTCGTAATAGCCTGGTTCGTTACTGATTACCATGCCTTCTTTCAGTGTGGCATTGTTGCCTTTTGGGCTAATACGTTGAGGGCCTTCGTGCACGCTCATGAAATGACCTACACCGTGACCGGTGCCATGATCAAAATCCAATCCCTGTTGCCATAAATACTGTCTGGCCAGAACATCGAGTTGAGAACCGGTTGTGCCCTCCGGGAAACGGGCCTGATCCAGTGCAATATGACCTTTGAGTACCAGGGTAAAATTTCGTTTCATTGTCTCGGTCACTTCGCCGATGGCCACTGTCCGGGTGATATCCGTTGTACCATCAAAATACTGGCCGCCACTGTCGACCAGATAGATTCCGTTATCAGGCAATTTGGCGGGTGTGCCGTCTACGTGGTTATAGTGACACATGGCGGCATTGCTGCCGGCGGCGGAAATGGTATCGAAGCTAACCTCAACAAAAAATTTCTGCCGGGCCCTGCAATTGAACAGGTAATTTGACAGGCTTGCTTCGTCCGGCCGCTGGCCCTCGGCAACAATTTTATCCAACCAGCAGAGAAACTCGACTTCGGCTGCGGCATCACGGATGTGTGCCTGTTTGAATCCCTGTATTTCAACACGATTTTTACAGGCTTTGGGTTCAATGACCGGGTCAGCGGATTCAATGATTCGCGCTCCCACCTGCCGGAGTTTTAACATACACCAGGCATTGGCTGTATCGGTATCGACAATAACCTGTTTGCCTGCCAGAAGGTTCAGGGTGTCGCTCAGTTCACTTTCTTCTTTAAAAGTGACGCCAATACCAACGTGTTGTTCAATACCTGCGGGCAGTTTGTTGATATTGCAGTGAAATACCATATTGCCATTACTGTGTAATACCGCAATGCCCAGAATAATTGGCAGTGACGGAATATCCCGACCGCGGATGTTAAGCAGCCAGTTACATGAGTCGGCTGCAAAGATCAGTGCAGCATCCGCTTGCTTGTCTCTGATCAATTGCGCAATTTTGTCACGTTTGTCAGTACTGGCCATGCCGGTAAACGCTTTGTCCAGCAACAAGGCCTTGTTGACGATCGGTTTGGGGCGATCATGCCAGCACAGGTCAATCAGATTGACTTCGGTGTCAAGTAACTGAATATTAGCATCGGCAAGTGTTTCGGAGCATTGCTCGTACCAGGCGGGTGTGACTGTTCTGGAATCAAACCCTACTTTTGCACCAGCCTTCAGTTGTTGGCTTAGCCACTCAGGCTGTGGGTCTTTGATAAGATGAAAAATATCAAACAGGTTTTCATTAACTTGCTGACGAACCTGAACGGTATAACGACCGTCCACAAAAATAGCTGCACGATCCTTGAGAACAATAACCATGCCAGCAGATCCGGTGAAATCGCTGATCCAGCGCAGACGTTCGTTATAAGCTGGAATATACTCGCCGAGATACTCATCAGCACGAGGGACAATTAGGGCATCCAACCCTAGTTTCTCCATTTGCTCGCGAACCTGCGTGAGTTTTGACGCAATATCTGACATGTTTAAACACCTGTTATCCGATATTAAAGAACTAAATATCTCCTGAGAGACGCTAAAAGCCAAGTCCTGTGAAAGAAATTTACTCACAATGTATTCAATTTTGTGAGCGCCTGCCTGTCGTGTCATCAGGCTCTGCCGTATTCCGTCAATTTGACGCGTGATTGAACACAAAGATGCACGACAACACTATGTATCAATATACTTTTTTTAAAAGTTTTCGGTAACGACGAAGAGATGAATCTGTGGCTGATCAGTGATCCCAGGATGGGAATTCCGCTGCATGCCGTTCGATCCATTCTTCAGCGGCCTGTTCCTGGGTGAGCTCCCTTTGTTCTTGCTCCCGAATTCGCTGACGATACTGCTCGATATAGCAGATTTGTTCAACCATTCGCGCAGCATATGCATCCTCTGTATTCTGAAAGCACACCCCACTTTCAAAACCAAGTGGACATGTGTTGCACCATACTACTTGTGCATCCACTTCAAAGGGCAGGTCGCCGATATGAATGCAGATTTTTAAATGTTTTCCCGGAGGCAAAGGCTCTTCGGTATTAATACACAGCCCACCATTACTGATATTGCTGGTGCGGGAGGCCAGGCCGCCGGAATCATCAGCAAACTGGTACTGCAAGGGTACAGTGATGGGGTGGCGGATATATTGACGCATCACAGACCTCCATAGTGTCACATTGGTTTGTTCAGTGTAGCTGAAAATCTGACTCAGCAAGTCAGATATGGAATTTTTACAACAATCCAGCTCAGCTAATCATAAGCGTGCCTTTGATGAATTAATTACGTTTATCATGGGGCCTTAATTGCGCAAGATTGATCACCTGCTTAAATACTTATCAGATGGCAACATTCAGGGGTGGTGCAATGAAACGTGTTGTATTGGTGTTACTGTTGTTATCGGCTATGGCTGGTGGTGGCTACTATTACTATATGACACAACAGCGCTTACCGGTGACAGAGACTACCGAACTGACATTGTATGGCAACATTGACATTCGTGATGTAGCCCTGGCGTTTCGGGTGGCGGGCCGTATTCAGACCCTGAGTCAGGAAGAAGGTGATCAGGTTCATCGCGGGGATGTGCTGGCCGTACTCGATACCAAGCCTTTTATGGATGAGCTGGCGTTACGCCAGGCGTCTCTACAGGAAACGGAGGCTGCTGTAAAAAATGCCGAGAAATTGTATGCACGTAGCGCAGAGCTGCTGAAAAAAGGCGCCATTTCCCAGGGGGCGTTCGATGATGCTTTTGCCGCCCGCGATGAGGCCCGTGCCCGGGTCAAGACCGCGCAGGCGCAAGTTAACATTGCGACGACGTCTTTGCAGGACAGCCGCTTGTTGGCACCGAATGACGGTATCATTCTGACCCGAGTGAGGGAGGAAGGATCCATCGTTTCTACTGGTCAGCCGGTGTATACCCTGGCTCTTAATGATCCGGTATGGGTGCGGACATACGTTAATGAACCCGATCTTGGTTACCTTTCACCGGGTCAGCAGGTCACCGTCACAACTGATTCACATCGGACTTATCAGGGACAGATCGGATTTATTTCTCCGCAGGCTGAATTTACACCCAAAACTGTCGAAACCACTCAGTTACGAACGGATCTGGTGTATCGCCTGCGGGTAATTGTCGCTAATCCAGACGCTGGCTTACGTCAGGGCATGCCGGTTACTGTCACGGTACCAAAGCCGGTGGCAGGACAGCCATGAGTACGCCAGTGGTTGTTATTGATCATCTCTGCAAGCACTTCAAGGGGATGGATCGACCTGCTCTGGAAGATATTTCCACGGAGATCTTTCCAGGTCGTATGACCGGTCTGGTGGGACCGGATGGTGCCGGTAAAACCACGCTGCTGCGTCATTTGGTGGGTTTGATGCAGGCGGATACCGGGCGTATTACTGTCGCTGGGCTGGACACCGTCCGGCAGGCTGGAGAAGTGCATGAAGTGACCGGTTATATGCCACAGAAATTTGGTCTCTATGAAGACCTGACAGTGTTGGAGAATCTGAAACTGTATGCAGATTTGCGTCAGGTAACCGGTCAGGCACGCGCAGATAAATTTGCCCGGCTACTGCATTTCACTGCGCTGGAGTCATTTCAGCAACGATTGGCAGGAAAATTATCCGGGGGAATGAAACAAAAACTGGGGCTGGCGTGTGCGTTACTCGGTGACCCGCAATTGTTGCTGCTGGATGAACCAAGCGTCGGAGTGGACCCGATTTCCCGCCGGGAATTATGGGCAATGGTGCGTGAGTTGTTGTCCGCGGGAATGGCCGTGGTCTGGTCTACCGCTTACCTGGATGAGGCGGAAAAATGCGATACCGTCATTCTTCTAAATGACGGCAAAAAACTGTATGACGGCGTCCCGGCACAACTGTTTCAGCAAGTCAGTGGCCGGGTGTGGCAGATTCAGGGAATTCCGGCGGAAACGCGCCGACGGGTACTGTCGGGCATGCTTCGTCAGCCAGAGGTCATCGATGGTGTGATTCAGGGACATCATGTCCGTGTGGTATTAGGGGCCGGGCAAGCCCGGCCAAAACTGGAGAGGGGCCAGTGGCAGTCTGTGACGCCTGGATTCGAAGATGCTTTCATCGATATTCTGGGTGGTGGTCCTGGGGGACAGTCGGCGCTGGCGGCGGAAATGACAGATAAACCGGCCAATGATCAACCGGTTATTGATGCCCGTCGCTTGACTAAACAGTTCGGTCAATTCACTGCCGTGGCGGATAATACCTTCCAAATACACAGAGGTGAGGTATTTGGTCTGCTGGGTCCAAACGGAGCTGGCAAATCAACGACTTTCAAAATGATGTGTGGGCTATTACAGCCCAGTTCCGGAGAAGCTTTTGTGACCGGATTGAATCTGAAAACCGCGACCTCCAAAGCGCGTGCACGCATTGGATACATGGCCCAGTCTTTTTCCCTCTACACTAATCTGAGTGTATTGCAGAATTTAAGGTTTTTTGCCGGTCTCTATGGGCTCTCGGGTAAACGCCGCCGGCATCAGATTGAACTGATGACGGATATTTTCAATTTTGCCCCCTATCTGAAGATGACTGCCGGCTCACTACCATTAGGGTACAAACAACGATTGGCACTGGCGTGTGCAGTCATGCATCAACCTGACGTGTTATTTCTCGATGAACCAACGTCGGGGGTGGACCCGATCACCCGGCGTGAATTCTGGATGCACATTAATGCCATGGTTGAGAAAGGGGTGACGGTCATGGTGACCACTCACTTCATGGATGAAGCGGAATATTGTGACCGTATCGGGCTGATATATCGGGGACACAATATTGCTACCGGTAGTCCGGATGATTTGAAACTTAAGGCTTCAAACTTGTCCGGCGTCGAATCCTCTACGCTGGAAGAGGCATTTATTACGCTGGTTCGGGATTATGACAACAATCCGGTCGTAGAAGAGGGGGCGGCATGAGACGGTTACTGGCATTGATTGGCAAAGAAATGCTACAGATCATGCGTGATCCGAGCGCTATTCTGATCGCCTTTGTGTTGCCGTTGGTGCTGTTATTCATATTTGGCTATGGCGTTAACCTCGATAGCAATCGTATCCGTATCGGGGTGGTCCTGGAGGATATGTCTCCGAGCATTTCCAGTCTCGTGGAAACCTTTACCTCCTCTCGTTTTTTGGAGGTTGAAATTGGTCATGACCGACGGGAGTTCGAACCACAGCTGGTGGCTGGAGAGATCCGCGGTATTGTAGTGGTACCACAGAATCTGGTGGCCGATGCCATTCTGGATGGCCGCAGTGCCAGCATTCAGGTGATTGCCGATGGATCAGAGCCGAACATAGCCTCCTTTGTTCAGAATTATGTCAACGGTGTTTATCTGGTCTGGCTGGACCATCAGATACGGGATCGTGGTATTGATCTGACGCCTTCTTTGATCAGACTCGATAACCGCTTTTGGTTTAATCCCGAACTGCGCAGCCGTAATTTTCTGATCCCCGGTTCGATTGCCATCATCATGACACTGATTGGTACTCTGCTGACCGCACTGGTGATTGCCCGCGAATGGGAACGGGGCACCATGGAGGCGTTGATGGCCACGCCGGTTTCAATCAGTCAGATCCTGCTGGGTAAGCTTATTCCTTATTATCTGCTTGGCATGGGATCGATGGTGGTATGTTGGGTGGTGGCGACATTCTGGTATGAAGTTCCATTCCGGGGATCGTTTCTGGCACTGACGGCCGCCACCTCTGTCTTCCTGCTCGGAGCTTTGGGTCAGGGGTTGTTGATTTCATCGGTGGCCAAGGATCAGTTTGTAGCTTCGCAGATGGCGTTAATGTCAGCCTTTCTTCCTGCATTTATGTTGTCTGGATTTATCTTTGAGATCAGCTCCATGCCGTTGCCGGTGCGTATACTCAGCCATGTGTTTGCGGCCCGCTATTTTGTGACCAGCCTGCAAACGTTGTTTCTCAGTGGAAATATCTGGCCGTTACTGCTTTCCTGCATGGGCGTTATGGTGTTCATCGGCCTGGTGTTTTTCGTTCTCACAGCGCGGAAAACCGTCAAGAGGTTGGATGTATGAGAATCTATGCGCTGATTGTCAAAGAGCTGCTGGCGTTGTTTCGCGATCCCCGCGGGCGGGTGGTACTGATTGCACCGCCGATTCTGCAATTACTGGTGTTCAGTTTTGCAGCCACCCTGGAAGTCAAAAATGTTTCACTGGCCATTTATAACCAGGATGCCGGCAAACATGGTTATGAACTCGTACAACGGCTTGCCGCGTCTCCCACGTTTACCCGTATTCAAATGGTCAACAGTCTGCAGGCGTTGCATCCGCTGATTGACGAACAAAAAGTCATGGCTGCTATTTTGATCCCGCAGGATTTTTCCCGACAGCTGGCGCGAGGTCAGGTAGCGAATCTGCAGGTTATCCTGGATGGCCGTCGCTCCAATGCCGCGCAAATAGTCAGTGGTTATATTACTCAGCTGGTAAATGGTTACAGTTCGGGAGTCCGTTTTGAGCAGGGCGGTGATGTATTGCCGACGGTGTTGGTGGGGCGTAACTGGTTCAACATGAATCTGTTATATCTGTGGTTCACGGTACCGTCGCTGGTGGCGATTCTGGCCATGTTGATTACTCTGATAGTCACAGCGCTGTCGGTAGCCAGAGAGCGTGAACTGGGCACGTTTGATCAATTGTTGGTGTCACCACTCATGCCGTGGGAAATTCTGGTGGGTAAAACCGTGCCGGCGGTACTGGTGGGGTTGGCAGAAGGGATGGTGATCTGGGGATTTGCCGTAGGGGTTTTTAAGATTCCGTTTACCGGGTCATTCCTCTGGCTGCTGCTGGTACTGTTTACATTTGTGATGGCGGTGGTGGGTGTTGGTCTGTTCATATCCGCCATTTCCAAAACTCAGCAACAGGCAATATTGGGTGCGTTTTTGTTTATGGTACCGGCCGTTACGCTGTCCGGTTATGCCGCCCCGATTGAGAATATGCCGGACTGGTTGCAGACGCTTACCTGGACCAATCCGCTCAAACACAGTCTGATTACGATCAAAGGGCTGTTTCTCAAGAACATGCCGTTTGAACAGGTATGGATGAATACCTGGCCATTGCTGGTGATCGGGCTGGTCACGTTGTCTATTGCCGGATGGTTTTTTACCCGGAGGCTGGAGTAGATATTCAGTCAAAAAGTTGTAATGGTTTTTTCAGTCTGCCCTGTTCCCAAATAGTTAAGGGCTTAAGTGATGAGTGAGCGGAGGTCTGACTATTCCTGTGTGAATCAGGGATTGTTTTTGTCCGCTGAATTGAGACCCCGATTCCATAACACAGTCCGATCTAGAGAGATCTGTATTCAGCGGTTGTTTGAATATTTCTCTCCCGGTAATATTTCTGCTTCTGACGGGGGTGATGTGTTCGTTATGCGTTACATATGGTTATTGGGATTGCTGGCATTATTGTTTGTGCAACCAGCTTTTGCTGAGGCGGGCAATGCTTCAGTGATGACCCATGCCATGGAGATGACCACCATGAATGGTTGCCAGGGTGCTGATGATGGCAGTGCCTGTCAGCAGACATGTTGCCAGCTTTCGCAGGCTTCAATATTGCACTCATGTCATTCTCTGATTCAATTGCAGGCAGTATCCTACCCGACCATTACGTCTCCACAGCCCGGCCATCTGCCGGCTGACATCTTTCATCCTCCGATCCTGTTTTCCTGAGCTATTTTTAATCTATCCATTGATCATTTAGGAAAACAAATCATGCGTATACTTATCGTATCAGCGTTGATGCTGATATCTGCTATTGTTCTGGCTAACCATGACCGGGGGCACGTGGACGTCAAAATCGGTGATCTCACTGAAAAGGGCCAATACGGGCAGCAGGTCTTCAATCAGAATTGCGCTGCCTGCCATGGCGTCAATGCCCAGGGAACTCCGTCGGGTCCGCCTTTGATCCATTCATTTTATAACCCCGGTCATCACAGTAACGAAGCGTTTTATCGGGCGATTAAAAATGGTGTTCAACAGCACCATTGGTCCTATGGCAATATGCCTCCGCAACCTCAGATTGGTTTTATGGAGATGACCGCTTTGCTGGCGTTTATCCGGGAAACTCAGGAGCACAATGGCATCAAGGCTCAGGAACATAAAATGTAGCCGTTGAGCGCCGAAAAACCGTGTTACCATGCCTACCTTCACATGAGATTTCGACGGCGGGGCGGGCATGGCAGCTATCATTTCCATTAAGCAGTTAAACAAGATATATGACAGTGGTTTTCAGGCACTGAATCAGATCGATCTGGAGATCGAGGCGGGCGAGATTTTTGCGTTACTGGGGCCGAATGGCGCGGGTAAAACGACGCTGATCAGTATTATCTGCGGCATCGTAAATCCGTCCAGTGGCCAGGTTCTGGCCGATGGGCATGACGTGCTGCGTGATTATCGGCAGGCGCGAGGCAAAATCGGACTGGTGCCTCAGGAATTATCGACCGATTCGTTTGAAACCGTATGGGGTGCCGTCAATTTCAGTCGCGGTTTGTTTGGTAAAGCGCCAAATCCGGAATATATCGAAAAAATATTGCGGGACCTGTCCCTGTGGGGGAAAAAGGATTCCCGCATAATGGCATTGTCAGGCGGCATGAAGCGGCGATTGATGATTGCCAAAGCTCTATCTCACGAACCTAAAATCCTGTTTCTCGATGAACCGACTGCTGGAGTGGATGTGGAGTTGCGTCGTGATATGTGGGAGATGGTTCGTGGTCTGCGCGAAAATGGTGTGACCATTATTCTGACCACTCACTACATTGAAGAAGCCGAAGAAATGGCGGATCGCATCGGGGTCATTAATAAAGGCAAAATTGTCCTGGTGGATGATAAAAAACAACTGATGCAGAAGCTGGGTAAACGTGAACTGAGGCTGGCACTGAAAGAGCCCTTGGACGCTATTCCGGCAACATTGAAAGACTATAAGTTAACGCTGGCTGACGATGGTTATCAGCTGATATATACCTTTGATTCTCAAAGTGATCATTCCGGTATTTCCGAGTTGTTGCGTTTGCTGGGTGACCATGGCATCGACTTTAAAGACCTGCAAACACGGGAAAGTTCTTTGGAAGAAATTTTTGTCAGTCTGGTTCGTTCGCAGCAACAGGACACAGGCAGCACTGTCTCATCATAGTGAGGATGATGTTCGAATGAAGATTATCAAGGCTAAAGACTTTGTCGCTGATCGTGCCTGGGGAGCTTTGGACATTGCCAACATGAATGGAATCACCACCCGGTTACACTGGACTGATCAGCCCTATCGATGGCATGTCAATGATGGTGAGGAAGTGTTTGTAGTGCTCGATGGTGAAGTGGATATGCATTATCGTCAGAATGGTCATGAGTATGTTCATCGCCTGTCTGCAGGTGATCTGTTTTATGCCACGATTGGTACCGAACATGTGGCGCACCCTATCGGCGAAGCCAGGGTGCTGGTGGTGGAAAAGGAAGGGAGTGTCTGATGTAGCACAGACTCTATTCTCTGTCGCAGGGATAGCCGATATTGCCATTGCCTTAATTTCCGGTAAGACGTCAAAACCTCAACCTGTACTGTTCTGCAATCGACTGAATACAATATCCTTATCGAGAATTTCCAGATATTTCTGATAGTCCAGACCAGCGTTAAAAATATAATGCGTCAGCAGTTCCCGAACCGTTTTTTGTAACTCTGCCTGTTTCCAGGGTTTCTCGATATAGTGGTCAATGCCAGCCTGGTTGATCGCAGTAATGGTATCCTGGTGGGTTGCCAATCCGGTCAAAAGGACTTTTTTGGTTTGGACAAACCGACCGTCTGCTTTGACATCAGCGAGGAAATCAACTCCGGTTTTGTCCGGCATAACATGATCGCTGATGATCAAAGCAATCAGATCACCCTGGCTATCGAGATCTTCCATGACTTCCTGAGCCTCTTCAGCCGACTCGCATTCCTCAATGTTTACTTGTTGTTCGAAGATTTTGAGATCTTCGGCGATGGTGTTCAGTACTTCCCGCTGGTCGTCTACACAAATGATGTTGATGTTTTTCATATTAATTCACCGGTAGTATGACTTTGAATTCTGTATTGCCTGGTTCGCTGTTCAATTGGATCGAACCGCCATGACCCTCCACCAGGCGCTGAACAATGGAGAGCCCGAGCCCGAGTCCAAACGACAGCCCTTCCACTTTCGTGGATACGTTCGGTCGGAAGATCTTATGTTGAATGGATTTCGGAATACCCGGTCCGTTGTCCTTGATCGTAACCTCTATCTGTTTCTGGTTAAGATGAGAACAAATCCATAGCGTCGGTGATTCGGTATTGTTGGCGGTCAGACTTTCCGCTGCATTTTTGATCAGATTAACGAATACCTGCATCAGTTCGCCGCCACTGCCGAACACTTCGGGTAACGGATCTTCGAGTTTGAGTTCCAAACGAATACTCTTAAGCATGCTGCTTAAAATAGCCAGTGCCTCATGCAGGCTTTTATTGACTTCCACACCATCGTGGTGCTGCCGGTGGCGGGCGCCTAATTGTCGGACGGAACTGACTACATGAGTCGCCTGACGGGCTGCGATGCCCATATCGTAGAAAGCCGCACCAATTTCCCAGTAGTACACCACCCGTTCAGCGGCTTTGCGCAGGTCTTTAGTGCCTAAAGATTTCAGTTCGCTGACGGCCAGGCCTGTCTTGGCAATTTTCCGTGCCAGTGAATGATCAAATTTTAACTCGCGTTCAAACTGTTGGCGGTTATGGCGTACTTCAGAACTGGATAAATATTGTCCGCGGTGCAGCCCCTGTTCAAAAAACGGGAACATCTGATGAGCATCTTTTTCGTTCAGATATTCGGCCACAATATCTGCCAGCCAGGTGGTTTTGCTGGCCAGTACACCAACGGCATTATTGAGTTCATGGGCGAGACCTGCTGCCATTTGTCCAAGGGTTGCCATTTTGTCCGCTTGCATCAGCCTCTTCATGCTCTCCTGTTTTTCGAAAGCCTCTTTGCGGGCAAACCGCTGGCGGGCTGAGAGTTCGCTCAGAGCCAGGGAAACCACAAAACTGGAGAACTCGTGATCCAGCATGCGGTCCTGAAATTCGTCGGCCTCGATATATGCCAGAGTGGCGTCGGTGCTGGCGACAATTTTGGCGTAGCTCTGATGGTCTTCAGAAAAGAACGAATGCACGCCGACAAATTGATCTTTGATGCTTTCGAAGATCTTATATTCATCACCAAAACGGTTGGACATATATCCGGTGATACAACCGCTTAAAACAATATAAAGACGTTGGTTATAGGCCAGTTCATCGTACAGAATTTCGCCTGCCCGGACTTGAATAACCTTGTCAGGATCGGAGAAATATTTTTCCTTGATCTGTTGAACGGTGAGTCTTTGGGTCATAGAAAATTAATCATGTTCAGCAGATAGATCATGAGGAAACTCATTAATATGCCAATGATTCCGATACTGACTCCCATGCGAGCCATGTCCCGCGTTTCACAGTTGCCGGTGGCAAACGCCAGAGCATTGGGTGGTGTACTGATTGGCAGAGACATTCCCAGAGAACATGCGAATGTGACACTCAGCAGCAGTGTTTTGATGCTGTCAAAATTTTCCAGTCCGGCAAGGGAAGTTCCCAGAGCTGCCACTAGCGGTAGCAATAAGTTGGCAGTCGCCGTATGAGACATGAAGTTAGCCATTAACAGGGCAACTACACTGACCATGAACACAATGATCAATGGTGAGAAGCGTTCAAACGGAATACTGTGAACAACGTGCTGAGCCAGTCCACTTTGCTCCAGAGCCAGTCCCAGGGCGATGCCGCCGGATACCAGCCAGAGAACATCCCAACTGATACGTTTGAGATCTTCTTTGGTAATGATTGATGTTACTGAAAACACCGCTACGGGAATCATGGCAACCACATAGCTGTTCATCCCGTGCAGAAAATCGGTTAACCAGAGCAGGATCGTAACCGCAAATGTTATGTAGACAATTAATGCCTGCGGGGTTTTCAGAAATTTTCCTTTTATGGTGAGCTTAAATGCTCTGGGGGCAGGCGGATAAAAAATTACCAGTAACAACCAGGCAATAAGCAGCATGATAATGACATAAGGAACAGCAAAGGCCATCCACGCGCCAAAACTGATGGCGTGTTCACCGGTCAGATACTTAAGGGCAATGGCATTGGGAGGTGTGCCGATGGGCGTGCCTATACCTCCCACATTGGCAGCAAATGGAATGGCCAGCGAAAATGCAATGCGACCACGATCATTAATTTCAAAAACGGCCAGTACCGGGACCAAAATAGATAGCATCATGGCAGTGGTGGCAGTATTGCTCATAAACATTGAAAATACTGCGGTAATGAGCATCAGCCCCAGCATGACGAATTTTGGATTGCTGCCAAATGGTTTGAGCATGACTCTGGCAAGATTCTGATCAAGCCGGTATTTGGTCGCCGCCATCGCCAGAAAAAAACCACCCAAAAAAAGAATGATGATAGGTGATGCGAAAGTTGCCATGATTGCTTTATGGCTGACCAGGGTGCCGAAATTGTCCGCACTTGATTTGACCAGAGGTTTAAAGCCTTTGTCTGATAATGTGATCAGTTCCAACAGGATGACCAACAGTGATGTGGCATAAATGGGTATGGGTTCAAGTACCCAGAATAACGCTGCCAGCATGAAAATGGCGATTACTCTGGTTTCCACCACTGTCATACCGGTAATCGGGTAAGCCTCTGGAGGAATCAACAAAATGATAAAAGGTATGCCAAGACCTATGGCCAGTTTGATCAATATGTTCATGATGGACCGTCTATGGATTATTGTTGTTTTGCAGGTTGACAATACCAACCTGTTGGCCTGGTGCCCCAGCAACATGTCATAGTCAATAGAGTTAGTATATGACATCTATCAATAAGCGTTGGAAAAACACGGATAAACAATTGAATGTCCGGCAGAGACGGATCATTTTGATAGAGTCTTTGAAGGATGTTGAGTGACATTGAAAGGTATTCAATGTCACTGTGCAGGCAGTACCAGTGAGTTCAGAGTCTTGTGTTTGCTGGTTTACCGGCCAATATTTTTGAACATCTGGTAACTGCGATAACCACCCGTCAGATTTTTCACCTTGAAACCATGTTGAGACAACATCCGGTAAGCCACATATCCCCGCAACCCGACGGCGCAATAAACCAGAATGGTCCTGTCTTTGGGTAATTGATCGAGGCTTCGACGGAGTGCTGGCAGAGGAATATTGACCGCATGTTCGATTTCTCCACAGGCACTGACTTCATCGGCATTGCGGACATCCAGTATGAGCATGTCCTCTGCACCGTTGGTCAGTTCCCCAGGCTGGCAGATCAGATGATCACCGCGTATTACATTGCTGGCGACGAAACCGGCCTGATTAATCACATCTTTGGCTGAACCGAAAGGCGGGGCGTAACATAGCTCTGCTTCTTCCATGTCAAAGACAGTCATACCGGCTCTAATCATGGTTGCCATGATGTCTATACGTTTGTCGACCCCTTTTTCTCCAACCGCCTGCGCTCCCAGAATCCGGCCACTTTCGGGATCAAACAGTAATTTGAAGGTAATGTTTTTGGCGCCGGGGTAGTAGGAAGCGTGATCAGCCCCATGGACGTAGATCTTTTCATATCGGGCACCGCGTCGGCGAAGGGCTTTTTCGTTACTGCCAGTGGCGGCGACGGCGTAGTTGAATACTTTGCAGATAGCTGTTCCCTGAGTATTACCATAAAGAGACTGGCGACCGAAGATGTTATCAGCTGCGATCCTTCCCTGGCGGTTGGCTGGGCCGGCCAGAGGCACCAACGCCGGTTCCTGACTGATGAAGTCTTTTACTTCGATAGCATCGCCGACGGCATATATGTGTGGCACTGGGGTTTCCATTCGGTCGTTGACCAGGATGCCTCCACGTGGGCCGATCTGCAGTCCGGCACTACCGGCCAGGGTAGTATCGGGTTTAACTCCGATGGCCAGGATCAGCATATCTGTGGTCAGCGTATTACCATTCTGGAGCGTAAGATGCAGACCGTTATCCTGCGTGTCGATGCTCTCCACCGACTGACCCAGCATCAGACGGACGCCATGACGGCGCAGCTCCTCATGTAAGGGCACGGCCATTTCTGGATCAACAGGGGCCATTATTTGATTGGAAAGTTCAATCAGGGAGGTTTCGATGTTTTGCTGTACCAATGCCTCGGCCATTTCGACACCAATGAATCCCCCACCAATCACGATAGCTGATTTTGGCGCATCGGTTTGAATGGTGCGGATAATCCTGTCCATGTCGGGGATGTTCCGCAGGGTGAATGTTTTGTCGTTAGGAATACCAGGGATTGGTGGAACAAAAGGTCTGGCACCTGGGCTCAGGATTAAATCGTCATAGGATTCGTGATATTCCCTGCCACTGTTCAACTCGCGGGCCAACACGGATTTATTCACCGGATCAATGGCCAGGATTTCTGTCTGGATTCGTATGTCCAGATTAAACCGGGCATTCATGGATTCAGGAGTCTGAACCAGCAGCGCCTCACGTTCCTTGATCTCTCCTCCTATGTGATAAGGCAGGCCACAGTTGGCAAAGCTGATGAACCGGTCACGTTCAAAGATAATGATTTCTGCGTCTTCTGACAGTCGTCGAGCTCTGGCGGCCGCGGATGCACCACCCGCCACACCACCGATAATAATAAGTTTCCTGGCCATGCCGGCCCTCCTCCCATTTAATCTATATATTAGAATTATCTAAATTAATTAATCAAAATGGAATGATTTGTATCAACATGGCTGGTTACAGTAGGGAAAAGCCCGGCGAATGCCGGGCGCAGATCAGAATGGTGGTCAGCTGGAGACCCAGAGCAGAACCGCTATGACCTGGGGGGAAAGAATCCGCAGGCACATCACCAACGGATACACTGTTGCGTAAGACAATGCGGCAGCACCGTTGGACGAATGAATGGAGTTGGCAAATGCCAGAGCTGGAGGATCGGTCATGGAGCCAGCCAGTAATCCGCAGAGGGTCAAATAGTTTATTTTCATCAAAACCCGGCCAATCAAGCCAATAACCAGGAGAGGAATCAAGGTAATGGCGATGCCATAGGCCATCCAGGTCAGTCCTTCACCATCAAGCAGAGTGGTGACAAAATTAGCGCCGGAATCAATACCAACAACCGCTAGGAACAGCACAATACCGATTTCTCTGAGAGCCAGGTTGGCGCTGGGGGGCATGAACCAGTACAGCCTGCCGATGCTGCCGATCCGGGCCAGAATGATAGCCACAATCAAGGGGCCGCCAGCCAGACCGAGTTTCAGCGGCGCTGGCAAATGCGGTAGCTGGAAGGGAATGGAACCGAGCAGAACCCCCAGGCCAATGCCAATGAAAATTGGCAACATCTGCACGTGATGTAGTTTGCTGGTAGCATTACCGATCAGTTTTCCAACCTTTTCGATATCTGCCTCAGCTCCGACAATATTGAGAATATCCCCAAACTGCAGCACAGAGTCTTTATTGGCAACCAGCTCAACGCCAGCCCGGTTCAAGCGCGAGATCACCACATTGTGGCTGTGTTTGAAATTCAATTCACCAAGATGTTTGCCAAGCACTTTTTCATTGGTGACGACCACACGATCACTTTTTAATAGTGTTCCTTTGGTGGAAAGGGATTCTGAGACTTCTTCGCCGACTATGACGGTGGCTTTATGCAATAAATCCTGACTGGGGCCGACAAAATGCAGAAAGTCGCCGAGGTGTAGTACGGTTTCAGCCGAAGGGACTTTTAGCTCGCCTTTGGTTTTCATCCTTGAGCAAATCACCTCTTCACCAATGAGTCCGGACAACTCTGAAAACTTCATCCCATCAATGTTGGGGTTTTCAATCACCACATTAATCGACAACAGAGCTTTCTTCTTGCTGCCACTGTTGCTATCGAATCTATCAGCTTCTTCTTCGACATTGATTTCGAACACGATCCGGATAATCCACATGGATAACAGGATGCCAAGAATGCCAAAAGGATAGGCCATGGCATAACCGAGCCCCAGCATATTGGTTTGTTCCTGCACCATGCCAAGCTCCTGCAGGATCTGTTGTCCGGCAGCCAACGACGGAGTGTTGGTGACAGAGCCAGAATATATTCCCAGAAAAACATTAAGTGGCAGGTTAAAGATAAAATGCAGAGCCACGGCTGTGAGTCCCCCGAGAATCACGATTCCGGCAGCCAGTCCGTTCAACCTCAGACCGCTGCTTTTCAGGGAAGCAAAAAAGCCGGGACCGACCTGAATACCAATGGTATAGACAAACAGAATCAGCCCGAATTCCTTGATGAAGTGCGTGGCATGACCATCGAGATGCCAGCCGAATTGATTGATAAAATGCCCAACCAGGATACCGCCAAACAGCACACCACCGATGCCGAGGCCAACCCCTTTGATTTTGAGCCCTCCAAACCACAAACCAATCACTGCCACTACGGACAGGACCAGTATTGATAGTGCAACTTCGCTCATGTTTTGTTTCCGTTTAGAGATTAATAAACCGGTTTGATTACAGATGGTCCAAGGCGAAAAAAAACGGCGCACATTCATACTGTTTTTTTTATTGTATGGGTATGCCGTTGAATTATTATTGGATCGCCAAATCTGGCCCTGCGTTTATTTCTGTTGCACAGTATAAGACCTTAGTCTTAGATTGCTATTGATTTGGATTAATCAATTTCGGTGGACATTCGAAATTCGTTTGCTCAAGTAAATAAAGCCGACTGTTTTAGTCTGAATTTTTTGATCCGATCCATCGTCACATATTTTGCGCCATAACTTTTTAAAAACAGAAAATTACGGCTTACACAGGAGCGGAGAAAATCAGGCTGACATTGGTTCCTCCAAAGCCAAAACTGTTGCTCATCACAGTTTTTAATTCCGTGTTAATCGTTTCTCGAAGAATGG
Source organism: Gynuella sunshinyii YC6258 (assembly GCF_000940805.1). Classification (GTDB taxonomy): domain Bacteria; phylum Pseudomonadota; class Gammaproteobacteria; order Pseudomonadales; family Natronospirillaceae; genus Gynuella; species Gynuella sunshinyii. The sequence goes on along the minus strand of NZ_CP007142.1, from coordinate 299,420 downwards.
GTTGGTCTGCAAATCTGGGGTCAATCGTTTCTATGTTGGCGGATGCTGCCATAAACCCCTGGCTCAGCATAATTAATGAGTAAATCGCCTCATGTACTCCGGCGGCACCCAGGCTGTGACCGGTTAATGATTTAGTACTGCTCAGCGGTGGAAGCTTGCCATGGAAAGATTTTTTGCATGCTTCCAGTTCAATATCATCACCCAATGGGGTACTGGTGGCATGAGTATTCAGATAATCAATCTGTCCTTTATGTTGTTCAAGTGCATAAAGCATCGCCCGCTCTGAACCTTCACCGGAAGGGCTTACCATGTCTGCACCATCTGACGCAGTTCCATAACCCGTCAGCTCAGCGATAATATGAGCATTTCGGCGTTCGGCATGTTCGAGGCTTTCCAATACCAAAACACCTGCCCCGGAAGCAATGACAAAACCATCGCGATTAAGGTCATAAGCACGGCTGGCTATCTCTGGTGACTGATTGAAGTTTGTAGACATGGCCTGCATGGCATCGAATAGCGCGGACTTGGACCAGTGTTCTGATTCTGCACCACCGGCAAAGATGACATCCTGCTCTCCCCAGGCAATCATCTGGGCAGCCAGACCTATGCAGTGCGCGGATGTAGCGCACGCCGAAGAGACGCTGAAGTTTAGTCCTGTAATACCAAATCCCGTCGACAGGCAGGCTGATACTGTATTGGTCATGGTTGAAGTCACCCGATAAGGACCGACTTTTTTGATGCCTTTTTCCCTCAGCGCATCGGCTGCTTCAACGATATCTTTTGTTGAGGCACCACCTGATCCCATGATCAGTCCGGTTCTCGGGTGTTTCACCTGTTGTAAGTCCAGGCCGCTGTGAGCAATGGCATCTTCCATGGCAACATATGCCAGTTGGGACTCTTCCCCCATAAACCTTTTTAGCTTACGCGGGATATCCTCGACCCGTTGTGTTTCTGATTTTCCGGCGATTTGCGATCGCATGCCAAGCTCCGCATACTCAGGCATCGAGCGGATGCCACTGACTGAATGTCGTAAATGATGCTCAATCGTTGGGAGATCGTTACCGATTGGTGACACTACGCCAATACCCGTGATGACAACTCGTCGAGGAAACATATAATGTACTCACATGGTTTCTTAAGGAGACCAAAATATAAACGGCAAAAAAACACAGGTCAACTATGACACGTACTCGTTTTGATCATTTCCCCTGTTCCATCGCTCAGACACTGAACGTAATTGAGGATCAATGGGCGTGGCTGATTATTCGTGATATTCGCATGGGGAATCGCCGGTTTACCGGGTTACAACAGACACTTGGAATCTCCAAAAAAGTCCTGACGGCTCGATTGAATGTGCTGCATCAGCATGGTCTGATCGAACTGATAGAAACAGGAAATCCGCGCGGAGGTTATCGATTGACACAAAAAGGGCAAGAGCTTATGGGAGTTATGCAAATGATGATCTCATGGGGGGACAAATGGTTGTATGGTGGCAGTGGTCCCATAACGTTCACTCACACGTGTGGTAAAACCAGTCACGCGAAAGTTGTATGTGATCAATGTGGCGAAGAAATTCTGCCTGGAAGCATGCAGGTACACCCCAGTGATCAGATGCCAGAAGCTGAGCAAAAAAACTGGTTTCGTTATTTTGAGGTTGCCGAAACCTGATCAATCAGTATTCAAAATAAGTTTCTTTTTTGCCGTTATGAGACGGCTGTCAGTGAAAAAGACTTGGGGTATTTCGGATAACGGCAATTTTTTAAATATGTTAATAAGAAAACCAACACCAAGGCATAAATACTTTGTTCATTCAGCCAATGATTTACGCTGATATCAAGTCAGTAAAACCACTGCCAGTTTTGATGTTCTGATATCAGCCAAAGGAAGGTAAATTGATCAGGAAAAAATGGTCAATTTGATGTAGCCGTCTGCTAAAACTATTGAATCCAGCCGCTATTGAGTGAATTCTAGTAATGCTGCGTTAAGGTGTGAATACCTGTAACGAGATGTAATGTAATTGTGTGAGAGAGTTACAGGATTTTGTCTGTATACATTTATGCACCAAACCTGCGCAGCCTGAGTTGGCTAAAGATTTTATACTGATTCAGTTCTGATTCAGAAAAGAAGCGAGGAACGGTTGTTTTTGGTCATCATAGGTTATAAGAAATATTCATGGTTACCATAAAACACTCTGTACCAAGAAAGTTAGGATGATAGATAAAAATTGAGGGCCACAATTCAATTGTGGCCCAAAAGATGATTGTCAGTATTAATACTTTCAATAATTATTTACTTGAATGTAGCTGACCGCTTGCGCTGTGCGGACTTGGTGGACTTGGTAAATACCAGGTACAAAATAGCAATTGAAAATAGAATGACTGTAGACATAAAAAGCTCCTCCTGAGGTCGTTAATTATCCTTCCGGGGGATTATAAAATAAAATGCAAAACTGTTCACTCTTGTGAATCTATTGCTCATTCATCCGATTTATAAAAATAACAAATTACTGTATTTGTCTTTTGGCATAAATGACGAACAAAGGAGGGTGTATGCAACATTTATTTACTTACGGATCATTGATGTATGACCGTATCTGGCGGGAAGTGATTGGTACCACATATGTTTGCCAACGGGCCTGGCTGGATGGTTATGAGCGTCTGGGAGTGATTGATGCTGACTACCCGGTGCTGGTGCCAAACAGCGACAGGGCCGGGCTGGAAGGTATTTTGAGGTTGAACGTATCTGATGAAGATTTTATAAAAATAGATCGTTATGAAAGTGAGTTCTATCGCCGTTTGACAACTCCGGTTTATACGCTCAATTCACGGGGGGAGACTATTCAGGTTTATAGCAGTCTGTATGCGTTAAATCCCGAATACCATTATATATGTGACGGTCAGGCATGGGATATCGAGTATTTTGAACAGCTTCGAAGCGTTTCCCGAAAAACCCACTGAATAGTTCCTGTGGGTGTGAGATTCGGCGAGAAACAATCGCTCCTAAAATGCGTTCTCCAAAACCCACACGGTTACTCCAGGCCATCGAGTTTGCTGATGACTTGCTATTTTGTCGATTGTAGATGCGTCTAATCCCATTGCTTTTTGGCTGCATGGGTCATTGTCAAAATAAACACGTTTTCATCCGTATCCGATAATTTATCAGTTTATGTCTAAATGCTGGTTATTAAGGGATCGAAATTGCCTCGGGCTCATACCGTACTGATATCTGAAGCGCCGGGCGAAATAGTTAGGGTCCTTAAAACCACAGGCCTGCGAAATATATTTAATATTGTAACGGCTGAGGATTAATAACTCGCGTGACTTTTCCAGCCTTAATCTGAGCAAATAAGAAGCCGGACTTTCGCCATATAACTGAGTAAAAACCTGAGTGAAATAAGGTCGTGAATAGTTGGCGATTTTAGCCAGATCCGACATGCTGATTTCCTGATCCAGATTTTGCTCGATGTGCATTTTTACCCGATCCATGGCATCAGGGTCCCGGGCACTGGAATGTTCCATATTGGTGGCATCGAACAGTGCCATAGTCAGTTCGTAAGCTTTGGCAGAAAGGTGTCCTGTCGTGCTGCTGGTTTCGGTCAGGATTTCATGCACGATAAGCTCCATGCGTTTTATCACCAGGCGGTTGAAGCTTTGGACCGGGCCACGATTGAGCAACAGGGAGTCAAAGAGCCGGACGATCTCATGCCCCCCCAGAGTCACCCAGAAAAACTTCCAGTGAGGGTTCTCTCCCAGCCAATAACGACTGTTCTGGGGGATTCTCAGCAACATGGTCTGACCTGAAGCAATTTCGTAATATTGATCGTCGATTATCAGATTTCCAGAACCCGACAATGTATGTTGGATAATAATCAGATCTGAATTGCCGCGTTTCAGTCCATGCCAGTCATAATTTGGGTCTACACAATATTCATAGCCTGCTGCTGCAATAAATGTGTTCAAAAATTCGTGGCCGGAATTGCTGTCGTGCAGATCGAAACTTCTGACACATGATTCTTTGTAGATATCGAAGATGGAAGACAATTTGAGTACCTGCAATTTATTATTTTTGTTATGCAAACCATGCTCAAACAGCGGCTCATGGCAGGTTGTTGATTTTCTACTTATGTAGCGAATGCGGTGTTAAAAATTATCTTAAGGTGCTCATTTATGATTTATAAATAGCGCTTTTCTGATAATTTTTGCCTTGGTTTCACTGTCTCAGCGACAAAATCAACTGCCTGCTAGTATGTCTTGCAGAACAAGACATTGAGCTTGGTCATGGATAATATAACTATTTTGTTTAAGAACGTTTTCAAGGAAAAAAGTTCTTATAAAATAGCATTATTGTTATATATATCTATCTTTATGTCAGAATATTACAAAGTCTGACATAGAGGATTAACTTTTTGGGCTACATACATGGATGAAATTGCTGCATTGATAAACTAGTAGATTTTTATTTTAATTCTCTATGTACACTGTTGGTTGTGGGGGGTTGATAAAATTAAAATCGAAAGACCTTCCTGAAACTGAAAAAGAAAAGTTTTCCTTTAAAAAAACAACTATTAAGGCATCCCCAGATTCCCTTGAGGAGTAATTTGGATGTTTAGCCTTGGGAGAATGTAAATGACAAGTTTGAAATCTCTTGCCGCTGCAGCGGCTATGTCCTTGCTCGTTGCTCTACCTGGTGCCGCGTTTGCTAAAGATAAGGTCGGTATCTCAATGCCAACCAAGTCTTCTGCGCGCTGGATCTCCGATGGCGAAAGCATGGTTAAGCAATTTGAAGCAGCTGGATACAAAACAGATCTGCAATATGCAGAAGATGATATCCCTACCCAGCTGTCACAAATCGAAAACATGATTGTGAAAGGTGTAGATGTCCTGGTCATCGCCTCAATCGATGGCACTACATTGTCTGATGTGTTGCAGCAGGCTGCGGACATGGATATCAAAGTGATTGCATATGACCGATTGATTCGTGACTCAGGAAATGTTGACTACTATGCGACATTCGATAACTTCCAGGTCGGTGTTCTGCAAGCCAGCTATATTGAAAAAACGCTGGGCCTGAAGAACGGTAAAGGACCTTTTAATGTCGAATTGTTTGGCGGTTCTCCCGATGATAACAACGCTTACTTCTTCTATAACGGCGCAATGTCTGTTCTGCAGCCATACATTGACAGTGGCAAACTGGTTGTAAAAAGCGGACAAATGGGAATGGACAAAGTTTCCACACTTCGCTGGGATGGTGCAACTGCCCAGGCTCGTATGGATAACCTGTTGAGTGCCTACTATACAGATGCCCGCGTTGATGCTGTTCTGTCTCCATACGATGGTATTTCCATCGGTATTATTTCCTCTCTGAAAGGTGTTGGATACGGTAGTAAGGATTTGCCGATGCCTGTGATCACAGGTCAGGATGCAGAAGTTCGTTCTGTTAAATCCATTCTGGCTAATGAACAGACCTCTACTATTTTCAAAGATACCCGTGAACTTGCCAGGGTAACTGTTGGCATGGTTGACGCATTATTAAAAGGTGGTACTCCGGAAATTAATGACACCAAAACTTATGATAATGGTGTAAAAGTTGTACCTTCTTATCTGTTGAAACCCGTTAGTGTTGATAAATCCAATTGGGAAGAAATACTGATCGGTAGTGGTTATTACACTAAAGATCAGGTTATGTAATGCATAACGGTCCCGATGCCAAAAAGGCATCGGGATCTGGTTGGCTTTCATTTGATTATCAATACATTGATTTAGTATTTGGCGTCCGCCAAAGAGAGGTTACTCAATGGATACCATCCTTGAAATGCGCAATATTACCAAGTTGTTTCCTGGTGTTAAGGCGCTTGATGATGTCACGGTTAAAGTGAAGGATGGGGAAATTCATGCCTTAGTTGGTGAGAATGGCGCAGGTAAATCAACCCTCATGAAGGTGTTGAGCGGCGTTTACCCTCATGGCAGCTATACTGGTGAAATTCTGTTTCAGAATCAGGTTCGTTCTTTCAAAACCATTGCTGACAGCGAAAAGCTGGGCATTATCATCATTCATCAAGAATTAGCATTAGTTCCCCTACTTTCCATTGCGGAAAATATATTTTTAGGTAATGAACAGGCAAAAAGAGGTGTCATCAACTGGCCTCACTCATTTGCCAAAGCCAAAACCTATCTGCAAAAAGTTGGTTTATCTGAGTCCCCCGAAACACTGGTAACGAATATCGGCGTTGGTAAACAACAGTTGGTTGAAATTGCCAAAGCACTGTCGAAAGACGTAAAACTTCTGATTCTTGATGAACCCACAGCCAGTCTTAATGAAAAAGACAGCGATGCTCTGCTGGAACTGTTATTGGAGTTCAAGAAGCAGGGAATTACATCGATCCTGATCTCCCACAAGCTGAATGAAATTCGTAAAGTGGCAGATACGATTACGGTTATTCGAGACGGCACCTCAGTCAGTACCCTGGACTGCACTACACAGGATATCAGTGAGGATAAAATTATTGCTGACATGGTTGGTCGAGACCTGTCAGATCGTTTTCCACCCCGTACTCCGAATATTGGTGACACCATTTTTGAAGTCAAGGACTGGAATGTATATCACCAGCTGCATGCTGACCGTCACCTGATCAAAGATGTGAGCTTTCATGTCAAGGCTGGAGAGGTGGTTGGTATTGCCGGCCTGATGGGTGCTGGTCGTACTGAACTGGCAATGAGCATTTTTGGCCGTTCATATGGCCAGAAAATATCCGGTGAAGTATTACTGCACGGTAAGCCGGTGGATCTCAGCAATATCAGCAAAGCCGTAAAAAACGGTCTGGCCTACGCGACAGAAGATCGGAAAACTTATGGCCTGGTATTAATGGAAGATATTAAGCGCAATATTTCAATGGCCAACATGGAGGGTGTGTCCAGTCATGCGGTTGTCGATGACAACAAAGAGCTGGCGGTGGCCAATGATTTTCGGGCTCGGATGAATATTAAAAGTCCGGATGTCTTTCAGAAAACCGGCAATCTTTCCGGTGGTAATCAGCAAAAGGTTGTACTGTCAAAATGGTTGTTTACCACGCCGGAGATTTTGATTTTGGATGAACCTACCCGGGGAATTGATGTGGGTGCCAAGTATGAAATCTACGGCATCATCAATGAACTGGCCGCGCAGGGCAAAGGGCTCATTGTGATCTCTTCAGAAATGCCGGAACTGTTAGGTATCAGCGATCGAATTTATGTGATGAATGAAGGTGAAATAGTTGGCGAGCTATCCAAAGAGAATGCCTCTCAGGAAGCTATAATGACTATGATCATCCAATCTGGGAGATAACAAGAATGTCCACACAAACATCTACAGAAGCAGTACCAGTGGAAAAGGTGTCTGCCGCGAGGTTCATGAAGAGCAATATCCGTGAATACGGAATGTTGATTGCACTCGTCGTTATTATTGGTTTCTTTCAGGTTGTGACGGATGGCGTACTGCTTAAGCCGCTGAATTTAACCAACCTGTTCCTGCAGAACAGCTATGTCATCATTATGGCTCTGGGCATGCTGTTGGTCATCGTGGCCGGTCATATTGATTTGTCGGTCGGGTCGGTCGTTGGCTTTATCGGCGCGCTGGCGGCTGTCATGATCGTGAATTACGAGATTAACTACTTCGTTACTATTCTGGTCTGTCTGTTCGTGGGTGGCCTGATTGGCGCTGCTCAGGGCTATTGGGTCGCATATTACCGGATACCTGCATTCATCGTGACATTGGCAGGTATGTTGGTATTTCGTGGATTGACGCTGGCTTTGCTCAGTGGTCAGTCTGTCGGACCATTTCCCACTGCTTTCCAGAAAATAAGTTCCGGTTTTATTCCTAACTTCCTGTCTGACGGTCGTTTCCATACGACTTCAATGGTGCTGGGAGTGGCCGTGGCATTGTTGATGATTATTCTGAATGTCAGATCCCGTCAGAAGCAGCAAGAGCACGGTGTTATCAGTGAACCGATGAACTTCTTCATTGTCCGCAATCTGTTGATTGGTGGAGCAATTATATACCTGACTTATCTGTTGTCGACTTATAAGGGTTTCCCAAATGTCCTTATTGTTATGGCAATATTGATCTCCGCATACAATTTCTTCACCAATCGTACCACTGCCGGTCGTCGTATTTATGCGTTGGGTGGTAATGAAAAAGCAGCCATGCTGTCAGGTATCAATACCAAACGACTGACCTTCTGGACCTTCGTCAATATGGGGGTTTTGGCAGCGCTGGCGGGTATGGTGTTTGCCGCGCGTCTGAACTCTGCAACACCAAAAGCCGGTGCGGCGTTCGAGTTGGACGTGATAGCGGCGGTGTTTATTGGCGGGGCATCCACAACGGGTGGTGTCGGCCGGATTATTGGCGCCGTGATCGGAGCACTGATCATGGGTGTGATGAACAACGGCATGTCCATTCTCGGTATTGGTATTGACTGGCAACAGGTTATCAAAGGTTTGGTACTGCTGGGTGCGGTTATTTTCGATATATACAACAAGAAAAAAGCCGGCTGATCAGTTTCTGCCAATATTATTACCCCGGTTATCAAACAGGATCGCCGGGTGAATTCAGGGCCCGCATAGCGGGCCTTTTTATGCTCGGGTAATAATCCCTCCGATGACGATGTCCACCATTAGCCGGATACTCTCGGCCTGATAGTTTTGTTCCCGCTGATAGACCTGTGGTCGAATCAATATCCTTTGTGCCAGTCCCATAATGGCGTTGCTGATGGTCTTGGCGACAGTGGCGATGTCGGTGGAAGGTACCGTCAAATAGCCATTTTCGACACCTTTCGAAATTAACTGAATCAACGGGTCGGAATACGATAGTTCAACCATCAGCTGTTCGTATTCGGAGTTGTCGTAATCCCGGAATGAGAGATCGAATTGAGAAAAGTAATCAACGATTTCCGGGCGACAAAGCAGCGTGTCGATGAAGTGATTCAGATAACTCCGCAGCTCGGCAACGGAGCCCTCGGCGTTGGCGATGTCAGTACTGAGTGACTGGTGAAAGTCGCCAACCAGTACCACTAGTATGTCCATTGCCAGCAAATCCCTGTGTGGATAGTAGTTGTAGAGCGTGCGCCGTTCGACCCCGGCTTCCTGGGCAATGTTCAGCATGGAGGTGTTGTTCAGGCCGTTGGTAATAAACAGCTTGAAGGCGGTTTGCAATAGAAAGTTTCGCCGTTGACGGCGTGTGCGGCTTTCATGTTTGTATTGTTTCGGAAAAAAATCCATCAGTTGCTTCTTTTTTTCTGTTTCAAAACCATTAATATTATAAATTACACTTGGTGAGTAAATTTTAATTTCAATAGCACGGTCAAGGTACTGTACCTGAGGAAGTCTCTATGTTCGATCCTGTAACGATACTTAAACAATTAAATCGAGAAGAAAAAGTTCAGTTGCTGTGCGGTCTGGATGCATGGCATCTACACGGCGTAGAGCGTTTGGGGATTCCTTCCATTACCTTGACTGATGGCCCTCATGGGGTTCGGCTGGCACAAAGCCATGATGTGTTCGACAGTGTGGATGCCACCGTTTTTCCGGTTGAAGCAGCCATGGCTGCTACCTGGAATGTTGGTCTGATCAAAGAGTTGGCCGGTGCCATTGCCAAAGAATGTCAGCAGTTGGGGGTTTCGGTATTGTTGGGGCCCGGTGTTAATGGAAAACGCAGTCCATTAGGTGGCCGGAATTTTGAGTATTTTTCCGAAGATCCCTATTTGACAGGGGCTATGGCTTCTAATTTCGTCGAAGGAGTCCAATCGCAGGGTGTTGGAGCCTGTTTAAAACATTTTGCCGGAAATGAGCAGGAAACCAGGCGTTTTCTGATCAACTCGGTAATTGACGAGCGCACGTTGCAGGAGATGTACATTGCTCCATTCGCCAAAGCAATACGCGAATCAAGGCCCTGGACAGTCATGGGGGCATATAACAGTGTAAATGGGCAATTTGCCTGTCAAAACTCACATCTATTGCAGGATATTTTGCGTGACCAGCTGGGGTTCGATGGTTTGGTGATGTCAGATTGGGGGGCTGTAGGGGACAAAGTGGCCTGTCATCAACACGGGCTTGATTTGGAGATGCCCGGGCCGGCAGACCGGGATCAGCAGCTGCTCGATGCTCTGGACAATGGTGATATGAGTGAAGTGGTTCTGGATAGCCGGGTACTGAAAGTATTGGAGTTGATTCACAAATCCGTGACTCATAAGCGCGATGTACAGGTTGATTTTGAACGCCACCACGAACTGGCCATTGAAGTGGCCTGTGACAGTGCTGTATTACTTAAAAACAGCGGTAATTTACCGCTGGACAAAAGCCGCTCTATTGGTTTGATTGGACAGTTTGCCAAACATCCCCGCTTCCAGGGCGGTGGTAGTTCCCACATGAACCCCAGGCACCTGTCGAACGCCTTTGAAGCGTTCTGCAGTCGTGCAGAAGTCAGTTGGGCCATGGGATATGAAGAATTGGAAATGACTGATGAGATGCTTCGGGAAGCCGTCGCGCTGGCGAAACGAGTTGATCAGGTCGTGTTGCTGACAGGCACCACTGACGCATTGGAGAGTGAAGGCTTCGATCGGTCAAATATGCGTCTTCCGGAGGCTCATGTTGAATTGATTAAAGCAGTGTATCAAACCAACTCGAATGTGGTTGTAGTAATGTATGCCGGTTCGGCCTTGGAAACCCGCCAGATTGAAGATTACGCGCCTTCGTTGATGCATGCCTGGCTACCAGGTGAGGGGGGCGGTGAAGCCCTGGCGAGACTGTTGTTCGGAGAGGTCTCACCATCCGGAAAACTGTCAGAAACATTTCCTGTTCGTCTGGAACATAATCCAACTTATGAAAGCTTCCCGGGCAATAAGGCCGACACGATCTATAATGAAGGCATATTTACCGGATATCGTTACTACGATACCAAAAAGCTGCCGGTGCAATATCCGTTTGGTTATGGACTGAGTTATACCTCCTTTGCCTATAGCGATTTATCATATGATGCATCCTGCCGGGAAGTGGCGGTGAATGTGACCAACATCGGTGATATGGCTGGTGCGGAAGTTGTTCAGGTTTATATCCATGATGAGCACAGTACGCTACGGCGTCCGGATCAGGAGCTCAAAGGTTTCGCCAAAGTTATGTTGCAGCCGGGAGAAACTCAACGTGTGTCGATTGCTCTCGATGAACAGGCATTTGCCTACTTTGTCACGCATCTTCAGCGGTTTGCAGAAGAAAGTGGACGCTTTGAAATAAGGGTTGGTTCTTCTTCACGGGACATACATGAATCCTTGTGGATTGAACTGGAATCCGACATTGAATGCCGCCAAATACCAACCCTCAATGATACGGTGGAGGACTGGTTGCGGGATGACCGGACCCGTCCGATATTAGAAGACGCATTTGCTCAGGTAGGATTCACTAAGGATCACTCTTTTTATGCTTTGACATTGGGTTTTCCCATGACGCTGCTTAAAAAGTTCATGCCGATGATGGGATTGACTGAGCAACAATGCGAATCTTTGAAAGATAAGTTGGGGCTTGAGTAATGTTGTCGTCTCTATGGATGATTTTTATTTCCGGACATTAGAGACACACTTCTACAAAAGGTCCGGGCGATGTTAAATCATTGTCCGGACCGATTGGAACTCAGGAGGTGACTTTGAATTGTTTGACCAGGCTTTCGAGTTTCAGAATCATGCTATTGAGATCTTCGATGGCCGCCAATGCAGAATGACCACCTTCTACAGCTTGATCATTGATCGATTTGATATGGCTGATACTGCCACTGATGCTATCGGCAACAGAACTTTGCTCTTCGACTGCACTGGCGATGTTGGTATTCAGGTCACGAATACCTGTCATCGATTGCATGATTTCCTCAAAGGCATGACGAGCCTGCTCGGACAGTTCGACCATGGTGGCGGCTTCTTCAGTACTGCTGGCGATGGCGGTAACCGCTTCGGAGGCGCCTTTTTGCAATTCCTGAACCACACTTTGGATTTCTGCTGTGGACTGTTGAGTGCGTCCGGCGAGGGTCCTCACCTCATCGGCAACGACTGCAAAACCACGGCCCTGTTCACCTGCCCGGGCAGCCTCAATGGCTGCGTTCAGAGCCAGCAAATTTGTCTGCTCAGCGATGGAGCCTATCATTTCCAGGATCTTGCCGATGGATGTGCTGTTTTGATTAAGGGTGTTAATAACCTCAGAAGCATGCGAGATTTTCTGCTCCATCGAACTGACAGAAGCGGTTGATTTTTCCATGACCGCCAGACTTTGCTGTCCGGTATTAAATGTGGTCTGCGATTGATGATCCGCTTCAGCGGCATGGCCGGCAACCTCCTGAAAAGACGCAGCCATTTCGGTAATGGAAGTGCTGACCATGTCTGTCTGCAGATTCTGATCTTCCATATCCTTTTGGTTCTGGGAGCTGGTGGTTTTCAGAACAGAGGACGACTGGGTCAGTGAGTGAGCAATTTCCCGGAGGTTAACTACAATGTCGTGAATCTTTGAAACAAACTGATTGAATGCCTGTGACAGATCGCCGATTTCGTCTTGTCTGTTTTCATCAAGCCGCGCGGTCAGGTCACCGTCGCCACTGGCAATGTCCTGCAGAGTAAGAACGGTATGATTGATTGGCTTTACCAGCATCTTTGAGAATATAAAGCCGATAATCAGGCTAATCACGGTTACCAGGATGGCAATCAATGTCGAGATAAACATCAGGTCTGACTTGACCTGGGCAACTGCGCCAAACGCCTCTTTGCTGTTCATTTCCCCAATGACCATCCAGTGTTGGTCGAAAAATTCTATCGGGCGGTAGGCGATCAGTTTCTCGAGCCCGTTGGGAAGCTTAACGATGCTGGAACCTGAAGAATCGGAGATGTTGGCGAGATCGATCTTCTCCAGTCCAATATTGCTCTTTCGCGCTTGCATCGTCTTCAACGTTGCAGGATCGGTACCATTTTCAGAGAGTGTGTCCATAAAATCATTGAAGTTCTCGATAATACCCCTGCGCATAGTTCGAGTCAGGTCGTCGGGACCGACCATAACCACCTCGCCGGTATTACCCAACCCGGCACCTTTCCAGTTGTGCTCAAACGTTACCAAACTGTTGATATGGCTTGTGGAAAGTTGAAATGCCAGAATACCTTCAAGTTCTTGCTTGTCATTGACTATCTGAGTCGCAATAAACGCACTGGGCAAATTCAGGTTTGGAAGATAGGGAGCAAAATCAGCGAAATAAACCTGAGCAGGACTGCCGGAAGTTGCCTGAGTAACCGCATGAGCCAGCGGAGTGTTTTTAAAAGGGCCGTCGAACAGGGAAGTGCCGTAATCAATTTTCTTTTCCACAGAGTAAACAACGTAACCACTTTGGGGATCGATCAAATAAATATCATCATAATCGAACCGTTCCTTATAGCTGCGGAAGTTGCTATGAAACTTAAGATGCGCGCGGGTATAGGACATGCCATCGCCGGAGTCGTCCATTGCTTCCTTATCATTGAGTGGGTTGGGGTTGTTGGCAAGGTATTGGGCATGTACTGCAAATGTTTCATCTGCAAAGGATGGTATCAGGGCATTAAGGTCCAGCGGGGTATTGGGATTAAACTGGTTATAAGCATTCTTGAACGCATTTCGGTAAAAATCTTCCGCGCGTTCCTTGAGCAACTCCGGACTTTGTTTACGCGCCATTAATGGCGCATAAGAGGTGAAGCTCGACTTCAGGTTGGCCATGGCCTTCAGAACATTACTGTCTTGTGCATAGCTCAATATTTGATCAGTGCTGGCCTTCGTGAAGTTTTTGAGCATGCGCGAAGCGCCGTTTTGAGACAGGTTCATTTGTTGCAATCTGGCTTCACGCAAGCCATCGTCAATACGGGCGGTTGCACTCCAGCCGATAATCGCAGCCGCACTAATCACGGCGATGGTGGATAAACCTGCCAGAGCAATAGTTAATTTGTTACCAATTCTCATTTGAAAGGTCCGGTCATTATTCTTTTTGGCATATTAATAACTTTAGTCCGGAATAGTAAATTGGCAATGATCTGAGCGTTATTTCACGGCATCATACAAGGATAATTGACGGTTAAGTTAGCTTATTAATTACGCGAATTTGCCTGTCTGCCCAACAGACTAAAAATAATGCAAGGCAGAGACCCAGTGTTGAAAATAAAAAAACCCCGCGATACTGGCCAAACTGTGCAATCAAGGCACCGATGGTGGCACCTGCCAAAGAACCGGTTTTGAACGCATTTCCCAGCAATGTGGCTGCCATACCGGGGCGGTTTGGCAGTAATGATTGAAAGATAGATGTCCCGAGTCCTGCACTCAAACCGATCAAAGTGGCATTCAGCAGTTGCAGTATCAGGAACATGCTCAAGCGATCACTCAGTGTCATGCCAAAATAAAAGAGAATACCGGCAACCACCGCCACCTGTACCGGTGCCAGCAATCGCCAGCGATGCGACAGTGCACCCATGGCAATCATCAGCGGCATTTCGATGGCGGCCGCCAGACCCATAAGCAAGCCGGGGATAAAGGTCGGCATCTTGAGGTCATTCAAGAGATAAAGCGGCATGTAAACAATATAAGTGCTGTTCGCCATATTGATAATCATGAATACCGCAAAAATGGCCAGGATATGCGGGGTCAGAATGCGGGTATCTGGTGTGGATGAGCGGGAGTGATGTTTGATTGGTCCAGTGTCCGGTATCAGTATGAACATGACTCCGAAAACACCCGCTGCCAGCCACATCATGGTTTGGAAGCCTAAAACGGGGAGTAATAGAAATGCCAGCGGGGGCGTAATCACCCAGCTGAATGCAAACGCGGCCCTCATCAATGACTGCAACAATACCATTCGTTCACTGTTAACGGTTTCCCGTGATCCGGCAAACAACTGAGGCAAAATGGTTGCGGACATTCCTGACCACAATATGCCCATTACAATCAATACTGCATAGTTGCTTGTTTGGCCGATACCAATCACTCCGATTATCGTGGATAAAACAGCCACCCTCAGAATACTGGTTCGTTTCATGTGATGATCTGAGTGGTGGGCGAACCACGTGCTGATGGCTATCCCCGCAACCGTATTAATCGCAAAGAAAATGCCTATGAAAATAGGCTGAATATGTAAATCAAGGGATAGGTGTGTACTGAGTATTGGCAGTACAGCGGCAGAAGCCATTCCCTGGAACAACGTCAATAATAAAAACCGAAAGTGGATAGGTCTGAACCAGGAAAGAGATTTCATGCAAATAATATGAAGTCAGTTAGCTACCAGAGTGGACATCAATAGTTGTGCCTGGTCGCCGATAAACGAAAGGACTGGTGATGGAGCTGGTATATATTACCCGAGCCGATTGTCGGAAGGCAGAGCCTGACAAGGCTCTGTCTCTCATCACTTCAGATCAATAACGCTCAGGGCCGGCGGGCTTGTTATTCAGAATTCGTTCTATATTTTCCATGACGTCAGGGGTCAGCAGAGGTAGTACATCCAATGCCTGAAGATTTTCCTGTAACTGGTTCAGCTTTGAGGCTCCCAAAATGGCAGTGCTTACATTAGGGTTCTTTAATGTCCAGGCAATGGCAAGATTGGCCATGCTGACATTTAACTCGCTGGCAAGGTGCATCAGTTGTCGCACAGTGTCCGCAGTGCCATCGTCTTTTAATAGCTGGTTACGCAGATTTTCATAGCCTTCAAGGCTGAGACGACTGTTCTCCGGAATACCATCGACATATTTTCCCGTCAGAATGCCGGATCGCAGAGGGGAAAATATAGTTGTGCCCATGCCAAAGTTTTCGTAGAGAGGCAGATATTCCTGTTCAAAGCGTTGCCGGGCCAGCATGTTGTACTGCGGCTGCTCCATAGTTGGTGGGGTCAGGTGTTCTCTTTCCGCAATCAAATGAGCTTCCGTGATTTGCTGAGAACTCCACTCCGAGGTACCCCAGTAAAGAACTTTGCCCTGGCGTACGAGATTATCCATGGCTCTGACTGTTTCCGATATCGGTGTATCAATGTCCGGACGATGGCAAAAATACAAATCCAGATAGTCAACTTTAAGCCGGGTCAATGCAGCATCGCAGGCATCTCTGACATGCTTGGCGGACAGTCCCTTTTGTGTGGGTAGTGAACCACCCCAGAAAACCTTGGAGGAAACAATATAAGAACTTCTTGGAAAACCGAGAGCAGAGATAGCATCTCCCATGATTTTCTCAGAGGCACCTGCCATATATCCTTCAGCATTATCAAAAAAGTTAACACCAGCATCATAAGCCGATTTGATTAATACTTTGGCAATATTGATATCAACCTGTTTACCGAAAGTGACCCAGGAGCCGAAAGACAGGGCTGAAATTTTCAGGCCGGATTTACCTAGTCTTCTGTATTCCATTGTCAATCCTCTTTATGGAAGGAAAAAAAACGTATTAGCACAGATAGGTTTGAAGGTAGTCTGTGTGAGCGGAGGTAATGAATCGCAGTGTTCAATATTCTCTGACGGGACACACAGGCTACTCATAAATTCTGTGACAATGCCATGATCGTTATCATTGGCATATTGTGTTAATTAACTGAATGTTAGATTGAGCCTCTTACATAAGGGCGCACTTGGGTTTGGTAAAACTCTGCCAGTTTCTGGTGTAGATCGTCATCCAGTGGTGGCAGTGAAGAAACCTCAGCATTTGCCTTGATCTGTTCCCCACGGCTTGCTCCGGTAATGACTGAAGAGACAGCCGGATGATCCAGCAGCCAGCGCAACGACATCTGAGCAAGAGTCATGTTTTCAGGCAGAAATCTTTTAAGTTCTTCGGCTAATTCGACACCTTTATTGAAGGGCAGTCCCGAAAACGTTTCGCCAACATTGAATGCCTCTCCATCTTTGTTGAAGTTGCGGTGATCCTCGGTTGGAAATTTAGTATTTGCGGACATCTTCCCACTTAACAGACCACTGGCCAGTCCCAGCCGAACGATGATACCAACATTCGCTTCCTGGGCACGGGCCAATAGCTCCTGATTCGGGTCCTGTCGAAACAGGTTGAAAATGATTTGTAGGGTGGAAACATTCGAATGATGAATGCAGTACAGAGCCTCTTCGACGGTTTCGACACTGGCACCGTAATATTTTATCAATCCTTCCTGCTGGAACTCTTCCAGCCATTCAAAGACTGCACCACGCTTGATTTCATCGAAAGGAATGCAGTGTAATTGCAGCAGATCGAGAGCTTCTACTTGTAACCGTTCCCGAGATTGTTCAATAGCTGCCTTCAGGTGGTCGCGCTGGTAATGATCAGGGTATAACTGTGCAGTTCTACCGGCTTTGGTGACGATAACCCTGTCAGGATCTGGATGTTGTCGATTGAACCTGCCAATGTATTCTTCGCTGTCACCTGCACCATATACATCCGCAGTATCCCAGAATGTTACGCCGGACTGTTGCGCGGCCGACAGAATGTCTTCTGCCTGCCCTGGATTGAGGGCGCCCCAATCGCCTCCCAATTGCCAGCAGCCAAGTCCGATTTCTGAGATGCTGAAACCGGTTTTGCCGAGAAGTCGTTGTTTAACCATCAATATGCTCTCCTGTTAGGTAAGCTGGAAGTTTGCGGTATTTTGCTGCGATATTTATGAAGATTGTTAACATTAACGGCAATATTACCAAAAACAAGGAATCTATTGTCCGGGTAACCAAGTTTCCGATTCTAGGTAATTTTATGATTAGCCAGCAAGGGCATTTGACAACAGTAAAATAGGATGGCTGGGCGCTTTTTTGTCTTTTTTTTGTCGGTTTTATAGAGCTTGGTTTTTGGATATTGTGTAAAGCAAAAAAATTAAGCGAACCCGTTACAGCCTGGTATTCGCTTAAACTCGTTAACCGCCCAATGAAAATCACTAATCATGCTAATTGATGATTTTAATTAGGCCTCAGCTTCTTCTACATAAAAAGCGTCAACAACGTCATAGTAACCAGGCAGTACTTTTTCCAATAATTTACTGCCTTTGGCCTTGAGTTGAACAATTTTTGAACGGCCGTCATTTGGATCTGGTGTGATTTTGACCAGGCCGGCTGCTTCCATGCTTTTCAGAGTGTTGGATACGATTGGTTTGGATATATCCATTTGTTCAACAATATCTTTGGCTCTCAAACGTTTTTTGTCATTGGCATTGGACAATACCAACATGATCAGAAAACGAGTCTGAGATAAATCAAAACTTTGAAAGTAGTTTTCAATTTCTCTCAACAACAAGCTCGCTTCGCGAAGCATGCCTAATGCATAGTCCATATTTCCAACATCCTTTTTAGGAAACCTCAGCTGGTAGTCCTCAAGAAGCTTTTCAGATGGCGATTCTTTTAGGAAAAACAAGTTTCTAACTCCTGAGTTGGTGAATGAAATAATGAACGGGCCAATCATACATTCATTTATCTAATTAACAATTTTATTTTATGAAAAAAAAGTGCAATTAAGATAATGCTGCAATTGCTTGTGTAAAGATAAATCTTGAGCCTTGGATATTTTGAGACTGCTGGTTTTAAAAATACCGTGGGCGTATGAGCGACCCTTATACAATATGTAATTTTTCCTCAACACATAAATGATAATTTTTGATGATCCATAACATCTCGTATTGGTTCACATTAAAAATATTTATGTAACCCCTTTCCGGATTCCGAGTCCGAAGCGGCAAATATTAGCCTTCTTGGAGATGTTTTATTTAAAAAGACTGCAATACCTTTAAATTCGTGTCATTCCAGGGCCTGTGAGGGGTGGGGAAATATAATCTATAGTTTGTTAATGAAAATAGTTTTTTACATTTTGTAATAAAAAACCACCTCGTCCGCCAGAGTATCGTTTTTGCTTCCTGCAACATGTGTCTGTATCTAGTCACGGTATTATACCGTGCACCGGTGGTAGAGCTCATTCTTATGTATAAACAAGTGCAGTAACGATGCCGGGCAGCCCTTTTTTAACATATAAGCCAATACATCTTCTCCAGATCTATTGGACTGTTGATCGTATCAGGTGCCTATTTGCTAGTGTTGTACCTAAAATTTTGAAACAGAATAATACACAGGATTGCGGGTATATGAGCTGAATTCCGAAAACCGAATATTCTTCAGCATTAAGACTCATCCTTTTGGATGATAGTAATTATGATAAACAAAACGTATTTTTCCGGAATTTGTCTTTTTTGCTGTTCTATTAATCCGGCAATACAATGGATCGTCCTGATCTCTTTGATTGTCGTTCTGAGAAATCTGCTGGTGTTACGCGAAACACCGAATCGTCGGAACGCTTGATTTCTCGGAGCTCACATTGGCTATGGCCAATGGTGTGGTCCGACACCTCGGTGCATCCCTGCATCACACTATATAAACCGGAATAAACACTGCCGGATTAATAGCCGTATGGCAGTTATCTTGCTTGGCATTTTTTGAGTGTTGTGATCGTCCCATGACATTTATCCCATATCCAGCAGGTGATAAATCCTCGCGTTTTTATGACGCATCTGTTCTATTCTAAGAATCGATTCAGTGCGTCGAATGTTGCTCAAACAGTGTTAGCCAGATGTTGTGATACAAATTAGAAGGTGAATATGAAGATGTCCCTCAATATAAAATTCAATTATTTACTGATTGGTTCAATGATGATTGCGCTCGTGGGTTATGTGCTTCAGGTTGTTCTGTCATCTGTTTCACTGCTAGCGGTCAATGATAATTATCATCAGATTAATCAAATGAATGGGTTTGTTCGTGATATTGGAAGTATTGAGAAAGGCCTGTTGTCTCTGGAGACCCAGTTGCAGCGTTTACGTCAGGAAAATCTGACTGACTTTGAGCAATCGTTGCAGGAGAGTGAACAAGTGGTCAAACAGGTCAAGGAAGAAGCTTCAGTGTCTAACCAGAATATCGAGGAGTTCATACAGCACGTTGAAACATATAACCGGTTATTAAGGCAAAGACTCGAACTGATTCGCGACATTGGTTTTGTCGGTCAATTTGGGTTGTTGCAGGAACTCAGTCAGATGGAGAAGGAGATCAATAGTGCGGCTGTGCTCGACTTTACCTTTATAAAGTCCGCCAGATTAGGATTGATTGACGCACAAAGTGCTTTTTTGCAATCACCCAGTCAGGAAAATTCCGAAAACCTGAGCAATGCTTATGAACGTCTGAAAAAAAAGCTGATCTCCCTAACTATGTGGGACCAGGCAGAGGACCTGATGAGCCGCTATAAAAACGCATTCGACTCATTGAGTCAGTCATATCTACAAAATAGCGTACTCAAGCAACAAAGTGACCAGGCATATCAGCAAATTACGGTTCTGCTATCCAGCCTGAACGATAGAGTTGGTATGCAAGTGAGCAAGCTGGAGCAGGGGGCTGACGGTTATACTCGTAACATTCTGGTTGTGCTGTCGATCCTGACAATACTGATCACGGCTGTTGTATGCGGCATTTTGTGGATTGTTATTCGCAATATCGTTCGTTCTCTCAAAAATTCTCAGCGGGCGTTGTCTTTCCTTGAGCAGGGAGATCTGACTCATCGCCAACCATTCAATGACAAACGTAATGATGCTATTGATCGATTGACAAACTCCATGAACAGCATGGCTGAAAAATTGTCCTCGGTTGTGAATAACGTGAAATTGACCAGTGTCGACCTCAATGAGGTGGTGATAACAATCAATGAGCAGGTTAACCGCTCATCGCAGGCCAATCACGACATCATGAGCAGGACCAACTCATTGGCAACATCCACTGATGAAATCAGCGCCACGATGCGAGATATTTCGTCCAGTACTCAAGCGGTAAACGACAGTACGATGGCGGTCGCTAATGAGACCCGTCAGGGAGCCCTGATGGTGATGGAGGTATCCGGTCATGTAACACAAACATTATCTGCAGTAGCAGAGATCAAGGCTTCGATAGAAATGTTGACCGTCAGATCCCAGGAGATCGATACCGTTATCGAGGTAATCAATAATCTGGCTAACCAGACCAATTTGCTGGCATTGAATGCAGCCATTGAAGCGGCAAGGGCGGGTGAAGCTGGTCGCGGCTTTTCTGTTGTGGCGGATGAAGTAAGATCACTCGCTGAAAGTACCGTAGAGGCAACCGCCAGGATTACCAGTACTATCCGCGCATTCCAACAGGAGACAACGAGGGTCAGCAATGCAGTCGCTCATGGCGAGGAGTCTCTGCAGCTCATGCAGCAAAGCAGTGATAATGCGTTATCTGGAATGCAGAATATTGAAATGATTGTGGATCGAAACTCTGCCGCCACTGAACAGA
The DNA here is from genome assembly GCF_000940805.1 of Gynuella sunshinyii YC6258. GTDB lineage: Bacteria > Pseudomonadota > Gammaproteobacteria > Pseudomonadales > Natronospirillaceae > Gynuella > Gynuella sunshinyii. The sequence goes on along the minus strand of NZ_CP007142.1, from coordinate 278,125 downwards.
TGAGTGTTGCCATTACTGAAATTGCGCAAACCATCGATACTATGTCCAGAGATTCTGAAACGATCGCCAGAATGCTGACTGACAATTCTGAATCATTTGGACAACTGGTGGCCATGGGACAGACTGTGGAAGGGAAATCTGCGCTGTTGAATGATCTGACCCGGCAGTTTAAGACTGGATGATGATAACAGGCACTGCAACCAGATCGCTGTGGTTCCGGTTGCAGTGCCTGGAGTGTGATCAGGCGGTTATCTTGGCAAGTAATTGGTCAAAATAGTCCATTCCTTCCTGGATGGTGTCATCGCTGATGGTTAGTGGTGGCAGAAAGCGAATGACGTTGCCATAGAATCCACAGGACAACAGAATCAAATGATGGGCTGCAGCATTGGCAACCACTTGCTGGGTCAGTTCGGTGTTCGGCTGGTCATGGTCACCATTTTTGACAAATTCGATGGCGATCATTGCCCCTTTGATCCGGATTTCGCCCACAAGAGCGGGATATTTCGCCCTGATCTGTTCCAGGCGTTTTCCAAAGATCTCTCCGATTGTCAGCGCCCTTGCTGCCAGTTGTTCTTCTTCGATCACTTCCAGCACTACCAGAGCTGCGGCACAGGCCACTGGCGAACCACCATAGGTTCCACCAAGCCCGCCTGGCATCGGCGCGTCCATGATTGCCGCCTTGCCCACTACGGCTGCCAGCGGGTAGCCACCGGCAATACCTTTAGCCATGGTAATCAAATCAGGCTCGATATCGTAATATTCAGAACAGAACAGTTTGCCGGTACGGGCGAAGCCGGTTTGGATTTCATCGGCGATCAGAACAATGCCATGTTCGTCGCAAAAGTTACGAAGGAACTGCATCAACTCCGCTGGAGCATGATAGAAACCACCTTCGCCCTGTATGGGTTCGATGATAATTGCAGCGATATCCTCAACGGCGATTGAGGCTTTGGTCAGCTTGGTCAGCGCCTTAATGGTATCGCTGACACTGACCCCATGAATGTTCATTGGAAAAGGCAAATGGTATATGTCACCGGGAAATGGCCCGAAACTGTGTTTATAAGGTAACACTTTACCGGTCAGAGCCATGGTCATATTCGTCCGGCCATGAAAGCCACCGGTAAACGCCAGTACTCCTCTGCGTCCGGTGTGAGCACGGGCGATTTTTACCGCATTTTCCACCGCTTCGGCACCAGTGTTGACCAGAATACTTTTCTTCTCACTCTGGCCAGGTGCCAGTTGATTCAGTTTTTCGGCAAGTATCACAGCGTGTTCATAGGGATTTACCATCAGACAGGTGTGAGAAAAATTCTCAACCTGCTGTTTGACGGCAGACACAATCTTGGGGTGACTATGTCCGGTATTGCAGACGGCGATTCCGCTGCCAAAGTCAATATAGCGCTTTCCTTCCACGTCCCAGATTTCAGCATTTTTCGCTTTGGCTACAAAGGCTGAATAAACGTTTCCCATTCCTCTGGCAAAAGCTTTATCTCTTCTTGCCTGGATAGATGCATTGGTTTTGGTGCTGATGTTCATGGTTATAGTCCACCCATACACAGATATTTGATTTCAAGATATTCTTCAATGCCGTACTTGGAGCCTTCTCGACCAGTACCGGACTGTTTGACCCCGCCAAATGGCGCGACGGTGTTGGAGATAACGCCTTCGTTGATGCCTACCATTCCGTATTCGAGCCCCTCAGATACCCGCCAGATCCGGCCAATATCGCGGGCGTAGAAGTAAGCCGCCAATCCGAATTCAGTGTCATTGGCGATGGCAATGGCTTCTTCTTCGGTATCGAATGGAATCAGAGGAGCAACCGGACCAAAGATTTCATTGGCGGCGATGGGCATGTCATTGGCAACATTTTTCAAAATGGTCGGCTGGTAGAATGCGCCACCCAGTTCATGAGATTTGCCACCGGTGACCACTTCGGCGCCGGCTGTTACGGAATCCTGCACCAGCTTGTCGATATCCTGCAGCGCTTTTGAGTGAATCAGCGGGCCGATGGAGACACCCTCATCCAGGCCGTTACCCACCTTCAAATCGGCGACGGCCTGAGCCAGTTTGCTGGCAAATACGTCGAGAATGGTTTTTTGTACCAGAATTCGGTTGGCACATACGCAGGTTTGTCCGGCATTGCGAAACTTGGAGGCAATGGCGCCTTTCACAGCGGCATCCATGTCGGCATCATCAAACACAATAAAGGGTGCGTTACCGCCCAGCTCCATCGAAACTTTTTTAACGGTGGAGGCACACTGAGCGATTAACTGCTTACCGACAGCGGTAGAGCCGGTGAAGGAGAACTTGGCGACCAGAGGGCTTTCCGTGAGCACTTTGCCGATGCCACGTGAGTCTGTACCTGTGACCACGTTGAAAACACCGGCGGGAATTCCGGCCATTTCTGCGAGTTTGGCCAGTGCCAGGGCAGATAATGGTGTTTCTGAAGCGGGTCTGATCACAAAGGTACAGCCTGCCGCCAGCGCAGGGGCGGCTTTGCGGGTGATCATGGAGTTTGGAAAGTTCCAGGGGGTAATGGCTGCCACTACACCAACCGGTTGCTTGATCGTTATCAGGCGACGGTCATTGCTGGTGGTGGGAATGGTTTCGCCATAGGTGCGTTTGCCTTCTTCGGCAAACCACTCTACGAAAGATGCGCCGTAGGCGACTTCTCCTTTGGCTTCTGCCAAAGGTTTACCTTGTTCCAGGGTCATGATCACACCGAGATCGTGCTGATGTTGCATGATCAGCTCAAACCACTTGCGCAGTAGTGTGGCGCGCTCTGCTGCAGTTTTGTTTTTCCAGATTGGCAGCGCGGCTTTGGCAGCCAGTATCGCCGCTTCGGCATGGGACGTATCGCAGTCACTGATTTCGGCAACCACTTCACCGTTGGCAGGGTTATGGACTGCAAAGCGTTTGTCCGCAGCCATCCATTGACCGTCGATATAAGCATCATTGACCAGAAGGTCGGGGAAATTGAGTTGTGCCATGCAATCCTCCATAGTGATTCAGAAAGTGGAAGTATTTGAAATGATTTGGCTTTACGGATAAATATTAAACTTTCAAACATAAGTTTGATACTCGTCAAACTAAGTCGAGGCGATATGAGAAAGCATTCCGGTTTGCCAAAACCTGTTTCTGAATATGATCTGCGCTTGCTGCGCATCTTCCGCGTCGTGGTTGAGTGTGGGGGCTTCAGCGCCGCCGAACAGGTTTTGAACATTTCCCGCTCGACCATCAGTGTGCATATCAGCAACCTGGAAAAACGTATGAACGTCAGGTTGGCCCGGCGAGGACGCAGCGGGTTTGCGCTGACAGAAAAGGGCAAGGCTATTTATGAAGGCAGTTTGACGTTGTTTGAGGCGTTGAATGAGTTTTCCTGGCTGGTGGACAGTCTTGATGAAGAGCTCTCGGGAGAATTGTCCATTTTGTGCAGTGATGAAGTGGCCCTGGCCCGGCAGCTGAAATTGCCGGAAACCATCGCCTGGTTGAATCGTAAAGCACCAAAACTGCAAATTGCCCTGAACAGCGATACCGTGCCGGCCATTGAAAAAGCACTGTTAAATGGTACGGCTCATGTTGGCATCATGCCTGAGTTCCGTAATATCGAGGCACTGGAATATCAGCCAGGTTATGAGGAAATATTTTATCTGTGCTGTGGGGCTCGTCATCCATTGTTTCATCGGGCCGATGAGAGTATTGATGATGCGGAGCTGGCCGCCTGTGCCACGGCGCATCCGGGGATAGATGTCAATCTCGCCGGGATTGAGCAATTGCGTGGACTGAACCTGTCTGCCCGTGCGTATCAGTTTGATACCCGGACGCCATTGGTGCTGAGCGGTTGTTATCTTGGGTTCTTTCCCATGAGCTATATTCAGGGGTTTATTGAACGAGGTGAAGTGCGTCTGTTGCAACCGGATAAACGCTGCTATCGGGTTAATCATGCTTTTGTTCATCGCCAGGAGCGGGTCATGGATGCCAAAATTGAGTTATTTTATCAGGCTCGTCAGGCGGTCAGTTAAGCAGATAGTTAAGCTGGCACCTTTTCGATTGGAGGGTTTTGTGGTTTATTGCGGCACTTCCAATATGACTTATTGTAATCAACCTAAAAACTCATCAGAGGGGTGTATATGAAATTGACCTGGATTACATCACTGTTTTCGGTGTGTGTGGCGGTCGCCGCAGGTGCTGCGGAATTGCCGGATCTTAACGGGCGCACTGTGATAGCGGTGACTGAGAATGCCTATACACCACTGAACTTTGTGGATGCGAAGACCGGCCAGGGAATTGGTTGGGAATATGACGCTTTCAACGAAATCGCCCGACGCCTGAATATGAAAGTGGACTGGCAACTCAGCAGCTGGGATACCATGATACAGGCGGTTAAAGACGGTCAGTTCGATGTGGGTATGGATGGCATTACCATCACCGAGGAGCGCGCCAGTCAGGTAGATTTTTCCGCGCCGTACATGGTGTCCGAGCAGTTCATGCTGGTCCGGGCCAATGAAACCAAGTTCGATGATGCCAAAAGTTTTGCTGCCAACCCCGATCTGTTGGTGGGTTCCCAGCCAGGCACCACTAATTTTTATGTCGCTGTTTACGATATTCTTGATGGCGACGAGACCAACCCAAGGATCAAACTGTTTGAAACGTTTGGCGCAGCCGTGCAGGCACTGAAAAGCGGCGACGTGGATGTCACACTGATGGATGCCACTTCAGCCCGTGGTTACATGGGAGCGAATCCCGGTGCGTTCAAACTGGTTGGTGGTCCTCTTGGAACAGAACAATTTGGTTTTATCCTGACGCCGGGGTCGGATCTGACAGCCCCCATCAATGCCGCCATCGAATCCATGAAAGCCGATGGTACGATGGAAGCACTGAACCAGAAATGGTTTTTTGACTACAAACAGACAAACTGATCACTTGCACCACCGGTGGTGTTTCCAGCCGGTGGTCGCCCTGACCTATCCATGACTATGAAATTCAAAGATAAACTGCAACAGGCCCCATGGTGGCTGCTGGTCGCTTTTTTACTGGCACTGATATTGGGCTGGAATATTCTCGCTGACCAGAGCTATGAACTGATCTTTAATGCATTAAGCAAGGGGATCTGGATGACTCTGAAAGTGACTTTTATTGCGTTCCTGTCAGCGGTGTCACTGGGGCTGGTCATTGCGCTGGCCGGATTCTCCAGCATTCGTCTGATTCGCGAAGTGGTCCGTTTTTATGTTGAAATTATTCGTGGTATTCCGGTTCTGGTGTTGCTGTTTTATGTGGCATTTGTGGTAGCTCCCGCGTTGGTTGACGGTTACAACTGGCTGTTGCAAAAACCCATTGAACTCGGGTGGCTGGACAGCGCCCGAACCCGGGACTTCAACATGGTCTGGCGTGCTGTGTTTGCGCTGACCATCAGTTACAGTGCCTTTATTGCGGAAATTTTCCGGGCGGGTATTCAGGAAATTGATAAAGGCCAGATAGAAGCGGCACAGTCGCTGGGACTTAAAGACCGGTATGTGTTCCGTTTCATTATTTTTCCGCAGGCGGTCCGCAAGGTTCTGCCTCCACTTGGCAATGATTTTGTCGCGATGATTAAAGATTCTGCGCTGGTTTCCGTACTGGGCGTTCAGGACATCACTCAGCTGGGCAAAGTCTATAGTTCATCAACCTTCAAGTTTTTTGAAACGTACAATGTTGTAGCTTTCCTCTATCTGATTCTGACCATTAGCCTGTCACTGATGGTCAGGGGGCTGGAACGACATCTGCGGCGGTTTGAACGCCACTGAATAAAGACATTTGTGATGTTCGACATCATTTCCGTGCCAGTGCAGGTGTCCTGGTATGTCGGCAATTCGCAATACCCCCCGTCATCGCCAAGTGGTTGCCTTAAAAACCAGCGGCACTTTCAAAGTCTCATGAGTGTTGGATATCCGTGGCTCATAGCAGGCCGTTTGTTTTTAGTTACTAAAGTATACTAAAGGAGTCTTTGGCCGGAGATGCCGGTGTTTTGTATAGATAATCCACAAAATGATCAACAAATAGTCAAGTGACATTTTGGTAACTATTAATGGAAAGGTGGGTTTACGAAAAACACTGACAAGAGCCTATTTTCAACTGGAGGAAGATATGTTATCAGGTTACTATTTTGTAACTTAATTTGAGGTAACTACTATGGGTGGTCAGAAAAAAAATCCGGAACTTCAAAAAGCTTGTCCGGTAAGGGACGTGTTGGATCGACTGGGCGACCGCTGGACGGTTCTGGTCATGTCTGAACTGCAGTCGGGTACACTGAGATTTTCAGAAATCCGTAAAAGAGTTATGGATATATCGCCCCGGATGCTGGCTCAAACTCTCCGTAATCTTGAGCAGGATGGGTTGGTTAAACGTGATGTATATCCGACAGTGCCGCCAAAGGTTGAATATACGTTTACGTCACTTGGCGAGTCCTTCTACGAACGCGTCAAAGCCATGATTGATTGGGCTGCTGATAATCACGATGCTGTCCGTGCCGCCAGAGAGCGCTACGTAGCCCCCGAAGCGCACCATGCCAAGTAGTCGTGCAGCGGGCGAACTGATCGCTGCGGCATGAGGTATACGTTAGTCTTCAGGGTTATTTGGAAAAATAACCATGGTTGCATATATATTCGAAAAAATAGCTTGCAATTAAGTAGTTCGCTATTTATATTTGCACGATCAAAATTAAGCTGAATCAAATAATGAGTTCACCGCTGAAACTGGAAGACCAACTTTGTTTTGCACTGTATTCAACCATGCTGGGTATGAATAAAGTGTATCGGAAAGTACTTCGCAGACTGAATCTCACCTATCCACAATACCTTGTCATGATGGTGCTGTGGCAGCAGGACAGTCAGACAGTTTCATCAATTGGCGAACGGTTGTTTTTGGAATCACCCACTCTGACGCCGTTGTTAAAAAGACTCGAAACCCGAGGCCTGATCACCCGTCAGCGTTCTATTCATGATGAGCGACAAGTGATTGTGACCGTGACAGAAGAAGGAAAAGCCCTGCATGAGCAAGCTCTGCAGATTCCAGAACTGGTTCTTGCGGCAACAAACTGCAGTGTCGACAAGTTAGTGCAGTTAAAAAATGATCTGGTCGATTTGCGGAAGGAGTTGTTTGCGAGTTCGGCTGAGTAAAAAAAATTTAATTAAAAAGTAGTGCGCTATTTAATTTTAAAAAATTGGTTTTGGGTGTAAATCCGAAACATTGCAAATGTGATTAAACATCAGAGGAAACATATTATGTCTATAGAAAACGTACTTTACAGAGTCAGCGCTGAATCCAAAGGTGGTCGTGATGGACGTTCAGTTTCAGAAGCCGTTGGCCTGGATGTAAAAATGGCCACTCCAAAAGAGTTAGGGGGTGCCGGTGGTGAAGGGGTAAACCCAGAAGCGTTGTTTGCTGCAGGATACAGCGCCTGTTTTATTGGCGCGATGAAATTTGTTGCGGCTCAGAACAAGAAAATTCTGCCTGCTGAGACAACCGTAAAGGCGACTGTGGGTATCGGGACAATTCCGGCGGGCTTTGGTATTGAGGTGGATTTGCAGGTGTCGATTCCCGGCTACAGTCAGGAAGATGCTGAATCTCTGGTCGAAAAGGCCCATCAGGTCTGCCCATATTCAAATGCGACCCGTAATAACATTGATGTGCGTTTGAGTGTTGTTGCCTGAACCTTGTTGCTCTGAGGTTTTCCAACCTTATCGTTCCTGGCGGCGATAAGGTTGATTAAGTATCAACGATGGTTTGGCCATCACTTTCCAGTGACAGATGATTGTGTTCGTGCTCCAGTTTGCGAATGAGGTTCACTATTCCAATATTGACGTTGGGGTAAGCCTTGCGGCTGGAGATGGTATATTTACCGGGAGTATCCATGGCGGTAAAGCAATGGATTCTGAAATTGAGTTCATGGGCGCGGTGTTTCAGACGGTTGATCGTTGCTTTGATTTCGAAGACGCGATTCAGAGTTTCCTGATCCAGAGATTCAACATCCGGGTGATTGGTTTTAAGGATCTGCAGGGCTTCGATATGGGTTTGTGCCTGGGACTGCAGTTCATGTTTCTCTTCTTTCAGGTATTGAAAGTGTCGGTCCAGTGCATCTGACAAACCGATCTGCAGTTGAGTGGTAACATAGGTACCGTTCCCAAGCTGATTGACGACAGCCTTTTTACCCACTATTGCCTGGCCACCGATCAAAGTCCCCTTGCCTCCTTCCTGTCCCAGAAAAAGACCGTTTCCAGCATACAGTTCAGAATGCATACTGTATTCTCTCAGGTGAATATCGTGTCCGGCGTATATCTGGACAGAACTGACAAACCGGGCATGAACGTCACCTTTGGCCCGGATATAACATTCAAAGTGCTCCGGCAGTATGACATCATCCTTGATTTCCTGTTCATTACCTAAAATTCCGCCTGCGATATAAATGTTGGCTCCCGACTCGACCAGCGCACTTTCAATGGTCCCTCGAATGAAAATATCACCCGTTGCCTGAACCTTCATACCCGGTAAAATATCGCCGTTAATTTCCAGAGAACCATCAAACTTGACGTGCCCGGTTTTCAGATCGATGGCTTTAAACTGCAGGGATTTGTCGATGCGGGCTCCGGGGTTCAGGTTAACCGGATGGCCTTTATATTTGGCAACATAGATATTGGGATCATGATAGGCCTGTTCGATGCCTTCCCACTTTCTTTCTGCCTTTATATCTTTGCCGTCCGCTCCACTCAGTGTGTGACCCCGAATGTCGTAACCATCGGAACCTTTTTCCGCGGGAACATATTTCAGCACCGAAGCTCCCTGATCGACGACCAGATATTTTTTCCCGGCTCTGAAATCAATGATGCCTTCGTCATTTCCTACAAAGTGAACAGAAGTTTCCTCTTTCTCCAGTAGCCATTTGAAATATCCGTTTTTGCCAATGACAGGTAGCTTTCCTGTGGCGACCTGCATCTTATTGGCGAACGGCAGAGTGATCAGTTTCTCAACGGCTTCCATATCAATTGCCTGCTCAGTAACCCCCTTATTTTTCAGGGCTTTTATGACATCTTCCGTAGTCAACGTGGTACCGCCATATGCATGGCTGGTCGTGGCATAGGCTTTCATATGGTCGTCTGTAACGCTGATACTGATTTCGGCATCGCGTTTTTCGGCAATGTCTGCTTCACCGGCATCTTCATGGCTGGCTTTGAAAAGAAAATTCTGGATAGCCTCATCGCGAAAAAAAAGATCCCCAAAACCGGCATTGGCTACCTGTTCAATCAAGTAGTCATGGTCAATTTTGGTTTTACCCTCTGCTCCACGGAAGCTGGCTGTCAGCACGCCAGACTGCGAATCCAACTCAAAATCCAGCTCTGGGTAAATCGGGTTGGTATCAGTTGTTTCAGTCATGGAGTTATCCAGCGACGTTCATCACGGCGATCATAAACCTCTGTTAACTAGGCTGTGATTATTATTCATATCAGTGTAGCTCATATGTATCAGTCGTAAACCTTTATACGGTTTCGCCTATAAATACCTATAGCAGACATGAATGACACAACTTTAGAAATTCCATCGAGATAATATTTTTATCCAGAGTCATAACAACTTTACTGCTTTAGCAAATATTGTTGAGCCGACGTCAGTGTATTTGATTTGCTGTCGCCAAACACTGCCAGGAGAGACACCAGACTATTGTTGCATTGACTGAGCTCTCTCAACATATTGGTTATATGCTGGCATGGCGATGGCGGCAATAATACCGATCAGAAGCAGCGGAGTAATGAATGCACATAGCCAGTGCCAGATTTTATTCGGCGGTGGCCGGTGGCCATAATCGTTGGTCGCAGGTGTTCCGGGAGCAAAGACTATCCATAGCATGAATATGGCATTCACCAGCGGAACAAGGATCAGCAGGGAGAACCATCCGGATCGGTTCAGGTCATGAAGCCTCTGAATCATTAATACGATGGAATAATAAATCATGGCCAGGTACAGCGGGGTGGCCAACAGTAAGAGTTGAGAAATCGAAATTCCACCGGCGTTGAGCACCATGGGAGCGACAACGGAGAACAATGCTGCAACCAGGTAAAATATCAGCGATGCGACCCAGATGTAGGCCTGGTATCGTATTCTGCCAATACGTGTTGCAGGCGAAAACAAGCGGATTTTTCCATAGAGTTCATTTTCTTCGGTCAGCTCACCCGTAGGTGCCTGATAAGGGTTTTGTGTACTCATATGACACTCCCTGTTAGTGGTTTGTTGTGAATATTATGTTGTTCCTGCCCAACTCAATGTGCACGAGTGATCGGTTGCGATGGGGCGAGTTGAATTCTGCAATGAACGGCTTGTTAGTGCCAGAGTTGAATGCCTCTGTCTTGTGATAAAAATCAGTTCCTGCGGCCATGTGTGAACGTCCTGAATCGCAATTTTGCACGTCCTTGATCGTGTTCCAGGTCTTTTATGCACATGCTTGACGCTATACTGCCGGCTTCATTCAACAATTAAGGAAATCGGATGAGGTTGGTATTTTTGTTAGGTTTGTTTGCCGTGTGCTGTCAGGTCTCAGCGCAGGCAGTGGGGTTCCATCAACAGGTAATTGGGGTACACAGTGCCCGGCCGCTGCCGATCACAATCTGGTACCCCGGTGAGCAGATGGACACGGTGGAAAGTATTGGTGAGAACCCTGTTTTTTATGGCATTTCTGCCATTCGGGATGCGGCACCCAAAAAGGGTCGCTTTGGGGTAGTTTTGCTGTCTCATGGTTATCGTGGCAACTGGCGCAATCTGAGCTGGCTTGCCGCTGATCTGGTACAGGACGGTTTTATCGTTGCGGCAGTCGATCATCCCGGTACCACATCGCGTGATCACAACCCTCTCCAGGCGTCACAATGGTGGCAGCGTCCGAAAGATCTCTCCAGGGTACTCGACTGGCTGGTCACCGATTCTCAATGGCAGCCGTTTCTGGACAGTCAACGTGTCGCAGCCATTGGCCACTCTCAAGGTGGATGGACCGTCATGAATCTGATTGGTGCCCGTTTTGACCGAGAGCAGTTTAATCTGGATTGCCAAAGTCTGCCGAGTCCCAGAACCTGTGGCTTGGCTGGTGAGCTGGGGCTGGATGTGCCACAACCCGGAGAGCCTGATTCTTTGCTGAAGGATGAGCGGATCAAAGCAGCGGTTTCACTGGATCTAGGGCTGGCCCGGGGGTTTTCAGCCAGCAGTCTGGAGGCAATTGCAACACCCAGCCTGATTTTGGCGGCTGGTGTGGATATTGGTGATTTACCGCAGCAAATGGAGTCGGGTTATCTGGCTGAACATATTCCGGAAAACAAACGTCAGTATCGGGTTTATGAAGATGCGGCTCATTTCAGTTTTATGCAACTCTGCAAACCGGGTGCGGCTGAATTACTGGATCAGGAACAGCCTGGGGACAGCATAATCTGCCTGGATGGCAGTGAGCGTAGCCGTGCGGCGTTGCATCAGGATATGTATGAACAGATTTCCCTTTTCCTGAACACAGTCTTTAACGATTGAACCGTGATCCTTCAACCATCAGGTCGATACCGAGCGCCGGTAGTCGCTCGGTGTGGTGTTGGTGATGCGGGAAAATTCACGATTGAAATTGGATTTGGTTTGAAAGCCTGAAGCCAGATAAATCTGCGTGATCGGATCTTGAGTGGTCGTCAGTAATCGTTTGGCCCATTCAATCCGATATTCATTAATGAGTTGGGAAATATTGCGGCCGTGTACCGCATTCATGGCCGCCGATATTTGCCGGGCTGGAATGCCGGCTTTTCGAGCCAGCCGGTTCAGGGTCAGGTCCGGGTCCAGGAACAGTTGTTGTTGGCGAATCAGATGATCAATCAATGTAGCAATGTTCTGATTTTCCTGGCTGTCAGGCTCTTTGCTCTGACCCGGCTCGGCCAGGTCTTCGCCGCTGTCAATGACGACAGCATGACTGCTAGTGATCACCGCAATACTCAGCAGTGGCAGTAACAACAGTTGAGCCGTTGTCAAAATGACCATGGTGTGCCGACCTCCAGAGCCGACCAGATCCAATGCAATCAGTCCATCGATCAAGGCTGAAAACACCAACAAGGTACCGGCAAAACCGGCGGCTTTGTTGACGTGGTCAAGATCCGAAAATCGCACCCGTTGCAAGGTCAGCTCGTTGCGGAAGAGTATTCTGAGCACAGCAAAGCCGTAGCCTGTGTAGAGACCGAACAGCAGAATATCCAAAGGGACATGCCAGAATGACCGAAACAACAGCAATAACAGGGTTAGCAGCGGACCGCTCAGATGCCAGAGCGATAGTCGTGTCTGCTGCATTAAGGCAAAACAGTACCAGGTGGCGGGAGGAATACAGGCCGCAGCAATGGGTTGCAGCCAGTGAATGGCCGCTATTGTCTGGATCCAGCGTAGCCCGGTGATAACAACCAGACAGGTACAACTGAGCAGAAAAATAACTTTGGGCTTGAGGTTGGCTTCCTGGCGATAACTAATGACCGCTGTCAGTAACAGCAATAGCAGGGCAATGACAAATGGCAGAGGTATGGCGGGCATGGATGGTTAGATGACAATTTTTCTGCTGGTTTCGGGGAAGCAGGAATCCCCGAAACAGATATTAGAGATGCTGAACTTCGTCAATCTCGTATTCGACGGTACCGCCTGGTGTTTTGACCACCACAACATCGCCCTCTTCCTTCCCGATTAATGCGCGGGCAATCGGCGAGGTTACGGAGATTTTTTTGTTCCTTACGTTGGCTTCGTCTTCCCCAACGATTTGATAGGTCACTTCTTCCTCAGTTTCGGTATTAATCAAGGTCACCGTGGTGCCGAAAATCACTTTTCCGGTGTGAGGAATCTGAGAGATATCTATTACCTGTGAGCTCGATAACTTGGCTTCGATCTCTTTTATCCGACCTTCAGCAAAGCCCTGTTGTTCACGTGCAGCGTGATATTCAGCGTTTTCCTTCAGGTCGCCGTGCTCTCTTGCCTCGGCAATTGCGGCGATGATCCGTGGCCGTTCCACGGTTTTTAAATGCTGTAACTCGGTTTGAAGGGCTTTTTCACCTTCAACGGTCATTGGAACGCGTTCCATTTAATAACCTCTGTTTAATGTATTGGCAAAGAAGTATGCCAGGAGACAATGTAACAAGTTGGTCACACATGCTACCGCATAGACAGGGGGTACTTAAACCCCCTCCTTTATCGGGTACCGAATGCGATCAGGCGTTGTGCAGATCCTGCAGACGACGAACCGGGCTCTCTTCAATGTGCTGCAAGGCTTTGACGGTCGCCTGAGCGGCGGCAAGGGTTGTCGTGTAATACACCTTGTTTTGCAGGGCGGTGCGACGAATTTCCGAGGAATCATTAATCGATTCACGCCCTTCCGTGGTATTGATGATGAAACTGATTTCACCATTCTTAATCATATCCACGAGGTGCGGACGACCTTCTTTCACCTTGTTGACAACCGCGCAGTCCACTCCGTTTTCTCTGAAGATGCTGGCGGTGCCGGAGGTTGCATGGATTTCAAACCCCAGACTGACCAGGCTTCTGGCGGTTTCGATGGCATCTGGCTTGTCGTTGTCGCGAACACTGAAAATTACCTTGCCGGGCTTGGGCAGTTTGGCACCGGATCCGAGTGCGGCTTTGCCAAACGCTTCGCCAAACGTGGTACCTGTGCCCATGACCTCGCCAGTGGACTTCATTTCAGGGCTCAAAATCGGGTCAACAGACGGGAACTTGTTGAATGGGAATACCGATTCCTTGACCGAAAAATGAGTCGGAACGATTTCTTCAACAAATCCCAGTTCCGTCAGCTTACGACCGGTCATGACTTTGGCGGCTACGCTGGCCAGAGAGGTACCGATGGCTTTGGATACAAACGGAACGGTCCGTGAAGCACGGGGATTGACCTCGATGACATACAGCACACCATCCTGCCAGGCCATCTGCACGTTCATCAGCCCCACCACTTCAAGTTCCAGTGCCATGGCTTTTACCTGTTCACGAATCTGATCCTGGATGTCTTTGGACAGACTGTAAGGCGGCAGTGAGCAGGCAGAATCGCCTGAATGGACGCCAGCTTGTTCAATATGCTGCATGATCGCCCCGATCACGACAGTTTCGCCATCGCTGATGCAGTCGATATCCACTTCAATGGCATGATTCAGAAAACGGTCCAACAGTACCGGAGCATCATTGGAAACTTTGACTGCGGAGGTCATGTACTGCACCAGTTCGGATTCTTTGTACACAATTTCCATGGCCCGGCCACCCAGTACATAGGATGGTCTGACAACCAGCGGATATCCGATCTCGGTGGCTTTTTGGATGGCCTGTTCGGTACTGCGCGCAGTGGCGTTTTCCGGCTGGATGAGTTTTAAATGATGGATCATGGTCTGGAAGCGTTCACGGTCTTCCGCCCGGTCGATCGCATCTGGTGACGTGCCGATGATCGGTACGCCGGCCGCTTCCAGGTCCCGGGCCAGTTTCAGTGGTGTTTGTCCGCCATAATGAACGATAACGCCTTTGGGTTTTTCAACTGCCACGATTTCGAGCACGTCCTCAAGGGTAACCGGCTCAAAATAGAGTCTGTCAGATGTGTCATAGTCGGTTGATACGGTTTCCGGGTTACAGTTGACCATGATGGTCTCATACCCTTCTTCCTTGGCTGCAAATGCAGCATGGACACAGCAGTAATCAAACTCGATGCCCTGGCCGATCCGGTTGGGTCCACCGCCAAGAATCATGATTTTTTCGCGCTCGCCTGGATTGGCTTCGCACTCTTCGTCATAGCTGGAGTACATATAGGCGGTGGTAGAAGCAAATTCTGCAGCGCAGGTGTCTACCCGCTTGTATACCGGATACAGACCCAGACCATGACGATGAGCACGGACTTCGGCTTCACTGGCATTGAGTAAAACCGCCAGACGGGCATCGGAGAATCCTTTGCGCTTGAGTTTGCGCAGTTGCTCGACAGTCAGAGCACTAACGCTTTGATCGGCCAGCGCCGCCTCATCCTTCAGCAGATCTTCAATCTGCACCAGGAACCAGGGGTCAATGCCGGAAAAGCGATAAACCTCATCGACGGAGAAACCGAACCGAAACGCATCTGCCACATACCAGAGACGATCCGGGCCAGGCTCTTTAAGTTCGTGGATGATCCGGTCTTTGGCCCCTTCGGCCTGTTGATCGATCATCGGTTCAAAACCGGCAGAACCGGTTTCCAATCCCCGCATGGCTTTTTGCAGTGATTCCTGGAAATTCCGGCCGATAGCCATCACTTCACCGACTGACTTCATCTGTGTGGTCAGACGATCATTGGCCTGGGCGAATTTCTCAAAAGCAAAGCGAGGGATTTTGGTGACCACATAATCGATACTGGGTTCGAAGGATGCCGGTGTTACACCACCGGTGATATCGTTCTGCAGTTCGTCCAAAGTGTAACCAACCGCCAGTTTGGCAGCGACTTTGGCGATTGGAAATCCCGTTGCTTTGGATGCCAGCGCCGAAGAGCGGCTGACTCTGGGATTCATTTCAATGACCACCATGCGGCCGGTATCCGGACTGATGCCAAACTGAACATTGGAACCACCAGTCTCAACACCAATTTCCCGCAGAACTGCCAGAGAGGCATTCCGCATCAATTGATATTCTTTGTCGGTCAATGTCTGTGCCGGTGCGACTGTAATTGAGTCGCCGGTATGCACACCCATGGCATCAAAGTTTTCAATGGAGCAGATGATAATGCAGTTGTCGTTTTTATCGCGGACAACCTCCATTTCATATTCTTTCCAGCCGATCAGCGATTCATCAATCAGCAGCTCGCTGGTCGGAGACAAATCCAGCCCGCGAGCACAGATTTCTTCAAACTCATCTTTGTTGTAGGCAATACCACCACCGGAACCACCCATGGTGAACGATGGCCGGATAATCACTGGGAAGCCCAGACCTTTCTGGATTTCTCTGGCTTCTTCCATATTATGAGCCAGTCCGGAACGCGGGGTTTCCAGACCGATAGCCTTCATGGCCAGATCAAATCGCTCGCGATCCTCGGCTTTGTCGATGGTGTCGGCGTTGGCACCGATCATTTCCACACCATATTTTTCCAAAACGCCATGGCGTTCCAGGTCCAGAGCACAGTTCAGTGCGGTCTGGCCGCCCATGGTTGGCAACAGCGCGTCTGGTTGCTCCTTGGCAATGATTTTTTCCACTTCCTGCCAGACGATGGGTTCAATATAAGTGGCATCCGCCATGGCCGGATCGGTCATGATGGTGGCTGGATTGGAATTTACCAGAATGACCCGATAACCCTCTTCCCGCAGGGCTTTACAAGCCTGGGCGCCGGAGTAATCGAATTCGCAGGCCTGACCGATGACAATCGGTCCCGCGCCTAAGATGAGAATGCTTTGTATGTCAGTTCTTTTGGGCATGAATCTGTACGCTCTAACTATTCACCGGGTTACTGATTTATGCATGTACACCATGCAGTCGCTTACATCCAATAATGTGATCAGCGTCGTGCCTGCATCAATTCAATGAAGTGATCAAATAAGGGTGCGCAGTCATGGGGGCCCGGGCTGGCTTCCGGATGGCCCTGGAATGAAAACGCTGGTTTATCAGTCCGGTGCAGGCCCTGCAATGAACCATCAAATAATGAACGATGGGTCATGACCAGATTATCAGGCAGGCTGCTTTCGTCTACCGCAAAACCGTGATTCTGGCTGGTAATCATGACGGTCTTGGATTCAATGATTTCTACCGGGTGGTTGGCACCGTGATGGCCGAATTTCATTTTCTGGGTTCTGGCACCACTGGCCAGCGCCAGTAACTGATGTCCGAGGCAAATGCCAAACACCGGGATGTTGGTTTCCAGAATCTCAGCGATGGCCTTGATGGCATAATCACAAGGCTCCGGATCACCAGGGCCGTTGGAGAGAAACACGCCATCCGGATTCAGGGCCAGAACTTCACTGGCCGGCGTCTGAGCCGGTACGACAGTTAGTTTGCAGCCCCGGTCCGCGAGCATCCGCAGGATATTGCGTTTAATACCGTAGTCGTAGGCAACCACGTTAAATTCTGTCGATTCGGGTGTCGTGTAACCCTCGCCAAGCTTCCAGGTACCTTTGTCCCATGGATAGGGTGCAGCGACTGAAACCTCTTTGGCCAGATCCATTCCTTTGAGTCCGGGGAATGCCCGGGCCTGTTCCAGCGCTTCCTGTTCAGACAGGTTGTCGCCGGCCATAAGGCAACCGTTTTGTGCGCCTTTTTCCCGCAGAATCCGGGTGAGGCGTCGAGTATCAATATCAGCGATGCCGATGACATTTCGGGATTTCAGATATTCGCCCAGACTTTGTTCCGAACGGAAATTGCTGGCGAGCAATGGCAGATCACGAATAATCAGCCCTTGAGCCCAGATTTGGGGAGACTCTTCATCTTCGGAGTTGACACCGGTATTGCCGATGTGGGGGTAGGTCAGAGTGACAATTTGTTTTGCGTAGGAGGGGTCGGTAAGGATTTCCTGGTATCCCGTCATTGCGGTATTGAATACCACCTCACCCACAGAACAGCCAGTCGCACCAATGGCTGTTCCCCGGAATATGCTGCCGTCTTCAAGCGCAAGCAAAGCTGTTGTGCTCAATGCTGGTTCCTCTTCGGGGGGTTGCTGGGTAAACTGTCAGATAAGACTTTCACAGGCTGATCTGACCGATGGAACTTGGGTTCAGCATTTGCCTGTCGCAGCTACTTGAGCTGCGACCACTTTTTCATAGCCCAAATTGGCGCGGATTGTACGGATTGGACCTATGCCTGTCCAGCTAAAGTCCCGCGAATCAAATGTCCTGGTCTAAGGAGTTTTATGATGTCATTAACTGAATTGCAGTCCTGGCTGCAATTGGCTGTAGATACCGCTCAGAAAGCGGGTGAACTGATCCGTGACGAGCGGCAGAATCATAGTCTCGATGTTGACTATAAAGATGGTATTGAACTGGTTACTCAAGCCGATAAAAAAGCTGATGCTTATATAACATCGGCGCTGCTGCAAGCCACTCCGGAGTTTTCCATTCTGGCCGAAGAGTCAGAGAATGACTTGAGCAAAGCCGAAGAAGAAGGGTTATCCCTGTGGGTCATCGACCCGATTGATGGCACCGTCAACTATGCCCACCATCATTACCAGGTTGCGGTTTCAATTGCTCTGGCCGTGGATCGAGAGGTGCAGCTGGGAGTGGTGCACAATCCGTTTTTGCAGGAGACATTTACAGCCATCCGTGGCCAGGGTGCTTTTTTGAATGGTCAGCGAATAAGTGCCAGTACAACCACTGAGCTTAATCGGGCGATCGTCGCAACCGGTTTTCCCTATCACAAAAATAACCTGCCACAGCTGATGCAGGAAGCCGGTGCTGTTTTGCAGCATTGTGCGGATCTACGCCGGCTTGGATCAGCTGCGCTTGATTTGTGTTGGGTGGCGTGTGGTCGTCTTGATGCTTATTACGAGCATCAGGTCAAACCCTGGGATATGGCTGCTGGCAGATTGATTGCTTATGAAGCGGGGGCGATGACCGGGTCATACGCCACAGAAACCAGAGAGCATGGTGAGTTATCGGGTCATAAAATACTGGCTTCTTCAAGATCCCTGTATGAGCCTTTGCGAGCTTTACTCTTGGCTGGAACCAAGTAGAGGATTTTGTCCTGCAGCACCTGAAATTGCCGTTTTTCCCGTTTGCTGAGTAACCAGCCTCTCTGGTTAGTGATCTTCTGTTTGATCCATGCCCGGTGTTTGCATCCGGTTATGGCCAGTAAGGGCCAGAAGATAACAGTGGATGGCAGAAATATCTGCAGTAGACAGGTCAATAGTACAATCATTGTGATGGCCGCCACCGGAATGGAAATAACCCTGAGATGACGGGGCAGCATCAGCAGAAATTCCTGCACGGGCCACCAGACCAGAGCAGCGGAAAAAGACAACAGTAGCCAGACCGGTGCCAGCAGCAGGTCAATCAGGCCAGGCAGTTTGTTTGGCAGTCTTTCCACTGGCAGGCTGCTGAGCTGGGACTTAAGTTCCAGCCACTCCGCCAGTACCTGGCTCGACAGACTGCCATTGATCAATTGCAATGTCTGGAAAAAAGGCGCCCCCTGATTAGCTGCCATGTTACTGAGCAGTCTTGGGAACCAGTCGTGGTCCTGTGGCAGATAGCGATCCAGGTTTTTACGCAGAAATATGTGTAGAATCTGACCGGTCAGTGGCAGTTGGTTGTGGTTGTTGATGAACATCGAAGGACCGGACTCCAGAGTGTAGTTACCACCCAGAATCTCCACATAGCGGTTACACAGCAGCAGTGGAATCAATTCAGTGGAAGTGGCGGTCAACTGATTCAAACGAATTGCGAGCTTCTGGCAGTCACTGGCCAGGCTTGTGCTGTCCAGAATGACAACTTTAATCTTTGCCGGATTTATCAGATCAGCTTCATCAATGGCGGTGGTACTGCTCAGGTCTTTGGGGTTGAGGCGATAAATAAGAGTATTTTTCGGTAGCAGGGACAAAAAGAACCATTCTTCGATGTCATACTCGGATTTGCAGAATAAGAATACTTTCCCGGAGAAATCCTGGTGCCGGCTTAGTACGTTTTCCGTAATTTGATGGATCGTAGTCCAGGTTATGAATTTTGCCATCAGTCGGGAGATTTTCATGGGGTTGTTCCAGCCGTTTTGTGTTGCTGAAACGAATGCTACGGTTTGTCGGGCAGACAACAATCAAAATTTTCAAAGTTGCAGAATACTATACTGACGGTATAGTTTTTCGATACCAAACGTGAAGGATACAGATAAGCCATGGCTCAAACGGTTGCACTCATCGATACCATTAAGCGGAATCTTAAACAACGGAAAATCACCTACGCAGATCTGGCAGCACGACTGAGTCTCAGCGAAGCCAATATCAAACGGATGTTTTCCAAACGGGATTTTACCCTGCAGCGACTGGATAGTATTTGTCAGGTATTGCAGATGGATTTCACCGACCTGATCCAGGAGATGCAGTATGGCAGTTCCGAGTTGGAAGAATTGTCTATTGAAATGGAAACCGAGCTGGTTTCGGATCCCTATTTAATATTACTGACATTACTGGTGATATCGCAGTGGGAGTTCCAGGACATTCTGGATACCTATAAATGGACCTTGCCTGAGCTGACCAAGCTAATGGCCAGGCTCGATCGTATGCGCATTCTTGATCTGCTGCCCGGCAATAAGTATCGCCTGTTGTTGTCCCGTCATTTCAAGTGGCAAAAACGAGGCCCTGTGCATAAATTTTTTGCAGAGAAAGTTCAGCAGGAGTTTTTCAGTACCCAATTCGATACCAAAAAAGGTGAATTGTTGCTAGTGGTCAATGGCATGTTGAGCCGATCCTCAAATAAACAGATACAGCGCTCGATACAACGACTGGCCAAGGAGTTTGATGAGTTGAGTAAGGAAGATGCCAAGCTGCCGCAGAGTGAGATTTTCGGAACCAGTGTCGTACTGGCCATCAGACCATGGGAGCTGAAGGAGTTTACCGCTTTTAGAGTGAAGCCTCTTGATAAAAAGTTCTGACGCTGAGATTCGCAAGCTGGCAATATCTGAGCACAAAAAAATAAGGCTGCCAGTTGGCAGCCTCTTTCTGCAGTTTCATCCTGTCTTTTTGACGTTTCGCCTTGGTTGATTTTTCGTGAACCCCGCCTTTTCGCATGATTGGGTCTATCGCATAGACATTGCGTTTCTTTTGCTTCGTTTTCATAGTTATCTCCTGAATGGAACTGGCGATTTTAGAGAAAACCATGACAATTTGCATCCGCTTTGTCGCTAGCGGGTGGCGATGGCGGTAGCCCTGCTGTGATAAACCGCTCGCACGATCACCGCTGTTAAGACCACCTTCACCAAATCTCCTGGAATGTACACCCACATGATTGCGGTAGACATCAGCAGACTTTTTCCGGTCATCAGACTGAAACCAATAATGCCAAACATGTACTGAACCACAATTCCACCCAGAATGGAGGCGAGGGTGACGGCTACTACCAGAGGGAGTTTTTTAAACATCAGCGCAAAGGCGCCGACCGCCATTGCGGAAAACGGAAAGCCGATAACAAATCCGACGGTTGCCCCAGAGAACACGCCCAGCCCACCTCTGCCTCCGGCAAGTAAAGGCATACCTATCGCCACCAGCAAAACGAATAGTGCCATTGATACAAACGCTCGCCATGGACCAAGCATAATACCGGCGAGCATGATACCCAGTGTCTGTGCGGTAATGGGGATGCCGGATAAAAACGGGATGGGGGGAATCAGGCCGAGGGCAGCAATCAGAGCAGCGTATAAGGCAATTTCTACCAGAGCTTTATCTTTCATAGGGTTTCCAGACCAGTTTGTTATTGTGATAAAAAAGTATTCTGATAGCTGTGCCAGGATTGTGCCGGGAGGTTTCCCCCTGAACTTTATGAACAAAGCTATCAGTACATACCTGTGTTGATGGTTGTCTTCTTCTATGTTCAGGCTGTTACGACCAGAAATGCCATGATCGAGTCACAAAACCAGACTGGTTGTGATGGTTATCACTTCCAGCTTTCAATGGTTTTTGGTATCCGGTGAGATGCCACCGCGGGCCGCTATGGCTTCTGCCACCGTGTCTGACATCTTCAACGTAATTAACATCATCGGGATAATCAGTCTCCAGCGCTGATAACCACCACCCCGGACTTTCCAGGCTTCACCCAGAGTATTCATGGTCGCCATCAGTACCGGCACAAAACGTATGAACAGACTGATTGCAAATGCAATTCTGTCCGGTTGTATACCGAAAATCTTGAGCGGTATGAAACACGGACTTATGGTGGCAATCATGTCCTCCATACGAGTTGTCAGAGTAACCAGATTGGCCAGCAGGATCATATTGATCATGCGAACAATCAAGGCCGTCGCGGCGTTTGGTCCGGTTGTCCACCACTGTAGCATGAAAATTGCCACCAGCAGCCATTGCATGGGTCTGAGTACGCTGATGTGGTTCAGGCCCCGTGTGCCAAGACTGGCGTAGGATGCAATGATCAACGCTAATACCGCAACTTGAATCCAGCTTTGCTGGACAGGAAACAGTAACACGCTGCTTAATAGCAGCAGCATGATTTTGACACCTGTTGGAATCCGGTGCAGCCAGGATGGTTGGTGGCGATACAGGCTGATCACGGATGATTCTCCAGTTGTGAAGCCACCCATTGCCGGTAATGATCGATAACTGCTGGCGCCGGCCCGTCTTCACGAACTCGCCCGTGCTCCAGCCAGATGACCCGGTCAAAATGATATATTGCGTCGAGATCATGACTGATCATCAACATCTGCGGAGCTTGTTGGTCAAGTATTCTCAACAGCTGCTTTTTGATTAACAGGTCCAGGGCAGAAAAAGGTTCATCGAGAATCAGCAGTTTTGGTTCCATCAATAAAACGGCAAAAATACATACAAGCTGCTTTTGACCTTCTGAAAGAGCATGTACTGACATATTGGCCCACTCTTCATGATCATGTTGCCTCAGTAAACTCATGGCTTGATCATGTGCTTGCCGGCGGGTTTTGCCTATATTCATCAGACCAAAGCTGAGTTCCTCCAGCACCGTGGGAAATATCAGCTGGTGATCCGGATTCTGGAAAATGAATCCAACCCGGCGGTGCATGGCTTCGATTCCTTTCTTCGGATCTTCTCCACAAACGGAAATGGTGCCGGCGGTGGCCTGTAGCAATCCATTAAGCAGCCGTGCCAGTGAGCTTTTTCCGGAACCATTGCTACCAATCAGGGCGATTCGTGCTTCTGTCAGATGTAAGTTGATATTATTGAGGACAGTGATGCCGTCCCGTTCCAGGCACACATCGGTTAGAGAAATATGATCTTGCAAATCGGAAATATCCAAATTTAAGAAAGGCGGGATAATAACAAATCTGTCCAACAGGCGGCTATTGGGAATAAGCCGGGCAGGTAACTCTGACAGCTGGTTCCGGATAATTATCCGGAAACCATTTGTCCCCGATACATTTTTCTGGAACTGCGACTCTTTTCTTCTGTACCGGCTTTGCGTGGTTCCAGCATCAGCGCTCCTCGATAGGTTTTGGTGACATATTGGTCACTTGATGATTCTTGAGAAGTCAACAGATCTGTCCATGGATCGCCAGCCAGTTGCATCAGCTCTTTGATCAATGCTTTGACGATGGTATCTGCGTCTTTCTGATAGTACAGCAGTAACTCATCCAGCAGATCAGGGTTGGCCAGCTTGATGTCTGGTTTCAGGTGTGAAGGCACCCGTCGGCGAATTTCATACACCAGTTCTATCATGGGTTTGCTATATAACATGATGACCCCTGCTTATTGCAATGTTAGCGCCAGTCAAAGCAATATACACACCAACGATAATTTTACCCTGGTTCCGGGTTCACGGCGGCATGATGGGTCAGCACACCCGTTAAATGACAACTACAACGCGAGGCTTGCACCTAAACGAAACAATCGGCATTTTAGCGCCACAGAATAATGCAGGCGCGATATTTTGGGTGTTCGGTGATCAGTTCAGGTCCTGGGGTTAGTTAATGCTTCGTTGTATGGAAATACATTTTCATACACGCCATGCGCGATATTCTGCTGGCATTTTTGCCAGAACTCCGGTTGTATCAAATCGCCATGATGCCGCACGAATAGTTGACGCGTGGCGACATCGTTAAATAAAAAGACCGGAAACTCTTCAGGAAAAACATCCAGGGGTGCGACTGAATACCAGGGTTCTGCGGCCATTTCGTCTTCTGGATAGCGAGGCGGTGGAATATGTCGAAAGTTACATTCAGTGGTGTAACAGATTTCATCGAAGTCGTAAAAAATGACTCGCTGGTGACGGGTCACGCCGAAATTTTTCAGTAGCATGTCGCCCGGAAAAATATTAGCGGCAGCCAGTTCCCGAATGGCTTTACCGTAATCCTTGAGGATATTTTCCCGTTCATCGTTGGTAGCGGTTTCCAGATAGAGATTCAAGGGAGTCATGCGTCGCTCTATATAGCAATGTTTGATCACAATCCGGTCACCATCGGCATCCTCGCTGAGGCTCGATGGAATCGTCTTCTTCAGCTCATCATATAGTTCTGATGAAAACCTGTGTTTGGGAAAGGCAACCTGGGAATATTCCCAGGCATCAGACATACGGCCCACCCGATCATGTTCTTTGACTAACTGATATTTCTGTATGACAACGTCTCTGGTCAGATCTTTTTGAGGAGCGAATTTGTCCTTGATAACTTTAAATACATAAGGAAATGACGGCAGAGTAAACACTTCCATCACCATCCCTTTGATGCCTGGAGCGCTGATAAAAAGGTCGGTGGAGTGCTCCAGGTGATGTAAAAAAGCGCGATAAAATTCGGTTTTTCCAGCCTTTTGTAACCCGATTGCGGTATACAGCTCAGCCCGGGACTTATGTGGCATCAGTCTGAGCAGGAAGTTAACCAGTGCCAGTGGCGACTGGGTGTTGACAAAAAAATAGGACCTGGCGAAACCAAAAACAACCGCCATGTCATCGTTATTCAGTAACAGAGTATCTGCATATATGCTGCCTTTTTCAGTATTGAGTATGGGAACAACAAACGGACTTTCGGTCTCGTTATAGTTGAGCCGACCAACCACATATGCGCCTTTGTTTCGGTAGAAGACCGGTACCAGGATATCGATGGTAAAATTATGCAACTCGGTGGATGGAATGGAGGTGGATTGCCGGAAAACTTTAAGCAGGTGATTGATATCACGGCTTATATCTTCAAACGGCAGAGTGAATTCGAGGTTCTGGAGAATATTTCTGAGCGTGGCTTTCAGACCGCCTTCGATAGTATACCGTTGATATAGTTGCTCTGGAGGGCTGTAGTATTGCCAGGCGGTATTGGTCTCTACGAATATATTTTGGTTATGATAATAAAATCGCTCAAACAGTCGACAGTACACTGAATTATAGAATGTTTCCGCCAGGTCAGGCTGGGGGTGAGTAAGCAATATTTGCTGGTAATGATTTTTCACATCATGCCAGTGTGGCTCGCTTAGCCAGGAGGGATTGACTTCTGTACGGATTTTCGTGATCGCTTCGTTGACTCTGCGATCGTAAAGTGCAATACGTTCTTTATGGGCTTGTTGTACGGCGGCCCAATCAGCTGTTTCAAAAAGCATTCGGGCCTGCTGGTTATAGCGGGTAAAGTTGCCATAGTGAATATCGAATTCTTTAACTAAGAGTTCTGCCAGAAGATATGCATTGTTCATATGACCATTTATCCGAAACTGCAGTAAGATTTTATTATTGTTGATACTGATGGTGCCAAGTGCACAAAATAGTAACAGTTGGTTCTGATATTTACAGATAATGATCGTAAATTATCATGGGCGGGAGTGAGGATCACTTTTTATCAAATTTCTGGATTGTCGGTGAAACAGGAGAAGTTGTTTCACACGGTTGGAGTAGGAGTGCTGCCAAGCTGCAGTTGGGTGCACTGAGACATGATTTCCAGCAAGAATTAAGCCTCGAGGTTCTCCGTGAGTATTGAAAAACGCTACAGTATTTTTTTTCTGATCAATCATGGCATGCATTTGCTAGATATTGCTGGGCCCTGTCAGGCTCTACATGAGGCAAACAAGCAAACTCCATTGTTTAAAATCTATTTCGTCGGTTTCTCGCGGACGGTACATAGTCATCAGGGGCTCGATCTGACCAACATTCTGGAACCGCCGATCGAGCTGCCGGAGCGCTCTGTCATCTTCGTCTGTGCCTCCAAATACGAGCCAAACATATACTCCGATCAGGAGTCTGCCAGGAGCATCGAGTGGTTGAGGCAGGCCATACGTGAGGACACTCTGGTTGTCGGTATTTGTACCGGTGCATTTATGTTAGCCAAAGCAGGGCTGGTGGATGGTAAGGAAGTGACGACTCACCACAGCCTGACCACCGAGCTGGCGCAACAGTTTCCGGAAACCCATGTACTGACAGACCGGATATTCGTCCGTTCCGATAATATTTATACCAGTGCGGGTGTCACGGCCGGGATTGATACAACGCTGTATCTGATCAGTCAACTTGCATCAACCCATACTTCTGTCGAAGTGGCTCGTGAGCTGGTGGTTCATCGCCGACGGATGGCGAATGACAAACAGATTTCTGATCATCTCAAGTATCGCAACCACATCAGTCCGTTGGTACATGCCGTGCAGGACTACATTTGTGAGCATTTTCGTGAATCGCTGAATATTGCAGATGTGTGTCATCTGCACCGGGTTTCCCAGCGTCATATGCAGCGAATATTCAAAGAACACACAGATATTACGGTACGCGACTATATTGCCAGTCTGAGACTGGAAGAGGCGCGACAGCTGCTGGAAAATGGGATGGGAGTGGAGCAGGCCGCACATCTGGCCGGATTTCCAAACCCTTCGTCTTTCAGGGATGCCTGGAAAAAACGCTATGGTGGGCTTCCAGGAAATAAAAAGGCGACTGACAAAGCAGACGCCTTCATCGCTTAGCATTGATCCGATACCGCCAGCGTGGTTGCCGTGGCAACGCTGGTTGTTAACCGACTCTGAGTGTCGATTGAGGATGAGTGGGAGACATGGCCTGAGCCAGATCCTCAATCACATCTTCAGGTTCCTCAAGGCCAATACATATACGCAACAGATTATCCGATATGCCAAAAAGATTCCTTTCTTCGGCAGGATAACGACAGTGTGTGGTAGTCGCCGGATGAGTAATCATGGTCTGGGCATCACCAATGTTGGTACAGCGCTTAATCAGGCCTAAGCGATCAATAAAGGCCAGGGTACCGGCCTGATCCGCATTCAGTCGAAAAGAAATAATCGGACAGTGTCCTTTCTGTTGTGAGGCAATTAACGAGGCATCCGGATGATTTTCGTCGAATGTCGAGATGACCTGCTCAACGGCTGGATGATTTTTTAACCACTGGTAGATCTGCAGGCTGTTGTGTTCATGCAGCAGCATTCTTGCCTTAAGGGTTTCCAGCCCCTTACTCAAAATCCATGCATTGAACGGGCTCATATTGACCCCGGTGGTTCTGAGGCACAGTCTGAGCCGATCAATGTGCTCCTGTCTCCCGGCCAGCGCTCCGGCGACACAACGTCCCTGGCCATCCAGAAATTTGCCAGCGGAATGCAATACGATATCTGCACCAAACTCAATCGGGCGCTGAAACACTGGAGTCAGCAGAGTGTTGTCGACGACAAACAGCGCATTATTCTTCCTGGCGATGTCAGCCAGTTGCCTGAGATTTGCAATCTCCATTAATGGATTGGTGGGAGTTTCGACAATCACCATCCGGGTGTGTGGGGTCATATGGTCAGACCAGGCATTGAGATCTGATGCCGCAATTGTTGTGGTTGTGATACCAAACTGACCAAAAATGTTTTTGAACAAATGGGTCGTGGTGCCAAATATACCGCTGGCCAGCAGGACATGATCACCCTGCCGCAGAAATGTGAGTCCGAGCAACAGATAAGCACCCATGCCGGACGCGACTCCCAGCGCGGCCTCGGTGCCTTCGAGTGCGGCCAGGCGGTGTTCAAAAAGCTCCACTCCCGGATTGGTGAATCGGCTGTAGACGTTGCCAGTCTGAGTCCCCGAAAACCGTTGGGCAGCTTCTTCGGCAGAAGCAAAGTCATAAGCGGAGGTCATCGCGATGGCTTCAGAATGCATGTCTTCCAGATAGGTTTTGGATGCGTGTACCGCTTCAGTAACGTATTTCATAACAGACTCCCTTAGGTCTTGGACCCTAACGAATATTACCTGTTTACGTAATTTTTGCCGCTGGCGGAAACAGGCGTGTCCCTGTTTCTACCAGCTGCATCATCCTGATAAAAGAACAATGGATTGTTCGAGTGTTATCAGACTCAAAGCGCAAATGAACTCTTATGGGCACTTTGAGAGTGATCGGTTTGTATATTCACGCAACCTCTCAAAACCCTGTTTACCCAGGTAATGCCCAATAGGGCACACTGACTGCGGTTTTTTGAGTGGCGCTTCCTTGTCAGCATTAACGCTGTCTGGACCAGAGGTTCCCGTTTATTATTGTTCTGTCATCTTTCGTTTGCTGGCGGTGTGTTGTTGGATCATGGATGTGCTTATCAGCTGTTAAGACTCTGCTGATAGATGGCAGCTTCTTTTTTCTGCTGAGTTTGCAGAATCAATGCGGCGAATACAGATACAACGCACATACCGGCTACGAACAAAGTGACCCATTGATAACTTTGGGTCAAGTCAAATATGACACCTCCGGCCCAAACGGTTATAAAGACCGACAACTGATGAATGGTGAATAAAAATCCAAAAATTTTGCCTTTGACCTGTGCTCCAAAAATACTCAGACACATAAGCGATGTGATAATCACTGTACCCATATAACTAAGGCCAAAGATGATTCCAAAGACAATAAACGTCGATGGCGATTGGGTATTAGTGATCAATACCAGTGACAGGGCTCTGATGCCATACAAAAACGCGAGAAATAACCCGGGTTTCAGAAACCGCAACAACCATCCGACCCCCAAGGCTCCCAGCAACTCCGCCATGCCGAGCAGACTTAAGGTAGAGGCAATGGTTTCGCGATGGTTCTCACTGCCATCAAGGCTATGCTGCATGGCCGGAACAAGATGCACATCGATAAAGGCCATGGAGGAGCCACACCCCGCGAACGAGATTGCCAGCAGGAGAAAAGCGGTACCTGTGATTTGCCGATGCAACGATAAACCTGGTGTCAGCTGTTTTTCTGAAGGTGTTGCGACGATATCAGGCAAAGCCCGGTTGAGCAGCAGGAGTGCGGGAATTACGATGACCAGAAAAACAGTGCCGATGGCGAGACAGACAATACTCCAACTGACAAAACCATTTAGCCATACCCACAAAGGTGACAAGACCATAAAGCCAATGGCAGTACCATTGGTAATTGCAGCGAATGCCAGCCCTTTATGTTGTTGTTCGAATATTCTGTCAACCAACAAACCAAGTGGTACGAAAGTCATGGCAGTCAGAGCATAAGCCGCGATCAAACCGTAAAGTACCAAAAACAGAAAGTAAGACTGCATAAAGCCGAGCAGGAAATACACCAGCACCGTTGCCACCGCGCCCGATAGAATGGTTTGTATTGCGCCATACCGGTCACATATCCAGCCAACGAGCGGCGACATCAATCCGATAGTCAGACCAAAAATTGCACCAGTCAGGGCAAAAGTGCCTCGGCTGCGGCCATACAGTTCCGTCAGATCGACAAAATAAACCTGATAACTGCCTTTAATTGCTGAGGCCAAAAAAGTAACCAGAACCCCAACCAGAATTGCCAGAGTCAGTTGGTATCGGGACAGGTTCACTGTATTGGCTCCAGATCCAGTTCATTCAGCTTTAAGTGCTCGTAAATACCTTGATACATGGCATAAAAGTATTGGCAGGTACGTTCGATGGCCGCCAGAGCCTGTTGTTGCATTTCCTCGGTAATACAGAGATCCGTTACCAGTGCCAGCCCTTGTTTGACATGGCCGACATCTTCTTTCTGGTGGACAGAAAAAAACAGCAGATCTTCTTCTTTGAGTTGATAGATCCGGCCAAGAATGCTGTGTCTGGCTTCTTCTCCCAGCGTTTCCAGATTCTGCCCCTCGCTGGCAATCAGTACTGCCGCGGCTGCGATATGATACAGCTCCGGGTTCTGGCAGGCGTGCATGCGATAATCAATCAGTTGCTGAGTGGCGGGCAACGGAGTGGCGGCATCCCGTTCGGCATCGGAAATGCCCAATGCACGAATGAAGTCGTGTAGCAGTTCAACATGGTTTTTGGTGCGCGATAATGCCCCTGTTTCCTCCTCATACATGTTGTGCAACAGGATGCGTTTGTGTTTTTCGATCGGGCAATAAAAATAAATGTATTCGATATAAGTCAGAAAGTGTTTGGTCAGCTGGTAGCCTTGAAGCGTGGTGAACTTCAACAGTTCCGGATTGGGATTGTTGGCATCCATCAGATGCCTGAACAGTGGATTTGCAAGCGTCAGGTGCTTGTTGAGCATGTCCCGCATTTCATGTTTGAATTGTTCTTTGGCCATTAACATAGCCTGCTCCCCTTAATTAATGATTAAAATGGGCGGAATGGTTGGTATAACGAGGTCTGTCTGGTTCCGTTTCGTAACACCGGATCGATTCAGGACAAAACAGCAAGAGCCCCGGCGGCTTCACTCGCATATTTGAATTTATTCCATAGATCTTTGGCCTGCATATGCATGTAATGGCCGCGATAGCTTCTACCTCTGTAACGACAATAATCCGGTAATATGCCAAAGGTTATAAAGCCGATTTTTGACCAGAGCCTGTGGGCCGGGGAATCTTCTCTGACATCCAGGGTAAAGAGGTCGATCTGGCGCTGAATGGCATAATTGGCAATGTGATACATGGCTTCGTTGAAAACGCCTGTGCCACGGTAGTCCGGATGAATAAAGCCTTTTTGAAGGTCAGCGACATGCCGCGTGGTGGTTTGGTTATTCTGTTTCAGAATGCAGGAAAGAATGACATCGTGTTTGGAGGTCTGGGCAGTGAGTATTCTGATGCTGCCTGAGGCCAGTTGATCATTCAGTGATCGCCGATAGGCCTGCAAATCCTGCTCAGTAAAACTATTTTCAAAGCCCAGAATGGCGTTGTCTCCGGAGCTCAACTCGAACAGGTGAATCAGTGAACGATACACCAGATCCAGTTGTTCCGGCTTTTCCAGGATAATAAAGGTATATGGTGATCTCATGTTGGTGTGACCTGATACTGCGTATGAGTGTGAGGTCATTATTTAAGTCCTGGGTCCAATATGAAAGGTAAAAAAACGACAAATATACGGTAAAAAAGCGATACTGAATGCTCCGAATTCATGTTTTTCTGGCCGATGTTTCGGTGATTGGCCGCTGGTCTGTGCCCCCCGGTTGAAGTGATGCAAATCAATATCTCTGGACGTTACTGGCCTTATGTTCAGGAGATATGTGGCATCAGGAGCCGCCGTTACGTATCTGCTGCACCGCGATGACATTCCTTCCGCAGTCATTGGTATCGGTTTGGTCCTTAAGCGCAGACGTGTGTTGTTTGTTGAATGTTTTATTGTTCACGTCACAAACGTTTTAAAAATGGCTCTTAAATGCCTGATATGGTTCGAAATATCGCATATGTACGTGAAAATGTTTTCGTTTTGCGGTGTTTTGCAAAACAGCTATTGGGGTCTAAAGTTAACTAACGTTATTAGGTTTTTCTTCTGGATTTTCGCATGAAAATAGGCAATAAACTGATGCTTGGGATCGCAGGGGTGGCAGCCTCTGCAGTTGTCATTACCGCAGCAACAATTGGTTGGGGGGCAGTTTCCCGCATAGATGCAGGTCTGACCGAAGCCCGGTTGCAGCAGATGAGCCTGTCACAGGACAGTGCTTCCAGAATGGTAGGTAACTTTGTCCAGTCAACCAGTAACCAGATTCTGAGTTTTGCGAATGATGATACTGTGTTAAAGACCATTAAGGTGTTTACCCCGGCGTTTGAATCTTATCCAACACAAGTGACCCAGAAACTGGATGCCGATACGCTTAAGAGCGATATCCAGTCGTTCTATAACCAGGATTTTTTAACGGCTTACCGTCAACAGAATCCCAACAGTGATCTGGATGTGACGAGCATGATTCGGCAGATTCCGGTGGAGAATCTGTATCAGCAGGCCCAGTACATTGCCAATAATGATTTTCCCATCGGCCAGAAAGGCAGTCTCGAGTTTGCCGATGACACCACTTTTTATACCCTGTCACATCGCAAATATCATGATCAGTTTCGGCGCTATGCTGCGCGTTTCGGTTTTGAAGATATCTATTTGATAGAACCGAAGGACGGAGTAGTGGTGTATTCCATGGCCAAAAAAATTGACTATGCCACGTCTATGAAGTCCGGCGTCTTCAAAAACACATCACTGGGGCGGTTGGTTGAAACCGCTCTGACAGGAGCGCCTGGAGAGCTGTATTTCGCCGATTTTCAGCCTTATGTGCCCAATCTCAATTTACCGACTGCTTTTGTCGCCACACAGTTAATCAACAATAACGATGAAATGATCGGCCTGATCGTGTTCCAGTTGTCACCTGATAAGCTCAATAACCTGGTGACCTTTGGTAAGGGTTGGGAAAATGCGGGTCTGGGTAAGACCGGTGAAGTAATCATGGTGGGCGGTGACGGGTATACACGTACTCTGCGGCGAGGTGCGGTTGAGGATATGGACGGGTATCTGGAGATGCTGCGCCTTAATAATCGCGCTGATGCCACCACCCTGGCCACGATTAAGGCCCGGGGGAATAATGATGGTCTGGAAAAACTCGATATACGGGCGGTCACTGAGGCACTGGCGGGGCGATCCGGGTCCATGGAGTTCACTTCACCGTCGACAGGAGAGAAGACCCTGGTGGGCTATCGGCCCATTGAGGTATTCGATCAGCGCTGGGCGGTGTTGGCCGAAATGAAATCCAAAGAAGCCTTTGGTGCAATTGATGCGGTGAAATCGGCACTGCTGTGGATTGCAGTGATCATTGCTCTGGTCTTGATAGCCGGGAGTGGGCTGGTCGGAACATTCTTCGCCAAAATGCTGGTTAAGCCGATCAACAGTACAGTGGCCGCTCTGCAGGATATTGCTGGTGGAGATGGCGACCTGACGGCCCGGCTGGATGAGGCACGAACGGATGAAATCGGAGACCTGGCGGTAGCGTTCAACCAGTTTGTCTCGCGTATTCACGATATTGTGGTACAGCTGAGCGGTATTGCCCACTCGCTCGCTCAGTCCTCATCAGTGCTGAAAAACACCAGCGATGAAAACCAGCAGCATGTCGAAGAACAAAACCTGCAAACCGACATGGTCAGCACATCCATTACGGAAATGGCGGCTTCGTTCCAGGAAGTGGCCAATAGTGCGGCTGAGGCGGATCAGCGTTCTCAATCCACTTATCATACCGGACAGGAAAGCCTTGAGATCATGTCTCAGTCTGCAACCTCTGTGTCCACCATGCAGGATCGAATCGGTGAGGCGTCCGAGGTGATCAATACCCTGAATCAGGACAGCCAGGCTATTGGCCAGATTCTGGAAATGATAGGTTCCATCGCAGAACAGACCAATCTGCTGGCTTTGAATGCAGCTATTGAAGCCGCACGTGCCGGGGAACAGGGACGGGGTTTTGCCGTAGTCGCTGATGAAGTCCGGACCCTGGCAGGGCGTACCCAGCAGTCTACTGCCGAGATTCAAAGCGTGATCCACCGAATTCAGCAACGAGCCAATGAAGCGGTCAATGCCATCAGCAGTAGCAGTGAAGAGGTCAACAATACGGTGGCGCTGTCGGACAAAGCACGCAATGCGTTCGAACAGATTATGGCGGCCATGACCGGTATTCGGGATCTCAACACCAGTATCGCCAGTGCTGTCGAAGAGCAAAGCGCTGTGGCGGACAGTATCAGCGATAGTGTCAACAATATTAAGTCGCTCAATGATCAAACGGTCGAAGGTACGCAGAAGGCCGCAGCGGCGATGACTGATCTGAATGAGATGAGCCGACAGTTGGAGACTCTGGTCAGTCAGTTTAAGGTTACCTGACAGGCTGTCGAATTTTAACGCAGTATTCGCAACCTGACTGGAACATAAATAACCTGCCAGGGTGTGCTGGTTTTTTACAGCAAGACCAGGTTAGCGCCCACAAGCACGTACTCAACATTGACCGGCTGAACACCGGTCTTCATCCGTCCTGTTCTGTCGTTGTTTTTTCTGTGTTGACCTTCCAGTTGATGGAAGGTCTACAATGCCTTTCAGTTGCAAAAACCGGAGGCCACCATGACTACCGACAGTATGAATCATTGGATCGTACCCATCAGCGGGCTCAGTTGCGCCAGCTGTGTCAATCGTCTGGAGAAAGTACTCAGCAAGCACCCTGAAGTGCACCAGGCCAAGGTTAATCTGGCGTTGGAATCTCTGGACATCGAACTGACCTCAACGGCCAGCGGTGCACAGTTACGCGAATGGGTGCAGGATGCGGGTTTTGATGTACCCGTCAGCACAGAAATGTATGAACTCGAAAACGTTCACTGTGCGGCCTGTGTGAACAAAATCGAAAAACAGCTGGGCAAATTACCCGGTGTCCAGCGTGCCCAGGTCAATCTGGTGAAATCACAGCTGCAAATTGAGTATGTGGCGGCGCTGACCAGTGATCAAACCATTCGCCAGCGCCTGGCGGCATTGAACTATCCAGTTAAGGATGCGCCGGTTGAAACAGCGACAGCCCCGCAAGCCAATCGTCCGCTGCTGCATTTTTGGGTCGGTGCAGTGCTGTCGTTGCCGCTGGTGCTTGCCATGATCTTTGATTGGTTGGGTATCCCGGTCGGTGTTCCTCATGCTGTGCAGTGGCTGCTCGCCACACCGATTCAGTTCTGGGTAGGCGCGCGCTTTTACCGTGGTGCCTGGGCTAATCTCAAACACGCCAGTGCCAATATGGATACGCTGGTGGTGCTGGGAACATCGGCGGCTTATTTCTACAGCCTCTATCTCTGGTTGTTCACCTCCAGCAGTCATCTTTACTTTGAGGCATCCGCCGTTGTCATAACCCTGGTGGTACTCGGCAAACTGTTGGAGCATCGTGCCAAAAACCGTACCGGAGATGCGATCCGGGCGCTCATGGATCTGCAGCCAGTCAGGGCCAGTGTCTGGCGTGATGGTGAGCTGGTGGAGATGGCGGTAGCCGATCTCCATATCGGCGATGAAATTCAAATACAGCCCGGTGCCAATGTACCCGCCGATGGTGTCATCATCAGTGGTGAGTCAGACCTCAACGAAGCGATGCTGACGGGTGAAAGCCGGGCGGTTTTCAAACGCAGTGATGATACCGTCATGGCCGGTACCCGCAACGAAACCGGATCTTTACGGGTCAGGATGACCACCGACCCGCAGCAGTTTCGAATCCGCCAGATTATTCAGCTGGTGGAAAGTGCCCAGATGAACAAGCCTGAAGTGCAGAAACAGGTGGACGTTGTGGCCTACTATTTTGTGCCGGCCGTCATGTTGGTGGCATTGCTGGCGTTTGTGTTGCAGTGGTGGTTAAACGACTTCGGCAGTGCCTTGATTGCAGCCGTTTCGGTGCTCGTGATTGCCTGCCCCTGCGCATTGGGACTGGCGATACCGACCGCCATTATTGCCGCCACAGGAGTGGCCGCGCGCCATGGCGTCCTGGTGCGTAACCTGGATCAGTTGCAGCAACTGGTATCTGCCAAAACCTTCGTATTTGATAAAACCGGAACCTTAACCGAAGGCGAGCCCAAGGTTGTGAAAATCCATGAGTTTGCGGAATCGCCTGCTGACTGGCGAGGTCAGGTCAAATCGATTCAACAGCAAAGCCAGCATCCCCTGGCACGGGCCATGGTGGAATCTCTGACTGACTGTTCGACTGGTCCGGCTCCTGAAAAAGTGACCAATGTCGCTGGAAAAGGTGTGGTGGCTGAGTACGCTGGAAAACAGTTTCTGCTGGGGAATGAAGCATTACTTGAAGCCAATGGCATCGGTATTGATGAGGCGCATAAACTGTCTGTTGATCAGGAAGCCACTCAGGTATGGGTGGTTATGGATAACCGACTGACAGCATGCTTTGAGTTGGAAGACGAGCCCCGTGAAGATGCCAGGCAAGTGATTGCACAGTTGAAGCGGGCAGGGATAACGACCTGGATGCTGTCGGGAGATCATCGCCAGGCAGCGGAAAAAGCAGCTGCGGCATTGGGATTGGATGAAGTGGCTGGTGGCTTGCAGCCCGATCACAAACACGAAATGGTCAGCAAACTGCGGCAAAAACATGGCCCCGTTGTCATGGTGGGTGATGGTATTAATGATGCGCCGGCACTGGCTGCCGCCGATGCCAGTATCGCCATGGGCAGTGGCACGGACATCGCCAAAGACAGTGCTGGAATCGTTCTGATGCGCTCGGACCTGACGCTGATACTGGTGGCGATGGACATTGCCCGCTTGACCCGCCGGAAAATCAGCCAGAATCTGTTCTGGGCATTTTTTTACAACGTTGTTGGCATTCCATTGGCGGCCTTTGGTCTGCTGAGTCCGGTTATTGCCGGAGCCGCTATGGCATTTTCCAGCGTTTCTGTCGTGACCAGTTCGTTAATGTTGCTGCGTTGGCGTGCAAAGACAAAACCGGAGGTACAGTCATGAAAATCAGCGAAGCAGCCAGGCAGTCAGGTTTGCCGGCTAAAACCATTCGATACTATGAGTCGATCGGGTTGTTCAATAGCGAACGTCAGCAAAATGGTTATCGTGATTATCAGGAAAGAGATGTCAAACAGCTGCGGTTTATTAACCGGGCACGACAACTTGGATTCAGTCTGGATGAGTGTCGTGGGCTGTTGCAACTGTTTCGGGACCCTCATCGTACCAGCCGACATGTCAAAGAACTGGCTGAAAGCCGGATGCATCTGATCGATGAGCAGATTGCCAATCTGATGGCCATGAAAGAAACCCTGTCCGGCCTGATCACTCAGTGTCCCGGCAATGACGACTCTGATTGCATTATTTTGGATAAACTGGCTGATGAAAAACACTGACTTGATATTTCCACTGGTACTGCTGCTAACCGCCTGTCAGCAACAAAGCTCCTTTCAGCCCGAGCTGACAGAGCAGGCAGATACCGGTCGCTGGTATAGCCAGCAGCAGGTTGAGTCTGGGAAAAAACTGTTCGCTGCCAATTGCGCCATCTGCCATGGTGCAAATGCCCAGGCCACTCCCAATTGGAAGACCACTGACAGTAACGGTAATTTTCCGCCTCCACCACTGAATGGAAGCGCCCATGCATGGCACCACCCGCTTGCAACATTGGGAGAAGTCATTGAAGGCGGGGGACAACCAATGGGAGGCATTATGCCTCCGTTTGGAGAAAAGCTGACTGAAGAGCAGATACTGGCTGTGATCGCAGGTTTTCAAAGCCATTGGGATCAATCAACCTATCAAAAGTGGCTGAGCATTGAACAACAATCCAGAAAAAAGTGAATAACCCTGGATCCCGGATTTGAACGGTGTTTATTCAGATAGTTCCTAAAAACCAACGAATTACTAATACGACTGTGAGGTAATAATCATGTCAAATGTGATTGAAATGAAAATTGAAGGTGCCGGCTGTCAGAACTGTGTGGATGCAATTGAAAAGGCATTGAATGGGGTCGCTGGCGTTGCCGCAGCCTCCTTTGATTTGGCCAAAGGTATTGCCACGGTAGAGGGAGATGCCGATACCGAACAACTGAAAGCCGCTATCGAGGATGCCGGATACGAGGTGGTGTGAAAAAAAGCGGTAAACTGACGGACGAGTCTGGTGTGTTAAATATAATCGGCGAGTGATCGATAACAGAAGCTGACACGAGAGAACGTAATGAAGTTTATAGCAACCGTTTTTTGCGCCCTGCTGTTAATCTGTGGGGCCGCTGTTGTTGCCCATGGCGCTGAGAATGACCCGGTCAAACAGCGCCAGGATGTGATGGAGGATTATGAAGACTACCTCAAAGCCATTGGTAAAATGTTCCGTGGCCAGACGGAGTACGATGCTTCTGTAGTGAAAGCCGGGGCAGAACAGATGCAGGATCACAGTGGCAGTTATCTCTTGAGCCTGTTTCCCACTGCCAGTGCGGATAAAGACTCCCACGCCAAATCCTTGATCTGGGAGCAATGGGACGAGTTTTCCGATCAGGCAAATGATCTGCAGAAAGCAGCTGCCGGACTTGCCGCCAATGCTGATACGCTTGAATCAGCCAAAGCCTACTACCGCGAAGTGGCATCCAGTTGTAAAACCTGTCACCGGCCATATAAGAGTCGCTAAGACTTTAAGATTCGTACTGGTCGAACTCACTGAATTGGAGGCCATCGGTAATGAAATCGATGGTCCGACACCTCAAAAAGCAGGCTTTTAAATGATATCTGCCAAATATCCGTTCCGTCTTGACTAAACAGCGCA
The DNA here is from genome assembly GCF_000940805.1 of Gynuella sunshinyii YC6258. Classification (GTDB taxonomy): domain Bacteria; phylum Pseudomonadota; class Gammaproteobacteria; order Pseudomonadales; family Natronospirillaceae; genus Gynuella; species Gynuella sunshinyii. The sequence continues at coordinate 240,073 of NZ_CP007142.1, read as the reverse complement.
ACCGGTCGATCAGGAGTAGATTTTCCGACCGGTTGTGATCTATAAACCCGGCATAAAAATTTGCCGGGTTATTATCAACAGATTTCTCTTTGATCAGAAATCATTCGTTGCCACAAAAACCAAACTCAGTACTGGCTCCGCCCGCAAGTGTTGCGTTCCAGGAGGTTCCCGATGCCGTCAGGACGGTACCGGTCTGTGACCACTCGGCATTCCATATATTGGTGATGGTAACGCCAATGTCCTGTTCGATGGTCCAGGTCAGTGGTGCATCGTTGGGATTGGTTATGGTTATGTTGGCACAGTAACCGCCTTCCCAGGAACTGATGATGTTGAGTGTTGTTTGCGCCGGTAGCTCGCCGCCGGTATCACCACCATTGTCACCGCCAGAGCCATTGTCACCCGTTGAATCATCGTCTCCGTCATCGTCATTTCCCCCGCCGTTATAGGCCGGAAATTGTGTGCCGGTATCGATCTCGGTGGTCAGCTGGAAGGAGATGCCTTTAACTTCGACACTTTGATCCCAAAAATCGGTGATCCTGAAATCGTAAGGACCGGTACCAAACCCGCTTTCAGCCAGAAAATAGTTATAGGGCTTTCTGGGGAGGATGGTGTAGTCGGCTCCTGATCCGCTGATTCGATAACCCAGAGATTTGATGGGGTACAAATGGTCGCGCACTTGTACGGCTGTCCACCACTGGCTTGAACCTTCCTTGAAGTACAGCTTCATATTGCCGGCAACGGGATTGGCGATATAGTGCCAGTGAATGGGAATGCGCCCGGCAGCCAGTTCCGATATCTCAGCGAAGGCATCCTGATCCAGATCGACATCTCCAGGAGCGCATTCCGGGCATTGGTCGTCAATTCTCACGGTGACACTGAGACCGGTGTTTTCATTGGTGACCACGATGACTCCGCCACAGGCTGCTGAGTTGTCATAGTCGGTTGCATTCATGGCTGCGGTCAGAATATTGCTCGGCGGATCAACATAACTGCAATTGCCTCCTCCATTGTAACCATAGAACGTGCCCTCGCCACTATGGGTGGAATTGTCTGCCTGTGCGCTTGTGAATAATGTTGTGAATAAAAATATGGGAATGAGGTACAGCACTGCGATTCGACTGCTCATATTTGAGCCTCCTTTTCAGTGGGAAAAAGGTGTGGATAACACCTTTTTCCAGACTATCGCAGATATGGAAATTTAACAGTCAAAATAACTCGCTTTGTTCCATGGTTATCAAATTTGATAAGCAAATTTGAGTTTTTACCTGAGACATCTGGTGATGTTGTGCGAAACATTCTGGATGTCTCAAGGCGGTCACGCCATTAACCCGATACCAAGGCTTGCCGGGTTTAATGAGGGGCTGCTTATGGTCGCCCGGACTGGTTTTCCGGTGCATTCGTATTGCCCGTTAATTTTCCATGATGCTGTTTGACCCAGTCAGATATCTGTTCGATCGTCATCAGCATACCCGGCACCAGTAACAGGATCAGGACGGTGCCAAACAGTAGTCCAAATACGATGGTGACCGCCATCGGGATGAGGAACTGGGCATCGAACGATGTTTCAAACAACAGGGGGGTCAGTCCCGCAATGGTGGTGATGGATGTCAGTAATACCGCCCGCAACCGCTGTACCGCTGCCTCGATGACAGCCTCCTTGACGGCCATACCCTCATTTCTCAGGCGATGATAAAAACTGATCAGGACGATGGAGTCATTGACCACAATGCCACTCAACCCGAACAGTCCAAACAGACTCAACAGACTGACATTCAGATCCAGCAACCAATGCCCGAACAGTGCACCGGTCAGACCAAACGGGATGGCAATAACCACCGCCAGTGGCCAGACCCAGCTTTCAAACACCCACGCCAGAATGCCGTAAATCATTAACATGGCAACCAGTACGCCGATCTTCATCTGATCCAGCACTTCCTGTTCGTCATTGCGATTGCCTTCAATGGTTGCATCCACTTGATATTTGGAGATCAGTTCCGGCAGTACATCAGCTTCCACGGAAGCGAGGATTTGATTGGCGTTGGCGATATTGGCATCCACACTGGCGGTCACATCAATTGAGAGCTTGCCATCTTCACGGTTCAGGGATTCAACACCGCGACGAATTTCCAGGTTCAGCAGAGAGCCTATGGGCACCCAGTCGCCATTGTCGAGCGCGATTGGTAAGGCAGTCAGCATTGCCAGACTATTGGCCTGGCTTTCCGGTAATCGGACATAAATGTCCAGTTGTTCGCCATCTTCCTGGATGAAGCCGATTTCGCGGCCATTCAGCATGGTTTGCAGACGTGTGGCCAGGGTGGTCAGGTTAAGTCCCAGGCTGCGTGCTGCCGGCGTCAGGGTAAAGCGCCATTGCTCGGTACCAAACGGCAGGTCATCGCCAGGATCGCTGACACCCTGATACGTCAGGTACAGTTTCTGCAGTTCCAGAGAAGCCTGTTTGAGTGCATCAACGTCGTCGCTGGACAGACGAATGGTCAGGTCAGCATTGTCGAGGCCCCAGCGTGAACGGCCAAAACTGATTTTTTCGACACCGGCCGGGATCTCTACTTTCTTGCGCCAGTGGCCGACCAGCTCCTGATTGGTATAGGGTCGTTTGGTGTCGCTGATCAGTTCAACTTCAATGGAGGCATTTTCGGCTTCATTGCTTTCACGATGGTTGAGCACCAGGCTTTTAATGAAGTGGTAATTGGTTTCCTGCTCCACAGATTTCAGCTGTGCGACCATGTATTGCAGGAACTCGTTGATTCTGGTCTGCGATGTGCCCTCGGCGAATTCCACCGATACCGACATGCCGGTACCTTCCACATTGGGCGGCAGATTGACTTTCAAACGGCCACTGGACACCAGGGTAATGCTGAGCATGAACGCAACAACGACCAATGCTGCTGTGAGCCAGCGATATTCGACCGCACAGCTGGCCAGTGGACGGAAAAAATCATCCCGAAAACGGTTAAAATTACGATCGACCGCCGTGCGAAAACGACTGGGCTTCTTATGCAGCTTTTTATTGTGGGCCAGATGTCCCGGAAGAATCAGAAAGCACTCTATCAATGATGCGGTAATGGCACAGACAACGACATAGGGAATATCGATGAGCAATTCTCCCAGACGGCCTTCCAGCAGCAATAAAGGCATGAAGGCCGCAACCGTTGTCAGGCTGGAGGCCATGACCGGCGGCCACATGCGAATCGCTGATTTGATGGATGCCTCCATAGGGGACAACCCGCGCGCCTGAAGTACCTGGGTATCCTCACTGACGACGATGGCATCGTCCACAATGATGCCAACCGCAATCATGAACCCGAATAAACTGAGCGCATTGATGGTAATGCCCATCATGTTCATAAAAATGAACGTCGCCATAAAGGATACCGGAATACCCAGAGCCACCCAGACGGCAATCCGGGTGTTCAGAAAGATAAACAGTATGATCAATACCAGCACCATTCCGGCGATACCATTTTTCAGGATCAGACCGATGCGTGATTCCAAAAACTGCCAGCGTTCGTTATAAGGCTGGACTTTGATATCAGCGTCATCGGGCAGATTCAGTTCTTTGAGCCAGTCCAGGTAAATCTGCGCGGTATCAATGGTGTCTTGGGTTGGGTTCCGACGCAGACTGATTTTGACAGCCGGTAAGCCTTCATAAGTGATGTATTGATAATCATCGGTAAACTTGCGGATCACTTCGGCCACATCGCCAACTCTGATCACCGCACCGGTGCTGCTGTCTGTCAACACCGGCAGCTGACTGATCTGGCGGGTATCGCGGGCCAGGCCCTGGGCGCGCAACTGGGTGGAAACATCCGCTTTGCCGGCGATACCGGCGGGCAGGTTCTGGTTATCACTGGACACCGCAGTGCCAAACTGATCCAGAGTCATGCCGAGATCCAGCAGATTTTCGGCATTGACCAGAATCTCAAAACGCTCATCCGGGCTGCCTGTCAACGCGATCTGAGCAATGCCGCGGGCGGTCAGCTCATCGGCATAGGTGCGCGCACGGGCAATCAGCTCTTCGATGGGCTTGTCACCATAAACCAGCAGGTCGGCGATTGGCTCAAAGCGCTGGGCCCGGCGGACCGACGGTTCATCCACATCGTCTGGTAGCGATACGGATGTCACCGCATCTTCAATCAGGGTCTGCACATCACGCAGATCCACATCTTCATTGACCCGGATATACAGTCGTACATAGCCTTCTGAACTGGTGGTTCTGACAGAATCAATGTCAGAAACCGCCAGTACCGCATTCTCGAGCGGAATTGCAATGGCTTCCTGCACGTCTTCGGCGCTCGCACCGCTCCAGGTGGTGGTGACAATGATGGCGTTGAATTCAAAATCCGGAAAGAACTGCCGGTTGATGTTCTGATAAGACCAGAGACCAATGATTAACGTCAGCACCATCAAACCATTGGCCGCTATCCGGTGTCGGCCGAGATGTTCTATCCAGCGGCTCATGATGCCTCCTTGACCGGTATGGAGACTTTCAGTCCCCGGCTGGCATTTGGCAGACGAGTCACCAGGATTTGATCTCCGGCTTTGATTTCGCGGCTGTCAAAGATGTACCAGGTGTTTCCGTCAATCAGTGTCTGGCCGGTCACGTTCACTGCGATATCCACCAGCTGTTGCTGCTCTACCTTATAAACCAGCTTGTTTTCGTACAGACTGCTGGCGGGAATGGCGAAGACGTTATTTTGGGGAGGCAGAACCACAGTCATGGCCTGGTGCTCACCCAGGGTGATGGTCACCGGGGTTATGAAACGGAATTTGGCGACCACTGCACCGCCACTGGCCAGTGAATCCAGATCGCTCAGTTGGAGATTGTGTGGCTGTCCGGCCAGTTCCGTGAACGCATAGATCTGCTGATCTGCATTGCTTAGTCCTCTGAGTTGATTGACCGGAATTTTGGTTTCCAGGCCCAGTAGGCTGTCATCGTAGATCGTAATCAATTGGTCACCCTGGCTGACTTCATCGCCAAGGATCACGGCGATTGAGGCAATGACACCGTCAAATGGTGCTTCGATGGTGGCATCTTTGAGTTGTGACTGAAGGTCCTCAACCGCCAGCTGCTGTTCATTTTTCTGCGTGATCAGCTGTGCCATTTCATCTGCCTGACGAGCCACTGCAAGTTGCTGGGACTGCACTGATTTGAGCTGGTTCTGATATGCCATCAGAGTGGCTTCATAATCGTTGGAGCTTGATAGCTGCAGGTTATTCAGATTTTCATAACGCTTGACCGTTGCTTCCTGTATGGCCAGCAGTTTTTCCTCGATCAGCAGGCTTTTTCGATCTGCTTCGGCCTGCAGCTTTTGCAGCCGAATCTGGGCATCGATACTGGATAACTGGTTTTGCGCCTGTTTTAGGCTGCGCTGCAGGTCTTCATCATCCAGTTTCAGCAGTAATTGCCCGGTTTTTACCCGCTGTCCGGCATTGACCTCCAGCTGAGTCACTTCGCTTGATAATCTGGACAGGATATTGCGCTGTTGATAGGAGAACGTCTTGCCAAACAGGATGACCTGGGCAGACCAGCTGTCCGGCCATATTGTCATGGTTTCCACAGTTGCCGAGGTGGTGGCACCAAAGCGACCGCCACGACCACTGAAGCCACTGCCACTGCTGCGTGTGGTTTGACTGCTTTCGCTATTCTGCTGCTGTAGTTTTGCGAGGAAGGCTTTTTGTTCATCGGGTGTCATTTTTTCAAGCTTCGCTTTCTGTGCATCTGTCAGTTCTGGCGTGACAACTACAGTTGCATTAGAAGAAGGAACCCGCATAGCGGAGCTGGCTGTCTGATTCAACCAGAATACGGTCAATACACCCAACAGGATGACGGTCAGGGGAATTGCGAATTTATACACCACCGGTTTCATATGAGATCCTGAATAAAATTTATCAGTCGTAGCTGGAAAAAATGCTTAATGCTCAAACTACCCAATTCTTGAGGATTCGTATACGGTTTACAAAATAGAGACTTGCAACTGCCATGATATTTATGAAATCTTGGCAGTCCAGGAAGAGCATCAAATCAACGATCAAAGGAGTGAGCAGTGAGTCTTGCCGTTGTCCATACCCGCGCCAAAGTTGGCATCGAAGCACCATTAGTAACCGTGGAAGTTCATCTGTCCAACGGTCTGCCAGGCCTGACCATGGTTGGATTGCCGGAAACGGCAGTGAAGGAAAGCCGTGATCGGGTGCGTTCCGCTATTCTGAATGCTCATTTTGAATTCCCGCAGCGAAGAATTACTGTGAATCTGGCGCCGGCAGATCTGCCCAAAGAAGGCGGTCGCTTTGATCTGGCAATAGCACTGGGTATTCTGGTGGCGTCCGGACAGGTACCGGGTAAGGATCTGGAAAGCTGTGAAGTGTTGGGCGAACTGGCGCTGACCGGTGAATTGAGGCCGGTGCAGGGGGCATTACCAGCCTCTATGGCGGCAATAGAATGTCAACGCATCTTAGTGGTACCGCTGCAAAATACCGAAGAAGCCTGCCTGCCAGATCAGGCGCAAGTGTATGGCGCCGGCCACCTGTTGGATGTCTGTGCTCATTTGTCAGGTCAGCAACGTTTGAGTTTGTACGAAAAACAGCAGACATCGAGTGCACTGCCCGATGCTGATCTGATGGATATCAGTGATGTCAAAGGCCAGCAGGCAGCCAAACGGGCGCTGGAGGTGGCCGCTGCCGGGCGTCACAATTTGCTGTTTTACGGTCCTCCCGGTACCGGTAAAACGTTATTGGCCAGTCGCTTGCCGGGCATTATGCCGACCATGTCCGATCAGGAAATGCTTGAAGTGGCCGCCGTCTATTCGATCTCCGGCCAGCATCAACATCACTATCGTCTGCGACCATTCCGGGCCCCTCATCATACGGCTTCCGGAGTTGCGTTGGTGGGAGGAGGCTGTGAAATATAACAATAGATGCGACAATATAATAATAAATGCGATAGACTGGCATTTTTTATTACTCATGAAGTAGTCGTCCCTATTGCAGTATTGACGGCAACCGGTCTATTTGAGGTTTCAATGCCAATACAGCTCCCTGGAAGAATTCTACGCACCAATCCCAGCCCAAGACTTGTTGATTCACTTGCTGATCTAAATGGCAATATGGTCGCATGGTGGTATTGTGGGCTATATAAGAATCAAAAAGCGCAATCACAACCTTTAGCGCTGGTCGCTTTTCGAGAGCTTGGCAAGTCAGGCGATTTATCAGACCAGCTTACATATCGTAGAGTACCAATAACTGCTCTTGGCCAAGTCAGACATGGAAGTATATGGTCTGGGGGCATGTGCCATGGGGTTCACGAATTTGAGACAGAGAGATTTCAGGTGGATTTCCTTCAGGGTGGGTGGAAGTTCACGTCATTCAATCAAGCCTATGAAGAAGAAAGAACTTCTCCATTCCCAAATGAAATATATCCACTTGAATACGACAGGGATAGAAACTGGCTGATTCAGTTCTTTTTGCCTGATGATGGAACGCTTGTTATACCCTGCCTGGAGTTTTTTACTCGCTGTTACGGCTATTCTGGAGAATTAAGACGTATTTTAATGACCTATCCTTGGGAAGGGACCGGTGGATGTGAGGATAGAATATTCTGTCCAATTGATGAGAAGGAAGAGCAAGGTAAATGGAAAATCAAACTGTCAAGGGACCTTCGAAATGGTGATGCTATATTTGCGGCACATGCTAAATATGATGGCTACACAAAGTTTGCAGCTAAGGAAATCTACTCCAGGTTGGAGTCTTCATTTGATCCTTACTTTAAAAAGCCTTCGTTTATTCGCATAGGTCCTTGGTTTCGTGGGCCAGCACTTATTAAAGTTAGAGGCATAAGCTTTAATAGTGGAAAATCTTTCTTAGGTCTTCAAATTGTGGGCAGTAGTGATCCTGGTGGAGTCCCCATTATCCGCGATAGGGTGAATCGCAATAACGCTGAAACACCAGCCGGTCCCGATGCTCCTGGCAATGCTTGGCATGGTGCTCCAAATCGACAAGTATGGCCTTCTGCAGAAATATTAGACTTAACTGCATATCAAGAACCTGACCATGGTAGTGCAACTGTAGATGTTGAAGACCCTGAATTTGAGGTATTAGGTGAACCGCGGATTGTTCATACTCGTATGGATCAACAAGCGCAAGATACAGGGGGCCCATCTGTTGAGTCATCTGACACGACTACGGTTTCAGCAGGAGAACCCCATGGAGATAAAAAGGGCATTGATAGAGCATCAATTCATTCTCGCCCAGTCATGGAATCTCATGGCACTCTCCGGGATATGTGGAATGCCATGCTTTATCTTTCAAAAAAATTACCGGAAACAATTACGTCTGTCGAATGGTTCTCCTTTTCTGAAGGCTTTCAAAAGGATGAAGAGCCACACTTGATTGCATTGGAAGCGTTTGCCTCAAAAGATGATGTTGATAAGACTACTCGAAGTTGGCCTTATATGGATCCCAAGACTCAAAAAGATATTAGAGGCATACTTGTAGCTCGTATTAACTGCTTAGGAAAGCATATTTATATCGTTGAAATACAGCGTCGTCTGACTAGAAAGAAAAATAAGAAAGGAGAATTTGTTGATAAAGAAACCTACAGAGGACTTGTATTTATATTGAATGATAATATTGATGATGATCAGCGTGATAAATGGATTCGATTTATCCAGTCTGAAGTCCGTAAGGTAAGAGGAGTTGTGCAAAAACTCACGAAATATTGTCCTGGCAAGGCTGCATCCTTTAAGCATAATCCATCTAGCAGGGATACAATTTCCTGTGAAGGCACATTGGGAAATGCACTCGAAAAGATGGGTATTGTGCTAACAAGATAAAGCTAAAGAACTCACTATGCGAAAGTGTTATTAGTATGTGTGATAACTAAAAAGGCTGAATGGGTTATACAAGGTTGACAGAGCATATCACTTTACGAAAGTACACGAATTTAGTACCGGTCAAGGTGTGAATCTCCTTGGCCAGGGTACCCAGAGCGCGGTCGATATGCGCGCCAAAATTAGGTCGGCCAACCGGCCGCCAGACAAGGTCGATACCATATTCATCACAGGCGCGTTGCAGCATGTTGCCCCGGAATTCCTTGGCATTGTCGACATGCACCACTGCCGGCATGTCCCCAGACCGGCCATTCTCCTTTGACGTTGAAGCGGGCCAGATATTTTTCCTTGGGCAGGATGGATTGTGCCAGACAGAGTCCGGTCAATAACGCACTGGGGGGATCAAAGGACACATAAAAGTCGGTGACCATCCGACTGAACACATCAAATGCCAGAGTGATCCAGTAACAGCACCAATGGAGTGGTTGATTGTAGATCCCTTTGGGTGGATGAGAACAGGCTCCAATTGGCTCACTGGATTTTTCAATTTTGGCCATTTTGCAGTGAAAGCTTTCAGCCCCTAATTAGTGCCCATCCATAAACCGAGGTTTTTGATTTTTTTATGATGCAATAGGGTTCGATAACAGGTAGCCCTATTGCTTCATCTCTCCTTACACCGCTGATTGTTTAAATTTTAGACCAGACACTTAAATCTTGTCGATTCTCAGGCATGCCAACGATACATCCTGTCGATGCATCATCGCTCTATGTCGACCTGGGGGCATGTCATTGCTGCAAACGCACGAACCGGATTAAGTTGTAGGTCAGTATCGATGACCAGACAAATGCCTGGAAGCCTTCTTTGCCTTTCCACCGAGCCATCGAACAACCAAATCGACGCTTGAGTTCCGAGATATTACCCTCAATCTCTGCTCTAAAGTTGGCCAACTTTGTGAGCGTTTTTTGTGTTAATCCCATCTGGCTCAACGTTAACCCCACGGGTTTTTGGAAGGCAACCGCTTGAACACCCAGTTGACGGCCCTCGAGCACATTCGCCTGGCTCGCATAGCCGCCATCCGCAATGGTTCGCTTGGGCAGACGTTGATAATCGCTCTGATGCGCTCTCAATACTGGTAAGAAAAGTTCCTTATCACTGGTATTGCCTTCCTCAATGCAGCAGTAGGTTAAAAAACCTGACGCATCCGATGATAAATTCACTTTGTGGCCAAACTGTACATCTCGAAAACCTTTGATAATGATGTCGGTATGCGCTTCGAAAAGACTCACGATCTTTTCGGATGCAGGAACCTGTTGCTGATCAATCACACGCCGCGTGGTTTGATGAATCACGCGCACCAGCAGATCACGAGAGTGAATGAGGCGCTCACGCCACTGGGGTGCCGAGGTGATTCGGTTCAAGGCTCGATCAACTTGTTTCAACACTCGCTCTGCAATACGCAACAGCTGAGGATACAGATGATCTTTCTCGGCCTGCTTGGCATTGAAGATGCGAAACGCCAAGGATTTTGACGCCTTACGCTGATCGGTAAACCGAAACCGGATGCCGGTGTCGTCTTTGCTTTTTGCCAGTAGTCGGCTGAGCACACGAATACCATCATCCAATAACTGACTATCACTGGGCGAAGCAATATGACTCTTGATCACGGTACTGTCGATACGCAAGTGTTCAATATTGACAATGCCCTCGTTCAGCCAGTGTCTAATCAGTTTGGTATTAAGTGTCTGCAGCGTCATGGGTTGAATTGTACGGATACTGCTTTGCAAGCTCGAACGACTGGGAAAAACTCCCATGGGCAAGCGGGCAAAGGCACGATAAGTGGCAGAATCGGACAAATGGAACGCCATCTGCTCATAACTGAATTGGAACAGCTGTTTGATGAGCAGGCATCGAAGCACACTCTCCGACGTTAACCCTTTACTGCCGGTTGCCTGTGGATGATGTTGAGTGAGGTCCGCATGTACCCAATCGACTAACTCTGGATGTTGATCAAGCACCCTGGAGAGATGTTTGAGCTGCTGCCCGGTCTCGTGTTCAGAGAATGATTCAGTTAAACTCAGCTGAGCATGACGAGCTTCTCGCATGTGGAATCCTTTTGGTTTGGTTGTGTTTTTTTGTGGTGATTAAACGCTATCAAATACCAAAAGGATTTTTTATGCCTGTCAGAAATATTTGTCAATAATATCAAGGAGTTATGTGTTTATGGATGGGCACTAATTAGTTGAGAAGGCCATTGTCAGAGAGGTGAGGATTTTTTAAAGCACAAAAAAACCGCCCTGAAGGCGGTAGTTTTGGTAGCACACGGTGGTGAGTCGTGGTGCTACGGTCGGGTATCTTTAACCAGATAGCGGAAGTATAGCAAAGCTATTATTCCTTTTCGCATAGAAAAGCATTGTTCTTATAATATTTTGAATAAAAAATCTCTGCTATACTCATAGCTGGTTATAAATACCGACATGACCCCGTATGATTTAAAAGGGTTCAGAGTAATCTGAAGGGTATGATTACTCTCTCTGTTAAGGCCCATGCTGGCGGGGTGGTACCCGAATCTGGTTTTAAGTATGGATCATTGACCAATCGTCGTGTCGGGTATCTTTAACCAGAACCCGTTGCCCAAAATCAGTCACCAGGTTGTGATGGCGGGACTCGACACCAATAAAGGGAGACCAATTATGGTTGATCCATTGGCAATCTTTATTGTTGTCCTAATTGTAAGTGTCGCTGGAGGCATTAAAGTCTCAATCGGCGACATCAACATTGGCAACAAGGGTGGCGAGAATAAACGTAACCCAAAAAACTAACGTTTTTCCGCTCCTTCGGGAGCGGTTTTTAACGCCTCTAATTAGATTTCATTGTCTGGCTCTTTGTCGTGGCCATAACTGGTTGCTGTGATTGCTGTAGCAGAAGCTACGGCTCCTACGGCTGATCCAACACCAGTTATGACAGCAGTACCGGCTGCCATCCCGCCGCCGCCAGTAGCCAAAGCTCCGCCTCCTATCGCAGCTAAAGAGGCATTCGTTAGCGCCACGCCAGACAAACTACTGATTGCTGTTCCTGTACTGGCTGCCCCAAGTAATCCAACTCCTCCTGCAGTAGCAGCAATGACTGGAGCAGCAACCATTGCAAAGCCACCAGTCGCAACAGTGGCACCTACCGCGACCAATGTCTTTCCGGGGTTTTCGATAACAAAGTCCACAATATTGAACAGTACACCACCAATAAATCTCAACATTTTTAATCACCCATTTCTGTGCGTTATTAGTCATTAATCGACTGCAAAACCTAACCTAAGACTGACCTCTGATGATCAGTCCATATCAATGAAACGCTTTTTTAAGTTATGAATTTACTTATCTAAAATCAGTCTCGTTCGACCATGACGACCTTGAATCACCACTGTATTACCTTCAGCCTCATCCGCTAAAATTGCGGATATTTTAAGAGCTTTTTCTATCACCACCTTATTGGTGGACACACCATAGGTTTCTCGCAGAAAGGTCAGTAGTTTCGCGGACTCATCACTAAAGGCGATTGTCGTTACATTAGCCATACATTTCCTCAAAAGAAGACACCTTGATTCCACGCCGCAGACCCGACACTGAGGGTTAAAAGGGTATAAGCGGCAGGAAAAAAGATCATAAAAATCAAAACATTACCCCTCAGAGCTTGTTTGTTATATCAATTCTATATGCTTAATATATGGCTAAAACATACAAAACAAGCAAAAATTATTGACCCATTAGCAAATCGTTACCATAGTGAACGTAAGCGATCCATAAACCCCAGCCTATATTTCTCTCACCTTCTCCCGTACTGTACTCACATCCAGGTGCCAGGGCAGTAAGGCTTCGTAGTCTTCCACACAGGTCGCTTTGGGCAGGGCTCTAAAAAGATATTTCAGGTACGCATACGGCTCATGGCCATGAAGCTTGCACGTTTCAATAAGGCTGTAAAAACGGGCACTGGTCTGCGCACCCCGTGGGGTATCGGCAAACATCCAGTTCTTACGGCCGGTGGCAAAGGGTCTGATGGCGCGTTCATTGGCATTGTTGTCGATGTCCAGGAAACCGTGCTCACTCTTCGTGTCGCATCGAAATAAAGTCGGTAATTGACAAATAAAGATAGTAACTATGATCGTAAACTATAGATTATTGGTGGCTTTGTTCCGAGCGGGCCCGCCAGAGTTACCAACATTATTTTTTCGATTGTCAAAAAGGAATCGATAGCCCGTGGCATCCACGTCGATTGAATTACCAACTTTATTTCGATCCTACACTTCGAACAGGTTGAGCAGAGGTTGAGCCTCATCCCCCAGGTGTATCAGTCAACGGGCCATGGTGTTGCAGGGCAGATGAATACCGCCCCGGTCATGCTGGGCCTGCTGCCGGTGCAATGGGGTGCCATCGACATATTTGGCGGTGGCAATCTGTGCCGCCGGCGTTTATGCGTCCTGCAACGCCGGCATACCGTACATCCTGTACATAAGTCCTGCCGCCGCATTGGTTTTAGGCAGGATCTGAAGAGACTTGGGGGCGGTTTTTAACGCTGAGGATGCATGACAGGCACAGCAGCCGTAGCGGTGTTGTACCTGTTCTATGACAATATACTGCGCCGGAATGAACTCGTATTGCTCGGTCACGGTTTCGCCGATTTTGACCAGCGTTTCGCCACAACCACAGAGGCGTTCGGATTCCGGCAGTTCATACTCAATGCGATGGCGCGCCAGAGTGTCATCACAGCGGGTCCGTTTGCCACGTCGTTTCTGGCGTGTCGCAGTGATCGTATCGTCGTCTTCCGGTGTCAGCGTCTCGGTCTGAACGTCTGGCACACACTCCGGTTCAAATAACGCCAACTGATCCTCGGACAACTGTTCAGAAGAGGGCTGATATTTTTGCCGCAACAGTAAACGTAATTGCCGTTCCAACACGGCAATCCGTTCGTTCTGTTGTTCAATCAGATCATGCTGTTGTTGTAACAGATCTATGAGTGCTGATGTGTCGGAATCGGTCAATGTCATGATACGAAGTGTATCGTTACTGTCCGCATCCGACCAGCGTTAAATCACGGTTAACGAGCGATCATACCCGACACCGATTTCAACGGTGCATGCGGTTTGAAGCGGAAAATATCATACCCGTCCAGCAACATATTCAGTTCCTTAACCGACACCTGAGCCGGCTCACCGGCTTTGGGCCAGCAAAAGCGATTATCTTCCAGGCGTTTATGCCAGATGACAAAACCGTTTTTCTCCCAATAGAGGATTTTCAATTTATCTTTGCGTTTGTTGACGAACACAAACAGGCTTTTACTGAACGGTGAGACGGTCATACTCTGTTCCACCAGGGCGCTCAGGCCATCGATCTGCTTGCGCATATACAGATAAACCTGAAGAGAACTATTACCGGGACGGATCATAAGACCTCCTGGATCAGTCGCAGGCAGCGTAGAAACAGTTGGTCGTCGGTCTGGGCGTGATAGTGCAACTGTATCTGACCCATGGACAGAGTAATCCCCTCGACATCCGACACGGGATCAGGTTTGATGAACACAGGCAAAAAAGCGTCCTGCGCCAGAGTATGTTCTGTGATAGACGGCTGAGCGTGCAAGCCCTGTTTCTTTTTAAGCGTGTGTTTCCAGGCATAAAACAGATCGGGGTTGATGTCTTGCTGGCGACAGAATGCCGCCATGGATTGCCCACTAATCGACCATTGATGGATCAGATCTGACCAGTGTTGTTGTCTGGGTGTGAGTGATGGCGTCATGAGTGCCTCTGATGTGTTGTGAGGCTGGTAGTATTACGGATGTCTCAGGTGGTTGGCAGACTGGGGTTTGTGGATCGTTTACATACTTTGCTTGCGCACACGACTTCATCTGTGAACAGGTATGTATTTCGGGTTGACACTGATTTTCATCAGAGGAAGAAGTTAAGGTCTGTTCTTCCTCTGATATCTTCTCAACAGTGCAGTCAGTGCTTACATAGCAGTTTGAATTTCCTTGTATGTTCAAGATACGAGTATTTAGCTGCTTTTCATCCTCATCTACTGGATCCAGTTTAGACCAGGCATCAAATAATTGTGTTTGCTGTCGACTGATCTTGAGACCATATCGGTCACGCATATAAAAATAGATTCGGGCAACGTCTCCCTGCCGATCCTCAGGTGGCTCAGCTCGATGACTTTTAAAGTCAACTTCAAAGTTGCACTGGCCATATGCCCTTGGTTCTCCTTGAATGATACCGTAACGGAAATTGGATCGATCACCATTGAGTTCTCCTACGGCAGGCACCAAATTGTGTAGGTCTGACTCCATGATATTGAAATAATGGTCAGTGCTCGTACATCGTGCTCGACCACCGTTTTGCCAGCATTGCCGTTGATGTCCAAATTCCCACGCTGGAACCACATGCTCCCATTCCAATCTTGCTCCTCGTTCCGGCTGTTTGCGTGGCTGATAACCACAATTACTTGGGAGTATAGTGTTATCCTTAAAGTCGCAACCGCAGTAAAATGTTTGGTGCTCATCGGCGTAGATGGATGAGGCAATCTTCTTTGCTTCGCTAAATGAGTTTGCATGCTCTGCAAAAGCAAACGTTGTGGCAGAAATTAAACAGCCTGTCAGAAGAAGTTTTTGCATATTATTTCTTAGTGGGTTTTTCATACATAAAAAACATTTGTCGTTGAGGCTTAAGTTTGATGAAGTCCGTGCTCTTAATTGCATTTGCTGATCGACGAGTACTACCAGAATCTGTAATCACCTCAAGGTCAGAATTTTCAATGATCATGTCGTGGATATCATCACTGTGAGCTGGTGTTTCACTATAAATTGCAGAATAAAAATCCTGCATTAAAAGCATGTCTCCAGATTCAGAAATGAATCGGGGTATATCGTCGTATAAATCTGCTTTGGCAGACTCTCTGGATGATTCATTAAAGAGATAGAGTTGTCCTTCATTGGATGGATTGTATGACAGCATTTTCAGCCCTGATCTACCGAAGTGCGCTTGCTCAACATCATCAGAGAGATGACAGGAATCTGGGTTTTCTTAGTTTCTGAACCAAAAGCACTTATTTGATAGACATAAAATAAAGGTAGTTATTTTTACTCGAGAAACCAATTTTCCACCGCCCATTAATGTGTAACATGTATACGGAAAGAGTAGTATCGGTTCAGTACTAATATGGCGTTTGCATGCTCATCCTATAGTCGTAATTTCTGACATGATTGTAGATCATGCAACCAATCATGCCGCCTGCAACAGCATATCCTAACCAGTTTTTATTTCCGGCTTTCCAGGCTGCAAAACCAGCGATCAAGGCACCTGCTATGAATGCTTGTATTTGAGGGCTGGAAGAGCGGCCCCATAGCAAATAGCTTGCAATGTGCTCGCAGTTTCGATGGGTTGCTCTATATTTGCGGTTTGCGTTGAGGATTTGATGCAAGCGGTGGCGTAATTGCTCGATATCATCGAATTCCATGCTTACAACCCTAATAGTGTGGCCTTCAGCGTAGGTTTGGATATTTACGATTTCGACATCGTTGTTAGGAGAGTTATGAACGACTTGGCCTCCTCCCAGATAGACACCGACATGCTCAATGATCCCTTTGCGGCGATACAGCAAGTAGCCAGGCCTGATTTTTGGATGCATATTCATTGTTCCTATTATAATACGTTTAACGTATATACGCTAAACGTAATTGTATTCAAAGTCAATGCTTTGTAATATGCGTTTTTTAATACTTGGCTGGAATCCAGAGCACATAGGGCCAATGTGTAGCTGACAGCATTCCTCTGGTGTCTGAAATGGGAGAAGCAAGGCCTTTTCTCTATGCTTGATAAAACCTAAATCCAAGTATTGAGAGATATACTACCGATCATGATGGAAAGGAGGCTTCAGGCCAAAGCAGACCTAATTCGGTATAAAAAAATAGAAAGCTAAAGAATCGAACAAATGACTAAGCACTGGATACCTGTTTATGAATATGAAGCAAAGGTGGGCAATTCTGTGATGGGGTACAGAGTTATGGCTGTGGCCAGAGCAAATCATTTTCGGCATCAAGATAGTTATTGCAGGGTATTTCCAACACGCCTTCTCCCTGCCGGCGTTTATAGAAGTGTGTTAATCAGTATGAGTAAAAATGACTGAGCCTAATATGGAAGCTATATGAGTGTAGAACAGACATCCTATTCCGCAGTACTGGGTGTAGTGCTTAGAAATCTTCGGATAGACCATGGGATTGAGCAAAGTGATATGGCTGCACGAATGGGATTGTCCCAGGCAAGTTATAGTCGTTTGGAAGGTGGTATTTCTGTATTTTCTGTCGACCAAATGTATCAAGCTGCTGGTGCACTTAGTGTCAGTGATGAAGAAATCAGCAATCGAATATGCCAGACCGTCGCCCATCTTCGGGCCAATGGCGTTAGGATAGTACACCCAGTAAGGAAAAATAGTACGCAGAGCCAGAAAGAGAGTTCCAAAAGTGGAGTGGGAGGTTTTTTGACTGGAGCGACATTGGGCGCGTTGTTGATGGGATTGCTATCCAAGAAATGATCATTTGCCTGTAACTTATTGTTAGAGAGTGTTCCTATGGCGTGGAAAGTGGCGAAAGTATTAAAAAGGGGGAAAGACCAATTTGTCATACTGCCGGGAGAATATCAATTTGAAGGTGATGAAGTTTGTATTCGACGAGATTTGAAGATAGGCGATGTCATTTTGTCTAAGAAGCCCATTGACTGGGATAGCTTTTTTCTTGTCCGAGAAAAAGCGAATGAGGGAAGAAGCGATTTTATGAGTGATCGTGTTCAAGGCAAGATTGTTGATAAAGATTTGTTCTGATGAAGGAGTATGTTGATATTGTAATGGCTTACGGTAAAGGTATGAAATATTCCTGCTGACTTAAGACGAGCATTATCCCATCACCATCTCTAGTAAACTCGGAATTCATGATAGTGCTTCTAGTTTGTTTGGTAGTTTTGAAATTATGAAAATACTCCAGAGCTATAGGAATCCATTTGGCCAGAAAATCAGGATCAGACTTTTCATGAGTTAACTGGATTAATTTTTTCTCCAACTGTGTTTTTCTTTTTTTTCTAACCTTTGCCTTGTCAACTTTCGGTATCAAATGAAGCGAGTATTTATTATTTAAGAAGTTAATAAACCCAGTAATAGCAGCTTTCTGACCAGGTGATTCAAGTAGGTATTGGTCTAAGATAGCTTGTGTCGGGTAAGTAGTTTTGAATTTCTCTGTGAGATTGACTAATGCAACAGCTGGAGTCAATGCCAACCGAATGGACCGGATAGTGGTTTTGCCAGCGGATAACCGCTTTTGAAGTTCAGATCCATACTCTGCCAACAATCTGCCGAAAGTAGTATGAGGAGAATATTTTGAAAGGAGGTTCGTAATACGAATTGAGTCTGCGGCATATTCTCTAGCCTGTGGAATCACATGAAGCAAACCTGTCTTTTCCATCCACATCATAATACGCCGTACTCTCCGTAACCTCTCAGGATGAAAATATGAGACTAATGCTTCATAGGAGGGTATTTCTCCCCATTTTTTCTCAACTTCAATAAAAAATGGGATATATCGTTGTATGCAAAGAGCTGTCGTTTTTGCGCCCGAATAAGTCATGAGCCAATGACCGAAATTAACAAAATGACTAGCCATTAAGGGATTACTGAAAGCATTACGGTTCATTTTTATTTTTTTATTGGCTACATCGAGCCAATAACAAGTGTCGCATCGGATGCCTTTTCCACCGGGTATAGACTGACCACAGGTACCGCAAATATTTCTTCCACGTATACAGTATCGACAAAGAGTTCCATCTTGCGATGGTTGCAACAGGCGAAACTTCTGACACCCAGGGCAAGTACGAAAGTCAGCCCGCGCACATTTCGGACATCTTCGCAACCCGTCGGCGAAGCGAGATAGCCGTGTGAGTTTGGAAGACAATGTACCACAGACTTCACAAGATTCCTGTGATCTGAAATATAGGGAACAGGATGCGCATGCTGGTCCATATGGAGTTATCTTGCCTAATGGGTATTGTTTCTTTCCACATCGAATACAGGGTAAATCAGTTTCGCAACGTCTGCAGACCGTATTTGGTTCGCGCTTGAGTAATCTGGCTTGCCTACCGCACTTGGGACATGGCCTTTTCTTAAATTCCCGTAAATAGCAAGTTGAGCAGTATCGGTGACCATTACATTTTCGGTGCGTTTTGCACATCTTCCGTCCGCACTCGTCACAACGAATAACTGGCAGATGCTCATTGTTGTTCATTGGCATGGTACCTCTAAATGATGGATTTACAGAAAATCATGAGCAGTAGTGTAAAAGGATGTATTTAAATTTACTGATTAAATGGTCAAGGATTTACGTTCAGGTGCTGAGATTTATGGTGATTTAAAAGACCATATTGGCGGTGGTGAAAAGATCGTTGTAAAAATTGATAAACTGGATAGATAACGGAAAATGATTCAAACACTTACTGGAAAGCGTTGGCCAAAAAATACCCTCATCTCACCTCAAACAGCGACCCAGCGATGCTGGGTACACATAACGGAGAACCTGCTCAACAATAAGATAAGAAGAGCAGCTGCTATCAACTCACCATTTGCTCGAAGACCGATTGGACCTGTTTACTGATAGCCTCCACTTGCTCTCGCTCTTTTATAGATTTGGGTCTTATAGTAAATGATCGGTCCAGTTGAATAATGGGTGATCTTGAACTGAAGTTTAAAAATGCTTTTAATTCTTCAGTGGCATGCTGTTCAACCTCAAAGCCTTTAAAGATAGCGGCACATATAAAACAGCCATTTGCGACATATGGATTTATGCTTGAATCCACATATCGAATGACATTTTCGACACTGTGTTTGAGAGAATAACTAGATCTTGTCCAGTTTATTGTCTTTCTGGAGTGCATGAACTCCAAATATAAACATGCCCGATTGCATTCATCAGTAGCCTGTAGGAGGCGTGCTCTATTCTCATGGAAGTCCTGTTCCATTTCATCCCGAGTTATTTGCCCAGAACGGAATTCATGCCACTTTTTGTCTGGCCCCCAATAGTTTAAATGCGGAAATGCATTCAAGATTGCCTTGATATCTGAACGGCTCATCCATTTTTTTGAGGGAGACTGATCAACCAGCAGCGATTGGGCCTTATGCCAGGGAAGCCTGACTTCTTGATGGGCAATAACATCTAAAGCCTTAGATAAAGGTATGAATTCGGTTTGTGCCAGTTGTTTGGCCATACGCTTTGCACGACGCACCGATAGGCCAGAAGGAAAATATAGTGTAGGTATACGCATCGTTAAACATCCATTGAGGTTACGTGCTTAGCCCACAAAACATCGTACAAGACGTTTAAAATACATATAGCATTCATTTCAGGTGTCATCACTTGGGATGTTCGCCACAACGGGTGGGCTGCAGGCATACACCAATGCCTGTTTGGCAGTCTAACAAAACAAGCTTATGTTACAAGCATTTCGTATCTCGGCCCATGTCGATAACGTCGTTCATTTTTCCGGTTTGCAGAAACGGCATTGGTACACAATTTTTGCTGTTTTCGCTTCGATATCGTCCTTTATTCGCTGCGCAGCATCTGGATTGTCATCAGAGATGTAGTCCACAATGGACAGGAAGTCTCGCCAGCCATTCCAGATCAGGCACGCTTGCGCTTCCTGTCGATCAATGCCTGCACCTCATCCAGGACCTGCTGATGTGGTACCGTATTTTTTGCGTCCATCAGGGCCTCTTCCACTTTACTGCGGAACCAGGCGTCATGCGCCTCCGGATCAACCGTCAGTCCCACGGGCAATCCTCCCTCTTTGGTGATCCGTGTCAGCAGAATGCGAACAGCATCGGATACTGTCAGACCAAAGCTGGCCAGCTTTTCTGCTGCATCAGTCTTCAACTCATCGTCCACACGAACGTGCAGCATTGAAGTACGAGCCATGATTGATTCTCCAAACGTTTGACATGACCCTATGTTGTATCTCATTTGCGATACAATCAAGACATCATCACAAGAAAGATTATCTAGCCTGAACAGACACCTGTAATTTATGCACGATTGATTTACCATCCCTGCTTAATCACAATGATATTCTGTACTGATTAGCTCGCAAATTTTTTCTCCCACCGCCTGAAAGCATGATTCCGAAGGGATACCAGGGTTTCTCTGTACAGCTCCATACCAGACCACCCGCCAGTATCTGTCATCTTGGAGAATTCCCTGATTGCAGGAATTCTGGTTGCCATATGCAGCCCTCAGTACAGAATATCGTTGTTCAGTCCAGTTTATCGTTGTAATTCACAAAAATGACTGGAAAGACTATGCTAGAGGCTTAATCAAGTCGGAAATTGCCAGACGAAATTTGAATTATATTGAGATAGCTGATCGGCTTGAAAAAATAGGCGTTCATGAAACACCTCAAAACCTTAGCAACAAAATTGGTCGAGGAACTTTTGGCGCAATATTTATGCTTCAGATACTTCAGGTGATTGGCTGTGATGAATTGCAAATAAAAAGCCCCATTCACGCTTAATAGCGGTCGCTTTTTGCGGGGCACTCTGGAATAATAAAAATTTTACGGATATGGTAGAGCAATTAATCATGAACAATAAGCCAAAAATAGTTGATCTTTTCTGCGGGTGCGGTGGGTTTGGGCTTGGCGCTGAGCTAGCTGGATTTCACACTGTGGCAGCGATCGATGTTGACGAAACCCTTCAATCTGCTTACAAAAAAAACTTTCCAAATACAAATGTTATTCAAGCTGATTTATCTCAAATGGGAAAAGAGGACTGGATAAAAATTTTAGGAAATAATGCTGATATAGATGGAGTCATAGGAGGCCCTCCTTGCCAAGGCTACAGCAGGATGGGTGCCAGTGATGTAAATGACCCCCGCAGAATGCTATTAATAGATTTTTTTCGGCATGTAAATTTAATCTCCCCTAAATTTTTTGTAATGGAAAATGTAGAGGGATTAATGGATGAAAAAAATGTAGAGCAGTTGTATATGGGATTGGAAACAGTTGATAAGAAATACACGATCCTTGATCCTATAACAATTGATTCGTCTATATATGGCGCTCCTACCAAAAGAAAGCGCGTTATAGTTATTGGCTTCGACCCGCTAAGAATTGATCTTCTATTAAGCGTGACTGATTTCCTCCCCCCAAATAAAAGCGTGACCGTTAAGGACGCCATCAGAGATATTAATGAACCAATCAAACAGTCTGATGACCCTACAAATTTTGGTTGGGCTAAATATAGACCGATAAAAGAAATATCAAACTACGCCAAAATGATGCGTAAACTCCCTCCAAAAGGGCTAGGTTGCCCAGAGGCAATAAAATATCTAAAAGAAGGTAAGATTTCTGGCAATTTTGATACAACTCACACCGATGATGTTAGAAAGCGTTATGAGTCAGTTGAACAAGGGAAAGTTGATCCTGTAAGTAGATCAAAGAAGCTCGCATGGGATGGACTATGCCCAACTTTGCGAGCAGGAACCGGACCTGATAAGGGCAGTCATCAAGCAGTTAGACCCATCCACCCCGTAAAGGGTAGAGTTATAACAGTACGCGAAGCTGCAAGATTGCAAGGTTTTCCAGACTGGTTTTGCTTTCACCCAACAAAATGGCACAGCTTTAGAATGATAGGAAATAGTGTTTCACCAATTGTTTCCCGTGCTGTTTTAACAAAAATTTATGAAAAATTAAGCCACCAACAGATGGAAATGGCAGGATAAAAATTATGGCAAATAACAATATATTTGAAGATCTGGATCTTGAAGTAAATGAGGACACTGCGATTGGGGATTTTGAAACAGTCGAATTGAGAACAGGGATTGATCCATTGTTTTTTGCCGAAACATTAACAACTGATGTTGAATTAATAGATGCAATTTTTGACTTAATCGACAATTCTATAGATGCAGCAAGAAATATTATTATCAATAACGGAAGTTATGATAAGGATGCCTATGGATTGCCAAATGACTATTCAGGATATGAAATTAAAATAGCATTCTCTGACAAGAAAATATCAATTGCCGACAATTGTCTTGGGATTAACTCAAATGTGATAGAAAGTCGTGCATTTTATACAGGCAAGAAATCTGAGCATCAGTTTGGCATTGGGCATTATGGTCTTGGCCTGAAAAGAGCTTTGCTGAAAGCAGGAAAAACGTTCTATTTAAAAAGTGACAATGGTGATAACGCATACGTTTCTCGATTTTCACACAATGTCTTATCTGGTGACAAAGAGAACTCATTGAATGCAAAGAAGTATAAGTCGCAAGGAAAAACTGGAACTCTTTTCTGTGCTGAAGACTTAAAGGATGATGTGATTAGCCAAATAAAAAGCCGAGAATGGTTTGAAAATTTAATTCACTATCTTTCAATACGCTATTCTATTTTTCTAACAAAAGGATTAAAAATATCTGTAAGAAATAGCAACTACTCAAAGAGAGATTTTTTTGATATAGCCCCTCAACTTCCCGCATTCAGAAAAGACGGGCCACTTTTAGGTTTTTCGCATCCGTCAGATCATCATGATGGTGTTGGTGTATTTTTTGATGTGGGCGTACATCACAAGTATTTGTTCCCAGGTGAATATGGTTCTGACCCTAAAGAGAATCAAAATATCACTAACGAATTTGGTATATATTTTATTTTTAACGACAGAGTAATTGTTGCCCATAGCTTTGAGAAAAAGTATGGTTTTTCAACATCGTTTCACTCTGAATACAATGGTTTTTTATGTTACGTTCGGATGATTTCAGAAAATCCAGGCAATCTGCCATGGAACACTGCAAAAACTGAAGTAAAGGTACATAACCCGCTTTTTGTAAAAACAAAAAAACCGATCGAGGTTTTAGCTTCTGAATACCGCTCTAAAGCTAAGGTGGTCATAAAAACATGGCTCAGTGATGATATTAAAAATCTACCAGATGAAGAAAGACGGCCTATTTTTTACGCCCGACTTGGGCTGCCAGTTCCTGATGATCAAGTAATAATCGCACAAGATAACTCACCATCTCAAGGCGCACTTTTTAGTCCCCCGACCAATTCTAACGGTATGAATCCAACCCCTCTCCATCCAGCATCGGCTTCAGTGGAGCCGCCCGTAACACCAACACCAACACCAACACCAACACCAACACCAAGCCTAAATCTTTCCGAAAAAGGTGGCACTAAAATAGAGGCGTCAAACGAAATAATTAAAAAATTGAATGACCTTAAATCTAGAAAATTAGCAAGTTTGTATCACTCTTTATACACAGCGTCCTTGGTAGAGCACCCCATCTTAAGCTACGTGGGCGCATGGTCTTTCGTTGAATCGTTATGTAGCCTGCTTTCTCTTGAATCTGGTATGGGCTACAACGGCGATTTCCAAGCATTTATCACTCCAAGAATAAAGCAATGGCGCGAGCTAGACGGTTCACGCAAAACCTCGATGAGGGCAGCATTAAAGGACATTGCCGATATAGGTAATGCCTCTAAGCACGACGGAATTTTTTTCGCAGATAATGCAAAACAATTAGCGATAGATTTTAAAACCCTTGAGCCTATATTTTTAAGGCTTTTAGATGACATTTTAGAAAAGAAAAAATCGAATAAAACAGAGTAATTATCTGCCGGTAGCAGAAGCATTAGGTGTAACTGCTACCTAATACCGGAAATAAATACTTTGGGCCATTTAAGGCATCTTTGACCTATGAACCTATTTTGATTCATTCCATCGATTCAGCTTTTGATTTCATTAGCATCGATACAACAATATCCTCGCATTTAATAACTACATAACTCTTTACACTTTGACGGCCTTTTTTAAGAAAGACAACAAAACGCCGAACGTGCTCAACAACAAGAAGAGCACGCTGCTATCAACTCACCATTTGCTCGAAGACCAATTGGACCTGTTTACTGATAGCCTCCACTTGCTCTCGCTCTTTTATAGATTTGGGTCTTATAGCAAATGATCGGTCCAGTTGAATAATGGGTGATCTTGAACTGAAGTTTAAAAATGCTTTTAATTCTTCAGTGGCATGCTGTTCGACCTCAAAACCTTTAAAGATAGCAGCACAGATAAAACAGCCATTTGCGACATATGGATTTATGCTCGAATCCACATACCGAATGACATTTTCGACACTGTGTTTGAGAGAATAACTTGATCTTGTCCAGTTTATCGTCTTTCTGGAGTGCATGAACTCCAAATATAAACATGCCCGATTACATTCATCAGTAGCCTGTAGGAGGCGTGCTCTATTCTCATGGAAGTCCTGTTCCATTTCATCCCGAGTTATTTGCCCAGAACGAAACTCATGCCACTTTTTGTCTGGCCCCCAATAGTTTAAATGCGGAAATGCATTCAAGATTGCCTTGATATCTGAACGGCTCATCCATTTTTTTGAGGGAGACTGATCAACCAGCAGCGATTGGGCCTTATGCCAGGGAAGTCTGACTTCTTGATGTGCAATAACATCTAAAGCCTTAGATAAAGGTATGAATTCGGTTTGTGCCAGTTGTTTGGCCATACGCTTTGCACGACGCACCGATAGGCCAGAAGGAAAATATAGTGTAGGTATACGCATCGTTAAACATCCATTGAGGTTACGTGCTTAGCCCACAAAACATCGTAAAGACGTTTAAAATACATATAGCATTCATTTCAGGTGTCATCACTTGGGATGTTCGCCACAACGGGTGGGCTGCAGGCATACACCAATGCCTGTTTGGCAGTCTAACAAAACAAGCTTATGTTTTAAATACGAGTATCTTGCTATGCCTGCTAATAAATACAGTAGATAGCGTCGACATATGTTTGTGTATACAGTATGTTGCTGACGCGGTGTAATCGGTGGCTTAGTTCATGGTGTGATGCAGGGATATATCACCATTGGCTATGGTCAATGCGAGCCCTGATAAATCAAGGGGTCTCACGCTACACCGCCAGATTAATAGAACACAAAACCTTCAAAACTTAATAATTGTGGCAGCACTCAGTCATAGCAAGCACAAGGAAAAAGATGGTAATCCAAAGTTATCATTTAGATTCAGCTGGTTATAATGATGGCGTCACTTATATATAAACCCCTGTCTTTCCCTATACACAAAAATGTGTTGCTAAAGTCCCGGTATGGGACTAATGTTGATCGTATGAGAATCATCGCCCTATCGACACTTAAATCCTTCTGGAAGGAAAGCCCGGAATACATGGATTCAAAGGAGCCAGCATTGGCGTGGCATCGCCATACCTTGCATGCCAATTGGAACTCACCTACCGAGATAAAACGGCACTTCGGGAGTGCCGACATCCTTAAAGATGGGCGAGTGGTGTTCAATATTGCGGTGACCAAATATCGAATTGTTGTCTGGATCAACTACGCCTATGGAACCGTATATATTCGCTTTATTGGCACTCATGAGCAGTACAGCAAGATTGATGTACAATCGATTTAATTGCCCAAGGTAGAAACGAAAGATAAGAACGATGGACATCAAACCAATTAAAACTGATGCCGACTACCGAGCGGCATTAACAGAAATTGAAGACCTGATGATGGCAGGTCCTAGCACTCTTCAAGGTGAGAAGCTGGATGTCATGGTCACCTTGATTGAGGCTTACGAAGCCAAGCACTTCCCGATGGATTTGCCCGATCCTGTAGAGGCAATCAAATTTGAAATGGAACGCAAAGGCTTAACCGTCAAAGACCTTGAACCCATGATCGGAAAAAGTAATCGAGTTTACGAGATCCTCAATCACAAACGCTCTCTGACCTTGAAGATGATCTGGAAACTACACGAAGGATTAGGCATTCCGGCAGAGTCCTTGATAAAACCACCGCAAACTCAATAGTAAGCTTATGAAGTCTCAATCTCTCGTGCTTAATGATTTTTTTACTCAAGCAGTCTCCCCGCTGAAGGAGATGGCTGCCTACGAGGCTCTTTGGGATCAGGATAAAGCCACCTTTAAATCTATAGCGGACAGGATAAAATCTTGCCCCGGCTCAATGCCATCAACTTTTGTACCTGATTCTGAAATTCAAAAATATTCTAACGCGCTAAAAGATATAATCAGTCAGTACAACGTTAACTCGTTCGGCATTCGAATCAAAGGAGCTAATGAATACCCTGAGCGACTTTGTGATGCTCGTCACCCCGTTGAAGTGCTTTATTATCAGGGTTTTTGGAACTTAGTAGAAACTCCATGTGTTGCGGTAGTTGGCTCTCGAAAAGTTTCAAAAGAAGGGATTGCTAGAACACGTAAGATGGTTCGTAACTTGGTAGCCGATGGCTACACTATTGTTTCTGGACTAGCGGAAGGTGTAGATCGGGCAGCTCATGAGGCTGCAATTGAGTACGGCGGGCAAACGATCGCCGTTATTGGTACTCCCATATCTCATTATTACCCTAAAGAGAACAAAGATCTTCAAGATCTTATCCGAACTAAGTATCTCTTAATCAGTCAGGTTCCATTTAAGCGCTACATAGAACGAGATTACCGCCATAATCGCACATTTTTTCCAGAGCGAAATGTCACTATGTCAGCACTTTGCTTGGGTACTATTATCGTTGAGGCTTCCGATACATCCGGCACTCTATATCAAGCCCGAGCAGCATTGGCCCAAGGCAGAAAGCTTTTTATTCTTGATAGCTGTTTCAAAAATAAGAATATTTCGTGGCCAGAAAAATACCTTAAGAAAGGGGTCATTCGCGTTCGCGATTATGAAGACGTACGTCAGGGACTGGCCAGCAATGTATGATAAGTTTACTCAGGTAGATGATTCCATTCGTGGGGATCATTACTATCTGGCACCTGAAGACTATTGCGTTTTTTTTGGAGAATATACTGCACGGCTAGGTTATTCTCACAGTAAAACAAACCAACTTATAGTCAACTTGAAATGGGGAATGGAGTTTAAAGGTACTTCAAGATTTAGATACAAAGACAAAGCAATTAAAACAGTAGCAAATTGCTTAAGGCTAATAGCAAACCCTGAGAACTTAACTTTCGTTCCAATCCCACCATCTAAAGCCTCAGATGATCCCTTGTATGATGATCGACTTGTACAAATACTGGAGGCATTTTGTAAGATCATGCCTTTGGCTCACTTTTCCGAAATCCTAAAACAGAAGGCATCTACACGATCATCTCATGAATGCGCAGACGGGAACCGATTAAAGCCTGATGAACTAGAAGCCAATTATGAAATAGACAATTCGAAATTCGATGAAGTTCGTGAAAATATAGTCATATTCGACGATATGCTCACTACTGGCAGCCACTTCAAAGCTGCGCAATCTGTACTTCACAGAGTCCTGCCCGACAGAAAGATCGCCGGTTTATTCATAGCCCGAAGAGTTCCAGAATCCATTGACCCCTTAGATATACTTGAGGATTTTTTAGAATGAAGTCCTTGAGTATCTTCAGGATCTGCCCAATGTCGCTTGTTATTAGGCGCAATAACATCGCCCTCTCTGCGACCTATCAACAATAAAAACAGAGTGTGACAATGGATGTTAGACAATGAGTGAAGGTGATCAACAGATTAAGCAAGCAATCGAATGGCTTGAAGCCGATTCAGCAAGAAAAAAGCGCGCCTTATTTCGTGAAGAGGTTGAAACTGTCGCGGCTGCGCTTGAACTCACAATCCCTCAACAAACGGAACTCTATGAGGCGCTATTAGATAAACAGATTTATGACGACGATTGCGAGGAATTAGAGGGAGACATTAGTAGTGATTCCTTAGGCGATGCAATTCCGAACGTGGAAGAGCTCAATCTTCACGGCAAAGTCAACAGCTCCTTAAGAAAGCTGCTAGAACACAAAGTGCTGTCCGCACAAGAAGAACAAATACTAGGCCAAAAGATTGATTTAGGAAAAGACGCTTTTTCGGATGGATCCAATGCGCTAGAGAAAAAGATATATAACGAAGCTAGCCAAGCCCGAGAAGGATTTATTACATGCAACTTACGCTTAGTTTGGAAATATGCTGTTTATTATTCTGAAATCTCTACGATAGATGCAGAAGACCTGTTCCAAGAAGGTATTTTAGGCCTTGTAAAAGCAGTTGAAAAATTCGATTACAAAAGAAACCTGAAATTTTCTACCTACGCTGTTTGGTGGATTAGGCAGTCCATCACTAGGAGTATTATTAACAACGGGGCGACTATTAGGCTTCCTGTTTATGTGCATAACAACGTTTCTCAGCTAAAGAAAGCTAAGAAATTATTATTGGCGGACAACCCATTAGAAAAACCATCCTACGAGAGATTGGCTGATGAACTAAATTGGAATCTAGATAAAACAATATTTATTTCGCAAATATCCGCTCTGGAAACAAGTTCACTAAGCGATTTTGAGGAATGGCAACTGGATTCTATTTCCAGCCTATCGCTGAAGGACTATAACCAGTCAATCTTAGAGCATAAGAGCGAATTGTCATGGGTTCAAAGCGTTGTTGATCAGCTTGACCCCAGAACAAAAGATGTCATTTATAGACGTTTTGATCTTCATGATCGAGGTCTTGAAGAAACGTTGGAAATGATCGGTCAGGACTACGATATAACAAGAGAAAGGATACGACAAATCGAAGCAAAGGGCTTAGAGAAGCTAAGAAAGAAATTCATAGATATTGGGATAAATGCGGATAACTTTTATGACCGATTTGATCGATAAATCACAGACTGAACAGGAAGCTCTGGAAATATTTAGTGATCAGCTAGCTAAGGTGGTGGTTCGTGAGGCTAGAGGAGACGATTATTACGAGCTAGAAAATTCACCTCAGCATAAATTTTGGCTTGGCCGTTTGCTTCCCGAAGTTGATGTGAATGCGATCAGCATGGATGGTTTAGAACAACGTTTAGAGCCATGCGCAATCACGGTTCGTTTTAGGCACTCGAAAATCGCTTCTTCACGGTTGCGCTGCAAGCTAAAATGTTCGGTTTGGTTATACCAAGTCAACTCAGCGACATGGCATAAGGTAAACATTGAGTCAGATTTAGTAGAAATAAATATTGATTCGACTGAAAGTTTTGCTACATATGCGGAATCTGAGTTTTCATCTTTACTCCATGAGCACTCTGGTCTCGAACATTTTTCTGCAAGGCTTGACCTTGAGGTAGTAGCTAGTACTGAAGAGTGTTGGGAGATTTCTCTATCCCTCGTGAACTGTGGAGATAGTTCACGCGATGATCGCCATGTAGATACTAGGCTATACGAGGCTGAACTATCCATTCACGACATTGACCTGGTTCCATATGAAATCGAAGCGCTACCGGACTCATATCGTTACAACCGATTTGCTGACGCATACGGTACAAACTGTGGCGTAGTATTTGATTTTAAGGAGAAAACCTTAACAACATCTGACGTAACTGTCGTGGATCGACATAGGCCAGACTATTGGGGAGGTGATTCAGAACCACCCAACCTGCGCTTTGATCATTTGCAGAGTGCATCCAACGTGCTATCAGTCTGTCGCAACATTATTGATAGCGCTGACAAATGGAGGTCATCTAACTGGAGTAAAGAGGTTTTACGAGCCAGGAGTGAGCACGAACGTTGGACAGATGAGATGCTATCTCAAGCGGTTATGGATTCATCCAAGTTTGATGATGAGTTGTCCAGGCTTCGCCAAGGCTTGGTTTTGCTAGAAAGCAATTCAGGTCTACTGAAATCGATCATATATATGAACACCGCAATGGAGATGATCGGCACCCGTAAAGGTTATACCTCATGGAGACCCTTCCAATTTTCTTTCCTACTCGCGAACTTATCTTCAATAATTAACACGGCTGAAGATAGCGACATTGTAGATGTTGTTTGGTTTGCAACCGGCGGTGGGAAAACCGAGACATATCTTGGATTGCTTGTCACAGCAATGTTCCATGATCGGCTAACAGGAAAAAGCACCGGTATAACTGCTTGGACTAGGTTTCCATTGCGTATGCTTTCTCTTCAGCAGACTCAGCGATTTGCTGATGCCATTGCAGCAGCGGAAATCGTTAGGTCTGAGAACCATATTGATGGTGATGAATTTTCGCTTGGATTTTTCATCGGAAGCAAAGCAACACCAAACAGAATCTACGATAGCCCCAAAAAAGATGACCCTTCTACTCCAAACATAAATGACCCTTCCTCTTTTAACAAATATTCAAGCGTTTTAGAAAAATGTCCATTCTGTGGCAACAGAAGTGTTGGCGTTAAATTTGATCGAGTGTTATGGAAAACTGACTTGTTTTGCAAAAACACTGATTGCATTAAGTACAATTCAAAAATTCCAATCCACATAGTTGATCATGAGATCTATCGGTTTTTGCCTACTATTGTGGTAGGAACTCTTGATAAAGCAGCTCAACTGCACATGAACTCGGGAATGTCATGTTTCACTGGTGCACCATGGGGTATTTGCTCAGAACCAGGCCATGGCCATACCTATGCACCACGTAGTGATTTTAGGAATGGATGCTTAGTGTGGGAATGCAATGCACAAGTAAATCCTCTACCGATGCCCGCTGACAAGTATCCCCCTCGATTTAGACTACAAGATGAGCTTCATTTGCTTCGGGATAGTCTTGGAGCTGTGGATTCACATTACGAGAGTCTATACGACCACCTGTCTGAGCAGGTTACAGGTGGAAAGTCAAAGATACTCGCATCTTCTGCCACCTTGAATGGATACGAGAAACAAACTGAAGAGCTTTACATGAGAGGAGCTCGATTATTTCCTTCTGTAGACCCTAAGCAAGGACAAGGTCTATGGTCAACAGAATCAAATAATTTGATGCGAAAATATATAGGCATTGCTCCCAGAGGGCTAACTTTAGAGTGGGTGACAGAACAAATAGTTTCTATTACTCAATCCATTATTCGGGAGATGATTAGCGACCCATCAGGCACTTGCTCTAAATTAGGTGTTGATGAAATGTGGGCTGAATTGATAATCAACCTGTACGGCACAGAGCTAGTGTATGGAAACACACTACGAGATATTGAAGCGGTTAATCGTTCAGGCGAACTCCAGCAACTAATCGCTAACAGGCAAGTAAATTGGGAATCATTAACCAGCAAAGTTCAATTTGATGAAGTTAGTGAGGTTTTAAAGAGATTACAGAGCCCGGAAGATGATTTCTATGAACGAATCCATGCTATCACTGCGTCCTCAATGATCTCACACGGTGTTGATGTAGATAGACTCAACTTGATGATTATGATGGGGCTACCACTAGGCACCTCTGATTTCATTCAAGCCACTGCGAGGGTTGGTAGGCGATATCCAGGGATTGTCTTCGTTGTTCACAAGATAGCTCGTGAAAGAGATGCTCAAGTATATCGATTATTCGAGAATTTCGTTAATCAGGCTGATCGATTTGTTGAGCCTATACCGATAACGAGAAAAAGTAAGCGGGTTTTATCCAGAACACTTTCTGGTATAGCTTTATCCCGAATTACAGCTTATTACGAAAAAATTAGCGGCAGGTCTCTCCAATCTACATCGTCGCTTCGAAATTTTGTCACTTCAGATGCGTTTGACGTTCAAATTGAAATTGATGAAATAACAAAAACACTAGGCTTTACTGGCAAGATGGATGCCAGCCTAAGGAGTGAAGTAGCTTCTTGGTATCAAGAGTTTATTAACATCCTTCTCAGCAATTCACAAGACCACAAATTCCCTTCGGATTGCATCCCAGGCGGAGAGAAGCCGATGCTTTCTTTACGTGATGTTGATTCGCAAGTACCTATCTTTGGAAGGAGGCTGTAATGAAGGATCAAAGGAGTTCTTCTCAAGTAATATTCGGTTTTTTACCGAACCAAACTGTCGATTTAAAAGGAAAAGTGTGGAAAGTAAAAAACTGGAGAGCACCCATTCGGCTTGCAGCAGTAGATACTGAATCGCTGCGACACGCAATCCTCCAAACAAGCTATGAGTGGGAAAGAAACGAAACCGATAGAAATGGGTTTCTTAGCCATCTACGTAAAGGAGGGCTATTAGAAGCTTACGCTCTAGATGTTCAGAATGGTGTGGATGTAGAACCATTTCCAAATCAGTGGGTTTGTAGAAAATGTCGTATCTTTCATGAGAACTATGAGGATATTTGCTCTTGCGGAAATCGAACCAAAGCGCAGATTCCATTCGTTGCTTATCATACATGCGGAGAATTGAAGCCCATTCAAATTCCAAAGTGTCCTACTCACCGCCGTACTCGAGTGGAAATGCCTAGAGTGGCATCCTTGAATGAGATCGCCTTTTCTTGCCCGGACTGCACGTGGCGAACGGAAGGCATGAGATTTTTTCGATGCTCCTGTGGTGAAAATATGAAATTCAACATACATAGAGCAGCAAAGGTCTATACCCCCAGCAACATTGTCATTGTTAATCCGCCTGTAAATAATGCGCGTGATAAGTTGCGTGCAGCGGGTGGAGGCGAAAGAGCTATAAGTTGGTTTATTGATGGCATGAAGGAGCGTTCTGTTGATGAGGTTCCACCCACCAGGAGCTCAATCAAAGAGATGTTGATCACTCAGGGAATTCCCGTTGAGAAAGCCGATATTATGACTGCGTATCTTCCAGAACAAGCGGGAGAAGACCTTACTGAATTAAAAGGCCCAAATAAGAAAACGATTGAAGAGCAAGCAACTACCATTGGCCTTGCATCGCTAGATTCACGCCTTATGCTTCAAGACCTTCAAAAAAATGGCAGCGATACGGACTTTCTAAAAGAAATGTATTCCCAACGCTATCCTGAAGCAATGGGAAGAACTGGAATTCTCGCGGTAGATTTATTTGAGAAGTTCCCAATTTTTACAGGTCACTTTGCTTATACAAGAGGGTCTTTTACGCCTGGTGAAGCTACGTTGTGTCCGTTTCCCCATCATGATAGGAAGCAATATAAAGTAACCCCAGTATATGGAGACCTAGCGGAAACAGAATCTCTTCTCATCAGGCTCGACCCGCAAAAAATATTAAAGTGGCTTTCACTGAATGGAATAGAAGCTGTTTCATCTGCTGAAACACCCAAAGACTGTTACAAAGAGATTCTTCATCTTCTATGTGGTGAACAAGGAGAGTTAGTTAGAAACACCCTCCATAAGCTCATTCATTCCTTCTCCCACAGGTTTATCCGGACATTAGCCGTGTATGCCGGGATCGATAGAAATGGCTTAGGGGAGATAATACTCGAGACAGCACTATCATTCGTCATTTACTCTGTGCCACGAGGTGATTTTGTTCTTGGCGGAATGCATGCCGTCTTTGAGCGTGAGCTAGATAAGCTTTTGGGCTCTGTAGCTGATTGGGAACATCGATGCGCACTGGACCCAGGCTGTAGCAATGCCCAAGGGGCTTGCATGGCATGTCTACATATTGGGGAGCCATCATGTGCCCATTTCAACAGAAACCTTTCAAGAAAAACACTTTTTGGCCCTCGTGGCTATCTATCAGTGATAAGTAGAGCTAATGACGATCGACGCTGACATAGGAACATGCAATAATTGGTAAAGGCTTCGAGTTTATAGCGACGATTTATGATTATTGATTTGTTTTCAGGATGTGGTGGTTTCAGCCTTGGCGCAAGACAAGCTGGGTGGGATGTCGGCTTGTCTATTGATATTGATCCAGACCTGACTGCCTCTTATGGATTGAACTTTCCGAAAACCAAAGTACTGAATGAAGATATTCGCAATTTTGATTCTAAGCGTACCTGGAAAAAAGTGCTTTCCAAAGAAATGTGAGTTACAACGCTTGTCTGTACTGGAAAGTCATTTTTACAATGATATTTTGTACTGAACATTTACTGGCTCCTTCTTTCTGAACAAAACTACAACGATATTCTGTACTGATTAGCTCGCAAATTTTTTCTCCCACCGCCTGAAAGCATGGTTCCTAAGGGATACCAGGGTTTCTCTGTACAGCTCCATACCAGTCCACCCGCCAGTATCTGTCATCTTGGGGAATTCCCTGATTGCAGGAATTCTGGTTGCCATATGCAGCCCTCAGTACAGAATATCGTTGTTCAGTCCAGTTTATCGTTGTAATTCACAGGGATTTGATTATCGATTCTGGAAATCCAGAAAAAGTGATCAAATAAAACCAGAATGGGTGATCACGTTGGGGCAGAATATGCAACACCAATAATGCAATAAATAGATGGCAAACATACTGCTTAGTTACCATCACAATAAGGCTATCCTGGCTCAGTTAGATGATGACGTTCCACTAGCTCAGTCAATTCGGGGAGAGCGCAGATAATTGGCCGATAAGGCACTGTGGTGGATGGATTGTATGAGGATTTCCAGCCCTTCATGAGGGTCAACACCTACTACCTGACAATAGGCAATGAATTCAAGCATTTCAATTTTGCGTCGGTCTTGTTCCATTTTGCCGATGACCGAATGATGGCGTCCCATTTGTTCTGAGACTGCTCTTAAAGACAAACCTCTCTCTTCCCGTTTTTGCTTCATCCAGGCGCGCAACTTATCGTAATGAGGTGAGTATGAGGAGGTCTTCATTGTCTCGATAATAGAGACGCGCTAAAATGTCGCGAAATTCGAGACACTGCGTAGTAAAAAAGTACCTCATGAACCTCATTCCGATTAAACCTGAATTCCTTCAAGTACTTCACCAGTTCCATGACAAAAACATCGCCATCGGTGAACTGACACAAGCCTATTTGGAGTCTCCAAATTGTCTGCACACCAAACAGAAAGCCGCTCGGCAGTTCGTATATCGTAATATCCTGAGGATGATCAAAGCTGAACTGATTGCAAAACACGTAGAAGGTGACAATTGGCCGAGATATCGTTTGATGGAGTCATTTAATACCCACTATCCGAAAGAAGAAGCCCACGCAGTACACAATAGTGCCAACACCACTACACCTTCATCTTCCGAAACTACTCAAGCTCCCAAGCCAGATAGCCTACTGAGAAAGCGCTTGAGTCAGTACCGATCAGATATGTTATGCGCTATTGGGGAAGCTGAGGAATACGAAGCTTTGTGCAAAGAGGTACCGGCACTTCGAGATGATGCACAGCCCTTATATAATGCAGCACGAGAGCGAAGTGAAATATTGCTTGGTAAGATCAAGGCTGTAGAAAGTTTATTAATCCAGCAACCGTCTTGAGCCTTATGCGATTACGACAGTGGCAATCAGAGGCAGTAACATCTGCCCTCCAAAAATATCGTGCTGGATCTTCTCATTTTTTGTGCTTAGCAACACCTGGTGCGGGCAAGTCGCTAATGGCCGCATTTACTGCACGTGAATTACTGAACGCTGGGGACATTGATTTGATCTTTTGTTTTACCCCATCCGTTAATATCAGTAATTCATTCAGGTACACGCTGGAAAAGACGCTAAAACGACGAATGGACGGACTCATTGGTTCAACCGGTCAAATTCTGACCTATCAATCCATGGCTAGTCTAGATGTTCAGTTTTGGGAGTTACTGACGTCCCACCGAACATTGGTGATCTTTGACGAAATACACCATTGCGCTGGTGATCGAAACGACAATGCAAATGTTTGGGGCCAAACCATCATTCGGCATATCCAGGGTCAAGCGACCTATACGATGGCATTGACTGGAACACCTTGGCGATCAGATCGCATTCCGATCGCGTTGGCATCATATTGTCATCATGGCAGCATCCAATGTGACTATCGATACGGATTGGGTCGGGCTATCAAAGACGGCGTGTGTCGAATACCGAAAATAACAGCCGTCGACAATAACCAAATCACGATCACCCATGGTTCTGAAACAGAAAACTATCGGTCATTTTCGCAGCTTTTGCAGGGTTCCAAATGCAGCTATCAACAACTATTGGATGAACCCCAACTCATCAGGTATCTGATCAAAACCGGTGAACAAAAGCTGATGCGTCTACGCAAAGAAAGCTCTGATGCCGGTGGCCTTATTGTCGCAACGTCTGTGGCGCATGCGAAAACCATTGCTGACATATTGCACCAAGAAACTGGCGAACACGCTATGATCGCAACCTATTTACATGAAGATGCACAGGATGCTATCAACCAGTTTCGCCATTCAAAGGCAAAGTGGATCATTTCTGTGGGAATGATCAGTGAAGGTACAGATATCCCTAGACTAAAAGTGTGCTGCTATTTGTCTCGGATCAAAACAGAACTGTATTTCAGACAAGTTTTGGGACGTATCTTAAGAGCACAGACACCGCAACGGGAAGAGGCGTATTTCTTCATGCCTGCTGAACCCAGTCTGATGGAATTTGCTCAACGACTTTCAGAAGACATTCCCAATGTACACACAGTTTCGGTTCATAATATGGATAATGATATTCCGATCAGTATGCTTCCTGACACCAAAGGCATAGAAACCGAAAACCAAACAGACAATGAAGCAATCTGTGTACAGGACCAAAGGCCAATCATTCAAATGAATAACCTTCCCCAACAACAGGATAACCATTTATCAACGGTAGACAGTCTTTCGAGCTCCTATGAAGCTGACCTACGGCTATTTGGAAGATTCAAAGTACGCCTTATATCGACGTCTACACAAAGCATGTGAAGCATGTTTGAAGCTGGATATTTGGCAGTTTCAACCAATAAACTGCAGTTTTTTGATGTCACAAGTGAATCTTCTTGATCAGCCCCATAAGCAATTGTTATTGACACAAATCGCACAGACGATGTAGTGCCAGGATGGAGACAAAAAAACCCATCCTTTGGGATGAGAATGCCTTTGTTTTTTCGTTCTGAGGTCTGCTTCGCGGAATGCCATGCATGCATAAAATAGTATACCTAGGAGTTGAACGCTTAGTTTCATCACGGACAAGGACACAAGATGAGCGATTCCTATTGGGGACTACCCGGGGATGATGAGCTGTATCCCAAATACTCCGCTAAACCGACTATTCCTACTGAACCGCCCAATACCAGATTTTCCGGTAATAAAGACATCGTTTCACGCCTGCCCACAGACGTTCGCAGTAAACTGCCTGGTCACTGGTCTGACTGGGGTTGCATCACCACGGGTGAGGCACAGCGATGGCTGAGTTTCGATCAGGATATATTCCGTATTTATGTCCGTGATGGCAGTAGTTATCGTCTGTCACGCTATGCATCCGTTAATAGCTTCAGGAATACAGACAGCACCCTGTTTTTGTTGCGTGACTGTTCTGTAACGCGCAGTCAGACAGGCGTTCATCACAGCGGTAGTCCTGGCGCTGAGTCATCCTCAACTCCCCGGTCTTCAGGGCCCGAAAACCCAAGTCTGACTTACTTCCAACCAGCACCTGTTGTCACCCGTAGAGATCATGATCTGTTGTTGAACTATACCGATCAGGATGGTGCATCGGTACCTAAACTCAAATACCTCGTTACCGTCGATGGCGTGGCCTATAAAGGCCAGCTCAATGAGGAAGGCAAAGCCGAAATCAAGCATCTGCCAGATGGTGAAGCTGAAGTGTCGTTCTCAGTGGACGAGGCTGAGATAAACCGTATTCGCACCGAGTTTAAATCCACTCTTTCAGAGATGATCGAAGATCGCCGTGAGCGTAAACAAAGGCTCGATAGCCTGCTGATGGAATACAACGCAGCTGAGCGTGGCATGATTCTGGGAGTGGCGTTTTTACATGGGTTATTTGATGAGTCAGTAGAAATCGTTGAAGGCGTGATTGAGCCTTTTGTCAACATCGCCACCGGCACTCAGAAACTTATGGCGGCACTGTATGACAAACTCGCCGATGGCTACAGCCTCGATGAACTCAAGGACGATTACGTCACCGTCTGCAGTGAGCTTGGCGAAGCAATTGATCAGGCTCGCCAGACCTATACCATCTTAAAATGGCTGGCCACCGATGCCGAGGTCTGGAAGGCGCTGATCCATTTTCCCAAAGACTGGTTTGGCTCCATGTCCCGGGTTGAACAGCACAGGTTTTTTGGTGCAGCGGCGCTGGAATTGATTTTGATCATTGCTGCGGCAGTCGCCACCGGTGGTGTTGGCGCGGTTGTCGTAGCCGGAACCGGCCTGTTGAGCAAATCCCGCCATCTGGTGCGCATGGCCGAACTGCTCAAAACCCTGTTCCAGTACCTGACCTTTAAAGACCGCCTGCCTAAACCCATCCGCTTGCGTCTGGAAAAAGACAAACACCACGCCAATGGCCAGCACCATTACAAGCAGGAAGAGCTTAAGCATAAAAAGCCCGAAGATGCCCGGCACCAAAGCCAGAACGATAACGGCGAATGCTCACCGGTCAATGCCAGGTGCGATACCAAAGGTCACCCAATCTCCATGGTCACCGGTGAAGAAATTACCGAAATTACGGATTTCAGTTTACCCGGTCCAATACCGCTGATCTGGAAGCGGATTTACCGCTCCAGCGCCATTCGCCGCAAAAGTGAGCTTGGGTTTGGCTGGAGTCATCCCTGGGATATCACGCTGAAGCACAGTACTCAGATTGTTGAAATTTCAGCAGAGGATGCAAGTCAACCCACGACCACGGCGGAACAGACGGTGATGACCGTGCGCACGGAGGAAGGTCTGTCGGCTGCATTTCCGATTCCGGTGAATGACGCGTCATCCTCGTCTGTGCATAACATTCACCATCCTTGTGGTTTACAGCTTCAAGTCATCGGTGATGATTTCACTTTGATCAAGGAAGGTCTGGCCTATGAATTTGAAACTCGTCCCGGAACGGTGGATCAATATCGCCTTAGACAAGTACACAGCCGTGACCATGTTCATCACTGGAATCTGCACTATCACCTGGCAAACGGACAACTGATTTACGCAGAATCGAGTTGGGGACAGAAGCTGTTCTTTGAAGTTGGCCAATATGGCAGTTGGCGTGCTATCAAAACTTTCTATGGCGTCAACAATCAGAACCCAGACGATGTCGAAAGCGGGCGATGTCTGATCCGTTATCGTGTCAACCGGAATGGCGATTTAATTGCCAGCAAACAACCCGGCAAACCCGGTGAACAGTTCCGCTATGATCATCACCTGTTTGTCCGTCATAAAACCCCTAGCGGTTTACGTTTCGGCTTTGAGTGGAATGAGTTATCACCCCATGCCCGTTGTGTCAGACAATTTGCTGAAGATGGTCATTATGATTATCGGTTTGCCTGGAATATCCGACCCAACACTCATGAAGTGACCGACGGTCGAGGCTGCGTTGAAGTCTATGAGAATGATGATCATGGCCGGAAAATTTACCGTATGGATGGTGAAGGCCATGAGCAACGCTGGTCCTATACAGACAAAGGCGATATTGCTCATTACATCGATGGCAGTGGTGGCGAACACGACTATGAATATGATGATCAGCAGCGCCTAATCCGTTATACCGATCCCGCCGGCCAGATACAAACGATCGGTTACTGGCGTGAGACACATTTTCCCAGCCACATCACCAGGCATTGGCAAGGGGAAACAAATG
Organism: Gynuella sunshinyii YC6258; assembly: GCF_000940805.1. Taxonomy (GTDB): domain Bacteria; phylum Pseudomonadota; class Gammaproteobacteria; order Pseudomonadales; family Natronospirillaceae; genus Gynuella; species Gynuella sunshinyii. Next base: position 199,767 of record NZ_CP007142.1, on the reverse strand, counting down.
GCGGACCCGATACCCGTGAGACGACTCATTATCTTTATGACGCCTTTGATCAGCTTATTCGTGTCAAACATCCAAGCGGTGAAACCGAACACTGGGACTACCATGGTCAGACCCTGCGGCGCTATATTGACCGTCAGGGTCGATGCCACCAGTATTTCTGGAATAGCCGCTGGGGAACTTTAAGTGAATACCGGTTGTTCCATGAAGACGTACCATATCCGAGTTCGGAATTACCCGATTCTCTGAGTGAGGCTAAAGGTATCTGGCCACACGATTCTAAAACCGATACCGGGCCCTCCAAGCCCATTCAGCAACTCTGGTTCGATTATGACGAACAAGGCCGTATGCACCGTCAGCGCAGTCTGCACGGCCAGGATGATCAGTTTGTATATAACGATCAGGGACAACTGATTCTCAAAACCAACGCCCAGGGACAACACGAAAAATATACCTACGACCGCATGGGGCGCGTGATTGCCTATACCGATCAAGCCGGTCGTATCACGCAACGTCACTACGGTGCCTACGCACAAATCCTCGCCCAGACCCTACCGGATGGAACCCGGCTCAGCTACGAATACGATCAGGAACGCAACCTTACTGCGATCATCAACGGCAATGGCCAGGCGCACCGGTTTGAATATGATGGCTGTGAACGCATTAAGACCGAAATAAGTGTCGATGGTCGTACGATTCATTATCGCTACAACGGTACCGGCAAGTTGATTGAACAGCGTGAGGGAGAGATCACAGCAACCTTTGAACGAGATGTATTGGGCCGACTGATCAGCGAACACTATCAACATGCCAGCGACCCGACCAAAAATATCGTGCAAGGCTATCAGTATGATCGAAATGGCCGGCTTATTGGCGCGGTAAATGAACACGCCAAGGTCGAACTGGGTTACACCGTACACGGCCTGTTGTCGAAAGAACACACCAGCCAGCGCTTTGTCGACTATAACGGTGAATACCAGTCATTTAAGCACGGTATCGATTTTGTCGAATACACTGACACCGGCTATATCAGCTCAGTGCGTTACTCCGCACACCAGCCCTATCAGCGTGGTGGGTACTTCGACTTTATTCATCGCGACAGCATCGGTCAGGCGTGGACGTTTGAGCAGAATTACGCCTGGAACGTACGCGGTATGCTGAGCCGTATGAGTGTGCGCCCACATGAAGCCATATCACCGGTATCGTTGTTTGATCAGCAGTTTAATGCCCATGATCAATTAGCTAAGCGTCATCAAGGCCAGCATACCGCGACCTGGAATTATGATCCTGAGCAGCGTTTACAACAGTATCAACGTACGTCGCTGCAGAACGACTCCAATCGTCTGACCCTGCATGAACGGCACTATCATTACGATACCAAAAACCGTATTGCCGGAATTGACGAACTGCATGGCAGTAGCCGCTACCACTACAACGATCTCGATCTGCTGACCAAAGTTGAAGATCGGGAAGGTCAGCAGGACCTCCATTTTGATGCTGCTGGCAACCGACTGCCGGAAGGCTTAACCCGGCTCGACAATAATCGCCTGCCATTTATGGGTGACCGGCATTTTAGCTACGATGAATACGGCAATCTCGTTCAGATCAAAAAAGGTAAAGATCAAAAGATCGTTCAAAGCCTGGAATACAATGCCAAACATCAACTTATTAAATTTGAAGAACGCATCAACGGTACACTCAAACAAGCGCTGACCTTCCGCTATGACCCATTTGGCAGAAGGATCGAGAAATCCGTCTTCAAACAGGACAAACCCGAACAACAAACCGAATGGGCGACAAACTACAAACGCTATCGCACCCATAACCAACCCGATCTCTGGTATCAATACGCAGAACGCTACGTCTGGAACGGCGGCAATCTGATTCAGACGCGGCACATCGATTGTAATCTCAATAACCGAACCTTCCAGCAATACTACCTCTACGAGCCTTACAGCCATAAACCGGTGGGCTTGTATGATTATGAACTGGGCCTGCTGGATATCGAAGCTGATCATCTGGGCACCGCCAAAGCCCTATACAGTCATGAGACTGGAGAACAACTCTGGGCGACTGAGCATGAGGTCTACGGTAAAACCCGGAATGGCCAAAGCCATAAAACCCATCCGAGGAATGGCTTTGCAGTTGATCCAAAGCTCAGATTTGCCGGGCAGTACGAAGATATCGAAACCGGGTTGTATCAGAACTTTAATCGGTATTATGATCCCCAGACCGGGCGGTATATCAGTCATGATCCGATAGGCATCTTGGGCGGATTGAATGTTTATCAGTATTGTCCGAATCCGGTGGAGTGGGTTGATCCGCTGGGGCTAAGTTGTAAGGAAACTGATGCTACAGGCCGCCCTTTATCTAGTCCTAATTATTCTGTTGCGTACAAAGCACAATTGAAAGATGGTGTTAATTATCCGGGAAAAAATGATTATCATCATTTTCAGGAATCTAATAGGCAGTTATACGAATCGATTAATCAAAATCCGCAATTGGGTGCAATGTTAGAAAATTTATATCCAGGAATCACCGAATTTGTAAGCCCTGGAGCCAGAGGAAAATTTAAAGGTAAAACACCTTCAAAACAAGGATTAACGTGGCATCATAGCGCTCAAGATCCAGGAAGTATGGAATTGGTGCCATTGCCTCAACATCAAGCTCCTGGCCCTGTTCAAAGCACTTTACATCCAAATCAACAAGGCGGTATGGAAATATGGGGCGGAGGAGTTAGATAAATAATGAAAGCACTCGAAGATATCCTTGCAGTATTGGCGGAGCTTCCAGAGGATGAAGCCTTATATATTGTCAAAAATGACCAAGGCTTTGATTTTAAGAACTGCGCTGTTCTCGATCCAGATGAAGCAGAAGACCCTGACGGATCGAAACATGACTATGTGATAAATAATAGGCTGGTATATTTTTTAGAAATCTCAATCCTGCTCCAAATTGAACATAATTTGAGAATGCAGAACGAGGAATATTCCGCAGATGATTTGGTTCAGGCTGTTCTGTTTTATTTCAAACATGATGCATTTATAACAGTCTGAGAGAAATTAATGAAAAGGAATAAGTTTTGCCCTACGACGTTTGCTGGCATCGTAATCGCCATCATAGTAGCCCAGCTGTGTTAATGCTGACGTAAAATGTAAGCGGCTCAAATGAAGATCCTTCAGCAGGCCTTTCCGCCAAAAAACCAGATCGCAACATGAGTGCTCATGGACACGTCAGTTCAGGCTCAAGTAACAATGGTTCTCAATATATATCGACAACTCTAGATCCAGAAGTTGCAGCTAAATGGAATCAACCTGGACAAACAACAGTTACATTTGATACTGATGATGTAATACCCGATGTTCTCGGAAATCGTGAAATCATTGATATTTCAACAAAAGAAAAGGCAATTGCAGCAGGATTGAAACAACCCGCTATTAACTTTGCTACTTCATCAAAAGAAGTATTAATTGTTGGCCATGTCCCAGCCGATTCCATTCACATAATTGATTTAAAGACAGCGGTCACTAAAACAAGTGATTGCCCGCAATAACGAGGAACTCAATGGAAGTCAATCAAGCTATAGATATTGTTGTACACCACTTACAAGAAGAGTCTGGATTACTGTTGAAAATAGGTCTTAATGAAGGAATTGATCAAAAAGCATTTGATGAACTAATTGAAGCAATGAAGTTTTTAGCTGACGATTTCCAAAACGTTAATGAGATACCTAAAAGGCTTTCTGCATGTTTTATCGACTTGACGCCGTATTTTATGCGTTCAATAGATTGGTATTCTGAAGCTGATAAAGAAAAAATTGAGGATATTAGAGATGCTGTAGTTTCTATGGCGAATGATATTTGTTCCTGATTGAAACTTCATCCATAAGCTTCTCCTAAAGCCCCCTAACCGGGGCTTTTTCTTTAGCGCTTTGTTGTGCCAGTCGCCCAGTCCGCGCCATCGGACAACCAACCCCACGGCCCGCCGTCACATGTATCGGATCACAACTCTCTAAATCTGATCTTGCTGAAATAGAAAAGCGGCTTGGTTTTCAACTACCTGATACATTGAAAGTATTTTATTTGCAGACCAATGGTGGGACTCCTGAACCGGATCATTGGATTGGCGATAATGATTTTGAACCAATCTACGTTTCAGGTTTTTTGAAAATGAAGGACGCGTCTCCCAATGAAAGTTCTCTTGAAGATACATATCAAAATGGAGTATCTAAAGGGATTATTCCAACTCACTTACTTCCATTTGCATTGGATTGGGGCAATAACTATATCTGTATTGATATGACAGGTAAGGTTTTTTTTTGGCGACAGATTCATGGAATGATGATCTAAGTATGGAAGATAATGTCAAAAAAATACCAGATTGCTCTGCAATACACTGGATGAATTTATTGATTCTCTGGTGGGTGAAGATGAAGCATATGGCTAATCATTATTTGCTAAATGAGAACTGAGACTTTCGTAGCTCACAAACAAAAACTAAGAGAGCAGCATCTGAACAATCCGTATATACATACGGCCAAGCTCGCTGGTACGGCGGTTGTCCGGCGCGAGGTGCCCGGTTTATTGGCAGATGCGGAAAACGGTCTGAGCGATACCATCCGAGATCTCAATTGATCTTAATCGAAGTATCATGCTGAAATCTCTAGAAAATCAATAAGTTAGCCTATTTGACCATTTTCACGCAGTCACTGAGTCCTCCTCATTGTATTAACTCCGAGTATTACGTCTCACTCGATGCCAAGCTATAAGGACAGCTCGCTTTGAGCGCGGCACTTTTGTATGAATTTCAATAGATCGGCGAGATCGATGACAAATATCTAACTGTGTTAAAAAGTGAAGTGTTGGAGGGATTGAAACCTTCCATTCAGTTAATGAATTCTGGCTTACACCTGCAGCATCAAGAGACTGTAGCAGTTGATCAGGATTGATATTCAGAAATTTGAATGTCGCAGCCATAAGTCGTTCCCGATTGGTCACCGACAACATTTCCAGTTGGTGACTGAATAGAGAAACATTCGGCTCGTAGACATCGATGCCAAAATCTTTGAGTACGGCTGTGAGTTTGGATAATGGTCTTCGCAGCACTCGACGAGTCAGTGCAATGATAAAACGACATAGAGCAAACCAATCATGTCCGAGAACTAACTGGTTCCAATATATGGCCTGCCTGTGTTTGAGTACTTGATCAGCTAAGTTTTGAAAATCCAGGGCATGTTTGTTGTGCGGCTGGCACTCGATATTCCGATAATCGAATTGACACCTCACGCAACTTACCAGATGTCCGTTATGTGCCTCCAGCCGATGAGGTTCAATCGGTGAGTCACATGATGGACAACGATCAATGAGTCGAATGGAGTGCCTGTAACAGGCTGTATGCCACGCAAATCGCCAATGCCGCCTAAAATATGGGTATTCGTCGTCGCTCAGACATTTTGGGCAAATTTGAAGTCCACCCCGGTATGTTCGGTTGCGTGTTCCCAAAGCCAGTATCCATGGCCAGGTACCATGTTTAGGTGGTGGCATCCCGGTGATTAACGATACATCAGAAATGAGAAAGGACTGCTGGAATCGCTTTATAGGAATGCCTGAATATCGAGTAAGCGCTGACAGTCTGTCCTCTGATATTTCTCTATCCAAGTCCGTGGTCCACGCTCGCCAGTCTGGCCACAGAAAGCCTGTTAAGGCTAACGGATCGCAGCCATGTGCCAGTGCTGTACGAATAAGCCAAGAGTACGTCGATTCCTGAGGTAAAAACGAAATAGGAATCGCCCAGCGTTCTGTCACACGCTGATCTCACGAATGCCTTTGGTTGGACGTAACCAGGATTTACTTTTGATCAGCTTTAACGTGATCTGCTCCTGCTCAGAAATGATCGCTTCCTTGGCGCATTCAATGAGTAATCTATGAAGGTTACCCAGGTTGCCACCAGATATGGTATGAAAGGTCGATGCAAATTCTGGCTGATGGAGAGCGGAGGGTTTTTTGAGCGGTAGTACTTTCTCAAAAGACGCCAGGAGTCGCTGAAAATCCTGATTAAGATACCATAACGGAAGACTGATGACATCGAATCGACTGGCATGCTGAGGATCGCTGTGTAACACACGTACAGCCTCGCGGGTACCGACTCCCACAATGGGGATACACAGTTCATTACACAGGAGCTTAATAGCGTTCATGACTTCACGCTGTTTAACCGCAGACCCTGTTAATAGAGAGTGAAACTCATCGATCACTAACATGCGGACATGGCAGGATCGGAAAAGATGAATCACCTGGTATCGTAACTTGGCGACTGGGTCACTGGCTCTGTAAGGGGTGAAAAATCGTTCAAGCAGAGAGATGTATAACCCTTTTTCATCAGCACTGGGTGGTGCTTCCGCAAGGATCACCGGTTTTACAGGGTTTGCCTCTTCATTCACGTATCCTTGACCACACAGATCATAGAATCGTCTTATGATGGTAGTTTTGCCATTGTTTGGATCTCCGACGATTAGCAAATTGGGCATCCGTGGTCGCTTGGGTTTGTCCATGAGTCCATAGAGTGAATCCATGATTTGCTGAGCAACTTGGTATCCTATCCATCGAGGTTCATCCAGAAAGGCGATGCGTTCCTTGTCTGTTAGCGCAAATAGGTGCTGGAAATCTGGGTGAATATGTTGATAAGCACTCATGCAATATCTCCGAAGGTATCGATATCACCGTCAATCAAATCTGAGGTTAGATCTGATTGAGTAGCAGGGACATTTAGCGGTTTATCATTTGATTTTCCTACCGGCAGTACTGGCGAGGATTTTGTCTCATGTTCTTTACGCCGTTGCGCTTGCCGTCTGGCTTTTTTGCTTTTTTCCTTGGCTTCATCCACTTGTGTTCGCAGTTCTGTGATGGCCTGAAAAACCTGGTGTTCGTTAACGCTTTTGGCTCCTTCTTTCTTGAGTTTTTCTTTTGCTTGTTTGAACTCCCAAATACTCATCGAGGGTAAGGACTGATCAGCAAAAGGGATTTTGAAATATTGCTTGATTTCCGGGTCAAAGAACCAAAGGCAACTGATGTCGCGAGGATCTCGTCGAAATATCAGTTTGCGTTTATCCCGGGTTTCTGGATCTACAGAATTAACCCAAGGCCGCAGGGCTTCAGCGTAATACTTAAGCCCGTCGATCATCACGCCAAATGTCTGTACCGTTCGCTGGAACGACGGCAAGAAGTCTAACAGAACGGTTAAGCGATCTGAGGGTTTGGGGGGAAGACCAACCCCTTGAATACTTCCGCCACCGAAAATGCCGATTTCCCATTGGCGTAAAGGCGTTAACCCAAGACTGGAGTGCAAACGCTGGTGATAAACCTTACATATTAGTGTCACCAGCCATATCTCGAATTCAGATTTTGTCATTACCGCATGTTTTTCTGAGTCATATCCATCACGATGTTTCACTGATGAAAAGGTAGTGCCCGGAAGGGTATGGATCTCTTTGAGTAGGGTTCCCAGCAATCTCTCAATATGGCCACCATAGCGTGGTTGTTTCACCGGCCTGAACTCAAGGTTGATACCATAGGCCAAACAGGATTGCTGAAAGTTATTGGAGCGAAAATCAGCACCATTATCGACGTGGATGGTTCTTGGAATACCCCAGACAGGCCATTGAGCATCGACATTGTTTTGCAGCAACCATTCTTCTTTTGGGAGCAAGGAGCATGCAACACACATGGCCACCGATGTCTCAGATGGTGGATCGAATGACAGGTAATAACCCGTGACCATTCGACTATGCACATCAATGGCTAGAGTAATCCAGGGCCGTCCTATCGGTAGTCTGTGAACATCATCAACCAAAATAATGTCAGCGGGTGTGTGATCAATCTGGATGACGGACAGCGGATAATCCGCATTGGGGAAGTTGCCAGGTGTTGGCGTAAAACGATTGATTGCTCTTTCCAGATATCCTCTTGCACGAAGTTGTTCCCGTTCTGGAACTGCGGCAATACGCGCTCTGATGGTCATATGTGAGGGCGGTTTAACACCTCTGTCATGACACAAGCGTAACACCTCAATGACCACTTTTCTGGGTGTAGGGCGCTGTTTGGTCAGATAGTAGTCCCTGATGACCTGATCAATAATGTCTTCCGCTGCCTTTGAAATTTTATTGTTACCCTGTTTCCAACCTCTTTTTTGAGGAATAAGGGCCGTCACTGTGCCGTAGGCGTTATATTTTCGGAGCCAGCGATACAGGGTGGCGACATTGATGTTCAGCTCTTTGGCTCGTTGTTCAGCGGCTTCTCTACCAACAGCGGCTTTACCGACCAATGAACTGATAGCGGAAAACCGCTTTTGAGCAATTTGCCAATCTTCATCAGCAATATCGGCTAGATCAATGGATGGAAGCGCATTATCTTCAATAGAGCGTAACTCTCCAGTCCTTAATGGGACGCTACGCCCTGTTTCCAAGTCCATACCGATGACCGAGTTGAAATCGAGTATCTGAACAATTCGGTAAGTTGAAGCGCCATGTTGGACAATGGCACCAGTGTCGATATTTACCCTCTCTCGTTTGGGTGCAAAAGCGTCATTTCCAAAGATTAAATCATATTCATCACTCATCAGCAGATACCCATAGTTCCGTCATCTCATTGAGCGGTTGCCCGATATCACAGTCAAGCTGCCTGGTTGCAAGCAAGTGCCAGACATGAGCAAGACCTTCGTTACGGTAAATTCCCATGAAATGACGAGCGAGGAGGTAATCTGGTGTGGCAGCCCCCATTTCCTGGACAGACTCAATGACCTTCTGGCTTTCTGTTTCCGGAAAATGCATGCGTTTATAACGGTCCAGAAAGCGGATATTATCCAGAGAAGTGTCCCGGATGCGGTTCTCATCGCGTATGTGAAATTCCCAGCCTTGGTGCTGGGCAAATCGCCAGGCGGCTTTCCATTTGGGTAGCCAGTGTCTCCAATTTTCCCGCCATTCTGTTTCAGGCTTTACTTCAACCAGAACTGGCTTGGGGTAGTCCACATGAGAGCGGAGGCCCAAGCGATAATAGACCAGATAATCTGGTGTGTAAGTGTAAGTCTGGCCATTTTTGCCCTTGAAAGGTATTTCTGCCGGTTGTGCAATGATATCCAGAACGGATAGGGAGAACTCGCACCGTAATAGAAAGTCCCTTTCCAAGGTTGATTCAAAAGGAATTGATGACTGTCCTCTGAATGCGAGGTGTCCGGAAACACTTCTCCGGGTAGGCCCAATCTTGCGCATTTGGCGTGGAAAAAACTGATCGCAGCTATTTGTAGACATTTCGGGGTCCATCGCAGTTATTACTGTAAAGATATCGCAACAATTAGCTTATAAACGCTTGTAAATCATTGAAACTTGGTAAGCATTGTCGCATTTATTGTTATACTTTACAGAGGCAGTTCTCCCCGTCCCGGTGAAATCACATTAGCCCATAACGGTGTGTTATTTCTGGACGAATTACCGGAGTATTCCCGTGCAGTACTCGATGTACTGAGAGAGCCTTTGGAAAGCGGAAAGATTGTGATTTCCAGAGCAGCACGACAAATTACCTTTCCTGCCAGCTTTCAATTGGTCGCGGCCATGAACCCAACGCCAGGCGGCTATGCCGCCAGTGATCCACGCAGCCAATCGTATAGCGCCGAACAGATTCGTCAGTATATGAGCCGTGTTTCCGGGCCATTTCTGGATCGTATCGACATGCATGTGGAAGTCCCGCCGGTGCCGACTCAGGTGCTGGCTGCCGGACAAGCCTCTGAATCCAGCGCTCAGGTCAGACAACGGGTTGAGCAGGCCTGGCAGATTCAGCTTGATCGTCAAGGCAAAGGCAATCACCTGTTGTCGACCCGTGAAATTGACCATTTTTGCCGTTTACAGAACGCCGACAGTCAGTTGTTGCAGACGGCCGTCGATCGACTCGGGTTGTCTGCGCGCAGTTATCACCGGATTTTAAAAGTGGCAAGAACACTGGCGGATCTGGACCAGACAAAGGAGATTCAACGGCCCCATCTCACAGAAGCGCTGGGTTACCGGCAACTGGACAGAATTGGCAATAATATTGCTCGTTAGTGTCTGTCGAATCAGCCGATCATCATGGTTTTTCCATTTTTCGTTAACTTATTAATGAAGACAGTTTAAGGGGAAAAGCCTCGGTTGTTAAAAGCCGACGGTCCGGCCCGATGTTGCGGGGTAAATATCATTTGATCAATAAGGCCACATGCTGAAGGGTGGTTGATCAGAACTCAAAACAAGCCCGCTGAATTCCGGTCTTAATAGGTCCAGGGGCCTTCATCGATGATTCACTGTGATTCGTTTGACATACGATTGAATATGGCTGTTTTGTCAGCACATTGTTTAAGTATATTTAAAATACTGACTATTTATGGCCTGTTCATCCGTAGTGTTTATCATGGCACGCGAGTTCGATGCCACGAATGTCTGAATCCGGGGGAAATATCGGTTCGGAATCAGGTTGTGTAGCAGGTGAGGTTTTATGATAAGAGTCGATTTTATTTCAGATATTTCATGTCCCTGGTGTGCGATTGGTGTCAGTGCTTTTGTGCGTGCCTTGGAGCGCGTAAAAGGCGAAATCGATGTGGATCTGCGCTTCCATCCATTTGAACTGAATCCGACCATGCCACCGGAAGGTCAGGCGCTCGATCAGTATCTGGTACAGCATGTTGGCATATCGGTTCATCAGTTGGACACCGCCAATGCAATGTTGTGTGAGCGGGGTGCCCAGGTTGGATTCAGATTTGGTCATCGTACTCATATCTGGAACACTTTTTCGGCCCATCAATTGTTGCACTGGGCTGGCCTTGAAGGTGGGGACGATAGTCAGTTGAAATTAAAGCTGGCGCTCATGCAGGCTTATCATGGTGAAAATCGTAACCCATCGTCGCATGCTGTGTTGTTGGAACTGGTGCAGCAGGTGGGATTGGATGTTTCCCGGGCAGACGAGGTTTTACGATCACAGGAGTTTGCCGAGGCAGTTCGGAACGAAGAACAGAAGTGGCAGAAGATGGGGATTCATTCGGTGCCGGCAGTGATTGTCGAGGGCGAAGGTGTGTTGGGTACCCGCAGTGTGGAGCAGTATGAAGACATGTTGAAGTTGATGCATTCTGCCATGAAGGAACACTGAGTATCGTTAATTCTGGAACGCTCGCCATACATCCTTCATCATCAATACCCGATATCAACAAAACCCACGTTACCAGGGCGGATTTGCCAGAACCATCGGCTTACTATGCTGCTAAGGTGATCGATATGTGCCTATCGACATCAGAGTAGATGCAGGAGTCATCTATGGCCGGTTTCAGCATCACAGGAATGTCTCATAAATGGTGTATTTTATAGTGATAGTAACCGCTAGTGTTTGAATCACAATGACAGCGTTGTTGCATAAGATGAATTTCCCGGTATGGGTATATGCGTTGGATTTTCTATATTCCGACCGGAATGACTGAAGAGTTGAACAATGGCAGTAAACGGTGAAGCCCTCAATAACAGTTCTCGTTTTGAACATCAGCTGGAGCCGATTCTGGAATTGCTGCGGCGTCAGAAGCTGGTCGAAAATCTCGCCCAGCGGCAGGCACAATCGCGGGCAGAACTGCTTGAAACGTTGGTGCACCGGCAACACGAAGTGGAACTGCGTCGTAAGCTGAAGATTCTCAATGCTGCCGATGCTGCTTACCTCTTGGATATGTTGACCCTGGACCAGCGCTGGCTGGTCTGGTCGATGCTGGAAGAGCATGTGGCGGCGGAAGCGATGTTGGAAATGTCGGAAGCGGTGTTGACCAGTATTGTGGAAGAAACCGATTCGAACCGGCTGCTGAAACTATTGATTCATTTGGATGCGGATGAATTGTCCGAAATTGCCGAGTTTCTTCCAGCAGATGTGTTGGCTTCTGCCAAAGCGCAACTGGAGGCCGCCGAGCAGCAATGGCTTGAGGCGTCTTTGTCCTATCCCGAGGACAGTGTTGGCAGTCTGATGAGCCGGGACAGTTTTTTGGTGAGCCCCAATCAGTCTTTGGATGAAGTGATTGCGGCTTTTCGGGCCATGGAAGAAGTGCCAGAACAGATGGATAAGTTATTTGTCGTACAAAAACCTCGTCACCTTGTAGGTGTTTTGCCGTTGACCGCCTTATTGCGACACCCCGGCGATGAACGGGTGAATAAAGTGATGCAACCTAATCCTGTAACCTTCAGTGCTGATGAAGATGCAGAGGATGCTGCTCATGCTTTCGAACGATATGACTTGATTTCAGCACCGGTGGTGGATGAGAACCGGCGGGTCATTGGCCGGTTGACGGTTGAAACCATGATGGACTATCTGCGTGAGCATCACGAAGGTGCTGCACTGGCGAAAGAAGGTTTGAGTGCCCGTACCGATTTGTTTGGTCCGGTTATGTCCGGTGCCAGAGCCCGGTGGCTGTGGCTGTGTATTAATCTGGCCACTGCATTTCTGGCCACTCGTTTTATTGCGCTGTTCGAACAGACCATTATCAGTCTCGTGGCGCTGGCCACCTTGATGCCGATCGTCGCCAGCGTTGGTGGCAATACGGGCAATCAGACCATCGCGCTGTTTGTGCGAGGCCTGGCCATGGATCATATCAATCGCGATAACCTGCGCTTTCTGGTTATGAAAGAGCTGCTGATCAGTGTTATCAACGGCGCACTCTGGGGGTGTCTGCTCGGGGGAGTGGCGTTTCTGTTATATGGTAATCCTGGAATTTCGGTGGTGATGGCGGTGGCTACATTGTTGAACCTGATCATCGCGGCTGCAGCGGGAATATTCACGCCATTGGCACTGGCGAAATCCGGACGTGATCCGGCAATGGGAGCGAGTGTGGTATTAACGTTCGTAACAGATAGTATGGGATTCTTTATTTTTCTTGGGTTGGCAACCTGGTGGCTGATTTAGGTTTATCTAATGTTTTGGACGGATCGGCAGAAATGATACATGCCGGTTCAGTGGCTGTGTTTTCCGGTAATCAAAAATAATTTTTTGTAACGACTATAAATACCACCGGTGATATCTGGAAAATTGTCTACACTGTAAACGTTATCAAGCATTTTCACTGTGGAGCCTCAGTTATTCCGATGACTACCCGTTTTTCAATCATGCAAAAGATGGTGATGCCGGTAATTTGGGTGTCGTTGTGTTTTGCTGTTGTTCTGTGTGTGCTGGTCTTTGGCTTGAGCCAGCGGGCTTATGTTCAACAGCGCCAGCAACAGCTGAACTGGGCCGACATTGCCATACAGGCAGGTCGTCCGGATGCGGATATTCTTGCCAGTCCGGACATCCGTGGAGTGCTGCATTTTTCAGCAGATCACCGGGTTGAATCCGCTTCCGGGAGTTTCGCGGGTGTGGTCGATTTATCGGAGCTGCCGCAGTCCGTTCGCCACCTGGTCGATAAGCATCAGATACCGGCCACAATCTACACCAATTATTTTCTGTTGAACGGACAGCAGGCAGATCATTATGTGTTGTTGGCTGCCAGACCTTTTATTGCCAGTTCCCTGTTTTATCAGGGCATGATTTACAGTGCTGTGATTGTAGCTCTGGTTGTTGTGATCGGGTTGATTCTGTGGTTCCAGTTCTGGCACAGGCTGGCCCGGCCGGTGGCAGAATTATTCGACTATTTGAAGTGGTATCAGCGCAATAACGGACAGCATGATGTATCCCTTCCGCAATCGATGGACATGCTGGGCGAATCCTATGTGTCGTTATTGAAAGATCTGCAACATCAGCAGGAACAATATCAGCTGTTATTGGAGAGCAGTCAGGATGTTGTGCTGATACTGGATTCGAACGGTAATATCCAACAGGCCAATACCATTGCTGAAAATTTATTGGGACTGTGTGTTTCTGTGCCGGGTCAACAAAATATTGTTGATCTGTTTCCTGAATCTTTGCGGATCCGGCAGACCAATCTCTATGAGGAACTGATTAACACCAGACAGAACCAGCATTACGGTTTATCCGGGAATTTTGTCCTCTGCCATGAGAATAGCAGCCTGCTGGATGTGAGTATGACCATTGCCTGTTTAGATAATACCGGCAGTGATCACTATATATGCCTGATTCGGGATATTTCTGACTATCGTGACCATCAGCGGCTGCAGCAGCAGATGACGGATTTTCAGGAACGATTACAGAAAGCCAGAGAGTTGCAGACAGCGCGCGAATCTTACGTCGTAGCAGCCAGTCAACAGGTCAAAGCTTCCCTGACTGCGCTACTGGGTGTTGCCCGGCAGTCCTATGCACATGCAGCCAATGATTTTCAGCGACAGTATTTGGAAAGTGTGGTGTTTGCGGCCGAAGGGGCGATCGATATGGCAGAGCGATTGTTTGAGCGCCCGGCGCTGCAGGCTGGCCAGATGCTTCCGGCCAACAAGCCGTTTTCCCTGCATCAAATTTATTCCCGTTTGCTCTTGCTCGGAGCATCTATGACGCAGCAACGATCATTGAAACTATTGGTGGACCTGCCGCCGGATTTACCGGATCTGCTGATCGGCGATGTCATATTATATCGTCAGGTTTTACGCACATTGTTTTCCAATGCTCTGAAATTTACCCGCCAGGGACATATTCGCATTCGTGTGTCGTATCGACGTTCCGGGGGAGACATCCGTTTGCTGACGGAGGTTTCGGATACCGGCATCGGTATTGCTGCAGGACTTATTCCGCAATTGTTTAGCCGGTCAGCCAATACAACTTTGGCAGATAAAGAAAGTGCCAGCCTCTTCCTGGCCTATACCCAATGTACCCAGTCTCACGGTTCTATGGGAGTAGAGAGTCAGCTATCTGTCGGGAGTCGTTTCTGGTTTGAGTTACCGTTCGTGGCGGCACCGGTTCACTCCGCCCCCGCCTGGGAAGATATTCCGATTCCTCTGGTATGGTGGATCGACAAGCGTATCCATCAGCATAATGAAATGCTGTTGGAGTGCCTGTCAGATTGTGGAATAGCGGTTGCTGTACGGGACTTCACCGATCCTGCGTTAATGCATGAGCCACCGGCCGATGTACTGTTGGCGCCATCCTGGGAAGATGAGATTTTTGTGGCACACCTGAAGTCCAGAAAACCTTCGGCGGTCTATATTGCGTTTGCTGATCTGCTGGCTGGAGAATATTCCGGGACTTCAAAGCAAACAGATGCCGTCGGTACCTATCCGATAACAGCACTGGATGTTTTCAAGCTGGTCAAAATAAGCCTGCATGATCGCTGGTATTTAAGAAAACCGGAAGGTGGCAGTCTGGTAAAAAAGCCTCGCTCAGCCGTGCAACTGGACAATCAGGTTCAGCAGACTGAAGATCCGGAACCCAACTCGGTGTTACAAAATGTTGCTCTAACTGCCTGGGACGAAAGCAGCTCAGGCAATTGAGGCAATGACCCGGGTAATAAAACCGCGGTCTCTGTGTTAGCATCCGTCCCTTTAATTGTTTTGGAAATCCCATGTCTAAATATTCAACCAATGAACTTAAAGTCAGTTATGGTGTTGGTCGTCAGTTTGGTGCCCAGCTGAAAGATAATCCTTTTGAAGGTCTCGATGTGAATGCGGTTGTGGAAGGAGTGATCAGCGCTTTTCAGGGGCAGGCAAGTGATGTGAACGATGAAGACATGCAGGTTGCTTTTGGGGTCATTCGTAAGCGTCTTGAGCAGGAAGAAGCCAAAAAAGGTACCGTGGCTGCGGAAGCCGGCGAAGCGTTTCTGGCAGAAAATGCCAAACGTGAAGAGGTCACAGTGACTGCCAGCGGACTGCAATATGAAATTCTCAGCGCGGGTGATGGTGAGCGTCCGGCAGCCAGTTCGACAGTACGTTGTCATTATCACGGAACCCTGATTGATGGTTCGGTTTTCGACAGTTCCTATCAACGTGGGCAGCCGGCAGATTTTCCTGTGGGCGGGGTGATTGCCGGGTGGACCGAGGCACTGCAAATGATGCCGACAGGTTCCAAATGGCGGTTATATATTCCTCATCAACTGGGCTATGGTGCTCAGGGAGCCGGCGGTGCAATTGGTCCTTATCAGGCACTGGTGTTTGATGTTGAGTTGCTGGAAATTCTTTAAGTCAGTATAGAGCTCTGTTTGTTGATAGCCGGCTAATGTCCGGCTTTTTCATTTCTTAACCCCTGCCTGCTGTTATTCTGACAACGTTTATTTGTTACCTGATCACCGATTATTTGATCTAAATCATAATTGTCTGTTTTTTCATCAGCACAATTAGCGCACCTAATAATCAGGTGCCGCTAGTGCCTGAACAATAATAATTTGGATAAATAGGTTGGACTTATCATGACCACGGAAGCTTTAAAAACCATGTCTCGACCGAGCACCCTGATTGAATGGACTGATGAACTTGCTGTCGGTATTCAGGAAATCGATGATCAACATCGGTTGCTCGTGTCTATATTAAACAGACTGCATACGGCCATGTATGAGCATCAGGGTAAAGAAGTAGCTGAAAATATCCTGGGTGAGTTGATTGATTACACCAAAATTCATTTTGCCGTTGAAGAGAGCCTGATGCGGATTCTGGGTTACCCGGAAGCAGATGAACATAAGCAACATCATGAAGAATTAATCAACGAAGTAAAGGCTCTGCAGGAAAAACTGCGCAATGGTAACCGTTCCATTTCATTTGAGTTACTGCACTTTTTGCGGATGTGGCTAACCAAGCACATTATGAACGAAGATCAATTGTATGCTCCATTTTTCTTAAGCAAGGGAGCAGTAGCGACCACCGACAATAAAAAATCTATTGTTGGCAGACTTTGGCATTCAGTATTCAAATAGCAAATTAAATTAGTTCTCACCATAAAAAATCCGATATGCTCCTGGTGTATCGGATTTTTTTGTATTGTAAAAACGGAAAATATCCGTTTATTTGGCTATCCTTTGTCGTAAAAAATGTTGCCAGCTTTGTCCGGATTTCTTCAGGGTACGTTGTTGGCTTTGATAATCCACGTGGACAATTCCAAAACGCATCGAATAACCATAGGCCCATTCGAAGTTATCCATCAGACTCCAGGCGAAGTAACCTCGAATATCCACACCACTTTCAACAGCGTTGTGTACTGCCAGCAGGTGTTGCCGATAGTAATGGACGCGCATGGTATCGTTGATCTCGCCGTTTTCCGGTTCGGTGTTGTCGGCGGCGCCGTTTTCAGTGATGAGAAGCGGCGGTAGTCTGGCATAACGACGGGTCATTTTCTGGGTCAAATGTGTTAGTCCGTCGGGATAAATTTCCCAGCCGATATCTGTTTTGGGGTGCTCATTATGAACCTGCTCTGGCAGGCCCTGGGCATTCGCTTTAACAACCTTGCGGGAGTAATAGTTAATGCCGAGAAAATCGATTGGACGGGCAATAATTTCCAGGTCGCCAGGTAAAATTACGGGCATAAAAACCGCATCCTGTTGAACCACCCTGGCAGGGTATTCGGCGGTCATCAGTGGGTGCAGGAACCAGAAGCCATCTGCGTCATCAGAATATTCGACGGCTTCTATGTCGGCGGCTGTATCCTGGTATGGATATGCAGGCGTGAAATTCAGCACAATACCATGTTCTGCTTCCGGGGCATTTTTCCGCATATAAGGCAGTGCCAGTCCATGAGCCAGCAGAACATGATGGGCAGCCTGATAACCAAGTTTGTGATCGGCATATCCTGGCGCATGTATCCCCCAGCGATAACCCACAAATGCCGTGCAAAGTGGCTCGTTGAAAGTGCAGTAGGAAACGACTTTGTTGCCAAAGCGTTCGGTAATTTTTTCTGCGTAGCGAACAAACCGGTAAGCGGTTTCCCGGTTGATCCAGCCTCCTTTATCTTCCAGGTACTGTGGCAGATCCCAGTGGTAAAGTGTCAGATATGGTTTGATACCGCGGGTGATGAGACCATCGATTAATCGTTCATAAAACTCAAATCCTGCTTCGTTCCATTGATCAGGTGCCGGTTCGATCCGGGGCCAGGCGACCGAGAAGCGATAAGCATCCACTCCCAAAGATTGGATCAGATCCAGGTCCTGCTCCAGGCGGTGATAGTGATCACAGGCAATACTGCCGTCATCGCCGTTCAGGACTTTGCCGGGGGTGGCACAGAACCGATCCCAGATGGATTCGCAACGACCATCTGCGGTATTGGCTCCTTCTATCTGAAACGCAGCGGTAGCAACACCGTAAATGAATCCCGGTTTGGTTAAAGAACTGTTATGAGGTAATTCAAATGACATGTCGATTCTCTTGTTATTTTACTGCGCCGCTGGTCAGGCCAGAGATCATCTGGCGACTGGCAAACATATACAGGGCGATCAACGGTAGAATGGAAATAGTTGTACCAAGCATGACTGCGCCCCAGGGCGTATTAGGGACACCTTGAACACTGCGGAGCATTTGTGTGATAACCATTTTATCCGGGCTGTTTAATACCACCAGTGGCTGCAGGAAGTTATTCCAGAGAAATACAAACTGAACGATGGCCAGTGTGGCCAGGCCGGGCCTTAGTAGCGGTAAAACAATGTTCCAATAGATACGAAGTTCACTCGCGCCATCCAGTTTGGATGCTTCAAGTAAATCCTTCGGTACGGATGCAACCACATATTGGCGGATCAGAAAGATACCGAATGGATTAATGGTAAAAGGCAGCCAGACAGCGAGATGCGTGTTGGCCAGGCCCAATGTGGAAATCACCATATAATAAGGAATAAGTGTTAACACGGGCGGAATCATCATCGACGCGATCATGATGCCAAAAATTGCATTTTTGCCCTTGAACTTGAATGTTGCCAGCGCATAACCGGCCATAGAACAAAAGACCAGAGACACTGCAGTACCGACAAATGCGATGGAGAAACTGTTCGCCATCCCGCTCCAGAAATCCATGATCTTCAGCAGGTCCTGATAGTTCTGCGTCAGTTTGTCTCCAATGTTAAAGTCGATGCCGCCACTGAACATGGTGGTTCTGTCATGGGTAGCGAGAATGGCCGACCAGATAAATGGAAAGATCGTGATCAATACGAACAGCAGCAGGATAACGTTACGAATACCTTTGCCCGCTTTATGGTAGAGATTGACGATAAAAGTTGCCTGAGCGTGCGTCATATTATTCTCCCCCTAATCCTTGACGGCCAAAGAACCAGAAGTAAACACTGGTAAAAATGCCGATGATAATAAATAAAATCCACGAAACCGCAGCAGCGCTGCCCATATCGAGCCATTCCCAGGCAATCTGATACAGGTAGTTTGAGATGGTTTTCCCTGCAGTCTGGGCAAACTGACCGCCGACTGTCAGTACGTAAGGTTCATCAAACAGGTTCATGTTGCCGATGATTGTCAGAGTGACACCAAAAAAGATAAAAGGTTTCAGCAGTGGCAGTGAGATGTGACGGAAGCGTTGCCAGGAGTTGGCTCCATCGATGGTGGCGGCTTCGTAGAGGTCGTGATTGATCGTGGCCAGACCAGCGGTATAGATCACGGTATTAAAACCCACATATTTCCACCAGACCACAAACGATACGGAATAGCGGATGAGGCCGTTTTCCTGAACCCAACCAAGTGGCAGAACGCTGCTGAGTCCTCCGAACAACCAGCTGCTCCAACCGGCATCGGCAAGATACGCCAGAATGGCATTAATAATTCCGCTGTCTTTGGAGAACATGACATAAAAAATCATCGACACGGATACTGTCGAGGTGATGTAGGGCAAAAAATAAGCAGTTGTCAGCCAGTGGCGCATGCGGGCCGCCATCATGATCAGAAAATAGGCTAGTGGCAGAGCAATAAGATGCTGAGGTACACCGGACAGGACCGCCATAACCAGCGTGTTCCAGAGCGTCTGCCATAAAGTTGGATCGGTCAGTGACAGGGCATAGTTTTCGAAACCGACAAACTGCATCGAACTCAGCCCTTCAACCGGATTCCAGGTGTGAAAAGAGAGATACACCATGAAAAAAACCGGAAAAACACCAAAAACCCCATAAATGATGAGATAAGGAGACAGAAAGCCGTATGGGGTTAGTCTGTTCAAAATACGTCTTGGACCCCGGCGCTGAGCAGTCTTTTGTCGCGGGATGTGTTGTCCGGATGATATGGGGGTACTGTCCATAACAATACTCGCTTACAGTTGTAGATAACCTCTAACAGTATTTCGTTTAGGGAGGTTGTTGAAAAAGCCAGGCGACAGAGTAACTCGCCTGAAGTTGAGTCAGCCGGACCGGACGACAATGCCGGCCCGGCTGAGAGTGCAATGGTTATGGCTTAACGCACTCTTCGTTTCAACTGCTGTTCTACGCCTTTTAGAGTTTTCTGAATATCCGCACCGTCGTTCAGTACGTCATCCAGCGCCTTCTCTATAAGGTCTTCGGCGATCAGGTCGCCCTTCATGGGAGTGACGGGGGTGATATTGCGAGCGATTTCCGCAAACATCAGGCGTGCTTTCTGGCCACGCAGAAAATCGATGGATTCGCTGAAGGAGGGATCATCATAAGTACCGGTATGAGCCGGAAACGCTGCGATGTTTTTGAATCCGGCCAATTGGATGTCTTTTGACACCATGTAACTGATCAGATCCCAGGCGGCATCAGGATTTTTGGACTGTTTGGGTATCGCCAGATATGAGCCGCCCCAGGTGCCATAAATACCGGCAGGCAGGTTGGAAACTCCCCATTTGCCGGCAGTATCAGGCGCAATCCAGTTTTTCAGGTGGCCCAGCAGCCAGGCTCCGGACATTTGGGTTGCGAATTTGCCATCACGAAAACTGGCGTACCAGTCTTCGGTCCATTCACTGATATTCCCGTCCATACCGCCGTCGCGAATCGCTTTGGCGATTTCAAATGCTTTGACAAAACGCTCAGAGGTGACCAGCGATTTACCATTGGCATCAAAGTAAAGACCTTCGCCAGCGTTGGTATTGAAACGATAATAGGCGTTGGCGACGGCTTTGGCATTGCCGATCAACAGAATGTCTTTTTCTTTGAGTTTGGCACCATACGCCAAATATGTATCCCAGTCGGTCATGACTTCATTAATGTCAAAGCCCATATCTTCCATGTAGTCGCGGCGGTAATACATAACACCCGGGCCAAGGTCTACCGGGATGGCATACTGCTTGCCATCGCTGCCTTTGCCGGCTTCAACGGCATAGTGGGCATAATTTCCGGCAATGTCCTTATAGCGATCGGTCAGATCAACAAAACCACCGGAATTGATAAATGAGCCGACGAAACCAACGTCAATCAATACTACATCACCTGCGCCCGCACCCGTGGCCAGGTTGGTTTTGAGTTTGTTGTGATGGTCTCCGTGATTATTCTTCAGCACGGTAATGTTATGTTGGGGCAAGCCATCTTTGATGGCATTTATCTGGGTATCATAGTCCGGATAAAGATCGAACCTGATATCTGCTGCAAAAGCAGAGGCTGCAACTAATGACAATGCCGCCACTCCGGCTTTTACGTGAGTTTTCATACCGTTTTCTCCTGATTTTTATTTTTTTGATGTTAGATTTCGAGAGACAGTTTCATATTGTTGTGTTTTTGCATGTAACCGTTTACAGAAAGGTAAGGAATTGTCCGCTGGTGTGTCAATAATTTCTATAAGAAAGATATTGATCAAACACAAAAGAAGGCTGTTTTTAGGTAGAGATCACAGAACTTTGGGGGTTAGAAAAAACTCCCTGACAGGTTGCTGATTTTTAACGCAGGATTCGCGGTACTTAGGAAAATCAACAACCTGCTCAATGGGGAGCTGTTCAATCAGACAGTATACGGGTCATCCTCGATCAGCCGTTTTCCGAGTGCTGCGGACGTTTCACGGTGAAAGTCCTGACGATCATAAAAATCCAGCACTTTGGTGTTAGTGGCCCGGACAAACAGGTTGATTTTGGGACAGCCGAGTGCGATCAGCTTTTGTTCGGCGACGGCCATCAGCTTTTTCCCCAGTCCCTGACCCTGAAGATCTGGCGATACAGCCAGATAGTTGATATTGGCGCGATGACCGTCGTAACCGATCATAATGCTGGCGATCAGCTCATGCTGGTCATTGACAGCTACCAGAAATAATTCCGGGCTGTGGCTGACTTTCCGTTCGATGTCCTGCCAGGGGTTATTCCAGGACACAAGCAAACCACAACGCTGCCATAAATGAACCACCTGATCGGTATCTTCAGGCGAAAACGGGCGAATCTGCCAGTTATTCATCGTCGTCATCATCCTGACCACTTTCCAGTCCCAGTTCCTTGATTTTCCGGGTGAGGGTATTTCGACCCCAGCCCAACAGAATGGAAGCGTCGCGTTTTCGCCCGGCCGTGTGCTTAAGGGCTGTTTCGATCATGACCTGTTCAAACCTGGGGACGGCCATATCCAGTATGCCTTTAGCGCCTCTGGCCAACTCAGCGTCAGCCCAGTTGCGCAGCGATTGCTCCCAGTCTGCCGAGGTCGAATGCCGGTCATCCCCTTCCAGTAATTCCGGTGGCAGATCAGAAACATGCACCTCGCGGCCACTGGCCATGACGGTTATCCAGCGACAGGTATTCTCCAGTTGGCGGACATTTCCTGGCCAGGGCAGTGCTGACAGAAAGTCCATGGCATCCTGGCGCAGTACTTTGGCTTCCACGTTCAGCTCTTTGGCGGCACGTTTGAGAAAGTGTTCCAGCAACTTGGGAATATCTTCGCGACGGTCCGCCAGTTTAGGCAGATGTACTCTGATGACGTTCAGGCGATGGAACAGATCTTCACGAAACTTACCGTCTTTGACCAGGTTTTCGAGATTCTGGTGCGTGGCGGCGATAATACGAACATCCACTTTTACTGCGGTGTGACCGCCAACCCGGTAGAACTCACCGTCAGCTAGCACCCGCAGCAATCGGGTCTGGGTTTCCATCGGCATATCACCGATTTCGTCCAGAAACAGCGTTCCGCCGTTGGCCTGTTCAAAGCGTCCCTGACGCTGGGTGGCGGCTCCGGTAAATGCACCTTTCTCGTGCCCGAACAGTTCGGATTCAATCAAATCCTTTGGAATGGCCGCCATGTTCAGGGCGATAAATGGGTGCTCTCTGCGAGGGCTGTGGTTGTGCAGCGCATGGGCGACAAGTTCCTTACCGGTACCTGATTCGCCATTGATGAGCACTGTGATATTGGAATGGCTCAGGCGGCCAATGGCACGAAAGACCTCCTGCATGGCAGGAGCGGCACCGATGATTTCAGTATCCGGCTCCTTACTGGTTTGGGTCGATTGTGCCCGGTGTTCTTTGGAATGTTCGATGGCACGTTTTGCCAGAACGACGGCTTCGTCAACATCGAATGGTTTGGGCAGGTATTCAAACGCGCCGCCCTGGAATGAAGCGACTGCGCTGTCCAGGTCCGAATGCGCGGTAATGATGATGACCGGCATGTCCGGGTGGTGTTCATGGATGCGGTCCATCAGCTTCAGGCCATCAATACCTTCCATTCTGATGTCGCTGATAATGGCATCCGGGGCTTCCCGTGACAGCAGGCTCAGCAGGCTTTCGCCGTCTGTAAAACTCCGACAGTCTATGTGTTCTTTTTCCAGGGCTCGTTCAAGTACCCAACGGATAGAGCGATCGTCGTCAACGATCCATACTCGGCTGGCAGAATTCATTCATGGTCTCCCAAGGGCAAATATATGGTGAAGCGTGTCTCTCCGGGTCTGCTTTGGCATTCAATAATCCCGTTATGTTGGCTGATGATCTGTTGGGCGATTGACAGTCCCAGTCCGGTTCCGCCAGCTCGTCCACTGATCATTGGATAAAAAATATTTTCAGCAATTTCCTCCGGAATTCCGGGGCCGTTGTCTTCCACATCGATACGGCATACCAGGCGATAACATTTTTGTCCTATGGTGAAGCGTCGGGCGATCCGGGTTCGAATAATAATGGTCGGGTCAGTAATTCGGGCTTCCGTTAGTGCCTGTACCGCATTTCCGACAATATTCAATATGGCCTGGATCAACTGTTCGGAATCGGCGTCCAGGTCCGGCACACTGGGGTCGTAGTCCCGTTCGAGTAAAACCCCATTATGGGTTTCTGCACGAGTGAGCTGACATATGCGCTCCAGAACTTCATGAATATTGGTTTTCTGAGGCCGCAAAATCTTGCTTGAACCCAGCATCCTGTCGACCAGATTCCTCAACCGGTCCGCTTCTTCTATGATCACGTTGGTATAATCAGTCAGGGACTCATCCGGCAACTCTCGTGCCAATAGCTGGGCTGCCCCCCGTATTCCCCCTAGTGGATTTTTGATTTCGTGCGCTACACCACGTACCAGATGCCGGGTAGTTTCCTGCTTGGCGAAGAACTCCTCATCCCGGGAAATCTTTTTCAGGCGGTCGATATGTTGTACTTCCAGCAGAATGTAGGGGGTTCCTTCAATCTGAATACGCTGCATCATGTAGTCGACGGTAATAACGCCGCGTTCATTACCGAGTGTCCAGCGGGCTTCGCGTTGGGTCAGGGAGCTATTGGGGTTATCGAGCGAAGTAAACTCAGGCAGTGTGGAGTCTGATTGAAACAGATCCGTGATATGTAACCCCTGAGCACGCGAGTCTGAGCGGGCAAACAGTAACTCGGCCGAGTTATTGAGATAACAGATGTGGTGTGCTTCGTCCATCAGCACTATCGCAGTGCACTGTTGTTCCACCAGTGCAGAGAAAAACTTTTTTGGGTCAGTCACTTTATCGGGTCCATCATTTCACGCCATTTGGGGTTTCGAGCAATATCCAGACCAAAAACGGTGCACCACGAAGCAACCGCCTGAGCTGAATTGTGCATTATTGTGGTGCGATAAGATTTTAATATGGACCGTTTTGGGTCTTTGGGCAACGTTGACTGAAGAATCGACCTGAATCATCGCAGCGAACAGCGGCTGGATTGCTCGATGAATACAACCAGGTCGAATGAGGAGGGATGTGAAATCAGGAAGTTAGACGTCCAGGCGCCAGAACGCCCTGCCTTCCTCTGCATTGAGTTTGGTGAAGCCTGCTTTGTCAAACAGTAAATCAGTGGCGGTGTTTTGTGGCATGTCGATATAAATCGGCATATCGGCCAGAGCCCTGACATGGTTCAGCAACTCTATGGCAACACCTTTACGACGGGATACTTTTCTTACCACCAGATAACGCATCCTCAGCCCTTTGGTCCACGGGTGCAAAACAGCAGCTCCCAGTAGTCGGCCGTTATATCTCGCTGCATACAATGTGTAACCTCTGGCTGACAGCAGATGATCAACCAGCTGTTCCGGGGTCAGGGTATCTAAAATCCGTTGTGGAGCATCGTTGTAAATCTTGATGAGATCTGATCTGTCTTCAGCTGAGGGAGAGTCGATCACCTCAACCTGAAAGCTCATTACGGGACTTGGCATAGTCATGATGGCATTCCTATGTTGTTTCCGAATTATTTTATGACATAGTCTGGTTGATAATCCCAGACCGTTTATTGTGCTGCATCATTGCAGCCATAATTCATGCATCCCTCCTCAACAAAGTCAGCAAACAGTATAGAATAACCTGCGGCTAATCCAGTAGCCGGCGATAAAATAAGTCTGCTTTCAGCCCTTAGCATGAGCCGCTATAATTTCAGCCTCATGACATCTCCCTCATCCAAAGGCCCTATATATATGCCCCGAAGTGCCCAGGTAGACAGAAATACCGCAGAAACCCAAGTCTCAGTGAGTTTAAATCTGGACGGTACCGGAACTTCCCGGTTTGATACCGGAATGCCCTTTCTTGAGCATATGATGGATCAGATAGCCCGCCATGGTCTGGTCGATCTGGATATCGTTTGTAAGGGAGATCACCATATTGATGATCATCATAGCGCCGAAGATACCGGTATTACCCTTGGGCAAGCCGTGGCAAAGGCTGTCGGTGATAAGAAGGGTATTCGTCGTTATGGCCATGCCTATGTCCCGCTGGACGAAGCCCTGTCCCGGGTTGTGATAGATTTTTCGGGTCGTCCCGGTCTGGAAATGCACGTCGATTTTACCCGTGCCAGTATTGGCGGATTTGATACTCAGTTGTTCTATGAGTTTTTTCAGGGCTTTGTGAATCATGCTGGCGTGACATTGCATATCGATTGTCTCCGCGGAGTGAATGCTCACCATCAGGCCGAAACCATATTCAAAGCTTTTGGCAGAGCCTTGCGTATGGCTGTCGAGATGGACCCTCGGATGCAGGGTATGATTCCATCGACCAAGGGTTCATTGTAAATAATAGTTTACAGTTCTGTTCAAATATTAACCAATATTGGAATTCAAATATGACATCCAAGTCCGTTGCCGTGATTGATTACGGCATGGGGAACCTGCACTCTGCCGCCAAAGCGCTGCAGCATGTGAGCCCCGAAACGAAAGTAGTGGTCACCAGCGATGCCAGGACCATTTTGAGCTGTGATCATGTCATCGTTCCAGGTGTCGGTGCGATTCGCGACTGTGTCGGTGAGATTCTGCGGCTGGAGCTGGGTCAGGTTATCGCTGAAGCCATGAAGAACAAACCCGTTCTGGGGATATGTATTGGTATGCAGACGTTCATGGACCATTCCGATGAAAACGGTGGAGTTGATTGTCTGGGATTCTTCGCCGGGCAAGTCCACCACTTTGGTGAAATATTCGATGAAAACGGTCAGGCCCTGAAGGTTCCACATATGGGATGGAACAATGTGTTCCAGCGCGAGCCGCACCCGTTATGGAACAATATCGCCGATGGCAGCCGTTTTTATTTCGTCCATAGTTACTATGTTGAATGTGATGATGAAAACGAAGTGGCCGGTACATGCAATTACGGCCTGCCGTTCGATGCCGTAATCTTCCGCGATAACATCGCTGCCACACAGTTTCACCCGGAAAAATCGTCCACTGCCGGCTTGCAACTGCTAAGTAATTTTCTGGCCTGGGACGGCACTCTCTAATTTCAGGAACCATTATGCTGATTATTCCCGCAATAGATTTAAAAGATGGAAAATGTGTCCGCCTCAAACAGGGGCGGATGGATGACTCCACGGTATTTGGTGATGATCCGGTGGCCATGGCCAGCCGTTGGGTTGAGGCTGGCTGTCGACGATTACATCTGGTGGATCTGAATGGTGCCTTTGAAGGCAAGCCGGTCCATGCTGAGGTGGTAACCGCGATTGCCCGTAAATATCCGGATTTGCCGATTCAGATCGGTGGCGGCATCCGCTCTCTGGATACCATTGAACAATATCTTGCTGCCGGTGTGAGTTACTGCATCATTGGCACACAGGCGGTCAAGCAGCCTGAATTTGTCCAACAGGCCTGTGCTCGTTTTGCCGGTCATATCATTGTCGGGATCGATGCCAAAAACGGCATGGTGGCGACAGAAGGCTGGGATGATGTATCGACTGTCAAGGCGACCGATCTGGCCAGGCAGTTTGCCAGTAATGGCGTCAGTGCCATTGTCTACACCGATATCAGCCGTGACGGCATGATGCAGGGCGTCAACGTTGAGGCCACCGTGGAAGTGGCTGAGGCCGGGGGTATTCCGGTCATCGCCTCTGGTGGTGTTACCAATATGGATGACATCAGACGCTTGGTAACGGTGGCGGGGCGCGGCATTTGTGGTGCGATTACCGGCCGGGCAATTTACGAAGGCTCGCTGGATGTCGCTGAGGCTCAACAGTATTGTGATCAACAGGCAGGTAACTGAGTATGGCACTGGCAAAAAGAATTATTCCATGTCTGGATGTCGATAATGGCCGGGTGGTCAAAGGGGTCAACTTTGTCGATATCCGAGATGCCGGAGACCCGGTGGAAGTGGCGCGCCGTTACAATGCTGAAGGTGCGGATGAAATTACCATGCTTGATATCACGGCGACTCATGAGGGCCGCGATACCATGATCGAAACCGTGAAAGCCATTGCCGGTGAAGTCTTCATTCCGTTGACGGTTGGAGGAGGAATTCGAACGCTCGATGATATCCGCAACATGTTGAATGCCGGGGCGGATAAAGTGTCCATCAACTCTGCTGCGGTTAAGGATCCGGACTTTGTTCGCGCAGCATCAGAACGATTCGGCGCACAATGTATTGTGGTTGCGATAGATGCCAAAAAAGTGGATGACGAACGCTGGGAGATTTTCACCCACGGCGGTCGCAACGCCACAGGTATCGATGCGATTGAATGGGCGGTCAAGATGGATCAGTTTGGGGCCGGTGAAATTCTGCTGACCAGCATGGATCGCGATGGCACCAAGAATGGTTTTGACAACGAACTTAATCGTCGCATTACTGAGCAGGTTAAAATCCCTCTGATTGCATCCGGTGGCGTCGGCAACCTGGATCATCTGGTGGATGGTGTGCTGCAGGGTGGGGCAGATGCCGTATTGGCAGCGAGTATTTTCCACTTCGCAGAATATTCCATTCATCAGGCCAAGGAGCATATGGCTGCCGCTGGTATCGAAATGCGCTTATAAGCGGAATGACTCTGGTGCCGGACAAAAAAGTGAAGCATGAAAACTCACTCTTTGTGTCCGGCAAGATCTGGTTGTTCTGATAACGAATCAGCCAATCATGTCCGCCATGTTCAGGCCGGGTCCTGATCAAATAGCGAGGCCTGGACACTGATCGAACCCTCTAGCTCCAGCAACCTTTTTTTCCGCCACAAACCACCGCCATAACCGGTCAGACTGCAATCACTGCCAATCACCCGATGACAGGGCACAATAATGGAGACCGGATTATCACCATTGGCCTTGGCGACTGCACGAACGGCTTTATCGTTACTGACCGTGCGAGCCTGTTCCAGATAACTGCGGGTCACGCCATACGGAATGGCAGTCAGAGCCGCCCAGACCCGGCGCTGAAAATCCGTTCCTGCGAGATCAAGTGGCAGATCAAACACTTTCCGATGACCGGAAAAATAGTGTTCCAGCTGCTGTTGTGCCTCGTTGATGAGTGGATGATGACCTTTGATCACCTCTCGTTTAAACAGTTTGGATAAACGTTTTATCTGCGAGGCCTCACTATAACGATCCGCAAACTCCAACAGACAGATACCAGTATCGCTGCATGCGATCCATGCCTCGCCTAATATTGTGTCCAGAGCGTTATAAATGATCATGATCTGTTCCTTTGAAGGGGGTTGATCGTCATGTCGCTGTTTGCCTCATCATCCGGCAAGAGTCCATGGTTTGGCAAATGCCGGCTGGCTTGTGGTTCGATCAAACGCTGTTGCAGATCAGAGAGAGTGTTCAATGGTCAGCTGCCTGCCTGGACCATCGCTTTAATCTTGCTGGCTTTTTCGAAGTGATCCAGTTGATGAGTTTCAATCCACCACTTGGCAGCCTCCATCAGGACTTCGGGCTGATCGTTTTTATTTTTAAAAAAAGCATAAAAGGATAGTCCTACATCTGGTCCCTTTTTTTCGACTTTCTGATCACACACTTCGATGATTTTTTGTCTAAGTTCTTTCCGCAAAATCCGTCTCTCTTAATTAGGGTTACTGCATAACGCTGTCATCAATTACACAGATTTCATGCAAGTACAACTGGTAATTAACGGCAGGTTGTTCAGTCCAGACAGGGATATCGGGTTAGTGCTTGGGAGGAGGTTTTTGGATTGAGTGATTGAAAGCTGGCTGACCTTGATCTCGCCCTTATGATATTTTCCGGCTTTTGCGTCGGCTTGATTTTTCATCACCCCCAGAAACGCAAAACCCCCGCAAACACTGGTCTGCGAGGGTTTTAAATAAGTGGTGCCGGCTGCCGGAATCGAACTGGCGACCTACTGATTACAAGTTACAGCCGAAATTACACATTCTCCATCTTTTCCTTTAAAATCAATGAGTTGCTGATGTTTATCGCCACAATAAGACTCAATTTTTCGCTACGATCTCGCCCTAATCTCGCCCTTATATTTTACTTTTTAGCTTTAATAATCCTTCCGCCCTTCCCGAACCGGTACCCCTTCTTTAACCGCCCATTTGCCTTTAACCCTGCCTTTCTTGCCATCTTTCAATTACCCACTCTAGTTTTGTCACACGCTTATCAATTCGCCAGAACAGCAACAACACCCCAATCATGGAAAGGTTGCCCCCGGCCCCCAGGATCTGAAAAATATCAATACTCACTGACCGCGCCCCTTGGCAATGGCATAAATACCAGCCACACCCGATACTCCTGCCACCAATTCAGCGTTAATTTCAACACCATGGGCAACTGCCCAGGCATAAAATCCAATCTGCGCATAGGCTAAAAACTGACGCCCCATTTTGTGGACAGCATCGACCCAGGGCACAGTCTGTGCCTGAAGCTCTGTCATATACACTTCCGCCCGTAATCGATTCGCCAAGTCTTTATCTGTCACCAGATCATCAATGACCTTGGCTGCCCGTTCAGCCGCTTTTCCCAAACCGAATAATTTCATGCCAGGTTAACCCCCATATGAATGACATCTGCTGAGTAGGGATTAATCCCATTTTCATGCTTGATCATGGCGGCAATCAGATCAGGATATCGGTTGATGGGCAGTACATAGTCACTACGTACGCCCATGCTCTGACAAACCGAATCAATATAAGCGCCTGTATCATTCTCATTTCCGGGTGCCCATCTGCCCACAATGCCGGCCACCGTATCCAGTCCATACTTATTTCGATAGGTCATCATGAGCTTATACGCTGCCCGGATGCCGTATTCTGTAGACTCGAACTGCTCAAAATCTGAGTCAGAGCCAGGGTAAACTTTACCGTCCCATGCAATATCACTTTTTCGGATATTCAATGGGTTTCTGTTTCGAATCCCTCTTATTTTTTCAAACCCCACATAACCCCCTACGCTGATCATTGCGAGTGCCGCCGCACCCGCCGCCACATAAATTGCCTTCATTCAGCCAACAACCCCTTAACCCGGTCATGCTCCGCCACCAGACCGGTGTATCGCTGTTCAAAGTCCTCCAGCCCTATCACTTCATTTTGCCGGTTGTCCAGGTATTCGACTTCACCGATTCCAGTATCCGTATCGAATCTGACAGCCCATTCCCCCGCCGGCATCGAAAACGAGCACTCAGGCGGACCAACGGGTACGCCATCAATGATGATCAACTGGTCTTTGGTCACTGCTGTAATCTTCATACCGCTTTTCTCCCGATATATTGCAAGGGCAGTACATTGATATACTGAGGTTCATTGGTATGGGTAATACCGATAAAGCCATGAGCATGGCTCTGACTGCCGCCTGCGGTTTCTGTCCATATATCATTTGCTAAGCCATCATTGGTGGTCACACCTGTATTGCCACCAGACCGTCCGGCTACCCGATGCCGATGCACTGGCATTTCTGACTCAGACAAGGTATGTCCTAATACGTATCCTGAAGGTCTGATCGTACTTTCCCCGCCTTTGGTACCGATCTCTCCAAAATGCCCGAACTTTGGAAAGTGGTTCAACATGTCGTAAGTGCCATTTTGCCCATCGGCGATCACCCAGCCTTTCTCATATTCACGATTCAAAGCCTCACGAGAGCCTACAAACATCTTTATGTCACCAACCTGCGGCCGACTGTGACCTACAACTGGAATCATGCTCATACATAAAATACCAATGCTGTAATTCTGTTTCCCTCGCCATATCCATTTTCGATCACTGGCAGCCTCCCAGCGCCGGACAAATCAGAATCAGGTTCAACTCTAAAGTAATCACCATCATCCGCTAAATATGCGGTGTTAGAGACCGTAAAAACCCATGAGACCACGCTTTTTGCAGGATATTTCTGATTAAAAATGGCACCCAAGTCCGTCACTTCACCACTATCAACCGTTGTGCTAATCACACCATGCCGGACCTTGGTTTCTGACGGTGTCAGAATTTCAGAGACCTTAACCACTCCCGCTGAATTCTCCAGAGTGGCCCCAGTGGTGCCCATCAACAACAGCTCTACTTCATTGGCATTGTCATGGGCATTTTTGATTTGCAGCTGCCTTGTCTCATTGTCGAATGCAATCAAATCCCCGGATTCAACTGGTACCTCTTCATTACCTTCCCCGGTCATCAACACCAGCGGACCGGTACAGCTGAGCACTTTTATTTTTCGGACGGTCTGTTGAATGATGTATTTACCACCCATGTCAACAGTAAACTTACTTGGCCTCATGAACGCCCCCAAAACGCGAAATAACCGATTCCCAGCACAGCCGCGACCACCGCCCAGACAGCGTAGGACTGGTCTCCCATTTCTGTTTTCTTCAGCTGTTCAACCACATCCAGGGCATCGCCAGTGGTTTTGTTGATTTGACTGATGGCACTGTTCAGATATTGCTGACCGGTATCATTAATGGCCCGTTGACTCTCCAGCCCTACCTCTAAAAACTTGGTCAGCAAGTCTGTATTGTCATCAGAGAGGTGTTGCAGGGTATCTGCCTGATCCTGTGATATTTGCTGCAGTGTTTGAGCGTCAGCCGCCTCAATATTCCCAGTAATCTGGGAGGCGCTTATCGCTCCATCCGCCGCCGTCAGATTCACCGAGTCATCATCTACCCATGACGCGCCGGTATAGTCATAGTTGTAATTGGTTTCATCTGTTTTGGATGAAGACCCTAATAAGTTAAACCCCATCATTGTCTCCCAAACACAAACAGCCCTAATCCCAACAACCCGACCCCGGCCAAAATCCACACCCCTGTATTGGACTGTTCATTGTTTCCAAAGATGATTGAGCCTGACCGATAACTCAGCCCGGAATCGACATTGTTACGCTTGTTATCGCTTTTGGAGCCGGTGGCAGCTGATGCCTGATTGCTCATGCTCCAGCCATCACCCATCCCTAAATCAATACCTGGAATCGCACTCACTTGTTCACCTTCAAAACGTAATACGCAGCACCACCGACCAACCCAATCAATAAGACTCTATTGGTCAGTTGCGTTAGGCCTCCAAACGTCAAGCCACCGGCTATAAAACTGGCAATGGCCAAAATTGCGTATGGCATACATGCCCCCTTATTTGACGACGGCGACCAATAGCGATAGCGCACCAATCACCACCGGTGCTACCTTCAACAACTGAGAGCTTGAGCCGCTGCTGTTTTGACTGGCACTGCCTTGCGCACCCGGTATAGCGTTGGTCTGATCTTCATTGGTTGCTGGTTCACCGAACCAACTTTCATAGACTTCAGACACATTTTCATCCCACCAGCCACTGACGCTGTCCGTAGCCTCATTTGCGGCATCATAAATAGATTGCCAAATCGCCATGCTTACCCCCGGAATAAGGCCGTCTTAGCGACGACCAACAGAACGTGAAGAACGTGTTTTACTGGTTGCCGGCGCTTCACTGCTGGTCCACACCGCCACTTTGGGCTCAAGTACTTCACACAGCATTTCAATTTGCTGATTGCCCTGACTGACATCAAAACGAAATACCAAGCTGTTGGCGGTTGTCGGCATGGAATCCAAAATAGGATAGCCTTCTGCTACCGGGTCAAAGTGGTAATAGCCAGTCTGAGGAACACGAGGAAACTGTCCATCCTTCAAAATGAATACTTGCTCATCTGCCAGCGCTTCATAAATCTTGACATGATCCGCCTCCACTTCTATGCCTTTGATACCGGTGGCTTTGCAGTGAGCGGTTAACAATCGCGGTCCTTTGTTCATGGTCGTAAACTCAACCTTTCCCGCCGCTGCCGCAGGTACGTAATAACGCTTAAATGACCGGATAAAGTTACGCCGACCTGGATTAGGTGATGTTCTCGCTAAGGCCTTCAGTGTCGGAGCCTGCGCGCTCTCCGCAATTTTCACCTTTAAGATGATGTCATCCGTGCCACCGGTTGGCAGTCCTGTCGATAACATTGAATCGCGCAGCACGGCACCTTTCATCGAAAGTGGCAAACGATAAAAGTAAGTCGGACCTGAAGACCCAACCTCAATTTTGATGTACTTAGAGAGCATATGTAGCTCTTTACCAGACAACCCACCACCAAACATATCTTCAGTATTGAGCACCAAAGAAACGGACTCTATTTTGTCCGGTGATAGATTGGTTTTAATGATGATATCATCATAACGCGGACCCGGTTGAATTCGCATAGTTGCTGTTTCACCCGGAGCCACGCCAGAAAATGAATCAAGCTTTCGTAATGGACGCATGTTCTACCCTTATAACGTAGTTAATGACAAATGGCGGGTTAGAACCAGCCGCGATCACCCAGAATATTGTCAACCGCATCCACGTTATTAACGGCCCAAACTACCGCTGCCGCTGATGCCAGTGAAATTAATACAACGCGAGTTGTTGTCTTACTCATGTTCAGTTTCCCGTTCCTGTTGATGTTGTTTGAACGGGCAAACTAAATCATGAATATCGGGCACCGTCAGGCCTGAGAGCCGTACGTACATACATAGGGAAAAGCCTAAATTACAGGCATAAAAAAAGCCGGATAACCGGCCTTTTTCTTACTTACCTGCTTTTTTATATCGGCCCCGTCCAGCCCATAAGAAATGCTCATAATGAGGTGCCCCTCTCAGGTTCAATATGTCCATTTGAGGAATACCCGTTTCAGCGGATAAGTAAGCAGCATCCTTATCCCGCTGCACCCTTCCTACAAACATCCCATTCAGGTTACCCATAAGGGTTTTATCAATTTCGGATGGACGCTGAGCACCTGCTTTGATTTTTATCCCATAGGTACGGCCTATACTGATCAGCCAGTGCCAATGTCCCTGCGCTTTCCCCGGTGTCGATACTGGCCCAAGCTCATCAATGACAATCTCTGTCATTCTACGGGCATCCGCTTGATGTCTAGCCAACTCACAGAACCAGTCAAAATAGTGGCAACTGGGGTCATGAAATGAATAGCGCGCTTGATTGCTTGAACGAACCGCATTCAAAAACGCCCCTCGATCTGTGAATGCCTCAAACCCATTCGATGGCCCAAATGTGCCTTTAATGTCATACACCAGGACACGAGGTGCTGACCCGAGATCTTTTTTAATCCGGTAAGTCTTACCTGACCCAGTGGCCCCAAAATACCCCCGAATATCTTCTGTTAAGTTTTCATTGATTCGACTCACCCGCGCCCCCTTGTGCTTGCTGTCCTCGCTTCGAATGCATCATATCCAAAGCCAACCTTGGCCCTATCGCCATGCCACACACCATGACCATGTTGGTAAATGGGCTGTTTGTATCAGGCATATACGCATCCACGCATTGAGCAATGGCAATGCCCATCTGTTCGGCTTCTTTTTCCTCTAAAAGCCAATGCTGGCCACGCCCTTGTGATATTTTGAAAGATCCCATGCCCAGGAAGTTTTTTAACGCACTGGCAACAGCCGGTTGATAAGGAAAACCCGCACCATTGTTTTTTTCAAAGTCCTGAAAATCCTTGTGCGCTTGTTCAGCCCCTTCTTTAGCGCTTGCCACCCCTTCTGCCTCCAAGGCAGTGGCCATGGCGTCCAGCGCAGCCGCATCGCCTAATTCCATTGGATTCATGATTCACCCCACGCCTGTAACCAATCAGCACTCTTGCGTTCTGGGGGCACGGGTGATGATTCCACCGTGCCCAAACCACTTAAGCCAAGCTGATGTTCGCTATCCGTATCAGACTTGGTATCTGGCTTATGATCAATGTCTGATAATGACCGACACCATTCCCGGAATGCTGGCCCCTTACCATTCCATGGCCCACAACGTGAGCAGGTAAAATATTCATCCCCCCGGTTATTGGGTTTTACATATGCAACACTTTCACATGCTGGACACTTAACCCGCTTTTGCATATTCCAACTCCTGTAATCTGCCTTCAATTTCCATGAATAATTCCAACGTGTGATAACTGACACGCCTTGCTATTTCGGTGGCCTCTTCTGCCGCTTTGACTTTACCCGATATATCAAAGGTGCCCAGCTGAGAGGCTTTTTCCGCCACTTCCTCCAAAGAATTAATTGATTCCCTAAGTTTATTTAGTGTTCCCATATTCATTACCCCCGTACAGTTATTGACAGAACTCCAAGTTAGCCCGGCAAGCCGGGCTAATGCGGCACCGTCCTACTCAATGCCACATTTCCAAATCTGTATGCTTTTTTCGACCCGGTAAAACATGCCACTCATGTTCATGTGTGATCACGGACTCCGCACACCCAGAACGCCCAGATAGGAACCACAACCCCTTCACTGTTGGCTGTAATTCCCCGTATTGGTTTAATCGTGCCCATTGGTCAAACCGGGTGATTTCACCCGTCCGCTTATCCGCGTATTCATGTCCGTGAGCGGTGGTGAGTGTTTTTAACTGCAGTTCCCCGGACCTGATTTTGATAGCTAGGTCGCAGTAAGCCACAGACGCATCTGCCTCTACTTCCATATCGCGAATCGCGGCAATCAAGTGCATTAGCTCTGGACGACAATCCCTCGCGTACATGAAGGCCGCACGCTCATCAAACGCCAGCTTTCCAGACTCATCAAAGCTCATGAACCGCCCAGCAAAGCGCCGCAACTCCCGCCACCAAGTTGCCTTTATGCCGCCTAAGAATTGAAATTGCCGGATACCATGGATACTGGCCCAGGCTCTGATACGCTGTGCTGAAGTAGCCGCATCATTATCGAATAGGTCTTTTTCGATACCACGGCCATCGATGGCTTTTGAAATGTATTTTGCGATGTAACCAACAGCCGAATATTCTTTGCCTGTCTTTGGGTTGAGACCTTCCTTGATCCGTTCAACTTTTACCCGGCGCTTTTGGGCACCCGGTTCACCGGCATAGAGGTTGAGTGACTTTTCAGTGATAACCTGTTCGATGGAAGAAAGGCCGGCCGTATCCGAAAATAACAACAGGTGCCAATGTGGGCATCCGTCATGGTGCGGCTCAACCACACGGATACCAAAGTAGTCTATTTCGTTGCGGTGTAGTTCAGCCCTGATAACAGCCCAGCGCCCAGCCAAATATTGCTGAGCTTCTCTGACAGTGAAGCCTTCATAACGTTTGTTCTTAAACGAAAATTTCCGACCTTTTTTTGATTTTCGATATGAGTACGGATGAAAAGCAGATGGCGCTGTGATCGTGATAAATGTCGCTTTATAGCCAAGTGATTTAGCCAGTTTCTCAGTGCCGGCAATCCGGGTCATCATTTCAATACGACGAATAGCCGGATTTGAATTTGATTTATAAAACAGCTCAGCGAGCGTAAAACGCTGCCCCAGGTCATTCTCAATTTCAGTCTCTTGGAGAGTTTTTAAATTGGCGGATTGTCGCTTTTTCCAGTACTCAAACGACAATGAAGAGAGATAGATTTCACGCGATGCATGCACATGGCCAAACAGCCGTTTCATTTCCTCAATGAGTCGGCTTTTTTCGGCACGAGCACGACGAAGCCACCAGCGAGGGTTACACAACCGTTTTAGAACCCTAATACGCCAACGTACTTCTTCAATCCAGTTTTCAAAATCAGAGGAGGGAACCACGTCTGAAGGCTCCAAAGGAAATTCTTTCAGATGAGATTCAACCAGCTGCCAGAATGCAGAACCATTTATTAACGCGAGCATTTCCCGCGCTTCGATACCTAAGTATTCCGCAAATTTCATATCATCAGGATCGACTTGACCGCGCACGGTCCAGCGCCGCTTGAAGTAGCTTGCTTGGTAGGCTGCCCAATTTTCTATACTGCTGTCATCACACAGTAGTAAATTCAACGATCCCCATTTTTGTTTTTCTTTTAACCAAATAATACGCTGGTTAGCGTCCCCATATGGCGTACCAGGGTGGTTACCATGCTCCAGGACCAAGTCTTGCCAATGCTGAAAAACGTCCTTCTGTAACAGTCCAAACGCTGAAGAGGCTTTTTCAGCCTCATTCAGCCAGTAGGGAGACATGTACATTGATTAATGGCCACCAACGGGCTTACTCGGCTCCCAGGCTTCAGCACCGTTGTAGTCATCCCCCCCGGTTGATTTCCATTGCTGATTCGCTGAATCAATGGCAGTACAACCAGGCACAAACCCCCTGTGGATAATCTAAACGATAAGTCCACCCAGTTATGGTTCCGTCGAAAACGATCACGTAACCATTCCATAAACTCTTACGGGCGCGATACTCAAGAGCGATTTCGTTGATGGTCATATTAGTCAACCCCGCTTTTCGTAGTTGACTTCATCCAATCCATAGCGTTTCAGCTGGTTATATTCAGCCAGTGTGCCTGCCTCCAGCCTCCGACGCATATCAGTAAGCTCTTTATCTACCAGGACATGCTTACCGGTTTTCGCCACTGCAAGGTAACCACGATCCCGCCAACCCCTTGCAACACCCTCTGAAATACCCTCCAGTTGTGCAAATCGTTCAAGGGAGATAAATGAAGTGTTTTCCATAATGAATCCTCGATTGCCGTATGGCTTTATGTGTTCTTAATTTGGATAGATCAGTAAACTGATCTGTTTTATGTGACTTAAAGAGAGCCATTTGTATCTCTTTTTAATTTAGGGAGTCAAATGTATCTTGTCAATGGGTGATCTATGGATTTCAAAGAAAAACTTAAAGTCGTTAGAGATGAATCAGGTATCAGCCTTAAAGAAATTGCTAAGAATTCGAGCATTGCATATGACACTTTAAGGATGTACAGCCAGGGCCGCAGAAAGCCAAAAATTGAACAAATCCAAAAAATTGCGGCTATTCCGGCCCTAGAACCTTGGAGCGAATTGTTATTAGAGCAAACGGAACTTAGCTCCGATGAGGCTGAGTTTTTGGTATTGGTTGGCCGCATGAAAGCTCAGGGCAAACAGGCTGAACTCGATCGGATTCTTGATGAGATGAAGCGGCTTTCAGGTACTGAATAATTTCCAATCTTTTGATTTTATTTAGTTTTTTGTATTGCCTCAGATAATTTTTCATAACATCCTAATACTGTGTATTTATACAGTATTTTATACAGGATTTATTTCTAATGGCCATTTACAAAACATCAACAGGCTGGCAAGTACGCTTTGCTTTTGACGGTAAACAATACAAAAAAAACTTGAAGAGCCGCCGTGAAGCGCTTTCTTGGGAGAGTCAAACACGATTAAAACTTGAAAAAGGTGAAACATTAGTACCAAAGTATGATAAACGCCGGCTTAGTGATCTGGTGACTGAATGGTACAACTTTCATGGTCACAGCCTTAAGACAGGTTCAACTCGCCAAAAAGAACTTGTCCGGATTATTGAGGAAATAGGCAACCCAGTTGCAGCCAAATTTAAAGCTAGTGACTTTGCAGAGTATCGAGTCAAAAAGCTTGCAGAAGGCACCAGCGAAAATACCCTAAATCACTACCATATCTATCTGTCAGCCGTTTTTTCTGAGCTAATCAGGGCAGGAGAGTGGACACTTGATAATCCTCTAAAGCGTATTAAGAAAATGAAAACTTCTGAATCGGATATGGCCTACTTGAGCACAAGTGAGATATGCCGGTTACTAGCAAGTTGCGAAATCAGCGACAATCCCCAATTGATAGCTCCCGTTAAACTATGTTTGGCGACTGGGGCGAGATGGGGCGAGGCAACAAGCTTGCAGTGGCCACAACTCAAACCTGATCGAGTGACGTTTACGGATACAAAGAATGGCAAAAATCGGACAGTACCGATTAGTTTAGAGCTTTACCAAGAATTAAAATCAAGAGGACGCAGCTATGGCACCATGTTTCCTGGAGATTTTAAACGGTCATTTAATACTGCACTGAAACGTGCAGAGATCAGCTTGCCATCTGGCCAGAAAACACACGTTCTTAGACACACATTTGCATCACATTTTATTATGAATGGAGGTGACCTTCTAACCCTTCAGAAGGTTCTTGGACATGGTTCTTTGGACATGGTTCTGAAGTATGCACACCTTGCCCCAGAACACCTGGAACAGGCATTACAATTTAATCCGTTGAAAACTATCTCGCCCTAATCTCGCCCTTTTCGGGTTTTTTGGCTCTTAAGCTGTCTTTAGTTTTCATCACCCCAGAAACGCAAAACCCCCGCAAACACTGGTCTGCGAGGGTTTTAAATAAGTGGTGCCGGCTGCCGGAATCGAACTGGCGACCTACTGATTACAAGTCAGTTGCTCTACCAACTGAGCTAAGCCGGCCCATGCCCTAAGGCGTCGCGTAATATACTGTTGGCTAAGCCAATGGTCAACACTTAACTGCTTGAATTTTTTAGGTTTTTGTAAGATTTCTTGTGAAGGGCTGAGATTTTGGCGATTCAGCAGGAGAGAAAGCGGCCATGACAACAGATGTATGGCCGCTGACGGAGATAGCGGGTGAATTTAGCCCTGAATTTTATCTTCGATTTTTTCGATTTTCTGATGCCGCATGTCTTCGCCTTCCACCAGGTAAATAACGTGCTCGGCGATATTCCTGGAGTGGTCTCCAATCCGCTCCAGTGAGCGCAATGCCCAGACGATATTCATGACCCTGGAGATGGTTCGACCATCTTCCATCATATAGGTAATCAGGGTTCTGATGGCCGTGGTATATTCGAGATCGACGTCTTTATCCGCTTTCAGTACTGCCAGTGCACTGGCACTTTCGAGGCGGGCAAATGAGTCGAGTGCTTCCATAACCATCTTGGCGACCTGTTCACCGATGTGGCGCATTTCGATAAAGCCCTTGGTCGGACCTGAGCCTTCATTGCCGCTAAGTTCCAGGGCCATGCGAGCTATCTTGGAGGCTTCATCACCCATTCTTTCAAGGTCATTGACCGATTTTGTAACGGCCAGAACGAAGCGCAGGTCGCTGGCGGCCGGGTGGCGTCGGGCGATGATGTTGGCGCATTCTTCGTCAATTTTAACTTCCATTTTGTTGACGCGTTTATCGGCCTGAATCACTTTTTCAGCGAGTTCGGAATCACCATCGACGATGCTTTTGATGGCGTCACGTACCTGCTGTTCGACGATTCCGCCCATTTGCATCAGGTTTTTGCGGGCCTCTTCCAACTCCTGGTTGAAGCGCTGGGAGATATGATGATCGAGGTTTAATTTGTCCATGGTTCCGGTTTCCTCAGCCAAAACGGCCGGTGATGTAATCTTCTGTCAGTTTGTGCGACGGCTTGGTAAATATGTCATTTGTTTCGCCAACCTCAATAAGATTACCGAGGTGGAAGTAGGCGGTACGATTGGACACCCTGGCCGCCTGTTGCATGCTGTGAGTCACTATGGCAATGGAGTAGTTGGCGCTTAATTCGGCAATCAGCTCTTCCACCCTGGCAGTGGCAATCGGGTCCAGTGCAGAGCAGGGTTCGTCCATCAGGAT
This sequence comes from Gynuella sunshinyii YC6258, assembly GCF_000940805.1. Classification (GTDB taxonomy): domain Bacteria; phylum Pseudomonadota; class Gammaproteobacteria; order Pseudomonadales; family Natronospirillaceae; genus Gynuella; species Gynuella sunshinyii. Next base: position 158,541 of record NZ_CP007142.1, on the reverse strand, counting down.
AACGTCCGGACTGACAGCAATGGTCCGGGCAATGCACAGGCGCTGTTGCTGTCCGCCGGACATGCCGGTTGCAGGCTGGTCGAGCCGGTCTTTCACTTCTTCCCACAGGCCTGCTTTTCTGAGACTGGTTTCGACGATTTCATCGAGTTCCGCGCGGCGACTTGCCAAGCCGTGGATTTTTGGTCCGTACGCAATGTTCTCATAAATACTTTTGGGGAATGGGTTCGGCTTCTGAAACACCATCCCTACGCGTGCGCGTAAATTAACAACATCCATTTTTTTGTCATAGATGTTTTCCCCTTCAAGGCTCAGCTCACCAGTCACGCGGCAGGCCTCAATGGTATCGTTCATACGGTTCAGGCAACGCAGAAACGTGGATTTGCCACAACCGGATGGTCCGATCATGGCCAGTACCTCGTTTTGACCCAGGTCGAGGTCAACGTTGAAGATGGCCTGTTTTTCGCCATAGAACACGTTGACACCGCGCATGATCATTGCGGGGTCCGGGTGGGTAATGTCGCCAATGGTTTTGAAATCTTCGCTGGCAACGTGACTCTCGCTATTGGATTTGACCTTAACCGGGTTGTTCATCACTGTCGTTTGATCGCTTCTAGTTACAGTTGTCATAACGCTTTAGTCTCCCATGCTGGAGTAATTATTACCACCGACGCTCAAAGCGTTTGCGCAGAATAACAGCAGTAATATTCATAATAAGAAGGAACCCAAGCAGAATCAGAATGGCTCCCGATGTTCTTTCGACAAATGCTCTTTCCGCCTCATTGGCCCACATAAAGATCTGTACTGGCAGAGCGGTTGCGGGGTCCAGAGGAGTGGTCGGGACATCGGCGACGAACGCGACCATACCGATCAGCAGTAGCGGTGCAGTTTCTCCCAGCGCCTGTGCCAGACCGATAATCGTACCGGTCATAATGCCGGGTGCGGCCAGTGGCAGAACATGGTGGAAAACCATCTGCATTTTGGATGCACCGAGTCCCAGCGCCGCTGTACGAATAGACGGGGGGACTGCCTTCAATGCTGAACGGGTGGCAATAATGATGGTGGGCAGAGTCATCAGCGTCAGCACCAGACCGCCGACCAAAGAAGCGGATCGAGGCAACCCGGCGACGTTAATAAACGCCCACAAGCCCAGCAAACCGAAGACGATTGAGGGTACTGCTGCCAGGTTGTTGATGTTGACTTCAATGAGATCGGTGAAACGATTCTTGGTGGCGAACTCCTCAAGATAAATAGAGGCGGCAACACCGATGGGTAATGCCAGTACCAGCACAATCAGCATCATATACAGGGATCCGACCATGGCAGCGGCGATACCAGCTGTTTCCGGCCGGCTTGAGGCACCAAAGATAAATATGCCGGTATTGAAGCGTTTTTTCAGCACCCCTTCTTTCTGCATGCGCTGAATCCACGAAACCTGCTGGTCTTTGACTGGACGCCGGCTCTCATCGATTTCCAGGCTAAACTGGCCTTTGACCACGCTGTCGACATTGCCGCTGGCCAGTACCCAGACGGTTTGGGTAGTACCGATAATGGATGGGTCTTCCACAACCATATTACGTAATTGTGTGCGAGTACCGGCAGAAAGCATGGAGTTAACCATCTTAAGGTTGATCTTGTCTTTCTTGTCGATGCCCAGATATTTTGCCAGCGCATCCTTGGCCAGTATCGGATAGTTAGCGGTTAACAGAACATCTGGATCTTCAGCGGCCAGATCATCTGGATCGATCACTGATTTGGAAAATTCGATGTCGAGTTTGATTTCAGTTTGTTGAAAAGCTGTGTAGCCCTTGGATATGACCGACCAGAGCAGCAAGGCAAGGAATATCAGACCGACGGAAATTGCCAGAATGCCATACAGTTTGAACCTGAATTCCGCTGCGTAACGGCGTTTCAGATTCGAATCGTTAATCTTGTGTTTTGCGGAAGGGGTGGCAGTCGTAGTCATTAATCGTATTGCTCCCGATATTTACGGACGATGTACAAGGCGTAGACGTTGAGCGCCAGAGTAACGGTAAATAATGTAATACCCAGGGCGAAAGCCACCAGCGTTTGAGGAGAGGTAAATTCGTTATCCCCGGTCAGCTGGTTCACGATCTTAACAGTGACGGTGGTCATCGGTTCAAAGGGGTTCAGGCTTAACCGTGCCGCCACGCCGGCGGCCAATACCACGATCATGGTTTCGCCGATGGCTCTGGAAGCTGTCAGCAACAACGCCCCGACAACTCCAGGTAGTGCGGCAGGCAGGATGACCTTGCGCATGGTTTCCGAACGGGTTGCTCCCAGTCCCAGTGAACCGTCCCTCAGAGAGCGGGGGACTGCGGTAATGATGTCATCGGACAGTGACGAAACAAATGGAATCAACATGATGCCCATGACGATGCCGGCAGTCAGTACACTTTGTGCCTGAATGAAAGGCATTACCTCACCAGTGGCCAGATTATTCAGGCTGCTGCTGAGATCACGGAAGAAAGGCCCAACGGTCACCATGGCAAAAAAACCATAAACGATAGTAGGGATACCCGCGAGGACTTCGAGCAGCGGCTTAACGGTTGAGCGCACTTTTGGCGTTGCGTATTCGGCCATATAGATAGCCGAGTAAAGACCCACCGGCACTGCAAACAACATGGCAACCAAGGCGATATATAACGTGCCCGCTAACAGTGGAATCAGGCCGTATTGGCCAACCGCATCGGGGTTGTCTGCGGCTGCAAAGCGGGGGTCCCAGACGGTACCGAAGAAAAACTCGTGTAGTGGCACCATGCCAAAGAAATGGATGGTCTCGCTGATCATCGACAAAACAATGCCAACAGTCGTCAGAATGGCAATCATGGATGCCAGCAATAAGGCACCGAGCATAACCAGTTCGACCCGGTTACGGGCGCGAAGTGATGGCTTGAGTGTGGCAATCGAGGCGATCAGCCCGGCCAGGGCAATCAGAATAACCACCACAGTCTGGACATTACGGGTGTTTTTTTCCCAGTGATTCAACTCTGTCGCAAGGTCGACCATGTAGGTTTGACCAGGACTTGCCAACACCACACCGTGCTGCTGCAGAATGGGCTGCAGGTTGGCGACATCCTGGTTGATCAGGTTCTTTTCATCTTCATTGATGAGGTCCAGACCGGTGGCAATGGAATAAATTGAATTAAGTATCAGACTTCGCTCCGCATCGGAGGTATTCTGTTTCAGTTCTTCAGGCAGAGCGCCAGATAGTTTGTTGTTAATAATGGTGGGTGCGACAGAAGCCCATAACATCAGCACAATCACGGCAGGCAAAAAAGTTGCCAGCGCAACATAAGAGCCGTAATAGCCCAGGCGGGAATGAAGTTTGGACAAGTGCCCCTGAACAGTGGCAGAGGATTTCTTCCTTCCCCAGGCATAGCCAATAACAGCTAACGCCAGTAATACAAGCAGAAGACTGGATATATTCACCAAAGCCTCCTCAGGATCAGACTCCACATCGGCAACATTATTCGGACCCTCAGAACTTCAAAAATAGATGTCTTAGAAAAAAAATGCAGGGCAACATAGTCGCCCTGCAGCTAAGATTCAACTGTTTTATTGAATCACTGTGTCATCAAAGAGTCTTGCCGGCTTTGAAGTCTGCACGAACAGCTTTGCGCTCGTTAGCAGGTGCTGCAACCAGGCCATATTCAGCCAGAGGAGAGTCTGGGCCGACCATGGCGTCAGAGATGAAATATTCAACATATTCTTTCAGACCAGGAATGGCACCCAGGTGTTTTTTCTTCACATAGAAGTACAAAGGTCTTGATACAGGGTATTTGCCGGAAGCAATGCTTTCTGTAGAAGGCACGATACCGTCAACAGTTGCCACTTTCAGTTTGTCGGTGTTGTTTTCATAGAAGGCCAGACCAAAAACGCCCATACCTTGTTTGTTGGCATCGATGCGAGCCAGTGTTTCGGTGTAGTCACCATCGATATCGACTGCACGACCATCTTTACGAACGGCATAACATGCTTTCTCAGCAGCTTTCTTGTCCATACCAGCAGACATATAAAGGTCGTAAGCGCCAGTAGCTTTACAGCCGGCTTCCAGCAACTTGGTTTCAAATACTTCGCGAGTACCGTGTTTTTCACCTGGGATATAGGCAGTGATGTCCCAGGATGGGAATTTGCTGTTAACGTCAGACCATTTGGTGTAGGTGTTATCAACCATTTTACCTTTTGAAGGCACTTTGGCAGCCAGAGCAAGATAGATATCTTTTGGTGAGATGGCGAAATCAGGACCGTTGATGTCTGTTGCAAATACGATTCCGTCGTAACCGATACGGATTTCCTGAATTTCGGTAACGCCGTTCTCGGCACAGACTTTCACTTCAGAATCTTTGATTTTGCGAGAGGCGTTGGCGATATCAATGGTATTCAGATCAACACCTTTACAGAATTCTTTGAGACCAGCACTGGAACCACCCGATTCAACAACAGGAGTCTTGAAGTTAGGGTAGGTTTCGCCAAAATTTTCGGCTACGATTTTGGCGTAAGGCAGAACGGTTGATGAACCTGCAATCTGAATTTGATCGCGGGCAGTGGCGTGACCGGCTAACGCAAGCGATGCAACCAGAGTTGCTGCTGTTAAAGTAATTGATTTCATAACTGATCCCATTGTTAGAATATGTGCTAATTCGTATGGCTGTGGCGCTCATACCGCTACTACGGGAGCTAAGGTAAAAAACATTTGTGACATTTTCATGACAAGTATAACAAATGATTAAATGTCTGCCGGTTCTGGCCGGTTGGCACCAGAAATAATGAGAAAAGTTAAAATTTTGGTATTTGTCAAAGTCTGGAATGAAGGCGCAAATGTTTGAAAAAAATGCCTTTTATGACTGATTTGTGACTGTCAAAGTGGCTTAAAACAGTGGATCTGATACTTTGGCAGTCAGAATAAGAATCTAATTGTTGTTTTAAATTTAAGGATACATTGTGACTGAAGATGAGCTTGATCCGGTTCCGGTCGGAGAATTGATATTGCGTGTAACAGCCATGCCTAAAGATGCCAATGCCTGTGGTGACATCTCCGGAGGCTGGTTGGTGACTCAAATGGACGCGGCTGCGGCGATTGCAGCGGGTCGTCTGGCAAAAGGCAGAACGACCACGATGGCCATTGGTGAGATGTCATTTGTCAGACCAGTGAAGATCGGATCGGTAGTGTGCTGTTACGCCAAAATCGTCCACATTGGCAGAAGCTCCATTCGTATCAATGTGGAAGTCTGGAGCCGTATGCCGGAAGATGAAGTCAGACAGAAAGTGACGGAAGCCGAATTTGTATATGTTGCCATAGACGCTGATCGTCGCATTCGGGCGCTACCGAAGGACTAACCGGTCGATGGTTAACCCGGCGGTGAAGGTTGCCGGGTTGATGTGGCGCATAATTGTCCGCATGTTAAGCGGTTTCAGAATCGCTCGTAGGCGTCACGGACACTGAGTGACCATGCAGCTCAGGGATGTTCCAGTTTTTCGAGATCCGCTTCAATTTCGGCGATTTTATTGGTAACCACTTTTTCGAGGTGGCGCAGGTCTTTAAGGATCTTGGATTTCAGATCTTTGTGAGTGCTGCCAAATCGTTCAATCTGGTCCAGTTCTTCCATGACATAACGCAGAGAGGGGGCGATTTCAGAAAACTCCTCCATATCCCCTGTACCACCATCCACTTTTACACGTTTGTGTTGGCGTGGATATTTAAACTTCTCGCTACGGGCAAACAACTCTCCTTTGCGCTTGTGATGATAAATTTTCAGAATATCGTAGTCTGCTTCCGTTCGCAGGGTGTATTTTTCGATTGAATCGACATCTTCTATCCCCAGGGCTTTTAAACTCTCGTAGGCCATCCACTTCTCTCCAAACCATTTACTGTCGTGTTTATTAATTGTTTATGCGTTAATGTGTTACGCATGCTTTTACATGTTATCTATTTGATTATTGTGCTTTGCTGAACAATTACCAACACTAATAATACAAGCTGTAAAAACCTGATTTGTCAGCTTTTATTGCCGAATTATTTTAACGACTATGCAGGCATGTGAGTTGTATCAACCTTAGTGTCTTAATTATGAATGGAATGTTTTAAATTCGCAGATGCAAACGATTGAAGTACTACAGACATTGGGAATCGAGCCGCGGGAGAGCCGCATCTATTTTGCGTTGCTGGAGTATGGTCCGGCTTCTATCAGGGATATCGCTGACAAAGCGCGTCTGAATAGAGGAACCGCGTATGAATTGCTGAAAAGGATGCATGATAAAGGCATTGTCAGTTATTTCCCGCGAGGCAAGCGCAAGTTTTTCAGTGCCGAACCGCCTGCCAGATTGCTTGATTTGGCAGAGCAGCAGCAACGAAATGTACATACCGCAATACAGCAGTTGCAGAGTCAGATTATTCCGGCGCTCAATTCACTGAAGCCTGAGCAGGTCAACACCAATGTTCATTACTATGAAGGTGATGACGGATTGGAACTGGTGCTTAAGGATATTCTCAATACCGTCGCTGCCACGCCAGATAAACAATATTGCGTGTTTTCAACCAAGTTAATCCGCAACTTTCTCTATCGACCCTTTCCGAACTACACCCGGCAGCGGGTTCGGGCCGGCATCAAGGTCCGGGTCATTGCCATTGGTGATGGTGGTGAGAATGCAGAATTATCAGAACGAAAGTGGATCAACCTTGGAGGATTGGGAGAGGCTGCTGCTTATATCGCAATTTATCCCCCCAAGCTGGCGATGATATCGCTCAGTCAGGGAGATATACCAACGGCGACAGTGATCGAGTCGGCGCCGTTGGTCACAACTCAGCAGTTGTTGTTTGACACCCTGTGGGAGCGTCTTTAAATCGTTTATTTAGCGAAGAAAGGTGCCCAGTTCATGTCTCTGAAGGCAAGGGAATAACGGATACCAACAGATACCGCCAGATAGGTATCAATCGTGTCAACGTTGTCACCAAAGACATTGATATCAAGCGCTCTGACCTTGCCGTACACCGCTACCCGGGGAGTGATGTAATAGTTGCCTTGGTAATAAGGGGTAATAGTCAGATAGCTTTTACTGTCACCCTCGTCAGGAGAGATGTTATACAGTGACGCATCGGCACCTACTTCGTGTACCAGTCCGGATACGGCTGCATGGTTGTAAGGCAGGCGATATACCGCGCCTCCCTGAACACCGACTTTGGTCCAGTCATCATGTGATTCAAGAATGGCTCCACCGCTGATACCCAGTTCATGGGAGAGGTTGAACAACACACCTGGATCCGCGTAAAAAACGCTGTCGTTATCGTTGGACTCAATATTGACTGATCCCTGTAATGCAAAACCGCCTGGTTCGAAGTTTTCTCCCAGATTAGCCGTTATGCCAAATACAGAAACAGACGTTAGCGCGAAAGCAGCAATTACTTTTTTCATTTTAATATCCTGTTTGTGGTTTTCCTGAAGGTTTTCGTGCTTGCACCTGCCCGCAGGTCATACGGAAAGATGCTGGTATGAGAAAACAATGATGTAAGGCTTGTTTCCATATTTTGAGTGACCAGTCAATTGCTGGAAACTCGAAATAACTCAATGAAAATAGCCGAATTCGAAATCAATGCTGATACCGGGGCCGGAAAGATCATCTGCGGAAATACCTTCATGATCCGGTTCGGTTGACAGTCGATAAAAGGCGCCGATGCCTACCTGCAGAAAATCGGTTACGTTGAACTCCGCTCCGCTATACAACTCACCCAACAGCACACCGTAGTTTTTGTCACCTTTGACTCTGTTGTCGTCCAGAATGGTAATATTGCCAGCCCCTAACAGGCACTCGCTTTTCCAGTGCACGAGTTTTTCCGGTTGATAGGCGTATCCCAGAATCAGGCCACCGTAAACAAAGGTGTAGTCTTCAGAGTCTGCGATCGAAACTGGTTCTAGCATTCCGTACCCGGCCCCACCAATATAAAAAGCATGGATATCGTTACCGAAAACGGTCCCGCCTTTGGCACCCAGCATGAAACGACCGTCGTCGCCTATTTCCGCGTATTTGAGCTGTGGGCCGCCAAACCAACTGGTATTGGAAGGGGTTGAGAAGAAAGAGTCTCTACCGTGGCATAAGAAAGACAGCAATAGAAGGCCGATAACGGAAATGGTTCTGAATGTCATATTGTTTAATCGTTATACTTAACCGGTAAAGTCGGGTGAACGTTAGCAGAATCGGCTGTCAGGCTAGAAGTGGGTCGAGGATATTTTCATGGATGATTCAGTCTTTGTTCAAGTTGTTCCACCTGTTTGTTAAGTTGTTCAACTTTTTCCCGCGTTTTCATCAACACTTTCTGCTGAATCTCAAAATCCTCCCGGCTAACCAGGTCCAGCCTGCCAATCAGGCTTTGCAGTAATGAAGACATGTTGTTTTTCAGATCCTGGCCAGAACCTTCCAGCAATTTGCCCGCTTTGGCAGTGAAATCTGTAATCAGGTCTTCAGGTATGTTCATTGGTAGTTCCTTAAATGAGTGTTCATGGTGCCACGGTAGGAGCGTACTGCACCGTTATGGTGCTAATAATAATGCTTTGATCTTTGTGATCATCGTCATGGTCCGGCCAATCCGTTGATTTTACTGGCATATTTGGATTGGCACAGTAGCTGCAATTTGACCTCTGTGAGTAGCGATACCGTTGAATTCGTGCACTTCAAGCAATCAATGTTGTTGGAGGTTGCATAGTTAACCGGTCCGGCCAAGCGCACTTGTCCGTGTAGCTTCCGGTCACTAATAACTTGCAGGAGAAACAAATTATGAAGCTCGTGTCAGCCATCATCAAGCCATTTAAGCTCGATGACGTCCGCGAGGCGCTATCCGAGATTGGGGTACAAGGCATCACCGTTACCGAAGTGAAAGGATTTGGTCGTCAGAAAGGGCATACGGAATTGTATCGGGGCGCTGAGTATGTGGTCGATTTTTTACCAAAGGTCAAATTGGAAATCGTGGTTTCTGATGCCCTGGTAGATAGTGCTGTTGAGTCTATTACGAAGGCAGCGAACACAGGAAAGATCGGTGATGGGAAGATTTTCGTTTCAGATGTGGAACAGGTCATCCGTATCCGGACTGGTGAAACTGGCGAAGACGCCATCTAAGCAGAAAAAGAATTAGGAGACTTAGGATGGAAGAATTATTTCCGATTAAATACGCCCTGGATACATTTTATTTTCTGGTGATGGGTGCACTGGTAATGTGGATGGCTGCGGGCTTTGCCATGCTTGAGGCAGGTCTGGTTCGCAGTAAAAATACAGTCGAAATTCTGACTAAAAATATCGTGTTGTATGCGATTGCCTGCATCATGTATATGGTTTGCGGCTATTCGATCATGTATGGAAGTGCTGGGTATTTCCTTTCTGGCATCATGGGAAGCGGTGCCGATGGTGGCAGCACCTATGCGCCTTCTGCTGACTTCTTCTTCCAGGTTGTGTTTGTGGCTACAGCCATGTCAATCGTGTCTGGTGCCGTTGCCGAGCGCATGAAACTGTGGGCATTCCTGGCGTTTGCGGTGGTGATGACTGCGTTTATCTATCCGATGGAAGGCAAGTGGACCTGGGGAGCCGGCTCTGTTTTCGGAATGTACGCTCTGATGGGTGATGACGGTTTGGGCTTTAAGGATTTTGCCGGCTCAGGCATTGTTCACTTGGCCGGTGCGTCTGCTGCTTTGGCGGGTGTCATGTTGCTGGGTGCCCGTAAAGGCAAGTATGGCAAAAACGGTGAAATCAATGCGATTCCCGGTGCCAATCTGCCGCTGGCTACACTGGGTACGTTTATCCTGTGGTTGGGATGGTTCGGCTTCAATGGTGGTTCACAGCTGGTGGTTTCATCAGTTACTGATGCGAATGCCGTGGCTTTGATTATCGTCAACACCAATATGGCCGCTGCCGGTGGCTGTGTTGCTGCGCTGATTCTGGCTCGGCTCATGTTCAAAAAGGCTGACCTGACCATGGCTCTCAACGGAGCGCTTGCTGGTCTGGTTGCTATTACTGCCAGCCCGGATACGCCATCGCCTGTACTGGCTACCTTGTTTGGTGCCATTGCCGGAGTGATTGTGGTGTTTTCTATCGTCGTGATCGACAAGTTGAAAATTGATGATCCGGTTGGTGCGATCTCTGTTCATGGTGTTGCCGGTTTCTTTGGTTTGATGATCGTGCCAATTACTGCCGAAGGAACCAGCTTCTTTGTACAGCTGGTTGGTGCGCTTACCATTTTTGTCTGGGTGTTCGTGGTATCACTGATTGTCTGGGCAATTCTGAAGGCTGTCATGGGGATTCGGGTTTCCGAAGAGGAAGAATACGAAGGTGTGGATATCGCCGAGTGCGGTATGGACGCATACCCTGAATTCACCGGTGCAGGTAAGTAAGCCAGTACTACGGTTAATCCTACAATGAACTAAGGGCACTCCGGTGCCCTTTTTTATTTTGGTGCATCAAGGTATCTTTGTGCCCGAATCTAATCAGAGAGAGTAGAACTATGAAGCTAGTTGCAGCCGTCATTAAACCATTTAAGTTGGATGATGTTCGTGAGGCTCTGTCGGAAGTCGGTGTACAAGGTATTACTGTGACTGAAGTGAAAGGTTTTGGGCGTCAGAAAGGCCATACCGAGCTGTATCGCGGTGCCGAGTATGTGGTTGATTTTCTGCCAAAACTGAAGCTGGAAGTGGCTGTTGCAGATGATCAGGTGGAAAATGTAGTGGAAGCCATCTCCAAAGCGGCCAATACTGGAAAAATCGGTGACGGTAAGATTTTTGTCTCCAATCTTGAGCAGGTTGTCCGTATTCGTACCGGCGAAGAAGGGCTGGACGCTCTTTAAGGCTGGTGCCGCGACAGCGGCACCTTTGTTTGAAAAGGCATTACAGATTCAGTTTCTCAATCATTTCTGTCAGCATTTTATCGATGGTTTCAAATGGTTGAGCACCATTGATGGGTACCACTGCACCTGATTCATGATGGATCAGGAAGGTTTTAGGGGTACCTGTTACACCGGCTTCCATACCGTTTTGGGTATCATCCAGTACTTTCTGACGATATTTGCCTGAATCATAACAATCCTGGAATGCTGAACCGTCGACACCAATTTCTTTGGCCAGAGGTGCCAGTTGATCCAGCGGAAAGCCATGTCCGTTCGAGCGGGTGCGCTCATAAATGGCATCGGTAAATTCCCAGAATTTATCGTTGCCGCCGAGTTCTGCAACGCACTCTGACGCTTCTGACTGTTTCTGGGCTCCGGGGTTGTGCATATCCAATGGGAAATGGCGATATACCCAATTAACCTGAGAATACTTGTCCGTTACTTTTACCATGGTTTCGTGGAAGCGCTTGCAGAACGGGCATTCGAAATCTGAATATTCCACCAGTGTGAGAGGGGCTTTAGGGTCGCCTTTAATATGATCTTTCTCAGGGTCTACCACACGAACGTTGGCAGGATTGCCTTCATCCGGCTTCTGTTCGTCGATAAATGCCAGAATGCCTTCTCTGACTTTGTTTTTGAACTCATCGCTTTCCAACAATTGCTGCCAGCGCTCATCGATACGCTGCTGTATCAGTTTTTCCATTTCCGGATCGAGATTCGCGGCTTGCGACAGAACCGAAATAAAGGTGAATAAAATAATGAATAAATAACGCAACGCTTTCTCCTCGGTTTTCTAATGGTATTTGTAGTTATGGTCGGTAGTTAATACCTTATTTGCGGTGACTTAGACAGTGTTTCCGGACGGTGAGTTCAATCTGTCGGGTGAGCGGTTACTGAATTGTGAAACCGCCCACACTCTTTATTGTTATTGTTCGAGGTCCCGTTTCATGAACTCAGGCAATGCCATTGCTCCGCGGTGTAAGTCTGCATTGTAGTAGTGGGTCGCAAAGACTTTTTCCTGTGCGTGATCGTAACGGAACTCGTTGACCGATACATTCTTAGACGCCATGGTGCAACTCCACCAACCGGATGGATAAATCGGCTGGGGAAATGGCAGGGTCTGAAAATGGCAGAATCCCGCCTGACGCATCTCGGCGATCATGTCCCGAATAATGGTCTGGCTGTGAAACAGTGGCGATTCACTCTGTTGCACCAGAATGCCGTTATCGCCCAAAGCCCGCAGGCAGGTTTCAAAAAAGGCCTTGTTAAACAGTCCCTCGGCCGGACCAACCGGATCAGTGGAATCAACAATGATGATATCTATGGAACCTGGTTCAGCATCCTTGATCCATTGGATGCCGTCTCCGAAATAAAAGTGCGCCCGTGGGTCACTGTTGGAGCTGCACAGGTCAGGAAAATACTGTTCCGACAGGCGGGTAACCCGTTCGTCGATCTCCACCTGCCATGCTTCGGTGACATTCGGGTGTTTCAGTACTTCTTTGAGTGCACCGCAGTCTCCGCCCCCGATAACCACTACCTTGCGTGGATTGGTATGAGTGAACAGAACAGGATGGGTCATCATTTCGTGATACAGAAAATTGTCCCGGTCGGTCACCATGTAGCAGCCATCCAGTACCATCAGATTACCCCAATGCCTGGTACGGTAAATCTCAATTTTTTGAAATTCACTCTGCTCTTCATGGAGTTTTTCTTCGATTTCCAGAGAAAAAGCCGACCCTTCCGGCGTCCAGATTTCAGTAAAAAATGAATCGTTGTTCATGAAATTATCCTGTTGGATTTGATTTTAGGTAACAGCATCCTGCCTTAAGCTGTTTGACCTGAGCAGCAGTGGTCAGGCGCTCAGTTTTTAATTCGCTGTACTTTGATCACATCGCGCAATACCCGAATTCGTCGCATGACCTTGGATAAATGTATTCGGCCGGTCACCCCGACGGAAATGTTCACCTGTCCGGTCGTGACGTCCTTCTCGATGATATTAATCGCCTCGATGCTGGCATCTGTAGACGCCACAGCAGTTGCCAGATGAGCAATCACCCCGCGTTGATTTTTCAGTTCCACTCGTAACTCGACAATGAACTCGCTGTGCATTTCCTTGTCCCAACGCATGGGCACAATTCGGTCATAATCGTTACGGGCATCCGTAATGTTGTTGCAGGATTCGATATGTACCACCATGCCCTTGCCGGCGGTAATCAGCCCAATAATCGGATCACCAGGGATCGGGCGACAGCACTTGGCATAGCGTAGCGCCATGCCTTCTTTGCCGGTAATCATCATGGAGTCAGATAAATCAGCATTGGACAATTTCACTTTGGCTTCGGTGCTGAGTTTTCTGGCAATCAGGAATGCCAGCCGGTTTCCAAGGCCGATATCCTCTAGCAGGTCTTCGAAGGTATTGAGATTGGATTCCTGCAACACCTGTTGAAGTTTGTCCGGATCGAGTGTGTCGATACTCATATTGATTGCCATCAACGCCTTGCTCAGCAGCTGCTGGCCCAGATTGATGGATTCGCTGCGGCGCTGGTGTTTTAAATAATGGCGGATGGAACTGCGGGCTTTGCCGGTGACGACAAAATTTAGCCAGGAAGCATCCGGGTGGGCATTGGAGGCGGTAATAATCTTGATGGAATCGCCGCTTTCCAGAGGTTGTGACAGCGGGGCGATTTTTTTGTTGACCAGACATCCGACGCAGCAATTACCAATATCCGTATGAACGGCATAAGCAAAATCCACTGCCGTGGCCCCTTTGGGCAGCTCCATGATTTTGCCTTTGGGGGTAAAGACATAAACCTCATCGGGGAACAGATCGATTTTAACGTTTTCGATAAATTCCAGCGGATTACCAGCCTGATGCTGCATTTCGAGCAGGCCTTTAACCCAGGCCCTGGCGCGCGACTGCGACAGATTGAAGGTATTTTCCTCACCGCTTTTGTACAGCCAGTGAGCGGCAATACCATTATTGGCCATAGCTTCCATATCATCGGTACGGATCTGAATTTCAATCGGAACACCATTCAATCCCAGCAACGTGGTGTGCAGACTCTGATAACCATTAGCTTTGGGGATTGCAATATAGTCTTTGAAGCGTCCGGGAATAGGTTTATAGAAATTGTGGACGGCGCCGAGTATTCGATAGCAGGTATCGACTTTGTCCGTGATGATCCTGAACGCATAAACATCCATCAGTTCGCTGAAGGATTTGCCCTGAACCCGCATTTTTTCATAAATGCTGAGCAGATGTTTTTCCCGGCCAATCACTTTGCCGGGCAGGTTTTCCTGAGCCAGGTGATCCGATAGTGCCTGTTGTATTTTGCTGACCACTTCCCGGCGATTGCCGCTGATTTTTTTAACCGCATTTTCTATCCGGGTTGAGCGCATTGGATAAATGAAGCGGAAACACAGATCTTCCAGTTCCACCCGCAGATCATTGAGTCCCAGGCGCAAGGCGATGGGAGCGTAAATATCCAGAGTCTCGCGGGCAATCCTGCGTTTTTTGACCGCGGGCATGTGACCGAGAGTGCGCATGTTATGGAGCCGGTCCCCCAATTTGACCAGAATGACCCGGATGTCTTTGGCCATGGCCAACGCCATTTTTTGGAAATTTTCGGCCTGCTCTTCTTTCTTGGTTTCAAATTCCAGGTGCGTCAGTTTGGAGACGCCATCCACCAGTTCCCCGACTTCCGGACCGAACTGAGTGCTCAATGCCTCTTTGGTTACCTGAGTATCCTCGATGACATCATGCAGCATGGCCGCCATCAGGCTTTGATGATCCATTTTCAGGGAAGACAAAATGTCGGCGACGGCGAGAGGGTGGGTCACATAGGGCTCGCCCGAGCGTCGGTGCTGACCATCGTGTGCCTGTTCAGCAAAAAAATAGGCTCTCCTCACCAGACTGACCTGATCGGGAGGTAGATAAGAGCTGAGTTTTTCGGCTAAAGAATCTATGGTTTGCACTGATTTTCTGACACCTGGTGATATCCGTCGACAAAGGTGCTGCGAGTTACTTCGGTCATGCCGCTACCAGGCCGGGTAGCAGGTATATCCGGTATGCACACTTTTGCACCGTTTGTTGATAAGGTTACTGAATGTGGGTCCGAATACCAAGAAAATAACTGAATGCTATTAAAAAATAACCAGCATTGAGGGAAAGAAAAATGGGGATGGGAAGCGGGATCAGACGGTGTGATTGTCTGATCCGAAAATCCGATCAGTTATCGTTGTTTTCTTCCAGAATGGAAGCATTGATTTTACCCGCGGCGATTTCACGCAGAGCAATAACCGTGGCTTTATCATTTTCTTCCGCAACCAGCGGATCAGCGCCTTCATTTGCCAACTGACGGGCACGTTTGGCACCTACCATGATTAATTCAAAGCGGTTATCAACGTTTTCCAAACAATCTTCAACAGTTACTCGTGCCATTCTCTTCTCCGAAGCAGGTGTTGACTGGCCAAAAAGGCGCGCTAGTTTAATGAAATACAGCAAGAAAAGCCAGTGATATACGCCAGCCGGAGCGGCCTGGATGCCCCGACTGACTTCTCAGCGGTTCAACTGGACAGCAGGTTCGTCAGCAACTCCTGATTGCGAATACTCTGCTGATCAATCTTCATGCGCTCAGCGACGAAGATGGCACACATATCGTCCAGTGCCTTGTAGAAGTCGTCGTTGATGATGAGGTAGTCGAACTCACCATAGTGGGACATTTCGCTGACCGCTTCCTTCATGCGCCTGTTAATGACTTCGTCACTGTCCTGGGAACGTTTCTCCAGCCTTTCAAGTAATGCCTCTTTGGAAGGGGGGAGTATGTATATGCTGCGACATCCCGGGATTTTCTTGCGGATCTGCTGACCACCCTGCCAGTCGATTTCCAGAATCACGTCGTGGCCCTGGGCCAGCTGTTTTTCGACATAGGCCTGGGATGTGCCATAGTAATTTCCAAATACTTCTGCATGTTCCAGGAAATCACCCTGGGTCACCATATCCAGAAAAGTGTCTTTATCAACAAAGTGGTAGTGCTCCCCCTCTTCTTCACCGGGACGCATATTGCGGGTGGTATGTGAAATAGAGAGATACACGAACGGCAGTCGCTTGATCAGCGCATTAACGAGGCTGCTTTTACCTGCTCCGGAGGGTGCAGCGACAATATAAAGAGTGCCGGGTGTCAGTGTTTCTGGAATTGTATCTGTCAAAGTGTTTTGCCTGTTGTTGGTCATGGATGGAACGATATTTCAGCTTTTATGCTGCTGCTTCAGTCGTCTGGAAAAATCAGCCTGATCCATCGGTTTGTCAAAGTAATAACCCTGGCCGAAGTCGCAGCCAAGGCGTTTGAGGTAGGTGTATTGCGCCTCTGTTTCGATACCCTCAGCAACAGCCAGGCACCCCATACGGTGGGCCATATTGATGATCGTGTCAGTCAACGCCTCGGATTTGTCATCCAGGCCGATTTTGTTGATGAAGGATCGGTCGATTTTAATGATGTCGATTGGAAATTTCAGTATGTAACTTAAAGAAGAATAACCGGTGCCGAAATCATCGATAGCGATGGTAATCCCCCGATCCCTTAATTGATGCAGGATCGTGTTGACCTGGTCAGACTCAGCCATCAACAGCCGCTCGGTGATTTCCACGGTCAGATCAATGGAGTCTGCAGCACCGAGAATCAAATTGAGCCACTTGAGCAGAGCCTGATCTTTATTCAGAAACAGGCGTGGGGACAGATTCACCGATAACCCCAGCCGGACATTCAATTCCTGAGACTGTTGTTTCAGGTAGGCAGCGGCGGTTTCCAGTACGAAGTGATCGATTTCATTGATCATGCCGGTCTCTTCTGCCAGTTCGATGAACTGATAATTTGGAATCTGCTGACCATCACTGAACCAGCGGACCAGCGCTTCGCATTTGCTGACGAAACGGTCATTCAACTGCACAATGGGCTGGTAATAAACCTCCAGAGATCGCTCAGCAATAGCCTGAACCAGTCGGGTGTAGAGAATGTGGCGATTCTCCGATTCGGTCTGCATGGACCTGGTGAAATAATGCCAGCCATTGCGACCACTGTTTTTGACTTCGTACATGGCCTGATCCGCTTTGGAAACCAGTTCTTCATTGGTTTTGCCATCATCAGGAAAGACTGAGATGCCAATACTGGCGGAACAGAACACCTGGTTGTTGGTCAACACAAATGGTTCGCTGATCGTGGCCAGAATATTTTCTGCCACGGTATCCGGCTTATAGTCATCATGGATATGATTGAGGATGACAATAAATTCGTCGCCACTATAGCGGGCCAGTGTATCGGAATCGCGAATATGTCGATTGATTCGTTCGGTCACCTGTTGCAGCAACAAATCACCTGCTTTATGACCGAGGTTATCATTAACCGGTTTGAAGCGGTCCAGATCAATGAACAGCAGGGCCAGTTTATAATGGTCACGGCTGGCCAGAGAAATAGCCTTTGCCAAAGTATCTTCAAACAAGATTCGGTTGGGTAAACCCGTCAGCTGATCATAGGTGGCCTGTTTTTCCAGTATTCTCTGATAGCGTAGATCCTGTGTGTGCTTCTGATAGCGGCTGTAAAAAAAACCGCAGAACAAAATAAATGTCACCAGGAAACCGGTTCTGAATATTCCCAGAACAGGAACAGCACCATCCCAGCCTGATTTGGGCTGAGCGGCAAAAAGCCAGGTTCCGTCACCGACCGGGATCGTCGTCAGCTGCGATCTGGCATCTGCAAACAATTCCGGATTCCCCCAGATCATCTCGCCTTCAAAACCAAGGCCGTCTTTACCGCGAATGGCCAGATCAATACCCAGCTGGTTACCTGGCAACCCGACTTTTTGAAACAGAGCATCGGCGTCGATGGCGGCAGCGACAACTCCCCAGAGTTCACCGTCTGGATCATGGATTGCTTTACGTGCCACCAGCCCTCTGCCCCCCTGAACCAACGCAATCGGGCCGGCGACAATAAGACGACCGGTCTCAATGGCACGGGCCACTGCTGGCCACTGATCAACACTGGTTCGATAATCAAAACCGATGACCTGCTGGTTCTGCTGTACCGGATGAACCATGGTCACCACCAGATCTGGTGCGGCGGCCATGTTTATCAGCAACGGTTTTTGAAACAGCACGGCCTGAACATATCTGCGAAACTCTGACTGACTGATTTCCGGATTGATACTGATGTGGGCCGCCAGCCCGTTGACCCAGGAAATATTCTCGGTAATGGTAGCGCCGAGACGAGAGGCCACCGCATCGAGTTCACGTGTGGTATCGAGTTGAAGATTTTGAAGATAGGTTTGCCTGAGAGTGTTTTCCAGATAAATCATCACCATCAGCAAAACGGCCGACAGGAAAATAAAAAACAGGCCGGTTCGTAGATTCCAGTTGTCAGAAGAAGAATGCTCTGCCATATCGAAGTGAGTGCGCCGGTGTCGCCGATGGTTATAAGGTGTATTACGGATGATTCATTTCAGTGTAGGCGATATTTTCTGCCAGTGACGACTAATTTGAAGATGCCTTTATGTGTGAGAGCGTACCGCAGTGAAGTGGATATGGGTAGGTTTTCAAGATTGTTAACCTGGTTCACGAAATCAGGTTAATGCGATAAATATCTGGAGTTTTAAGGAGAAAATTATGTCAAAACGCCCATGATAGCCGATCAGGATTTTCCATGGCAGGATCTACTCCAAGCCAGATTCTGCAAACGGAGTAACCTCAGTCTCCAGTATGTCAGCCTGACGTTATTCAAGAACAAAGCGCACAAAATCTGTACTCTTATGCAGGCATTTATCCAGTCAAAGTGAAGGCTTTGGTTTCGGCAAAGCCGTTCTCGGAACCCTGGAAGGCAAACACACTCTTGATCCCCAGATAGCCGGATTACTCTTTAACCACAACGCTGGTTGCCAGCCACCGGCATCCTCATCTCATAGTTGTCAGAACTGAACGGGCGTGAACTGACCCGTACTGAAACAGATCGGACAGGGACTCAGCAATCCACGCATCGCCACCCGGCTGCACTTGTCAGAAGGAACGGTGCGCAACTATGCTTCCACCGTATTGAACAAACTTGAAGTTACCGACCGGACACAGGCGGCCATCCTTGCAGTTAAACGTGGTTTGGATCGTTGATTGGAGTGGTTGATGAACATGACCGTTTCGGCCAATTTGATACTCTGATTGGGTTGTAGGTTCGAATAGGTGGAATGGTATTTTCTGGTGTGGTGGGTGAAAGCCTATTTGGATTATTTTTTAACCATCTGAGTGAGATGCTTGAATT
Source organism: Gynuella sunshinyii YC6258 (assembly GCF_000940805.1). Taxonomy (GTDB): domain Bacteria; phylum Pseudomonadota; class Gammaproteobacteria; order Pseudomonadales; family Natronospirillaceae; genus Gynuella; species Gynuella sunshinyii. The sequence goes on along the minus strand of NZ_CP007142.1, from coordinate 139,365 downwards.
AAAAAATACTCCCGATACACTTGCCAGAAATCCGTTTTATAGCTTCTGATTTCGTCACATGATGCAAATCGAGGCTTCTTCTTTGTATATGCGACAATTGTTCGGAATTTAAGCATACACGGTACTCTCATCAATTTATGAAGGACATAACAATGACAAGAATTGTCAGGCGGTTTTCTCATTTATCCTCAGTGGAATTTTTGCTTTTTAAATGTCGTACATCACTGAAACTCAATTTGGCTTCCTTGTTTTCTTCAATGTGCCGTGTAATCACTTTATTAATATTTTCAATGCCGCTGGTGCCGTTATCGTATGCTGGCAGTTTTGAGCCTGTTGCCACATATGTATTAAGCGGGGGAAGTATAAAATCTGCTTCAATGGAAGCGATTGTAGAAAACTGGAATAGTGCTCATCAAACAGCTTTTGATAAGTGCATGTTGGCGGCTGGAACATACGGGTGTGTTAATAATCAAATGACATCCATAAGTCCTGACTTAACTGTTTATACTATCAATGGCCATCCAACGCGTTATAACGTTAGTGTCACTCATACACTGGCTCATCCTACCACCGATGATCCTACTGTAGTGACGGAAGAACCTGATGCTACGGCTATCAATGTTTACTATGACTGTAAATATGGTGTTGCTTATTCAGAAGATTGGGAGGGGCTCGAAAGAGAGTTAACGTGCGTTGATAACCCGGCTCCTCCGCTTATGTGTACTCCAAAGCGAGGTAATCCTGTCGAGGTTCAAACAGGTAAAAAGTATGAAGCTGAATTGGATTATGTGTCGCCTAATGGTCTTTTAACAATTCAGCGAGAATATAAAGGACAGGATAAAGGTTGGGTGATAGAGGATTTACCGAGCATATATACATCATCCGATAATGTTAGTCACGATACAGGTATATTCTTTGAGAAAATATATATCCCTAATAATAAACAATTTTATTTCTCTGCTACTGTTAATGCGTCTTTATATGATCTCTCGACAAGTGGTAATGTCTTTAATACCTACTATCAATTTTTGGAATCTGTTAAGGTTCCCTATCACGATTTCGAAAATGAGAAAACGATAGACTTAGGTAATTCGCGTTATCAGCTGGTCAAAACGGATGGTGTTTACCGGCCATCTGAAATTGCTTCTCCCATAGTGTCTTTAAAGACAGGCAGTAATGAAGAGAATCAGTCTATCTGGGTTCTCACTCTAAAGAACGGACACAAGCAGTTTTTTAACAATCGTGGTCTGATCGTTAAAGATGTGTTTCCATCATTAGGTAAAAATTTTGTCATCTATGAATATGGTAGTCATTTACAACTTTTGAAGAAGACAGACTCAACGGGGCGATCGTTAATATACAACTATGATAATACAGGACGCTTTACCAGCATCACTTTGCCTGATGGTGGAACTATCCTGTATGAGTTTGCCAGTATTCATGATCAACGGGTATTGACGGCTGTTCAGTGGCCCGATGGTCGCCGTGTTCGTTATACCTACAATGAAGAAGATTATTATAGCGGACCAAATAACTATTTTGCTTTGACAGGCAAATTTGACACAAATGATACGCGTATTGGCACTTATACTTATCAGAGTGGTAAAGCTGTCACAACAGAACGTGCAGGAGGAGTGGACAAGTGGGCTTTTGTTCGGAATGCGAGCCTGGTAACTCTGACCAATGCCAATAATTTCTCGACACGACAGTACTACAAAACCGTGAATGGTGTTTATCAATACTATAAAGACTATATTCCGGCCACCGACATAAATGCTGCCAAAAGCAACCTGCTGAGTTATGACAACGATGGACTGATTATTCAATCTCAGGATTTTGCAGGTAACAAGACTCAATTTGATTATGATGACAGTGGGCAGCGCACGGCGCGGGTTGAGGGAATAGCCTCCTCTGTTTCTGGTAGCTATGCCTCCTCAACAATCTCTTTACCAGATGGTGCTCGTAAAACAAGTACTGAACGATTTGACGATGGACGTATACGCAGAGTTGTTCAACCGGGTTTATTCGTGACGTATTTGTATGATGGCGATGCTGATCCTTTAACAGGAATTAACGTACATTGTGATGAGTCTGCCAGTACCTCCATTGTTTCGCGTTTGTGCACCATACGACAACAAGCGACACTGGATAACAACGGAGAGCAGGGTTTCGACGCACAGATAGATGCGAGATATAAACCTCGGGAAACCAATTATTATTATAACGCTCAAGGCCGACTTGTTCACCAGACAGGGCGTCAGACATTAACTTATCAATACTATGATAATGGTGATATTCAATATGTCCGTGATGCCAATGATCAGGTTTTGGTTCATTATCTGGACTATGATGCTGGCGGTAGAATTAAGAGTCTTGAAGATGCAAATGGTGCTGTAACCCAGTATTCCTATAATGCCATGGGTAAAGTCAGTGCTATTCAGAATGATTCTGGAGTTTATTCGATAAGTTATGATGATAATGGATTGGTATCTGCCGTTTCTCCTCTCTCAGGAACGGTTATAAATTACCACTATGACAATGCGCAACGCATGACCGACATTGAGGACAGTTTCGGCAATCGCATTCATTATGATTTAGATCTTATGGGCAACGTACTCTCCACCCAGATTCACGATGCCTCCGGTACCTTGGTTCGTCAGCATCAACAGGCCTTTGACGAACTCAGCCGTTTACGTCAGAGCATCGGTGGAACCGATCAACAAACCACCCAATACGGTTATGATGCCAACGACAACAATACCCGCATCACCGACCCCAAACAAAACCCCGACACTACCCAACAGTTCGATGCCCTGAATCGTCTGACCCAGATCACCGATTCTGCGGGCGGCATCACCTACTTCAGCTATGACAGCCAGGATCGCATCACCTCGGTAACCGACCCAAGAGGCCTGGTTACCCGCTACCAATACAACGGCTTTGGTGACCTGGCCACACTCACCAGCCCGGACACCGGTACCACCACCTTTGCCTATGATGATGCCGGCAACCTGATTCAGAAAACCGACGCACACGGAACCGTGACTCAATACACCTATGATGCATTGAACCGGTTGACCGGGATTCACTACCCCGCCAACAGCGAAGAAGATATTAGTTATCGTTATGATGAAACCGGTCAGAATAATGCCGGGATTGGCCGACTCACCAGCCTGAGTCAGTCCCATCTGGAACAACATTATTCCTACAATTCTGTCGGGCAGATTACTCAGGTGCTATCCCGATTGCATGACCAAAACATATCGGCGATCACTCAATACCGTTACAACGCCCAAGGTCAACTCACTCGGCTCACCTACCCAACGGGTACGGTGCTGAACTACGAGTACAATGACCAGGGACAACTACAGCACATCACCTGGCAAGCCAACCAAAGCGTTGCTGCCCAACCCCTGATCCGTGACCTGACCTACTTGCCATTCGGTCCTGCGACCGGCTTTACCTACGGCAACGGTATTCAGCAGAGTTACACCTACGACCTCGACTACCGCCTGACCGACCTGAGCAGCCGCATACAGGACTGGGCCTATCACACGACCTCAACAGCAACATCGAACAAATCCAGAACCTCACCGACAGTACCCTGGATCAGAGCTTCAGCTACGATGGCCTGAACCGCTTGATTGATGCCAACGGCCCTTACGGTGACTACCAATACCGCTACGACGCAGTGGGCAACCGCACCGAACGCTTGATCAACCAAAGCCGTCAGCTGACCACCGAAACCTACACCTACGCCGAACAAGCCAATCAACTGCTAAAGGTGGACAGCACCACCACCGCCAGCAGCGCCAACAGCACGCACAGCGATACCCGCAACTTCCAGTACAGCGAAAGCGGACAACTGCTGCAGGACCAAAACAACACCCGCACATTGAACCTGGTATACGGCAACGACCAACGTCTCCAGCACATCGACAACAGCGATACCGGTGTACAGGCCGACTACACCTACAACCCACAGGGTCAACGTGTCCGTAAAATCCTCACAGACAACACCGGTACCGTACTCGGCACCACGTTATACAACTACGACCTGGCCGGTCACCTGATTGCCGAAACCGACGAAAACGGGACTCCGATCCGGGAATACCTGTACCTGGGAGAACAGGCCATCGCCATGAAAGTCAGTGGCAATCGTTTGTATTACGTGCACAATGATCACCTGGGTACGCCGAGGATCCTGACCGACGCAGATCAGAACAAAGTCTGGGAAATCCAAACCACGCCGTTCGGGGAAATATCCGAAGAGATCACCGCAGGTATCACAAACATTAAGGGCTTCCCTGGGCAGTATCGGGATGAAGAAACCGGGTATGTGGATAACTGGCATCGGACGTATGATCCATCCATAGGCCGGTATCTTCAGAGTGATCCGATTGGGTTGGCTGGTGGGCTCAATACCTACGGATACGCACTTCAGAATCCGTTGAGCTATACAGACTCAGCAGGGCTAAAAGTACTTGCATCCTTAAATACAAGCACTCAAACATTAACTGTTACAGATCTTTCTACCGGTCAAACAATCTCTGGCTCGGCATTTACAGGAGGTCACACAAATGCGGATGGTACTGCAACGTCACCAGGAAATTTCCCAGAAATTCCCGCCTCTCCAGGTACATATTACATTGTTGATAATCCAAACCCTCAACATGGTCATGAAGACTGGTATGGCCTTTTTAAATCCGATGACAGAATTGATGATTACTTTTTTGGCGATGGACGACAAAGAAGTGGGGTTAGATTGCATAAGGGAAATCTTAGTTATGGCTGTGTAACAATAAATGCCCGAGGTGATGATGCTGATGAATACTGGGAACAGTTGCGCAGGATGATCGGCAGTACCTATACAACACCGTTAGACTTTAGGAAAGGACCTCATTGGTGGAATGGCACAGGAACTACAACTAATTATGGCACGCTGATTGTCTGGTAATCACTAATGAGACTATTAAAAACCTTACTGGCAGCTGTAATTATTTTCTCTCTGATATCATCATTTGCTTACTTTACAATGATTGAGTCAAAAATATTGACCCAGTACAGCGAAGTAAAAAAAGCATCAAGGGTGGTATTACTGTCCAAAACACGGAGTAAGTTTGTGACAGGAGAGTATTGGGAAAATGAAATGCTGGCTCAGTACAAGAAGATAAATGGATTGCCCCTTGATGCACAGTTTGACTATTTTCGGATACTGCTAGCGAACATAGAATTTTATGGAACTCAATCATATGACTTTATTCATATGGTTGGCATGAATGCAGAAAAGTTTGCTAACTACTTAGATGATTTTGAGAAGGACGATAGTTATCTGAAGTTAAGTCGTGATGAACAAGAAATATTGAAAAAATGGAAAGCAGAGTTCCAAGTGATTGGGCAAGATAAGGAGCTATTGGTTGATTGAAAAAGAAAAAAGTTCATAAAAGTTAATGGGACACCCACTCCAATAATAGGTCGGCCCCGGTAAAACCGGGGCTGTTCTCTTTAATGGGCCAATCCAATACCTTCCATGGTGGTATATTCCAGCCCGGCCAGATGCGCTGTACATGCCTGTACAGCTGTCTGCCCGGCTTCGGCATCCTAAAACAATAAAAAGGACACCCAAAAACTTGAATTCAATTCCCGCATCAACTAGCATTCAACACCATGACCAAACCTCGTAACGAACAAGTCTCTCTGGAAGAGACATCCTTTTATCACTGCATGGTGCGCTGTGTTCGGCGGGCGTATTTGTGTGGTGCCGATTCTGAAACTGGTGAGAATTTTGATCACCGCAAGCAGTGGTTGGTGTCACGATTACGGTTTTTATCCTATGTCTACGCCATTGATATCTGTGCCTATGCGATCATGAGCAATCATTATCATGTGGTGCTACATGTCGATCAGGCACGCGCTCAAAGCTGGTCGGATGACGAGGTAGTGGAGCGCTGGTTGCAGCTGTACAACGGGGATGTATTGATCAACCGTTGGCTGGCGGCGCGTAAAACAATGTCGCCCGCCGAGTTGCAGGCCGTGTCGGTAACAATTGCTCAAGCGTTTGTGTTCCATCAGTTGGTTTATGCGCGGTGTCAATGAAACCATTGCCCGTATGGCCAATGAAGAAGACAACTGCAAAGGCCGGTTCTGGGAAGGGCGCTTCAAGTCTCAGGCTTTATTGGATGAAGGTGCATTGCTGACCTGTATGGCCTATGTAGATTTGAATCCGGTACGGGCTGCCATGGCGGATGATCTGATCGATAGCGACTTTACTTCCATTCAACAGCGACTATTCGATTACGCCAAATACAAAAACACCCAAACCAAAACCGTTACCGAACAAACACTCACCCAGCGTGTTTCTAAACAACGCCAACTTAAGCGTGAGTTGAAGCTTGATCACCTGCCAGAATCCCCATTGATGCCTTTCAGTGGACGCCAGCAGGATGCCATTCATGCAGCCCTTCCATTCACCCGGGAAGACTATTTCGATTTGATTGATACCACCGGTCGCTGTCTGCGAAATGACAAACGGGGTGCCATCAGTTCTGACACCGAAAAGCTGATTAGCCGACTGGGTATCGACCCGAATCAGTGGCTGAAACATGTTCAAAGTTATGGTCGGTCGTATGGAGACAGTGCTGGTTCTCGGGTTTCGTTATTGCAGTATGCGGATCGATTTAAGCGTCGATGGAGTAAGGGAGTTAAAGTGTCATCTGAAAGTTACCTGAAAGCTGGGTGATTTTTTATGCTGTAGAATTTGAAAATTTGGTTTGATGTTTTTCAAAATAAAAAATAAACAGGACCTCCATAAACTTGTTTATACCAGATCGGTCGCACCGGTAATTAATGGTTTTCTTGAAGCAGTTATTAACTAGTCGACAGCAAAGAATACCAATTGTGCCTGAATGAACGACTTGACCAACTTTTTGTTTTGAGAACTCAATATCTATGCATACAACAGTAAAAAGGACATCCATAAACTTGGATTTTTATGAAAAATAGCGAGCTTGATAGGAAGAATATTTTAAAAACGTTCGGCTATAATCCACTGGATGCATTTAAGGCAGGTTATAGCCATTTAGTCCCAAAAGGTCGTTCTAGACTAGAAGATATTTTAAAAATCCTGTCTGAATATGGAGTGGAAAATTTACGACTATTACTAAACTCGAGTGATGAAAATACAGCAATAAATGCGTTATATGTTTTTTCAGAACTAGGTCGCAATGGATGCCCATTGATAGATGATGTTATGGCTTGCTTTAAGTATTCAGATCCTTCAGCTAGGTGGTATATTTTAGATGGATTGATATCACATATATCTGACCTCTCTCTAGAATATATAGCAACTTGTATTGAAACTGCCTCTGATCAATCATCAAGGGTTAGAGGAAAAGCAATTGAGTTTATTGGCACTACCAATAGCTAAAATTAAAGCTGCTCAGGCGTTGATACCTTCCTCAAGTGAGCTAAGGAAACAGCATGAACAAGGGTTGGAGATGCTATTGATGTCCACAGAACAGTTGATCAATAACATCTCAAGTACAGATATAATCGTTAATTGCTATATTTTCGCAAAGTTTATAAAAGCTGCGCACGAAGGCAAATTTATTGAATTTGAAGCAAGTGGAGCTTCGGTTGAAGAAGCAAAGTTTATTCAAATGAAAATAGCACTTAAGAAGAAGATGGTGCTTAAAAAAAGAAAAAGCCTTTGAGCTCTTTTTGATACAGATAAGAAAAACATTGGGGTCAGGACAGAATAAAACGCCAGAATAAAAGAGGGTGTTCAAAATTCTGTGTCAGCTAAAAATCACAACACCATGTGATCATCCAGTCGTCCCTCAAAGTGTATTGTCAGTTGCGATAGCGTGAGGTTCCAATTCTGTACTGGATGCGTCCAGCGCTCGGACTCCCGCATACAATAATTTGAGCAAGCTGTTTTCGTTTGCAAAGCCACCTTTGGTTTTGGTGAGTTTGCGAAACTGTCGATGAACCGCTTCGACCGCGTTGGTTGTGTAAATTGCTTTCCGGACGTATTCCGGGTACTTAAAATAAGTCGAGAGTGTTGGCCATTTCGTTCGCCAGGATTGAATGACCATTGGATATTTATCGCCCCATTTTGCATCTAACTCGTCCAGTGCAATTTCGGCTGCGTTGATCGTGGCAGCCTTGTAAACACACTTCAAATCGGCCATAAACGCTTTCTGATTTTTTGAAGCCACGTACTTCATCGAGTTGCGAATTTGATGAATGATGCAATGTTGGATTTCAGTGTTTGGGTAGATGCTCTCAATCGCTCCGGGGAAGCCCTTCAAGCCATCGATACAGACGATTAAAATATCTTTAACGCCTCGATTGTTTAAGTCCGTTAATACGCTCAGCCAGTGGTGTGCGCCTTCCTGATCAGACAAATACAGGCCGAGCAGCTCTTTCTTACCTTCGATATTCAAACCCAGGATGGTGTAAATCGCTTCCAAATCACGCTCACGCTACGATTGCAGTTCGGGCAGGAGTTTATCGGTGACAGCGTTAATTGTGCCGTTAGAGAGCTGGATATCGTACATATCAGCGATGTGAGTACGGATGTCTTGATAGCGGTTGCCCAATGCAAACAAAGCAAGGACTTTCCGCTCTAAATCATCCGTAAGGTGAGTTTGATTTTTCTTCACCAGTTGCGGTTCAAATGAACCATTGCGATCACGCGGTGTCTGCAATTCGAAATCACCTGCGGCTGATTTCATGGTTTTCTTGCTATAACCGTTTTTGCGATTGGGTTCTGAATGGGATTCTAAATGCTGATCCAACTCAGCCTTCATCGCGGCTTCGGTAAGCTGCTTAATCAAGGGTGTCAAGACACCATCTGCACCGGTTATGCCTTTACCATCCGAAGCGCTTGTAGAGCAGCTTCCATATCAAATTCAATTTTCTTGTCAGTCATGTCTCATCTCTTTTTCAGATATTCTAAAGAAATGACACAGATTTCTGAACACTACCAAAATTTTCCTGTTCATCCTGTTACAATAAAACCGGATCCCACTGTTATAAAGATTTTGCCACAGATTGTAATATGTTCCTTACCCATTCGTGTTCCGGATCTTCATTAAGATAACGAGGCCAGGCCATAACCTCTACAAGTGGTTGTATGTCAAACGGGGCTGCCACTATGCGGACCGGGAACAACTTCACCATTTCCCTGGCAATGCGACCGTGCAAGGTCACGATCCGATCGGTGCCCATTATAAGCTTCGCCGCGGAGTTAAAGTGATCTACGGTACAGACAATATTACGCTGACGTCCATATCGGGGTAAGAACCACTCTTCGTAAGTCGTGCTGCCCCGTTCTCCAATACGAATTGAAACATGATCCAGATCCAGATATTGCTCCATTGTAAGCTCTGTGATGTCACTTGCTTCGCTCACTAAGCAAACCTGATGGTCGTAAAACAGCTCTACCTGGGGATGTTGAATCTTTTCCGAATATTGTTTGGGTATGCACAACAAGTCTATTTCTCCACGATCAAACACCCCCATTACATCATGCGGTGGCCGAATGATTTCAAGATGCATTCCAGGTGACTCTCTGGCAAAAATCGGCATGGCCTGGGAGATCAATATGCCAACCAGATAGTCCGATGCAACTACCGAGAAACTGCGGGAGATTTCTCCAGGGCTGAAATTTGGCCGCAAGGCAATGGTGGCACGCGCCTGCATCAATAATAAAAAGGACACCCAAAAACTTGAATTCAATTCCCACATCAACTAGCATTCAACACCATGACCAAACCCCGTAACGAACAAGTCTCTCTGGAAGAGACATCCTTTTATCACTGCATGGTGCGCTGTGTTCGGCGGGCGTATTTGTGTGGTGCCGATTCTGAAACTGGTGTGAATTTTGATCATCGCAAACAGTGGTTGGTGTCACGATTACGGTTTTTATCCTATGTCTACGCCATTGATATCTGTGCCTATGCGATCATGAGTAATCATTATCATGTGGTGCTACATGTCGATCAGGCACGCGCTCAAAGCTGGTCGGATGACGAGGTAGTGGAACGCTGGTTACAGCTGTACAACGGGGATGTATTGATCAACCGTTGGCTGGCAGCGCGTAAAACAATGTCGCCCGCCGAGTTGCAGGCCGTGTCGGTCACAATTGCTCAGTGGCGTGAGCGTTTGTGTTCCATCAGTTGGTTTATGCGCGGTGTCAATGAAACCATTGCCCGTATGGCCAATGAAGAAGACAACTGCAAGGGCCGGTTCTGGGAAGGTCGCTTCAAATCTCAGGCTTTGTTGGATGAAGGGGCATTGCTGACCTGTATGGCCTATGTAGACCTGAACCCGGTACGGGCTTCCATGGCGGATGATCTGATCGATAGCGACTTTACCTCAATTCAGCAACGCTTGTTCGATTACGCCAAATACAAAAACACCCAAACCAAAACCGCGACCGAACAAACACTCACCCAGCGTGTTTCTAAACAGCGTCAACTTAAGAGTGAGTTGAAGCTTGATCACCTACTGGAATCTCCATTGATGCCTTTCAGTGGCCGTCAGCAGGATTCTATTCACGCAGCCCTTCCATTCACCCGGGAAGACTATTTCGATTTGATTGATACCACCGGTCGCTGTTTGCGAGATGACAAACGGGGTGCCATCAGTTCTGACACCGAAAAGCTGATCAGCCGACTGGGTATCGACCCGAATCAATGGCTGAAACATGTTCAAAGTTATGGTCGGTCGTATGGAGATAGTGCCGGTTCGCGGGTTTCGTTATTGCAGTATGCGGATCGATTTAAGCGTCGATGGAGTAAGGGGCTTAAGGTGTCGTCAGAGTGTTATCTCAGAACCGGTTAATCTGTTCTGGCTATTACACCAGTAAGTCTCTCTTAACCCGGCAATTCAAACGCTTAACAAGAAACAGGGCCTGTATGCTCAGATTCTCACCATGGGCCATCCCTCATGCCTTGGCTTCATTTTTAGCTCTATGGGTTGAATCTGATGCGGTGTCGGATTCTCAGGCCAATGGTATTACCTTATCCATGGGGCAGATACATCCCACATCGATGATCAACTGTTTCTGCGTTGCCTGCGACTGCAGCAGGGGGGCCTTATGATCCGTCCCGGTAATGGCTCTCTTCAAGTCTGGCTGTACGGGTCGGTTCTTTGATCACCAAAGTTTGTTAATGACTCGATAGCATTTAGCTACCTACACACTGGATAACACTTTCGGTGACCTGCCCGAATTGTTGTACAAGCAAATCATCGCCTGCAAAATGTGCTTCAGCAACTCTGATTTTAAGAGCACTCTCAGCTTCTGCATACGAACCTCCGTTTTGTATTGTCTCATACATGGCTTTTTGTAGCGGTTCCGGATAATCATCGAGATACTTGATATGGCAATCAATTGCTTTTGATGCAAGGATCTTAGACTGTATTTCTGCTGCTTCTGGAGACATCCCGGACTTCACCATACCTCTAGCAAAAATATTGCTATTACGAAGCACGTACGCGGTATAGGCTTGAACATATTCTTCTCTTCCAGGAACTTGTGCTGAGCATATGCTCGAAATCAAAGTTCCTAAAATTACTGAGTAATATACTTTTGGCATTGCCATTATCTTCCCGGTCAGCGAATTTTCTTCGCACAAGAGTTTCTAACACGACACCTGTCGTTTTTTTAGATGTCATATATACCAGTTTTTGTTGTATAGGACTACTTACGTCGAGTTCATGGTTTAAAATCTTTTTGCATTCAATGAGAACTCATTAAAATGACAGTTGCTGCGATTTTCAAAAAGTTCAAATCAAGAAAGATTAAAAGGTCACCCAAAAAACTTGCAAACAACGCTTGATGGTACACACCCAATGCCCTCCTCACTGATCATCACCGCCAGGCCGTTGATGGTTTTGCGAAAATCCAGTGGATCACGATGAAAGTAAATCGGTATCGATTCGGGCCACTGAATCATGCGAGTGCTGTGATCAAAGAGAAGAGAACAGGCATTGGCAATGTATTCGGACAATGCACCTGGTACTGTCCGACCTCTCGCATCAGTCTTGATGAAGACACAGACTCAGACTGTACCTCGACATGTGTAAATGCACTGGTGTGCTGAGCGGAAGCTTTATGCTTGGAGGGTTTCAAGCTGAAGTCCTTGGGGTTAAGGTCATGCTGTTTGCAAAACTCAGCTTGGGTCAAATAGGACTGCTCGAACTGGGCACACCGTTGTGGCCATTGATACCTGCGACGTTTGGACATAAGTGCCTCTTTGGATGTGAAGGCTAGAGGTTATAGCAGGAATCTTGGGGTTGGTAGGGTGTAGTTGGTTGGGCGACCACAGCAATCTGAAAAAAGGCGCAATACACCGGAGGGTTGATGGTAATTCTTAGCAATCCTTAAAGCCCGAAGACCTTGGTTTCCTCTGTGTTCGCATCAATCCCCCTTAACGACCCATCACACCACCGCCTGACCGATTTGGTTTCCCTGCTCACTGTTTTTCGTGTGCCCTATAAGTGGTTAACCCGGATGGCATTCCGGGTTAACAGGATAGTTCGCAGGCGAACCATTCAACCGCTGGCCTGTTGAAACAACATCCCGCCACCAATCGGATCTTTGGGTACGGAGGAAATGAGTTTCCGGGTGTATGGCTGTTGTGGGTTACTGTACAGGTTGTCCGGGTCTCCGATTTCCACCACCTTACCCTGTTGCATGACCATGATCTGATCGGAGATGTGTTTTACAACCGATAAGTCATGGGAAATAAACAGGTAGGACATATTGTATTCGTCCTGCAGATCCTGCAGCAGGTTCAGAACTTGTGCCTGTACCGAAACATCCAGCGCGGATACCGATTCATCGCAGATCAGGATTTCCGGTTTCAGTGTCAGGCATCGGGCAATGGCAATGCGTTGTCTTTGTCCGCCAGAGAATTCATGAGGATAGCGATGGAATGCGCTGTCGGGCAGCCCGACTTTTTCGAGCAGTTCTTCAGCTAACTGTTTGCGTTGTTGCCGGTTCTCACCGATATGATGCAACAGCATTGGCTCCATGAGAATCTGGCCCACGGTAAAGCGGGGATTTAACGATGCATAGGGATTCTGAAAAATAATCTGTATCCGTGGCTTTAAGTGTTTAAAGTCTTCCGCGGGCATACGCAGAATTTCCTGGCCATCGAAATAGGCATGACCGGCGGTGAACGGGTGCAGGCGCATCAGGGTCAGTCCGACGGTGGATTTGCCGGAGCCGGATTCGCCGACGATACCCAGGGTTTTACCCCGTTGCAGTTGGAATGAAACGTTATCGACGGCTTTTAAATCCTGATGACTGAATAATCCGGTTTTGATCCGGAAATGTTTGCTCAGGCCCACCACGTCCAGCACGATATCACCATTCGGTTGATAACCCCGATGTCGCTCTGGTGGTGGTACATAGGGTTTATCCTGTAGAAAGTCATCGATCACTGCCAGTCGTTGTGGTCGGCTGGTCAGACTTGGCCGGCAGTTCAGCAGGGCTTTGGTGTAGCTGTGCTGAGGATCGGAAAATATCGTTTCTATGCTGCCCTGTTCGCAGATGGAGCCATGGCGCATGACCACCACTTCATCGGCAAACTCCGCGACCACACCCAGGTCATGGGTAATAAACAGAACCGACATGCCGTGACGTTTCTGCATTTGTGCCAGCAGTTCCAGAATCTGTTTTTGAATGGTCACATCCAGCGCCGTGGTCGGCTCGTCGGCGATCAGCAGTTTCGGTTCACAGGCCACTGCCATGGCGATCATCACCCGTTGTTGCTGACCACCCGACAATTCATGTGGATAGGCGTTGATGCGGTTTTCGGGATCCGGCAGGCCCACTTCGTTGAGCAGTTCAATGGTTCTGGCACGGGCTGCTTTGCGGGACAGGGATTTATGCAGCATCAGGGTTTCAATAATCTGATTGCCGATGGTAAATACGGGATTCAGGGAACTCATGGGCTCCTGAAAAATCATTGCGATATCGCTGCCTCTTAACCGCCGCAATGCCGTTTTTGAAAGTTTCAGAATATTGTTGCCGTTGAATTCAATCTTACTGTCGGGATCAATGATGGTATTGGATTTGGGTAACAGACCCAACAATGCCATGGAGGTGACGGATTTGCCGGAACCTGATTCACCGACCAGTGCGACGGTGGTGTTTTCCGGAACTTCAAAACTGATACTTTTCAGGGCATGGAACAGTTTTCCGTCTTCCAGTTTGAAGTCGACTTTCAGGTTTTCGACTTTGAGTAAAGGGTTGTTCATTTTACGGCTCCACACTATTTCACTTTAGGGTCAAGCGCATCGCGCATGCTGTCGGTCAGCAGGCTGAAGGCCGTGACCAGTACCGACATGAACACGGTCACGGTCACCATCTGCCACCAGTATCCCTGGATCAGTTCGGCCGGCACTTCCGCGAGCATGGAGCCCCAGCTGGTTTGGGTAATATCGACACCAAAACCGAGGAAGGACAACACCACTTCTGACTTGATCATCCCCACGGTCAAAATGGAAAACTGCACCAGCAGGATGTGGCTGACGTTGGGTAGTATATGGAGGAACATTTTCCGTGACTGTCCGGCACCGATGGTGTCTGCCGCCTGAACATACTCGCGGTGTTTGTGTTTCATGAATTCTGCCCGCATCAAACGGAAAATACTGGTCCACGAGGTCAGGCCGAAAATGATGATCAGGGTATCGATACCGCGTGCAAACACCACGGCGAATGACAGCAATAGCAGCATGTCCGGAATAGAAGTGAAGATGCTGTAGAACCACATCAGTATGTCATCGACCCATTTACCGAAATATCCGGCGATGGCACCGAGCAGGGTACCGATAAGGATGGCACAGAATGAACCGAATAAAGCAACCATCACCGATACCGAGGTGCCTTTAAGGGTTTTTTGCAGAATATCGCGGCCGCGACCATCGGCACCCAGAATCAGGGTTTCAAGTTTGGGGACCTGTTGTTGTTCATAGTCACCGGCGTTGGACTCCGCTTCGGCCAGCAGTGCGGCCAGTGGATCAGAGTCATCGGTTTCGTCTGGCGCTGAATCTGTGTCATCCAGAGTGGCATCGTCAGTGATACCAACTGAATCGGCCTTGATTTCTGTGCCTCGTGGAATCCAGGTGGCAAATGTTGGCGGTGCATGGGGCAGGGCGATTTCATCACGCCAGTCCGCGCCAATCAGGTTCATCCAGGCCCCCAGGCACAGCAACAGGTAGGCGATGACGATCAGCAGGCTGGTAAAGCCGACACGGTCGCGGCGCAGTCGTTTCCAGGCCAGAGACCACAAACTGCGTGATGCCGTATTGGTAGCTGATTGATTGATGTTGGGGGTTTGATCGCTGGTTTGAGAGGTCATGATCTTCCCTTATTAATGAAGTTGCACACGTGGATCGATCAGCTTGTAGATCAGATCCGCCAGCAGATTGAAAATCATGACGGCAATCACCAGGTAAATGGTAATGGCCTTGATCACCGGAAAGTCACTGGAATCCACGGCTTTCAGAATTTCGTTACCGAGGCCTGGAATACCAAAAAAACGCTCCATCAGAACCGAGCCGGTAATCATATACGGCAGCGCGGTCATCACGCTGGTAATGATGGGAATCAGTGCATTACGCATGACGTGTTTGAGCATGATCGTCTGTTCTGACAAGCCTTTGGCTTTGGCGGTACGGACATAATCGCTGTTCATTTCCTCAACGAAACAGGTGCGGTAAAAACGGGTATCGGGCGCGATACTGACCGCCAGGCCGATCAACAGTGGTAGCGGGATGTAAATCAGAAAGTTCTCCCAGAAACCATTGCCCCAGCCATACACCGGAAACCACTGCATCTTGTAGGCGAGAAAATACTGCCCGGCGATGATGTACACCAGGATGCTGATAGACATGGCAATGGTGGACAGAATCGTCACCGCGCGGTCATAAATGCTACCGTTGAAGTAGGCTACTGAGGCAGCAAATATCAGAGAAACAAATAAAGAACAGATCTGCCAGGTCAAAATCAGCATGATCGAGGGACCGATACGGTTATTGATGATATCCGAGACCGGCTGCTGGGTGGACCATGAAGTGCCAAAATCCATGGTCACCACCTGTTTGACAAAAATAAAGAACTGCTCCGGCAGGCTTTTGTCCAGTCCCAGTTGGGCTCGAATGCTGGCCAGCATTTCGTTACTCAGACTTTTGCCGGCCAGAATATAAGAAGGATCTCCGCCGACCAGATTGTATAAAGCGAACAATAGCAACATGACGCCGAGCAGGGTCGGAATCATTTGCCAGCCCCGGCGAATAATATAAGAAAACATGAAGACTCCAGTTGTTATCTTGGCAATCAGACAGATCGTTCGAAGTTCCCTGATTGAGTCTGTGGCGCAGCGCGAAATACGATGTTTGAAGTGTTTTGCGCTGGTTTAAGGGCATAAATGATACGTTCCTGTATCACGCTGTCATGCCGCTGTAAATACCTGTCAGATTAACCGGTAAAGGGCGCAGCCGATACCGGTTTAACAATGTTAAAGGTTACTTATCAAGTTCAACGTAACGCCAGCCGCTGAGGATTGGATGGGTTTTGAATCCATGCACATAGCTTTGCGTGACGATACTTCTGACCCGGGTATCGCTGAAAATATAGGGTTGATACTGGGCAATGAGCTTGTCCATTTTGTCATACAGTGATTGACGTTTATTTCCGTTCGGCAGTTTCAGAGCTTCTTCGTAGTACTGGTTAAACGCCGGCAGATCGAAGAAAGCGAAGTTTGAGTCCCCGCCGTTGGGGCCATAGAACATTTGCATGAAGTTCTCACCATCAGGGTAATCGGCCGCCCAGGCAAGGCTCCACATTTGCAGTTTGCCTTCACGGTTGGCTTTGGACAGCTCACTCCATTTGCCGGTTTTAAAGGTGAGTTTCAGGTGCAGTGAATCAAACGCCTGCTGCCAGTACTCATTCCATTCTCTGTCGATGGCAGCGGTGCCGGTGCCCATTTCAACGCTTAGAGGAGAGCCGTCCGGCAGGGTACGGTAGCCATCGGCACCGATTTTATAACCAACAGCATCCAGCAGGGCATTGGCTTTGGCAGGATCGAATTTAGCGCCATCACGGGCTTTGGGGTTGTGGCCGGCAACGCCTTCCGGAATGGCATATTCCACAGGAACCGCCTGACCGCGACGAATACGGGCAATGGTCTCCTGGCGCGGGAACGCCATGGCGATAGCCCGGCGCAGGGCGATTTTGTCTGCGCTGTAACCACCCACTACGGGATCTTTCATGTTGAAGAAGTAAAAGGTGATCTCCAACATTTTTTTACGCTGCATCTGAATGCCCATGTCGGCATATTTGGGGGCCAGTTTGACGTCCAGTGGATTCTCCGGATTGATGATCAGAGCTTCTTTCAGAGCTGGCTGAGGAATGCCGCGTAACAGAATATCCAGCTGCTGATTGAGAAACGCCAGCCATTTAGGCTGTTCTTCTTCGATGACGCTGATTTCAATATTGCCAGTCTGAGGAATCACTTTACCCTTCATTTCTTTGGCAACGGCGACGGAAACCGGATCTGACTTGTCCGCTTTGAAATTGAACACTTCTTTGCGGAATCCCGGGTTGGCGGTCAACGTAATTTTAGAGCCAGGCTTCCATTCTTTGAGCATGTACGGCCCGGTACCCACCGGGTGAGCGTTGGTATTCTCGGCATAGGTCTCAACGACTTCGCGGGCGACTGCGCTGAAAGCCGGCATTGCCAGAATGGTGGCAAAGTTATAGTTCACGTCGGTCAGGTTCAATTGCAAGGTGTATTTGTCCAGCGCTTTGATACCTTCTACTTCGGTATCGTAGTTCAACGGTCCCTGACCGGCCTGCTTGACCAGTTCGTCGACGCCGACGAATTTGCCATCCACCAGATAGCTTTGCGGGGAATTAATGGTTTTATCCAGCAGGCGCTTGATTGAATAGACGAAGTCGGCTGCCACCAGCTCACGTTTTTTTCCTTTAAATGCCGGGTCATCGGCAAAATAAATACCTGGCTTGATTTTAAAGGTATAGGTTTTACCGTCATTGCTGATTTTTGGCATGTCCTCAACGACATTGGGAATAATCTTGATGGGGCGGGCCAGGTAGTCATAAGTGAGCAAGGTGTCGTAAATATTTTCATTAACATCATTTGAATAACCATCGGACACCTTGGCCGGGTCGAAACCGGTGGCTCCGGCGTCAAATTCAACCCTGAGGGTTTTGCTCATATCCGCGGCATAAAGCAGGCTTGAAGAGGCCAATGCGGTTGAAAAAAGAATCGCTTTATAGAGTGTTCGCTTCATCAATTGCTCCCAATGTATCAATGGCAGGGTGATGATCATTATCACCTTGTCTAACAGGTTATAGAGTTTGCCAGAGCTGGCACATAATCATTTGATTTCTATGGTAAATTTTTCCATTAAGTACTTAACAGACCGGAATGGAGCTCATGGCTGGAAATGTCCATCATGCTTTATTGTTTGGTCGGTCAGTATGCACTTTTTTCGAACGTGTTGAATGTCGTCTGATAAAAAACAGCGCATTGGCATCATTCAATAGCGGTGCTGGTGGTTGCCATGGAATTGTTATGCCATATGACTGACATAATTGCGACCTTGATCAAACTAAATGCATCAAACAGTTGGAATTCTGCCATTGTCTGTTGATTGAGTGAATAATCTCCCGGCCACCACAAGTTTATCGATACTTTTTAATAGAAATGACGGGCGCGAAAATGCCATTCATCATCACTCATATTATTGCTAATAGCGTTCAGCAGTCCGGTATCGATCTCCGGTGAATGTTGATCGTACAGTCCACACATCGACAGTGCCCGTAACTTATCTATGGCCAGGCCGAGATGTTCGTAGACCACCCGGGCACAACAGGGCATCCGTTCTCCGCTACCGGAGACGCCCAGTTTTAAACCGGTCAGTCGCGAAACCCGGTTCTTAAATGACGGAAACAGAATGGTTTGAGTGATTTCATTGCCGGTCAGGGATTCATAGTCGACCATAAAAATCCGGTCATGAAGAAAATACGCCATGCCCAGATATATGCCGTGAAAAATTTTATCGTCCGGATGTTCCTGTAACCGTTCGGTGCGCTGGTAATAGATTTTGTCTTCCCGTTGTTCGAGTTTGACCAGGGTACGCAGAATCTTTCCGGGACAGGCCATGGACTGATAGTGTTCAAAGTAATAACCCAGATATTTTGCCAGTCCGTCCGTTCCCTGTTGATGCAGCTTTTGCAGATGGCTGAGTTCCGGTAACGCCGGAGCATCACCGGGCTGGCTGCGGGAACGGACTTTGATCAGCCGCTGGAACTGATCATGAGGCAGCATGATTTCATGCATTTCGACGCCAAAAAAATCGCAGAGGCGCATCATCTTGTGGGCTGAAGGCTTACTGGTACCGCTGAGATAACGGTTGAATTGTGGTCGATTGACATCAAGCCGGCGACAGACCTCGGCAATGGATTTGTAGTAGCTGCACAACAGCCGCAGGTTACGGGGAAAATCCTCATGCATGATGGTTTGGATCCAGTAATTGTTCAGAGTTCATTCAGTTCAAGCGCAGGAAATATATCATAAATGGCGCGTTATGATGCTTTTATGGCACCAATTGGCATCATAATGCAACAGGTTGTCAAATATTCTGACCAGCAGCTCTTTGGTTGAATAGAGCCCTCATAACAATGACAAAAACAACAACGCGATGGTGATTCGCAGATGGAGGCAGAATATGTTGGGTCTACTGAATGATCTTCTATGGGGAAAGGTACTGATCGTAGTACTGATCTCTCTCGGGCTGTGGTTTACGATTGCATCCAGATTCGTGCAATTCCGCTACTTCGGAAAAATGTTCCGTATTCTCAGTACCAATCAGGCGTTTAAAGACGATAAGTATGGTCATCTGAGTTCATTTCAGGCGCTTTTGTTATCAGTTGCCGGTCGGGTCGGTGGCGGGAATATTGCCGGTGTGGCCGTGGCGATAACGCTCGGCGGTCCTGGTGCCATCTTCTGGATGTGGGTGGTAGGTCTGGTTGGTATGGCGACCAGCTACTTCGAATGTACACTCGCACAGACATTTAAAAAGTCAGAACCAGACGGTACCTATCGAGGGGGGCCGGCCTATTACATTACCCGTGGACTCGGGAAACAGTGGAAATGGCTTGGTGGATTGTATTCAGTATTGCTGCTGATCACCTTTGGTTTTGGTTTCAACGCCCTGCAATCCTACTCGGTGGCGACATCGGTCAATGATGCCTTCGGTATTCCAACCTATTACACCGGCATTGCACTGGCACTGGTGGTTGGTCTGATCATTTTTGGCGGAGTTAAACGGATTGCCAGGGTGGCTGAGGTGCTGGTACCGGTTATGGCGTTGGGCTATCTGGGTATTACTCTCATGGTGCTGGGTCTGAACGCCGGCAAAATTCCTGATGTGTTTATGTTGATTGTCAAAAGTGCTTTCGGCCTTGAGCCAGCCATTGGCGGTGGTATCGGTGCTGCCATTCTGCTGGGTGTGAAGCGTGGTCTGTTTTCCAACGAAGCCGGTCTTGGCAGTGCGCCAAACGTGGCTGCCGTGGCATATGTACCGCATCCGGCCAATCAGGGCATCGTGCAGGCATTTTCGGTTTTCATCGATACGCTGATTCTGTGCTCCTGTACCGCATTTATCATTTTGCTCAGCGGCATTTATGATCCAGCCACCATTGCTGATCAGGGCGGCGTGGCGCTGACTCAGACCGCTCTGGCCGATCATGTGGGTGAATGGGGCCGCAGTTTTGTGAGTGTGGCGCTGTTGCTGTTTGGTTTCAGTACCATCATCTACAACTACTACCTTGGCGAAAACAGTCTTAACTTCTTCAGTGGTGAGAATCAGAACATCTATAACGCGTTCCGGGTGGCCATTATCTGTCTGTGCTGCTGGGGAGCCATTATGGATCTGGGAACGGTCTTCGCATTCGCGGATGTGACCATGGGATTCCTGGCACTGGTTAACCTGTTTGCCCTGGCATTATTGTTCAAAACCGGTTTGCGGATCATGAAAGACTACGATCAGCAACTTGCCAGTGGTGTCCGGGTTCCGACGTTTGATGCTCAGCGCTTCAGTGACCTGAACATTGATGCGTCTGCCTGGGAACTGGAACCGGAAGATCAACAGCAGCGTCAGTCTGGCACCTCAGAGGCAGTCGTTACCACTGGTCGCTGAAGCTGATCTGCGGCACAGGGAGGTGCCGTCGATAAGTACATAGTTTGCAGTTCGCAGGATGGCAGCTCCTGCGAGGTAGTTAACCCGGCAGAACAACAAGCGCATTGGTCAGTTTTCCGGCTTATATGATTCCCCTTGGTTAATGGATATTGGCTGCTGAATAAAAACGTCAATTTGTATTAGCTTGGATATTTGCACACATGAAAACACGTATCGAACATGACCTGCTCGGCGATAAAGAAGTACCTGCGGATGCCTGGTATGGCATTCAGACTCAACGGGCGGTGGAAAACTTCGCCATCACGGGGGTGCCGATCAGTCACTTTCCGGAGCTGGTTAAAGCGTTAGCACTGGTCAAAATGGCTGCGGCCAAAGCAAACAATAAACTGGGTAATCTCGATAGCACCAAAACCGACGCCATCATATCGGCTTGCGAAGACATCTGCGGTGGACGCCTGCATGACCAGTTTGTGGTCGATCTGATTCAGGGCGGTGCCGGCACCTCAACCAACATGAATGCCAACGAGGTGATTGCCAACCTGGCGCTGGAAAAACTGGGTCGTGGCAAAGGCGAATACCAGTACCTGCATCCCAATGATGATGTCAACCGTTCACAGTCCACCAACGATGCCTATCCGACGGCGGCCTGTCTGGCAATTCAGTTTGCAGCCGATCCGTTGATCGATACCATCGAAAGCCTGATCGCTGCATTGTCGAAAAAAGGGGTTGAGTTTGCCGATGTGGTGAAAATGGGGCGTACTCAGTTACAGGATGCGGTACCCATGACCCTGGGGCAGGAGTTTGAAGCGTTTGCTGTCAACCTCAGTGAAGACATTGATCGTCTGCGTGAAGCCTGCGCCCTGTTGTGTGAAGTCAACCTGGGTGGAACCGCCATCGGTACCGGTATTAACACCCATCCGGAATATGCATCACTGGCCGTTGGTTATCTGGCAGAGTTTTCCGGTAAACCGATGGTACGTGCCGCCAACCTGGTGGAAGCCACCTCCGACATGGGCGCATTCGTGCTGTTCTCCGGTATTTTAAGGCGCTTTGCGGTCAAGCTGGGCAAGATGGCCAATGACCTGCGTCTGCTGTCCAGCGGTCCGAGAGCCGGTATTGGCGAAATCAAACTGCCGCCGATGCAACCCGGTTCCTCCATCATGCCTGGTAAGGTCAATCCAGTGATTCCGGAGGCGGTCAATCAAACGGCTTATCAGGTAATTGCCAATGATCTGGCAGTGACTCTGGCAGCCGAAGCCGGACAATTGCAGTTGAACGCCATGGAGCCGCTGATCATCTACAATCTGTTGAATTCCATGAAAATGCTGGGCTCAGCCTGTTCAATGTTGGAGAATCGCTGTATTCAGGGAATTGAGGCCGACCGTGAACGTTGTGCGCAATTGCTGGATCAAAGCATCGGCACCATCACTGCGCTGGTTCCTTATATTGGCTATGCCAACGCATCTCGCATTGCCCAGACTGCCCTGCATTCCGGCAGTACTGTCAGAGAGCTGGTGTTGGCAGAGGGGTTGCTGGATGAGGCTGAACTTGAGCAATTGCTCAGCCCGCAGTCCATGCTGGCCCCGCATCTGACAACCATAAATAAAAAGAGCTGATGAAACGTCGCATACTGATACTGCATACCGGTGGCACCATCGGTATGCAAAATTCCCCTCAGGGGTACGTTCCGGCGACAGGATTTGCGGATCTTGTCGCCCTTCAATTACAGGCACGGGCGGTAGAACAGTTACCAGCCTATGATCTGGTGGAGTTTGAACAACTGATCGACAGCTCCAATCTGAATCCATCAGACTGGATGCAGATTGGTCGCCGTATCACCGAACACTGGCAGGACTATGATGGTTTCATTGTTTTGCACGGTACCGATACCATGGCCTACACGGCCTCGGCGCTGTCTTTTATTCTGCAGGGTGCGGATAAACCCGTGATCGTGACCGGATCTCAGATTCCCCTGACCGAATTGCGTAACGATGCGCTGGATAATCTGGTGACCAGTATGATACTGGCAGCGGATGAGCGTATCGCCGAAGTCTGCATTTATTTCAATGGTCGCCTGCTGCGCGGAAATCGCAGTACCAAAGTGCGCAGTGTAGGGTTCGATGCGTTCGATTCACCCAATCTGGACTGGCTGGGCGAGATTGGCATACACATTCAATTGCGCCAGGACTTGTTATTGCCGACCGGTCAGCCGCATTTTGAATTACCCGAATTCAATGCCGGTGCGGTGGTGGTAGCACCGATGTATCCCGGTGTTCAGGCTAGGGTGATTCGCGATTTGATTGATCACGATGATGTCCGGGCGCTGATTATCCAGTCTTACGGCGTGGGCAATCCTCCTGATGGCAATCGTGCATTGATCGATGAACTGGCCAGAGCCGGTGAGCGGGGCATTGTGGTGGCTAATATCAGCCAGTGTTTGCAGGGAGGGGTGTATCAGGGCGCATACGCGACCGCTTCTGTGCTTAACCAGATCGGTGTTGTCGCAGGCGCCGATCTGACTTTGGAAGCGGCATTTACCAAGTTGCATCATCTGATTGCCATGGGATCGGACGCAGAATATATCCGTCAGGTCTTTACCCAATCTTTGTGTGGAGAATGCAGCAGCCATTGAGCGTTATACCCGATCTGGACAGACAATAACCAGCAGGGCGATCCAGATCATACCAATTCTCACTGACAACGGCACAATACCCGATATGTGATCAGCTTGTGTCGTTGCTCATGAATATCTCTGAACCTTCTATCTCTGAACCTTCTAACCCTGAACCTTCCAGCCCTGAAATTTCCCGCCCTAAACCTTCCGGTCGTGTGGCCATGCAACAACTGCTCTGCGCTATTCGCGAGCAACTTCCAGTGGGTGCACCAGAAGCCGACTTGTGTCAGAAAATTTGTATCGGTTGTCCCAAAAAGCTGATGAGTTATCTGGAGCAGGAAGTGAACGACTGGCAGAGAGCGCTGGACGATGGAGAGACCCCCAAGCTGGGTGACATCCGTCAACTGGCCCGTGCGGCCCGAAAAATACACGCGGTCATCGAAAAGAATGGCTTGCTCATGCCTCAGCGTTCGCCGGTGTCTCGTACACTTGAATGATTGTCTTTTCTTGATCAGCTGGTGAAGAATCCAAAATTCCATATCAGGTTGCCCTTTAATCCTTATAAGTCTGTATCAGACAGTTGATTGACCGATCAAGCGTTGATCTGTTCGGGTTATCAGGCAATGCCGTACTGCATCGCAGTGACGCCCCGCCGGATTCAGGCTGGGGCTGTTCTCACCTTCAAAACAAGAGGCATCGTTATGATTTTCCCGGAACCGATCATTCAGCAACTGGAGATGTACCCGGATCATGTTGTCGTGGAACAGGAAGACAATGGCCGGCAGATCAGCGCGGCTGAACTGTTGTCCATGGTGAGGTGTCTGGCGGCCGCCATGGAAGATGCCGGTCTTGGACCCGGCAGCCGCGTGGTTTTGATTCTGGATGTTTCACCCGAATCCCTGGCAACCTATCTGGCGGTCTATGCCCGTGGCTGTCTGGTGATCGATATCCGACCAGGTTACAGCGAGGCGCAGTTGCAGTTTATTCTGGGTCAGGGAGTGGATCGGGTGATCGATCAGCAGGTGGTGCATGAAATGCTGCAGACGCCTGAGCGCCCCCTGGAGCTGCTGGCTCGAATCGATGACACCGCGCATGTGGCCTATACCAGCGGTAGTACCGGGCAGCCCAAAGGATGTTCACGAACCTATCGGGCCGTTACCGATCACTGGGCCGTCAACGCTGCCAGGCTAAGCCCGGAGCTGCAGGAAATTGCCTCCCGTTCCCAACGTTTTCTGTTATTTGGAACGTTGGCCAGTATCCCGATACAGGATTTTTCCTTGCTCAGTCTGTTTCATGGCGGCACGCTGGTAATCCCCAGAATCGACGATACGCCGTTGTTTCCGGATGTGATCGCCCGGCTGAACATTACGGCCTCACTCATGAATGTCCCACGCCTGTATCAGATGCTGGATACATTACGTACCCGACACTGTGACCTGAGCAGCCTGAAGATGTTGATGGTGTCCGGCTCGCCGATGTCGGATCACCGACTGTCTGAAGCACTTGATCGATTGGGCCCTGTGGTTTACTTCGCCTATGGGCAGACAGAGTCAAACTGTATTGCGATGATTACGCCGGATGAGATTCGTCAGGGCAGATACGGATCCGTCGGCCGGCCATTGCCGCATGTGCAGGTGGATATTCGCGACGGTGAAGTTTATGTCCACAACGAACTGGCGGCATTCGAATATTGGCAGAAGCCGGAGCTGACCCGTGAGGTCTTTCAGGACGGCTGGATCAGAACCCGTGATTGTGGCTATATCAAAGATGGCTACCTGTATCTTGATGGTCGTGCCCGGGATGTCATCATGGTTAATGCCTTACCGGTATACGTAGGACCGATCGAGCGGGTGTTGAACAATCATCCGGAGATTGATGAAGCGTTCGTAGTGGGCGCGCCGGATGATAAGGTTGGAGAAGCCGTTCATGCCTTTCTGATCGCCAGAGATCAGCCGCCCGATCATGAATCCATCCGGACTACTGTGCGCCAGTCACTGGGTGATTCCAGCGTGCCCAAGAGTATCCATTTTGTCTCCTCCGTACCGGTTATGCCGAGTGGCAAGGTAGACAAAAAAGCGTTGGCTGCACAGTACCTGGTCGATGCCTGAACAGGGACTGTGCACTGTGTTGGTTGCGGGTTTAACCGCCCACTGCCGATTGACGTAGTGCTTTGGCGGCACTGACCATATTCTGCAGGGCCGGAATGACTTCCTCCCAGCGGCGGGTTTTCAGGCCGCAATCGGGGTTGATCCACAAGCGCTTGTCAGGAATGCGCTCTGCCGCTTTACCCATCAGGTGAATGATCTGTTCCTGATCGGGGATGTTGGGTGAGTGAATATCATAAACGCCAGGGCCGATTTCATTGGGATACTCAAATTCCTCAAACACATCCAGCAGTTCCATATCCGAACGGGAGGTCTCGATGGTGATGACATCCGCATCCATCTGCGCAATCGCCTCGATAATATCGTTGAACTCCGAATAACACATATGGGTATGGATCTGGGTTTCGTCACGCACACCATTGGCGCTGATACGAAAGCACTCCGTTGCCCAGTTCAGATAGTTCTGCCATTCCGAGCGGCGCAGCGGCAGACCTTCGCGCAGGGCTGCTTCATCGATCTGAATAATATTGATGCCGGCAGCTTCCAGATCGAGGACCTCCTGACGGATGGCCAGCGCCAGTTGCAGACAGGTCTGCCGGCGCGGCTGATCATCACGGACAAAAGACCAGTTCAGCATGGTCACCGGACCGGTCAGCATGCCTTTCATGGGTTTATCGGTCAGCGACTGGGCGTATTTGATCCAGTCGGTGGTCATGGGATTTGGGCGGTTGATATCGCCGAACAGAATCGGCGGTTTGACACAACGGGAGCCGTAAGACTGCACCCAACCGAAGCGGCTGAACACATACCCTTCCAGTTGCTCGCCAAAATATTCCACCATGTCATTACGCTCAGCCTCACCATGCACCAGCACATCCAGGCCAAGTGCTTCCTGCTCACGTACCGCACGCTCGATTTCGGTTTTCATGCCAGCCTGATAGTCAGACCAGGACAACTGCTGTTGTTTAAACGCAAGGCGGGCTTTGCGGATTTCCGCCGTTTGAGGGAACGAACCAATCGTCGTCGTCGGATAAAGCGGAAGCTGCAAATGCGCCGCCTGTTTGGGTGCCCGCTGAGCATAGTGATGCTGACGCTGGCCAAATTCAGGGGTGATCGCCTCCAGTGCCTGGGTAAGCAGAGGATTATGCACTCGCGAGGACTGCTGGCGGCTGACAATAGCGGCCTGATTGGCAGCCAGTTCCGTCGCCACTGCCGTTCGGCCCTGATTGATGGCCTTGCCCAGAACCATCAGCTCAGTAAGTTTCTGTCGGGCAAAAGCGAGCCAGTTGCGGATTTCCGGGTCCAGGTCGGTTTCATTGTCGAGATCCACCGGCACATGCAGCAGAGAGCATGAGGGTGCCAGCCACAACCGCTCCCCGAGTCTGGCAGCAATCGGCTCAAGCCAGTCCAATGTTGCGTTGAGATCGGTTTTCCAGATGTTGCGGCCATCAATGACACCTATGGACAGAACCTTGTGGGCCGGCAGCCAGTCGACTACCCGATGGACCTCATCACGACCACGGATAGCATCAATATGAAGACCGGCCACCGGCAGATGACAGGCCAGCCGCAGGTTTTCCTGTAAGGTGCCAAAGTAAGTGGTGAGCAGCAGATTTGGGCGATTGGCTTTTAACGTATGGTAGGCAAACTCAAAGGCATGTTTCCACTCGGGGGACAATTCCGTTACCAGTGCCGGCTCATCGATCTGTACCCATTCTGCGCCGGCATCCGCCAGTGCTTCCAATAACTGACTGTAGACCGGCAGCAGCCTGGGCAGCAAATCCAGACGGTGGGATTCATCCTTGGCCTTGCTCAACCATAAATAGGTGACAGGGCCGATGATCACTGGTTTGGCCTTGATACCGGCATTGCGTGCCTCGTTAAACGGTTCCAGCAGCCGGGCTGAATTCACGGAAAACGTGGTATCGGCAGTGACTTCCGGCACCAGGTAATGGTAATTGGTGTCAAACCATTTGGTCATTTCACTGGCATGAAGACATGGTTCGGTATCGCTTTTGGCTGCTCTTCCCCGGGCGGTGCGAAAATAACGGTCCAGCTCGCTGCCATCCAGTTTGCTGATTCGGGTCGGTACGTTGCCCAGACAAAAACTCATATCCAGCACTTGGTCATAGAGGGAAAAATCCCCCACCGGAATCCAGTCGAGCGGCTGTTGCAGCTGCCAGTTCTGCATCCGGATATCAGCGGCCTGTTGTAACAGCTGTGCGTCGCTGATCCGGTCATCCCAAAACGCCTCCAGCGCGAACTTCAACTCCCGGTTGGCACCGATACGCGGAAAGCCAAGGTTATGCAGTAATGCCATGTGTGTGTCCTCCAGTCTGTGAATGTCACGGATTGTAGAAGACGGTATTCATGATTAATAATGGTCTATTCTAATTAATCCATTAGTTATATTCATGAGTAGGCCATGATTGAACGAATCCATCTCCGCATCCTGCGGGAAATTGAACGTCAGGGATCGCTGACCGCCGCCGCCAACGCCTTGAATCTGACGCAGTCGGCGCTCAGTCACACCATGAAGAAGCTGGAGCAGAGCAAGGGTGTGCCCATGTGGAGCAAGGAAGGCAGAACCCTGCGGCTTACTCAGGCTGGTGAGTATCTGCTCAATGAAGCCAGGCGGTTGTTGCCGCAGCTTGAACGGATTGACGAGGTATTGCGGCAATATGCCGGGGGTGAACAGGGCACTTTGCATATCGGCATGGAATGTCACCCGTGTTATCAGTGGCTGCTGCGGGTGGTCAAACCTTTTCTGCAGCGCTGGCCGGATGTTGATATAGACGTGAAGCAACAGTTCCGTTTTGGTGGGCTGGCAGCGTTGTACAACCATGATATTGATATACTGGTGACACCTGACCCGATCCTCCGTACAGGCATCGTGTTTGAACCCGTATTTCCCTATGAACTGGTATTGTTGGTCGGTGAGGCCAATCCGTTGAGGGCGTTGCCCTATGTCCGTCCGGATCAACTGTCAGATCAGATCCTGTTGAGTTATCCGGTGAGTGCAGAACGCCTGGACATTTATCAACAGTTTCTGGTGCCGGCGGGTTGTCGGCCCAAAAAACATAAGACCTTGGAAGCCACGGAAATTATCCTGCAAATGGTGGCGTCGGGTCGCGGGGTGACCACGCTACCGCAATGGCTGGTGGCCGAATATGCAGAAACTTTTGCGGTCTATCCGTTACGCCTGGGACAACAGGGTATTCATAAACAAATTCATCTGGGAGTCCGAACACAGGATGCGGAGCATTTGCATATTCAGACGTTTAAAGAGTTTTCCCGTATTTGTCAGCCGTAGGAGCAACTATGGTGGGAGTGATGATAAACATAAGCACTTGTGATGGTTATTTTTGCGCTTCCATTTATCATTCAGAAGGTATTGAAAGCGTTGGTTTCATGCTAACGAACCGGGATTGATATCCGGCTCTTTCCAGCAAAATACATTTGTTAATTTGATAATCACTGGTTTGTCCCTAGCTGCCAGCATCCTTGTTAAACAAGCCGATATTCAGCGTGACTTATTGATGTATGACAATTACCCCGACACTTTTGATGGTCGGGTTAATGACAGTGGTCTCGTGCTGTCTCATGAGAAATCAATGTCTTCCTCTGTCACCTTGCAGAAAATGTTTCAGTTTTTTCAGGCTGAAAGTGAATCAAATCACAGCAAACATGCCTTTTGACACCTCTGCTCCAACCTGTGTTTGATTTTTCATTGTGCGATAAAAGGTAAGAATGTATCTGCTCACTGTTTTTTGTTGTCGAAAAATGGACGCAAGTACTCCACGCTACGGGCGCTGGTTAACAATTTTTTTTTTGAACCACGTTACAATCGGTGTGGCTGGTTATTGTCCTGGCTGTTCAAAAGGTCAGGTTGCCAAATACGGAACAGGAATGTTCCGGTATTTTTGTAAATCCAAAGTGAGCTTGGTAACAATCGGCTGGTTTGTTTATGTGCCGAACCTGACCGGGTAACGATCAAATTGTTCGGGATGATCTGTTTGATTGCCGGATTAAGTCGTATGACAACAGACTCCTGCTTGATTTTATGACATTAGCAACTGTCTTATAAGACTGGGATATTTTTTAACAATCATCAAGTGACACAGACCTATGCAAAAATTAACGCCCATCGGTAATGTGATTGCAGCAGCGACTCTGCTGACCTCACTTTCTGCATGTAATATCGATATTTTCGATGATAACTCATCTTCGAATAACTCCACTGATAACTCATCTTCGAATAATTCCACTGATACTCCGTCTTCAGGGGACTCTGGCGCTCCTTCCGGCAGTAAGGTATCGGTGACCGGTGATGGCCCGTTTATCGTCGTTGACCAGTTTGGTTATCCAACCGATGCCCGCAAAGTTGCCGTTGTTCGCGATCCTGTAGAAGGTTATGACGCAGCAGATGCCTATACTCCCGGCATTAATTTTGAACTGGTCAATGCTGACACGTCAGCAGTGGTTTATCGCAGCACTTTGCAGTCATGGCACAATGGCGCAGTAGACCCCTCCTCCGGCGACAAGGCCTGGTGGTTTGACTTCAGCAGCATTCAAACTCCGGGTAACTATTATGTCCGCGACCCCGAAGCCAAGGTGATATCACCTACATTCAGTATCGATGATGGGGTATACGAGGACGTGCTCAAGCAGGCGATGCGGGTGATGTTTTATCAGCGTGTTGGGTTTGCCAAACAGGAGCCTTATGCCGAACCCGGCTGGACTGACGGCGCCAGTCACTTAGGCAGTGGTCAGGATCCGCAGGCAAGACTGTATAGCGACCCGGACAACGCCGCGACCGAACGTGATCTTCGTGGTGGCTGGTTTGATGCTGGTGACTTCAACAAATATACCAGCTGGACTGCAGGCTATGTAGAAGATCTTCTGAACGCCTACCTGGAAAATCCGGCGGCCTGGGGAGATGACTTTAACATTCCGGAATCCGGCAATGGCATCCCGGATATTCTCGATGAAGCCAAATGGGGTATGGATTCATTGATCAGACTACAGAACAACGATGGCTCAGTGCTGTCCATTGTCGGTATCGCCCATGCGAGCCCGCCTTCCAGTGCCACCGGACCGAGTCGTTACGGACCGGAAAGCACCTCTGCAACCTTATCGACTGCGTCTGCATTTGCATTGGGTGCCAAGGTATTTGGTACGCTGAATCAATCAGGTTACCAAAACTACGCCAATGATTTGCTGGTCAGAGCGAAAAACGCCTGGAGCTGGGCAGATGCGAATCCGAACGTTACTTTCCGCAATAACGATTCCGCCAATGGCAGCTCCGGTTTGGGTGCCGGTCAACAGGAGACAGACGACAAAGGCCGAATGATGAAAAAACTGCATGCATCTGCTTATTTGTTTGAGATGACTGGTGAGGCAGCTTATAAGAACTATTTCGACAATAACTACAGTAATGCAGACCTGATCGCTTACTACTGGTCGAATCCGTTTGGCGTTTCTGATACGCATATTCTGTTGTATTACGCAAATCTTCCTAATGCGACTGCCAGTGTTGCCCAGGTCATCAAAGAGCGTTTTGTGAATGCCATGAACGGCGACAGTAATTTATGGGGGGCGGTCAATGACGATACCGATCCCTATCAGGCGCAACTGAAAGATTACACCTGGGGAAGCTCCGGTATTAAATCAGATGTGGGCTTCATGTTTTATGAGCAGATACTTCAGGGTCTGAATACCCAAAGCGAGGCGGAGGTCAAAAATGCGGCGCTGGGTTATCTGCATTACCTGCATGGTGTCAATCCTCTGGGTAAGGTGTATTTGTCCAATATGGGGAATCATGGTGCTGAGAATTCCGTGGATCAGTTCTATCACACCTGGTTCAGCGACGGTAGCGCCAAATGGGATAGCGTCAGTGATTCCCTATATGGTCCGCCTCCGGGCTTCCTCGTCGGTGGTGCCAACCCGTATTACGACTGGGATGGTTGCTGTCCTTACAGCTGTGGCAGTACCGAAAACAATGCCAAGTGTGGCGTCGAGCGTTTGGCGCCACCGTATGGTCAGCCCAACCAGAAATCCTATGCGGATTTTAACGACAGCTGGCCCCTCAACTCCTGGTCGGTAACGGAAAATAGCAACGGATATCAAATTCGCTACCTGCGCCTGTTATCCAAATTTGTTCACTAAATATCTACGATTCACCCGGTCAGATTGGTGACCGGGTGAATTTTCCCGGCGGCTTGGAAGAGCCAGAAACTACTGCTTTACTTCAAGCCGACTCTGATGACTCTGGGGTATGTACCTGTACAACCTTCAATATCAAAGTAAACTTTTCTAGCGGCGATTTTTGCGGATAGCAGTAGCGACAGTACTTTATCTGCAGAGTGATCTGCTGGTACTACATATCCGGCAGCACTGGAGCATTCGTCTTGTTGTGTGACTTCTACAGTATTGAAAAAGATACTGCCATCTGTGTTTCCTGCCTCGATCAAGGCAACAGTACCTTCATATCTGTTTGCGGCAAAAGTGAATGTCGCTAATGAGCAAAGCAGAATCGCAATACCAATCTGTAATTTTTCCATGTTTAGACCTTATAGAGATATTTTGTTTTCCATCAACTCCTGCCACAGTTTTCAACAATAGTGTTCTTCGCCGATCACTGACCTTGTGCAGGGTAATTGCTCCATGCAATTCCTTTGGTAGGCTGCTGTCTGACAGCATCTGCTGGAGTGGTATTAGTCTAATGGCGCTACTATTATTTGTCGTATACATTTGTGGTCAGATTTGTATGAGGATACGGCTTACAGAACTGAGTCCAGACAAGGAACCGTTCGAACAGCTGTTTGGTTCTTTGAGTCAATAGAGTACTTTTAGTTCTGGAATTGCTTGCTCGGATAATTTCCCCCAACTCACCAGAATATGAGAACCAGTGCTCGTTCTATATCTTTTTTAAAGGATATTTTCGACGTGGTTGCCACGGTTGTCGTTAACCTGCTTCTGTCTGAAAAAAAGTAATATAAGATAGTGTGAGTACTACCTTAGCAAACCCTGCCTGTGGGGTTGTTATGTGCGGGTATTCTTCCAAAACTGAGATCGTAGGTAAGTATCTAGCATGGTCGATAAGAAACCTGGAGTTGCTGCCAGAAAGACTGCGTTGGTGGTCGATGATTCAAAACTGGCTCGTTACGTATTAAAAGAAATGCTGGTTGATATGGGTATCCATGTCGAAACTGCCTCTTCAGCGGAAGAAGGTTTGGGGTTTTTGAGTGCATCGGCACCGGATGTCATCTTTATGGATCACATGATGCCGGGGATGGATGGCTTCCAGGCAGTACAGGCCATTAAAAAAGATCCCAAAACCGCCCGCATTCCGATCATCATGTATACCTCCAAAGAAGGGGAGGTGTATGTGGCCCAGGCCCGGGCTTTTGGTGCTGTCGGGGTACTGCCCAAAAAGCTTAAACCCGTGCAGCTGGAAAAAGTGCTGGAACAACTCAAGCTGATCGAGCCCAGGCCGGACGAACCGGTCGTTGATAACACGCCAAATACGGTCACGATCGATGAACCTGCAGACATGCCCAAGGTGGAGCATACGCTTGAAGAGCTGGCCAGAAGCGCCAGTGAAGAGCTTGAAAAAGATTCCATGCGCGGGCTGTTCCGGCAGCTGTTTGTTGAACAGCGTGACCGTATCAAACTCGATCAGTATGAACTGCTGGAATCTCTCGCCTCCAAGGTGACGCCGGTTGTGAATACTGCGACCCGTCGGGCCTTATGGTGGACCCTGGGCACCATTATCGCCGCCCTGATTGCCTTCGTGCTGCTGCTGCGACCGGTGTACGATGCTCTGACAACCGTTACCTCACAGCTGATTGCCGCCAATGCGACTCTGACCCGCCAGGCCCAGCAACTGGAGGATGTGCAACAGCAGATGGCGGCATTGGGAACGTCAGCGGTAACAGCATCGGCAGGCGCAACACCGGCCATCAAAATCGAAGCGCTGGAATGGGCCGTTAACCAGCATTCACAGTTGCCGTATGGTATTCCCCTCAATACCCAGGAAAATGAAAAATATATAGCGCAACTGGCAGAGTACCTGTCGCGAGGCGGTTTTGAAGGTGATGTATTGATTCTTTATCACGCCGGGGAATTCTGTGAAGTCAAAAACGAGGTCGGTCAGACCGTGCTTGCCGATCCGGATCTGCCAGTGACAGGTTGTATCCTGCGCACGTTCAACGTCAGTGATCACGAGCAGGAAGGCATTGCCGAGTTTGAGTCATATTTGTCCACTCTGAACAAGTACTACCCGGATATCAATATCGCGTTTGAAATGATGGGTACCAAGTACCGGCTGAAGGAATTCCCTGAATACACCAGCACCACCCGCAGTGGACAGTGGAATCAGATTGCTGCCCAGAACAACAGTCTTGAGTACCTGTTGCAACCGGCCAAGAACAACCGCGAACTGACGCAGGTGTCACAGTAGTAGAGGGTCGTCGACCCTCTCTGTTATGGCAGCTTAGCTGTTGACCCGCTGTTAGTGATACAACCGCTGCTCCACCCAACGACTGTTTCTGAGTCCATGAATGCGCTTGGCGATTGCCAGTACCCCGAGGTCAATCAGGGGTTCGGCGATGATGACGCTCATATAACTGACCCCAAAGCTGAACACAGATGCCAGGTTATCGGTGCTGAAACCATGGCCATAAAATGCCCAGAAAGCCACCCAGCTGACAATCCCGCCCTGGTACGCAAATGACAGTTTCAGCGCCTGACTGTAACTGATATCCACATAAGCGGTGTTGTGAGCAATGACGCGGCGTGCCAGGACCGCCGTTGCAAACAACGGTACCAGCAGGGTGGTAACGTTCATGCCATATTGCGGCAGGTCGAAGGGGGCAAAAAAGAGTCCCTGAATCAGCAGGCCGCCCATCAATCCAACCGCAGCCGGGCCGGTTCCGAGTATTAACAACAAAGTGGTTCCGAGTATCAGATGCACTTCTGATACGCCGACCGGAAAGTGCGGCAGTACCTCGAAAAAGCAGAATACCAGTATGGTCGCCAGCAGGCTGCGCAGTGCAAAAGCCGCGCTTCCTGACTGTTTTACGGTATCGCTGATGTGTTTGACCATGTATCCGGCCGCACCCAGTGCCGTGCCGTAGCTGAGGATAATTTTTGCGCCACTGACGACGCCGGGTTCGATATGCATGTTTAAGTTCTCCTGTTTGACGACATATTTCCGTAATGACCGGTTGACCGGTCGTTACGAGGTATCACTGGCCGTGGCCAACAACACGTGATAAACGTGAATGAGTGAGATGAATGGCGGCGCGCACTCAAGGTGTGTGTCATGATTGCTCCTTGCCTTCATCGAGTTCCAGCAACAGATCCTGCAACAGGGTTTCGTACCCGTCCGGTTGCTGCCACATGCCGCGCTGAGTGGCTTCGAGCAGTCGCTCGGCCATTTCCTCCAGGGCATTGATATTGTGCTGGCGTAGAAATGCCTGATTGTCCGGATCCAGCACCAATGCGTCTGTGACCTGAGCATATTGATAATCGGCTATCAGCCCGGTGGTGGCATCG
Source organism: Gynuella sunshinyii YC6258 (assembly GCF_000940805.1). Lineage (GTDB taxonomy): Bacteria > Pseudomonadota > Gammaproteobacteria > Pseudomonadales > Natronospirillaceae > Gynuella > Gynuella sunshinyii. The sequence goes on along the minus strand of NZ_CP007142.1, from coordinate 103,839 downwards.
TAGGCGAACAGATAGTCAATGCTGGCGGCCATTTCGAATGCGCCTTTGTAACCATGCTCACGCATGGCCTCGATCCATTTGGGATTCAGTACCCGGGAGCGGATCACCCGATTGAGTTCTTCTTTCAGGGTGCGGATTTTCGGCTGTGCCGGGTTGGAATGATCGCCGTGATAGATCGTTGGCATGTTGCCGCTGAAAACCTTCACCGCATTGCTCATGCCGCCCTGAAACTGATAGTAATCATCGGAATCCAGCAGGTCGTGTTCGCGGTTATCCTGATTTTGCAGGACAACCTGTAAGCGCGATAACCGATGCTCGAACTCATCGTGAGCCGCCATGCCATCGCCGCCTTCCTGACCATAGGCATATCCGCTCCAGTTCAGATATGCCTCGGCGAGATCACTGTTCTGCTGCCAGCAACGCTCATCGATCAGCCCCTGCAGACCGGCACCATAGGCTCCGGGTTTACTGCCAAATACCCGGTAAGATGCCTGCCGGGCAGCCTGTTGCACATCGATACCCTGATCCATGAGTGCCTGTGTGCGCTCACGAATATGATTGCGGATGGTATTGTCATTGCCCGGTTCCTCGGAGTTGGCTATGGCCTGTACCGCCGCGTCATAGAGTTTGATGACGTTAGGGAATGCATCGCGAAAGAACCCGGAAACCCGCAGGGTCACGTCCACTCTGGGCCGGTTCAGTAACATGGTGGGAATCACCTCGATATCGGTTACCCGTTGCGAGCCGGCAGCCCATATGGGCCGAACACCCATCAGCGCGAATGCCTGAGCAATATCGTCTCCGCCGGTACGCATGGTGGCGGTGCCCCAGACCGACAGGCCAAGCTCGCGCGGATAATCGCCGTGTTCCTGTAAATGCCGTTCGATCAGTGCCTGAGCGGACTTTTCACCGATGGCCCAGGCGGCTGGTGAAGGAATGGCGCGGCTGTCCACTGAAAAAAAGTTACGACCGGTGGGCAGCGTATCCAGCCGTCCACGGGTCGGCGCACCGCTCGGGCCCGGGGGTACAAAGCGACCTTCAAGACCATCGAGCAGAGACTGAATTTCCAGCTCAGCGCTTTGATACAGCGCCGGCAATATCTGCACCCGCGCATAGTGAAGTTGTTGACAGCTGTTGGGAAACCTCGCTTGCAAGGTGGTGAGATTCTGATGCTCCACCACATATTGTCGGACCCATTGCCGGGCCAGCAGTTCCAGCCGTTCGCGGGTATCGGCGGCACTGCGCCACGGGGTTTCCGAGAGGGTCGCCAGAATGTCCGGTTTCGGGCCCTGCCAGTGTTCGCGCCCGGCATTCAGAGGATCAAAGTATTCCGTCGAATCAGAGTGCGTGGTCAGTTGTAAATCGCGTACCAGATTATGCAGAATGCCCCGGTGTTCAGCACCGTCACCGCGCGGCAAACGCAACAGTGCCACCAATGTATCGATCAGTTTTTCCGGTTCCGGCAACTGACCCAGGCGATGCAGGCCGTGACGAATCTGGGATTCTTTGATGTCGCACAAATAAGTATCGAGTTCATCCAGCAGGGTCTCATCATCGTCTGCTGTCGGATTCAGTTCCTGGGCGACGCCACTGCTGCGGGCCAGTTCGAAAATCGCTTCCCGCAGCCAGTCTTCGCGCCGACGGTCCATTCCGGCAGCCTGATAATATTCATCGACCAGTGCTTCCAGCCGGGCCATATCGCCATAACTGTCGGCGCGGGTCATCGGCGGCATCAGATGATCAATGATGACTGCCTGGGTACGGCGCTTGGCCTGTGAACCTTCTCCAGGATCATTGACGATAAACGGATAAAAATGCGGCATCGGACCAAGGGCGATATCCGGCCAGCAGTGACCGGACAAAGCCGTGCCCTTGCCAGGAAGCCATTCGAGGTTGCCATGTTTACCAACGTGGATGACGGCATCGACTTTATACACATGACGCAGCCAGAAATAGCAGGCCAGATAACTATGAGGTGGCACCAGATCAGGGTCGTGATAATTGGCCGCCAGATCACGATCAAATCCACGCGCCGGTTGAATGCCGATAAAGGTTTCACCGAGCCGGATTCCGGCCAGCATCAGGCGGTTGTTGCGACACTTGGGATCCTGTTCCGGATCACCCCAGCGCTGCCAGACAGCCTGCTGACAGGCCTCCGGCAGTTGCCGGAAATAAGCCATGTATTCGTTGAGGTCCAGGCTCTGCCAGCAGGGCAGAGTGTGCAGGGTATTGGGATTATTGGTGACAGCCCCCAGCAGGGTTTCGATCAGAGCGGTGCCATCAACGGGAATATCGGTGACCGGATAGCCGGCTTTGGCCATGGCCTGCAACAGCGTCACTACAGAGGCTGGCGTATCGAGACCGACACCATTGCCGATGCGGCCGTCCTTGGTGGGATAGTTGGCCAGGATCAGGGCAATGCGCTTGGCGGAATTGGGGGTTTGCCGCAGGGCGCAGAAACGCCGGCTCAGTTGTGCCACGAACGCTGCCCGTTCCGGATGCAGGGCATAACGTACCACGGCGGTCTGACAGCGCCGGCTGTAGTGACTTTCGGTTTTAAAACTGATGGCCCGGGTAATGATGCGGCCGTCCATTTCCGGCAGCACTACCTGCATGGCCAGGTCGCGGGCCCGCAGACCCTGGGTATGCTGCTGCCAGTCGGCTTCGTCGTTGCTGGCCAGAATCAGCTGCAATATCGGCAGCTGGTTGACGAATGGAGAATAAAAGGCGGATGGTCCGGCGGCCTGATCGGCGCTGTCCACCCGGTTGATGGCAAAACCGGTGGTATTGATCAGCAGACTGGCATCGACCGCTTCGATCCAGTGGTTTATCTGCTGCATGGTGTCATCGTCTTTCAACGATGCCACCGAGACCGGCAGGATATTCAGCCCGGCCTGCTCCAGACAAGCGATCAGCTCATCAAACATGGCCGTGTTCGCGCTTTGCAGATGACTGCGGTAGAACAGCAGCATGGCGACCGGGTGTTCCGTTTGCCAGTGGGTACGCCATTGTGTCAGCGCAAGTTCGGTATCCGTATTGGCCGGTTTTTCAGTAAGCGGCTGCGATGCCAGAGCAGCTGTCTCCGGCAGATAAATCATGCAACCCGGCAGGGTTTCAGGCGGTAGCCATGTGACTGGCCGGTCAAAGTATTGGGCCGCCAGATAATGAAACAATTGCCGGCTGTTATCGGTGCCGCTTTCGCGCAGATAGCGCCACACCCGCATGCTCTGTTCAAGGACCACGGTGCCGGCATCAAACAGCGTCTGGTCGGGAGTATCATCGCCGGGCACCATAATCAGCACGCGCTGCGGCTGTTGCTGCGCCCAGTGTTGCAAGCGTTCATAGCCATAGGGCCAGTAACCCTGGCCACCCAGCAGTGACACCACGACCACGCGGGCGTGATCGAGTACCTTGTCCTGATAGAGATCGAAAGCTGCCGGTTTCAGCAGATTCATCCAGTTGGCCAACCGCACGCTGGGGAAATCTGCCGGTAAACTGTCCGCTGCCATTGCCAGGGCCGACAGACTGCTGTCTGCGGCGGACAGGATCACCATGTCTGCCGGACTCTGATCGAGGTCGATAATGCCCTCGTCGTCGATGAATCCGCCGGGCTTGGCAGCAAACAAATGCATCAGTCGACACTCACCTGTTCTGCCGGAGCCAGGGCTGCCAGCAGGGTCTCGCGATTCAATGCCTTGCCGATGATCACCAGTTGAGTCCGGCGCGGTTCATCGGCCCGCCAGAGACGGTCAAAGTGCACATCCAGACGCTGGCCTACGGCCTGTAGCACCTGGCGCATGGGCTTGTCCGGCAGCGCGGCAAATCCTTTGATGCGGAAAATATTCTGGGTCGCCAGCAATTCCCGCAGCTGTTGTTGCAGGATTTGGGTGTCGACTTCGCCGAGGCTGAGCACCAGCGAGTCGAAGTGATCATGTGCGTGTTCATGGTGTTCACCATGGGCATGATGATGATCGTGATGATTGTGTACCGCTGCGATGCGTTCCTCTGTGGCGGCGGCAATACCGAGCAATTGTTCCAGTGGCAGTTCAGCATTCACAAAGTTGGCGTGACTGATGTAGACGGTTTTGACCTCCGGTGGCACTTTGCCGGCGATGATCGTCTGCACCCGTTGGCGTTCGGCATCGTCCAGCAGATCATTTTTACCGACCAGCACCAGATCGGCGGCACTGAGCTGATCGTCGAGCAGTTCCTGTAGCGAGGGGTCGTGATCCAGACTGTCGTCGGCCAGACGCTGGGCCTGAACCTTGTGTTCGTCGTGGGCAAAACGACCGGCCGCCACCGCTGGACCATCGATCAGAGTAATCACCGCATCGACGGTGCAATGCTGTTTGATCTCCGGCCAGTTGAACGCCTGGACCAGGGGTTTTGGCAGCGCCAGGCCGCTGGTCTCGATCAGGATGTGATCGATGTCGTCGCGCCGTGCCACCAGTTGCTTCATGACCGGCAGAAACTCTTCCTCCACGGTGCAGCAGATGCAGCCGTTGGCCAGTTCGTAAATACCGTTTTCACCTTTAACCTCGCCGGGTTCATCGCAGTCCAGCGGGCAGCTGCGCAGCAGTTCGGCATCGATATCCAGTTCACCGAATTCGTTGACGATGACGGCAATACGCTTGCCGGCGGCCTGTTGCAGAATGTTCGATAACAGCGTGGTTTTACCGCTGCCGAGAAAGCCGGTGACGATGGTGGCGGGAATTTTATTCAGTTGCATGCAAAGCTCCGGTATTGGTTCAGCGTTTAACAGTTCTGGGATTTAAGGGTTTCACTTTTGGCCGATAAATGTGGGCCTGATCCTGGTCGTACAAATAAGAGTCGCGGAATTCATCCATGGCCAGCACCCGGCCAACCAGAATCAGTGAAGTGCGGGTGAACTTTTTGGCCCGAACCTGCTCGACGATGGTGCCAAGGGTGCCGATGACCTTGTCCTGATCCGGCCAGGAAGTGCGATAACACACCGCTACCGGGCAGTCTTCGCCGTAATGGGGGATCAGTTCCTCGACGATCTTGTGAATCCGGGTCACCCCCAGATGAATCGCCAGGGTCGCACCGCTTTGCGCCAGCTGTGGCAGCCGCTCCCGTTCCGGGAACGGGGTCTTGCCTTCATAGCGGGTCATGATGATGGTCTGGGAAACCCCCGACAGAGTAAGTTCGCGCCCCAGCCACGCGGCCGACGCTGAGGTCGCCGTGACACCGGGGATGATTTCGTAGTTGATGGACAGCGCTTCAAGCCGGCGAATCTGTTCGCCAATTGCGCCGTATACCGACGGATCACCGGAATGCACCCGGGCCACATCCTGGCCTTGTGTGTGGGCCGTGCGGATGTGTTCGATGATGCTGTCCAGATCGAGCGAAGCGGTATCGATGATCTTGTCTGCCAGGGCTTCTGCCGGTTGCAGTACTTCCCGTGGCACCAGTGAACCGGCATATAGAATGATCGGACACTGGCGAATCAGACGCTGGCCTTTGACGGTAATCAGCTCAGGGTCGCCGGGGCCGGCGCCAATAAAATAGACGGTCATGTGGTCAGTTTCCGTGAGTAGCCGCGCGGGGTGTAGACCCATTCGCGGGTGCCATTGATGATATGCCGGCTTTCGCTGTTGCCGACGCTGACCAGGGTGAACATGTCAACATCGGCGGCATCGAGTTCGGCCAGGGTGGTGATGCGAATCTGTTCGTCGCTGCGGGTCAGCTGCCGGCCGATGAGCACCGGTGTGGTCGCCGGCCGCTGCTGCAACAACAGGTCACGGGCATGATTGAGCTGCCAGTTGCGTTTCCTGGAGACCGGGTTATAGAACGACACCACAAAGTCGCCGGCAGCGGCGCATTCAATGCGTTTGACAATGGTTTCCCACGGCGTCAGCAGATCCGACAGGGAAATGGTGCAGAAATCATGACCCAGCATCGCGCCCACCCGGCTGGCTCCGGCCTGCATGGCGCTGATGCCGGGAATGACTTCTATTTCCACATCCAGCCATTCAGGGTGATCACGGCGACCCTGTAGCTGCTGATCAAGCAGTTCGAACACCAGAGTGGCCATGGCGTAGATGCCGATGTCGCCGCTGGAAATCAGGGCGGTTGTGCGACCGCTGGCGGCCAGATTCAGGGCCAGTTCGGCGCGTTCGGTTTCTGCCCCGAGCGGCAGCTCGTGGTGGACCTTGCCGCTGACCTGTTGCGCCAGCAGCTCAAGATACAGGCCATAAGCGACCAGATCGCTGCTGGCTTGAATGGCCTGTGAGGCCGCCGGCGTGATCCAGCTCTCATCTCCAGGACCGGCGCCCACAACAAATAACTGTTTCATGTCTGTGTATATTCCTGTGGATAAGTTCGGGGATAACTACGCGCGATGGCGCAGGTAGCACGTTGACTTTTATGTTTATTTAGAATCAGTTCGGCAGGGGTGCCGGTGATGGCCATGGCACCGTAGAGAGCCGCTGATTCTGCCACGCCATATACGCCAACAACCCTGAAAACATAGTCTGAACGCGTGCTGAGCTGTGATTTCACGGTGTTTAGCTGCTCCGCACTCCAGGTTTGAAATTTTTTGTTAACATGATTACAAAAATCAATAAAACCGGTCTCATCCGCCTTGATATCAATACTGTGGATAGTTTCAATTTTGGCCGCTGTCAGCCCGGCCAGTCCCAGGCAATGGTGGAAGAGTTCTGCGATTTCGGTCACGGAGCAACCGCGCTCACAGCCCATACCCACGGCATAAACGGGTTTCAGGTAAGGGTTGGCGGTGGTCAGCACCAACTGAGCCGTCAGTTTGCCGGCCAATTGCCGTCCCCATTCATTGGCGCCACCTTCGTGCCCGGACAACAGCGGAACCACAAATTGTCCGTGTTCATCGAGCACCAGTACCGCCGGATCCCGATGTTTATCCGCCAGTACCGGAGCCAGTGTTCTGACGGCAATACCCATGGCGCAGATCATGATCAGGCGTTCACCGTTGAGAAACGCCTGCTGTACCGTTGCAGTGAAGGGCTGGGGACAGAAATCCAGCCGGCTGTCAGGCCAGTAAGCCTGAATGCGCCGGGCCAGATCATGGCCGGTTTCGGTCAGGGCAATAATCCGGATCATCGTGACTGACGCTCCTGGCGGGTGACGACAAACAATGAAAAATACGGGCCGGACTCATCCGCCAGGGTCCGGACATCCTCCACCACTCGTTCATCGGTGCGGCCGATATATTCCAGATATCGGGCATCGTCGCTGCGACCACTCTGCTGCAATAACGCCAGCAACCGCTGACGACTGCGACCGGCCTTCATGATCACCACGCTGTCGAACTGCTTCAGTGTCAGCAGAATCTGCGCGTCATCGTGGCGGCCACTGATCACCGCATAGGACTCCGCCAGCATGGTCAACGGCAGTTGTAGCCGTGCAGAAGCGGCCTGCGGCGAACTGATACCGGGTATCACGACACAGCTGAACCGGGGTTTTATGCGGTCCAGCAAATAACTGAACGACGCAAAAAACAGTGGATCGCCTTCACACAGAAAGGCCACCGAACGCCCTTCCCGCAGATGCCGGCAAATGGCGGCGGCGGCGGCATCATATTCCCGGTTAATGGCACTGCGTTCATCGCTCATGGCCAGTACCACCGGTAATTCGGTCACGGTGCCTGCCAGTGGACGGAGAAATTCCGCGACGATCTGCCGGGCCTGCGAATGACCTTCGGGGTTGGCGATGTAGGCGATGACATCGGCCTGCTGAATATGACGCAATGCCTTCAGCGTCAGCAGTTCCGGATCTCCCGGTCCGACGCCGACACCATAGAAACAGGCGTTCTCAGGCGACATCATCGGTGGCTCCGGTTTTAATAAAACGAAACAGACTGACCGGCAGATTGGGTCGGTAAATCAATTGACCCGCCAGGGTGCTGCCGGGGCTGACGGCCACTTGCAGGGTTTCCAGATCGGCATCCTGAGCCTGCTGACGCTGCTGCCAGAAACCCAGCCACCAGGCTTTACTGGTTTCGGTCACGGCACTGCCGACGATCATGCTGTGTAATGGCAGTTGCTCCCAAAGTGTCTGTAACAGGGTGGGCAGTTCGCCGTCACTGCCACCGATGAAGATTTTGTTCGGCGCATCCAGGCCGGCCAGCGCCGTCGGGGCACGGCCATCCACCACGATCAGGTTGTCCACCACGCCAAAGCGCTGACGATTGATTTCCAGGCACTGAAGTCGTTCCGCATGCTGTTCCACGGCCAGCACTCTGGCCTTTGGCGTCCAGTACGCCAGCTCTACCGCCACGGAGCCACAGCCGGCGCCGATATCCCAGATCACGTCACCGGCACCAGGCTGCAACAGTGACAGAATATTCAACCGCACCGCGCGTTTGGTGATCATGCCTTTGCCGGCTTCGACACCGGTATGAAAGTGTTCATCGGCAATCCCCGGGAACACTGGCAGCAGACTGCCCCGACCACGGACCTCAATGACACTGACATGCAGCGGGTCGAACTTGCGCCGCAAGCGCGCCAGTTTAGTGACGGGAAAGCGTTGGATCTTCTGGTTGCGGTAGCCCATGGAGGCACACACCGTCAGCTCGGATTGATCAAACCCGGCCGCCAGGCATTCCTGGGCTAATCGCTGTGGGGTGCTGTGCTGATCGGTGAGGATCAGCAAGGTACGGTCAGGGGCCAGCCGGGTGCGGATCTTTTCCACCGGCCGGCCGTGCAGGCTGAGCACGTCTACGTCCTGCAATGCCAGACCGAGGGCATGACAGACGGCCTGAAGACTGGAAATCGCCGGATAAAAAGCCAGTTGTGACGACTCAACATGACGCTTTAGCCAGCTGCCGATGCCATAAAACAAGGGATCGCCGGAGGCCAGTATCGCCACCGAAGGGTGCTGCTGCTGAGCCAGGCCGAGCTGCGCTGCCAGTTCCGTCAGGGGAGGCAGTGGTTGTACCTGCTGTTCACCGAGCAGGTGTTTGACGGTCGCCAGCTGGCGCTCCGAGCCAAACACCACTCCGGCCTGATCCAGAGCTGTCCGGGCGTCGCTGTTCAGCTCTGCCTGTTGCTTCACTCCCAGGCCAATCACATGAATCACAGCTGTCATCAGTACCGTTCTCCTCGCTGGCAACGCAGCAGCGCATTGCAGGCCGATGCCGCCACGGCACTGCCGCCCTGACGGCCAAGCAGGGTGATGCATTCGATTCCCAGGGCCAGGTGGTTGTCCCATAAGGCCTGTTTGGATTCAGCGGCACCCACGAATCCAACCGGCATGCCGATGATCAGCGCCGGTTTGGGCGCACCCTGCTGAATCATTTCCAGCAACCGGAACAATACCGTCGGGGCGTTGCCGATGATCACAATGGCGTCACTGAGAAACGGTGGCCAGAAACGCAGAGCCGCCATCGAGCGGGTTTCCTGATGTTCCTGTGCCAGTACCGGTACCGCCGGATCATTGAGAAAACACAGCGGTTCTTCTGCCAGCATGCGTTTGGTCAGCCCCTGTTTGACCATTTCCGCATCGCACAGAATCGGGCGCTGCTTTATCAGTGCCCGCAGGCCGGCTTCGCAGGCGGCAGCACTGAAACGTACCTGGGGAGCCAGCTCCGGTATGCCGGTACTGTGAACGATGCGCATGACCACTTGCTGCTGCTCATCGCTCAGCCCGCTCAGTTCAGTCAGTTCGCGGATGATGGCAAAGCTCTGCTGTTCAATCCGCTGAGGATCCGCTTCATATTCAAACGAGATTGTCACTGTTTCAGTGTCCGTGTTCAGGGTCGTGAGGATGAGAGTGATCGTGGCCGTCATGGTCATGATCGTGGCTGTGACCATGATGATGGTGTCCATGGCCGTGATGATGGTGGTGATCATGATCGTGGTGGTGGTCGGCATCGGTGCCGATTCCCTGAACGTGGTGGTGATGGCTTTCCTGGGGCTGCCCGACCTTGTGTTCCGCGCCCACGATCTGCACCCGGTACTGACAGAGCTGGCAGTTCATGTTTGGATTGCCGGCTTCAATCTCTTCGAGTTTTTCGACAAAGGTATCGATGACTTTCGGGTGATCGTTGAGATAAGGCGCCTTGACCACGGAAACCTCCGGATGGGCGTTGGCGTAATCATCGACCCAGGCATAGATTTTTTTCACCAGCCGGCCGGTGAACAGGAAATACGGAAACACGATAACCTGTTTGAATCCCAGACCATGCACCCGTTCCAGACACTCCGGCACCAATGGGGTGGTGACGCCGCTGTAGCAGGTGGCACCCCAGCCGAATCCCATGCCTTCTTCCAGAAAACGGGTGATTTTGCTGATATTGGAGTTGGCATCAGCATCCGAAGCGCCGCGCCCTACCACCACCAGCAAGGTATCTTTGCGCTGATAAGCGCTGCCGACGCGGGCCTGCAGTTCCACTTCCGCCTCTTCGATGCGGGCCTGGGCTGCCTGTAGCATATTGGCATTGACGCCGAGTTCGGCACCGTATTCGATACTCAGGCCAAACTCCTGTTGCAGGGCATTCAACTCACTGGGGATATCGTTTTTGGCATGACCACCGGCCATCAGCATTCCCGGAATGGCCTGGATCGAACGCGCGCCCTGGTTCTTCAGAGTGGTCACTCCCTCGGCGATGATGGGCCGTACAAATTCCAGAAAGGCAGTTTCCACCAGCCGGTCAGGGAAGCGTTCACGAAAGTGGCCGGCCAGTTGATGGAATTCGTCCACGGCTTCGACATCGCGCGATCCATGGCCTACAAACAGGATGGCCGGTTTGTCAGTGGAAGTGGTCATAAAAGTTCCTCTTATTGTATGCACCAGTGAGACACAAACGTGTATGCCTCATCCGGTTGAAAAAATTCCCGGTCTGCCGGTGGCAGCCACGGGCGTTTCAGCATCAGTACCGGAATACCCAGTTGACGCGCCGCCGTCAGTTTGGCGACGGTGGCATCACCGCCGCTGTTCTTGCTGACGATGGCGTCAATCCGATGCTGTTGCAGCAGTTGTCGTTCTTCTTCAAGGCCAAACGGGCCGATGGCTTTAACCCACTGCATGGCCTCAGGCAGAGCCGGCACAGGTGCTACGGCTGTGCGCAGTAGCTGCTGTTGTCCGCAGTGTCGATAGCACGCCAGCGTCTCAAGACTCTCCAGCGGCAATTGCCCGGCACTCAGAAAGACCGAACGTTTGTCCGCCAGCGCCGGCAACAGCGCTGACCAGTCCGGGTATTCCTGCCAGTCATCCCCCGGCTGTGGTTGCCAGGCCGGACGTTGCAGACGCCAGCAGGGAATGCCGCATTCCCGTGTACTCAGCAGCGCCTGCCGGCTCATGCGCTCGGCATACGGGTGGGTGGCATCGAGCACTGCGGTGATATGACGACGGCGGATCACCGCGCTCAGCCCGCCAAACTGACGAAAACCACCGGACACAATGTCGCAGTCGAGGTCCGGTTTGCGCACCAGACCGGCAACGCTGTAAATCAGCCGGATGCCCTGAGCGCTGAGTCTGGTTGCCAGCCGGCGGGCGTCGGCGGTACCGCCGAGTATCAACAGGCTGGCGGTCATATTTGGTCTCCATCGGCACAGGCCAGTAACCGGCCGTTGCGATCCGTTGCCCAGACCTCAATGGTCACCGCTGCCGGTACCGTCGTGCGCACCTTGCGCCAGGCCGCGTCGCAAATGGCCTGGGCCAGATCGATGCCGTGATCCTGACAGCACTGCAGGGCTTCAATACTGGTATTGGCGGTGCGAATACGTTGACACAGAGGCTCATCTGCACCGGCGGCCTGTGCCAGTGTGGCCAGATGGTTAAAATCAATTGCCGATGCCCGGCTGTGCAAATCCAGGTGGCCGTTGGCCAGTTTGCTGATCTTGCCAAAGCCGCCGCACAGACTGACCCGGGCAAACGGCACCCGTTTTAAGTACTTCAGTACTGCGCCGGCGAAATCACCCATTTCCACCAGTGCCATGTCGCTCAGACCATAGTGTTCGCGAATGGCCTGTTCGCTGCTGCTGCCGGTGGTTGCGGCGATATGATCGATGCCGTTGGCGGCAGCCACATCCATGCCCTGATGGATCGAGGCGATGTAGGCCGCACAGGAAAATGGCCGGACGATACCGGTGGTGCCAAGAATCGACAGCCCACCGAGAATGCCCAGTCGTGGATTCATGGTCTTGTGCGCCAGCATCTCACCGTTTTCCACCGCGACCGTGACTTTGAAGCCACCCTGATAACCGCTGTTCTCGGCCGCCTGAATCAGGTGTTCCGTCATCATTGCCCGGGGTACCGGGTTAATCGCCGGTTCACCGATGGCCAGCGGCAATCCGGCGCGGGTCACCGTGCCCACACCAGGGCCGGCATGAAAGGCCACACCGGCCTCAGCCACCAGTGCCAGAGTGACGGAAATCCGGGCGCCGTGGGTAATATCGGGATCATCGCCGGCATCTTTGATCGTGGTGGCAAACGCCTGTTCCGCGCTCAATCGCTGTTGTGCCACGATAGTCAGATCGACATAGCGTCCGCGTGGCAGCTTCACCGATACGGTCGCCGCTGCCGGCCGTTGTGGTTGCAGCAGTAACTGGGCTGCTGCCACACAACAGGCAGTGGCACAGCAACCGGTGGTCAAACCGGTTCGGAGTCGGGTAGGGGTTTCGCTGCTTTCCGGCCACATGGGGCATACCGTTTGTCTGTTTTAAAGGCTGTGAACCATCCAATAGCCACCGAGCAGGACCGATCCAGTCGCCACGCCATAGCGGCACCATTGAAACAGTTGCAGGCTCCATTGCCGCAGGCTGTGCTGCAGCAATCCCAGTCCGAGGCCCACCAGCAGCATCGACAGCAGTACTCCGGCCGAAAACACTAACACGTAGCCCAGGGCGACAATGAACTGCGCCTGACTCATGACCGGGACCAGTGCCAATGCCGGCGCGCTGCCGGCCAGGCCGTGCAGCATACCCACCAGCGTCGGTGTTCTACGGCCTTTGGTCTCAGTACTGACGCCTTGATGCTGCTGATGAAAGCGCCAGAAACATAACAATCCGATCAAAATCAACACTGCGCCAACGGCCGTTTCCGCCGTAGTCAGCAGGCGTTCCGGTAACTGCAGGCCCAACCCAAACAACAATACGGTGCAGATCAGCAACACCCCACCGTGGCCGATCGCCCAGTGCGAGCAATAACGCAGGCTGCGGCGCAAGCCGGGTTTCTCGGCGCTCATGGCCGAAACGGCGACCACATGATCGGGATCGAACGCGTGCAGAATACCGAGCAGCAGACTTGCCGCCAGTGTGGTCAAGGTACTAATCAACATGATGAGACTCCTGCCGGAAGCGGCGGTCAGAGGGTAAAAACAATTGTGCGGTCGCCACCGGGTTGGATGGAAAAAACAAGTGCAGATAGGAGGCGGTCAGGCCGCGGTGGCGATAAATGGCTTCGCCCGGTGCCGGATGACGCTGGCGGCGGCCATAGCTGATCGGCTCCGGCGTGCCCTCGCTGCGGGAACGATGATGGGCGTGGCCGCGAATATCCCCTTCCGGCAACACTGCTGTCTGCATGCCCTGACAGCCCCGTTTGCCCCGCATCATGCCCTGGCCGTTGAGCAGCCCGAGCATCGGAAACGTCTGTTGGTCGAGATCCGTCAGGGTTTCGAGGCAGTACAGCATACCGCCGCATTCCGCCAGGACGGGTTTATCCTGCTGAAAAAACTGTTGGATGGCGGTTTTCATCGGCTGATTGGCGGCCAGTGCCGCGGCGTGCAGTTCCGGATAACCACCGGGCAGCCACAGTGCGTCGAAGTCTGCCAGGGTCTGATCCTGCAACGGTGAAAAAAACGCGTACTGCGCGCCCAGTGCTGTCAGCTGGCGCAGATTGGCGCTGTAGATAAAACTGAACGCGGCATCGCGGGCAATGCCGATGCGTATCCCTTCAAGTGGGTGTCCCGCTAATTCATTCGGGTGGGTGTCCCCTGAAGACAAAGTGGTGCTGGTGAAGCTAACGGGGTGTGTCAGCGTGGCGTGGTCGATACCGCCGGCCAGTAAGGCCTGAACGCCATGACCGAAGCGTTGTTCCAGTTCATCACGGACTTCACTGGCCTGTACCAGGCCCAGGTGTCGCTCGGGCAGGCTGATGGCCGGATCACGGACCAGCGTCGCGAGCAGCGGCAGATCGTCAGGCAGGGCATCCACAATCAATTGCCGGTGGCGTTCGGAGGCACAGTTGTTGGCAATCAGGCCGGCACAGCGAATGTCGCTGCGAAAATGTGCAAGTCCGGAGGCAACCGCTGCGGCTGTCTGGGCCATGCCTTTGACATCCATGACAATGACCATGGGAATGCCGAACAGCGCCGCCAGATCGGCACTCGAAGGCTCACCATCAAACATGCCCATGGCCCCTTCGATCAGAATAAAATCCGCCTCGCTGGCCGCATCGAACAGCATCTGCCGGCAGTAGTCCGGTCCGGCCATCCACAGATCCAGCTGTTCCACCGGCTGTCCGGAGGCCTGCTCCAGAATTTGCGGGTCAAGATAATCCGGCCCGGTCTTGAACACCCGTACCCGTTTGCCCTGATCGCGCAGATAACGCGCCAGTGCCGCAGTGACGGTGGTTTTGCCCTGACCGGAAGCCGGTGCGGTTAAAAACAGGGCCGGACATTGCACTGAAGTATTCATGAGGGAACTCCGGCCAGAGGCAGATAATGCGCCTGGAGGTCTGCCGCCAGCGCAGCACCACGGCCGCGTTTGACGGCGCTCTGTTCAATGTCGATGACGGTGCAGTGACCGGGCAGATGAATATCGTCGAGACGCTGGCGACTGCGACCATCGGTGATCAGATAAACATGAGTCTGGAGGTCCGGCTCATGTCTCAACATGCGCAACAGATACCGTTGAGCATGCAACAGCACCGCCCGCATCGGCGTTCCGCCGCCGGCACTGATCCGGTTGATCAGACTCTGTAACTGTTTGGGAGCCCGCCGGTGTGACAGTAACGGCTCTATCCTGTCATTGCCAAAACCCAGGATGGCGAGCTGTTCGCGGGCCAGATAGGCGCGTTTTGCCAGTTGCGCAACGACGCCTTTGGCCTGGGCCTGCCACTGTTGTTTCAGGGTGGAGGCGGAGGTGTCCAGCAGAATCAGATTCAAGATCGCACGGCCCTCGTGGCGTGGCCGAAACTGTAACTGCCGGGGTGGCCAGTGACCGGCGCTGGCCAGCAGCGTGGTGAACCAGTTGGGAGCACGGCCGGCGTTTGGTTGCTGGCGTCCACGGCCAACATGAGGACCACGGGCTTTGCGGCTCACAGTCTGCGTTCTGGCAGACGGCGCGGAGCGTTGGGTGGTCCTGAGGTCAGGTATTGAATGCAGAGGCAGTGCGTCGACCGCCTGCATGTTCTGGCTTTGGGGAGGCATTTGCCCCCATTGACCGCTGCTCTGAGGGCGTTTGTCGTCCGTGGCCGGGGGATTACCGGGTGGTCGCTGAAATGGAGGTGGTGCCGGAGGTGAGGGCGAATGATCCGAGCGGCGATGGGCCAGTACCAGCTCCTCCACCGCATCCAGATCGGTTTCAGTGACCTGATCCCGTTGATGCCAGGCCGCATGGGCAATGGCTGCACGATGCCAGACGATGTCCGCACGAACCCCTTCAACCGCCGCTGCATGGCACCGCTCAGCAATTTGTCGCTGCATGGCTTTTTCGCACAATACCTGTGGCAACCGTAAACGGGCCTGGCGGATCTGTTGCGTCAGCTGCTGCTGCATGGGATCAAAACGGTGACAGAAGGCCTCCGGTGATAGTTCGAATGCCTGACGGCGTTCCACCACTTCCAGGCGTTCATCAATCGAGTGAGGATTGCTCAGTTCGACCATCAGCCCGAAACGGTCCAGCAGTTGCGGCCGCAGCTCGCCTTCATCGGGGTTCATGGTACCCAGCAGCAGGAACCGGGCTTCATGGGTGTGGCTGATACCATCACGTTCGACCCGGTTGACGCCACTGGCAGCGACATCCAGCAACAGATCCACCAGAGCATCGGCCAGCAGATTCACCTCATCGACATAGAGCACTCCACCGTGAGCACGTGCCAGTACACCGGGCTGGAATGCCACCTGCTGCTGTTGCAGAACCTGTTGCAGATTCAGTGTCCCGGTCACCATTTCTTCACTGGCTCCCAGGGGCAAGGTGACAAACGCCGGTTGTCCGGGCATCACCGCCGCCAGTGCCCGCGCCAGCGTTGATTTGCCGCAGCCACGCGGCCCACTGATCAGCACCCCGCCGATATCCGGATTAATGGCCGCCAGAATCAGAGCCAGCTTAAAGCGTTCATGGCCGGTGACGGCAGTAAAGGGATAATCAGGCCTGGGCAGCATGGTGATCGATATCCTTGAGGATCCAGCGGTTAACGGTCCAGGCGCAGCAGCTGCCAAGTAACAACCAGAAAACAAAGTTGGTTACCCCTGTCGCCAGCCAGAATCGCTGTTGCAGATGATGCAGAATGACGACGACGTGACTGTCTGTGACGGAGAACAACGCTCCGCTGTAATGCGGGGCACCGACCAAATATGGCAGAACCACCATCACCAGTCCCATGACTTTGACGCGGTAGGGTGAAAATACCAGCAGCCCGATGCCTGTTGAGGTCATCAGGATGGTAAATATCCACCACATCTGACGCAGGCCCAGGGGAGCTGCCAGAGTACCGGGAATTTCCGGTGGCAGGCCGAGTCCGGGCGCAGCAAAAAACACAGCAAACCCGGCCAGTCCCCATAGCAGGCCTCTGCGAGTGTTCAGTCGGGTAATGCCGGTCAGTTGCAGCAGCGCCATCAATGCCAGCAGCAATGTGGCAAAGCCGATACTGACCAGGGTATTGGAGAGACTGCTGGACAATATTCGTGGCCAGCCGTTTTCCGGCGACCAGGCCTCGTGATCCTGTGTGTGTTCGGGAACATCGTCGTTATGAGCGGCAGAGAAATCGGGATGATCTGTCTCAGGCTGTTCATATTGCTCGGCTGAACTGATCACCGGCCATACCTCTACGGACTGCAGGCCTGTCAGTACGATGCCACCAAGCAAACCGATCAAAAAGGCGGTCAGAATAATCCGTCGAAACAGCATAAATGACACCTGCTACCGGCCATGCACATGCCGGATCAAAAAAGAGTGAATGGGTGTGTCACCGATTTTTGGGATCAGTGACAGGGAAATGCGAATGCGTGTCGGGTGTCGTGACTGGCGTTATGGACCTGATCCAATGGCATAAAACCAACGGCCATCACCACCAGAAAACCGGCTGCCAATGCGGCGATTACCTGTGGCAGTAAGAGTTTGGCCGGTTGTAACACCTGGCGCTGGGAAAGACTGAGTGTAGACATATTTTTGATTACCTCCGGCACCCACCGTACCTGATCATGTTGGTTAAAAAACAGGCCGGTATTCGGGCTTAAAGAGGGTTGTGGCCATCGCCTGCGCCTTCCCGGAATCATCCAGTGGCATATGCAGACTACTCTTTTTTACCGATGCGGGGGCAGCGATGGATGACGGCAATAGTCCACCATACTTCCCGTTTAACCCTTAGCAAGGGCACCTGCTTCGTTGCCGGCAATGCTAGCGGTAATACCAGGGTGAGGCAAGCCTGGGGGGTGTTGGTGTGGGGCATTGTTAAAGCCAGGAAGGCAGACTTTCGGGTGAGCAGCTATGACCCGGATGCCGAATGGCGTGTTTTCGGTTTCGATCTGACCTGAAAATCTGTGATGATCGTTTCAGCCAGACACTCACGCGGTTGATGCATCGGTGTTTTTTGACCATACTCAGCGCGCCGGCCGGTAAGAGGTCGTATGACTCAATCAATACACATTCAAGGAAACGAGATATGAAGGGTGCAGGTGGTACTTCAGGTGGAATAGGACAGTTCTTTATCGGTCTGATCATGCTGTGTGGCGGAGGATATATGTTGCTCAACGCCATATCCGTAACCTCCAGCTTCGGGTTTGGCACATCGTTATACCGGGTTGGTTACTTTGGTGGGTTGTCGGTTACCAGCGGCATGATACTGATACCGTTTATGTTTGGTGTCGGGATGATCTTTTTCAGCAGCAAAAACCTGCTCGGCTGGCTGCTGGCGATAGGCTCGATGGCCGCCATGATCTTCGGCGTTATCGCCTCCATCCACTTCCGCATACGCCCCATGAGCGCGTTTGACCTGATCGTAATACTGGTCTTGACCGTCGGCGGCCTGGGCCTGTTTCTGCGTTCACTGCGGTCTTTCTGACCGATTCCCCTGTCCGGGCAGATGCTGATCACCTTCTTTGTGCAGACCTCTGATTCTGGACTTTCCTGTGGAATCAAAACGCGTGGGCAGGTACTCAAGTCGTGGAATTTCACTTTTATGTGCAGAAAAGTGTTATGACGTCCTAGTCGAGTATAAAGCAGTCCCTCAATAGCTCTCTTTCTTCTTTGCGGATGCCTGCTTGTTGGGCAAGGTTTTCCCACTTTGAGACAGCATTTAACAATCTCTGGTGAATAGTATTGGCGGCATTGTTATTAACGTGAAAATACTCAGCAACTTCAAATGCCAGGTCTATCGAAAGCGCGTTGCTCACATCATCAACGTTAAGATGTAGACCGGTGGCGTATAACACTGGATTGATATCGTATGCTGGAGATAGTCGCCAGCCAGTGGGTTCCAGAATGAATCCATGATTTCTCAGATGATCATCGCAATTCGAGACCATGATATTAAACAGCATCCTGGTCCAGAGTTGTTCAAGGTCCTGTTGAGTATTGGAGCCGTGCTGCATCAGAAACTCAGCCAGCTCTAAGTAACTTGCCCCATCATCCTGACCATCAAAGTACTCCAGCTGAGTCATTGCAGAGCTGAAGTGAAGCCGCTTCCCTGACTCGGTGCGGTCGAACCTTTTTGTTAAAAAAATATGATGTCTACCAACGGTTTCAACTTTAGACTCAGCCATTTCGATGCCTGATTCAATGGCCATTTGATAAACAATGAACTCCCATAAGCCAATATCGTACTCATCATGACGACTCGGAAACTTGGCTAACCACAAACTATTATCGTGATTTTTTATTGAAGCTTTTGGTCTGGCACCACCTAATGATGAACCTGGTGAAATCAGCATATTTAGCCATTTTAGATATTCCGGGTTATCTAAATCTGGAGTTTCTTCTATTTTATATGCGGCTTGTTGCAGCTCTGGCAGGCTGGTTATTGCTGGCGCAGACAGCTCATGGTTATTGTCTAAAAATGGACCCGTTGGCGATGTGCGAAAGCGCAGTGCTCCCATACGGAATGAGTCATGAACGCCCAGTAAGTAATCCGTCTCCTGGAGACTTCTTGCCCGTCGCTTCTCTTGTCGAGCGATCACCGCTTCTCTGCGCTGCATCAGCAACCTACCCCAACGATCAGGGCATGAGTCGAGAAATATTTTGAAATTCCTATCGCCTTCAGTATGTTGCTCACCGGCGAATAACTTTAGTGAGGGATCAATTTGACGTACAAATTCAGAAGCCAGCCACTTCTCATCATAACTAAAACTGAAATGCTCTTTTCCTCTAATTTCAGAGGAGCGTAATGTACCGACCAATATGGGATCAGTTGACTCAATCCAGTCAGCGTAAACGTAGATTTCCATAATGTGAGACTCTTATCTTTTCTTCAGCAATTCGATGTCTTGCAGTTTTCTTCCCAGTTCGTCATCAAATGCGACTTTGGCTAAATCATCCAGTAGGCCCAAGACTGCTAATACATTGACATAGTGGCCAAGCGAGACGGATGGATCGCCTTTTGAGATTTTTCGTAGAGTCGGTTTAGAGATACCTGTTCTGCTATGCATCATTTCTTGAGTAATGTCGCGTCGCTTCATCGCCAGTGTTAAGTTTTCGCCCAAGATGCTCAACACCTTTTTGTGTTTTGGGAAAACGACAGCGGTACGCTTTGCTTTAGGTTTGTTAGTATTCATAGTGAAACTATATTTTCTTTAATCTGGATTGAGTGAAATTATAGTTTCATTTTTGACTTTATCAAAGCGATAAATCGTTCTTCTAGTTGTCTTGTTGTGAAACTAAAATTACCTTTTTAGTTAAATTATGAAATTATAGTTTCTTTTTGTGCTTCGGTTTTAAGCTGTAAACCATCAAGCTCGAAGTAAAGCCAGCCAAGATCTGCACAGTTGTTATCGATCAGACTCATTCAGTTTAAACGCCCATAAACTGAGCAAAGCCATAACCGTGCAAGGGTAGCCAGTCGTTTTAAAACCGGGTATATACCTCGCTGCTTGTTGAAACGGCAACAGCATTGGCTGGCCCGGTTGATGGGCGAACATACAATGCGCATGAGCGTTGTGATGTGTGAAACCAGTTTTAGCTGTACCGCCATCACGCGACGTTACAGAGAAACCCTGCAGAAGGTGGATTCAGGCGGGAAAAGCTGTGTGAGTTACTTAACTACGGGATACAGAGCTGCTACAAAAATTGCTTGCAGTCTCCGCTGTGAATGAGAATAAACAATGACCCTAATTAATATCAAAGATCTAGAAGCTCATCTTTGGCATGCTGCCCACATTATCACCGGGCCTATCGATGCATCGGATTACAAAACCTATATTTTCCCTGTTCTCTTTTTCAAGCGTATCTGTGATGTGTACGACGAAGAATTTCTCGAAGCCATGGAACAGGTGGGTGATGAAGAACTTGCCAAAGGTGATATGTTCCACCGTATTCAGATTCCACAAGAATGCCACTGGAAAGATGTATTTGCCGAAACCAAAGACATTGGCCAAGCATTAAAAGATGCCTTTCGTGGTATCGAACTGGCAAACCCAAAGCTGCACGGTATCTTTGGTGATGCCAGCTGGACTAACAAAGATCGCCTGTCAGATGAACTCTTAGCTACTTTGCTCAACCATTTCAACAAGATAAACCTCGGTGTCGCCAGCGTGCGTGACGACGACATGGGGCGCGCATACGAATACTTAATTAAACGCTTTGCAGATAAGGCCAACAAAAAGGCTGGAGAATTCTATACCCCGCGCACCATCGTTCGCCTAATGGTGAACATTCTTGATCCTAAAGCAGGTGAAAGCGTTTACGACCCGGCGTGCGGTACCGGCGGCATGCTACTGGAAACCATCCACCACGTTAAAGAAAACGGCGGTGATCCGCGCTTGCTAAAAATCAAAGGCCAGGAGAAGAACCTAACCACCGAGGCCATTGCTCGCATGAACCTGTTTCTCCATGGGCAGGAAGACTTTGACATTGTGCGTGGCGATACACTGCGTGACCCTAAGTTTCTGGTCAGTGATCGCCTTGAAACCTTTGATTGTGTGATCGCCAACCCGCCATTCAGCCTCAAAGAATGGGGCTATGATCTCTGGTCGGCGGATCCTTATGGCCGCAAACAATATGGCTTGGCACCCAAAACCAACGGTGATTTTGCCTGGGTGCAACACATGTTCGCCTCGCTTAACGATAGCGGTCGAATGGCTGTGGTCTTGCCTCATGGCGTGTTGTTCCGTGGCGGTGCTGAGGGCGCAATCCGTACCAAGCTTCTGCAGGAAAACCGCATCGAAGCCATTATCGGTGTGGCATCAAACCTCTTTTATGGCACCGGCATTCCAGCCAGCATTCTCGTGCTGCGAAAGTCACGCCCGAAGCCCCATAAAGATCATGTGTTGATTATTAATGCTGAAGAAAGCTTCACGAAAGGACGCGCACAAAACACCCTGACCAATGACCAAGCTGATGAGATCTATGGCATCTACAAAAGCCAGGTTAAACAGGGCCCCAGTTCAGAAAAGAGAAAAGGGGCAGCCGAAATTGAAGGCGTTGCTCGCTGGGTGCCGATCAGTGAAATCGAAGAAAACGACTTTAACCTGAATATTGCGCGTTATGTGCAAAAACCACTAGAAGAAGAAACTATCTCGGTAAAAGACGCATTAAGGGATTTTCAGCAAAAGCTCACCGCTTTGGAACAAGCCGAAAACGAATTGGAAGCCCTGCTGATCAAAGAGGGTTTTGAGATATGAAAAAAGCAGACTTAGAAAACCTCCTCTGGGGTGCAGCCGAGTTTTTGCGCGGCCAAATCGACGCCTCAGACTACAAGCAGTACATCTTCCCGCTGCTATTTTATAAGCGCCTGTCGGATGTGTATTTGGAAGAATATACAGAAGCGCTGAAGATTCATGAAGGCGATGCCGAATACGCCGCTATGCCCATGTTTCACCGTTTTGATATTCCCAAGGAAGCCCGTTGGGAAAAAGTGCGGCACACCAGTAAAAACATTGGTGAAGCCATTCAAAACGCGCTGCGTCTAATAGAAGCCAACAATCCGCGTTTGCATGGCGTATTTGGTGATGCCCAGTGGACTAACAAAGAACGTTTACCCGATCACCTGCTATCTGATCTGATTGAGCACTTCAGTAAAATTCCACTGGGGATTAAATCGGTTGCTCAGGATGACCTGGGGGAGGCTTACGAGTACCTGATCAAAAAATTCGCCGACGATTCTGGCCACACCGCCGCCGAGTTTTATACCAACCGCACCGTCGTACATCTAATGACGCGTATCATGGGCTTAAAGCCCGGAGAAACGGCTTATGACCCCACCTGCGGCACCGGTGGCATGTTGCTTAATGCGGTAATGGATTTACGCACCCATGGCCAAGAGTGGAGATCGGTTCATTTATACGGCCAAGAAGTAAACCTGCTCACTTCGGCAATCGCCCGTATGAACATGTTCCTGCACGACATTGAAGAGTTCGATGTGCTGCGCGGCGACACCCTGGCAGAACCCAAGTTTATTGAAAACGACCAGCTCAAGCAGTTTGATGTGATTTTTGCCAACCCCCCGTACTCCATTAAAAAATGGAACCGCGATAAGTTCGCTGCCGACCCATACGGCCGCAACCTCTACGGCGTACCACCGCAAGGCTGTGCTGATTATGCGTTTTATACCCATATCATCAAAAGCCTAAAACCGGATACGGGCCGTGCCGCCATGCTCTGGCCACACGGCGTTTTGTTTCGCGATTCCGAGCAAAGCATCCGTAAACAAGTGATTGAGTCCGACATCATCGAAGCGGTGATTGGTCTTGGACCCAACCTGTTTTACAACTCGCCGATGGAATCCTGCGTAGTGGTGCTCAACTGCAATAAACCGTCTGAGCGCAAAAACAAGGTGTTGTTTATCAATGGCGTGGAACACGTTACCCGCGAACGCGCCCACAGTCGCCTGTCTGATGGTGATTTGGCCGTACTGTGCGAGGCGTACTTTGTACCTGAAAAGCAGAGCAACATTACTGCGTTGGTGGACATCGATACCCTTAAAGAGAACCTCTACAACCTGTCGATTCCGCTCTATGT
Organism: Gynuella sunshinyii YC6258; assembly: GCF_000940805.1. Classification (GTDB taxonomy): domain Bacteria; phylum Pseudomonadota; class Gammaproteobacteria; order Pseudomonadales; family Natronospirillaceae; genus Gynuella; species Gynuella sunshinyii. The sequence continues at coordinate 80,512 of NZ_CP007142.1, read as the reverse complement.
GCAGTCACAAAACAATAGCGAAGTACACGATATTGAGCATGCCATCGAAGCATGGAAGGTCAGCCGGGTGCAATTAAAAAAACAGACCAATAAATTATTTAAAAGCTTAAAAGAGCTTGGGTTTGAAGTTGGCGGTGAGGAAGTGCAGTAATGACTGATAAACAAACCGTGAAATTTGGTGATATTTGCCGCGAAGTAAAACTCACCACTAAAGACCCAATTGCCGATGGTTATGAACGTTACATTGGTTTAGAGCACTTGGATTCTGGTTCGCTCAAGATCAAACGCTGGGGAATTATTGAGGAAGATAATCCAAGTTTTACCAGAGTATTTAAGAAAGGACATATCTTGTTTGGTAAGCGCCGTCCTTACTTAAAAAAGGCGGCTATTGCTGAATTTGATGGTATATGTTCGGGTGATATTTTGGTTTTAGAACCAAAACATGATGGTGTAACTAGCGATTACTTGTCAAGAATCATACATACAGAACGTTTTTGGAATTGGGCTATTAAAACATCATCTGGCTCACTTTCTCCTAGAACTAAATTTAGTGTTCTTAAAGAGCTCGCTGTAGATGTTGTAGAAAAAGAGAAGCAACGTGTTGCAACGGATGTTTTAGATTTAATAGATGAAAAATATCTGTTAAAAGAAAACTTACTAAATTCTGCGGAAACCTTGTTTAAAGTTGTCCTGATTAATGAAATATGGAAACCAAAGTCGTCTTGGAAAGAGTTTAGTATTGGTGAATTAGGAGAGGTAAAGCTTGGAAGACAGCGCACGCCAAAATATACGACTGGAAAATATTCAAAACCATATTTGCGAGTCGTAAATGTTCTGGATGGCGAACTTGATCTAAATGATGTCGAGGAAATGGACTTCAATGATAGTGACTTCGAAACTCACCAGCTTAAAACCAAAGATATTTTGATCACTGAAGGTGACATTACGAGCGTATTTAACGTCGGTCGAGTAGCAATGTATAACGATGAAATTGAAAGTTGTTGCATTCAGAATACGTTATTAAGATTTAGAAGTGGCCCTTTGATTCTACCCGAATTTGCTTTGTACCTTTTTCGTTGTGCCTTTTATAAAGGTATTTTTGCCTACGCCGCGAATATGACTACTGTTGCTCATTTAGGTGCTGGACGTTTTAGTGCAATAAAAGTGTCGATACCTCCGATAGAGAGACAAAAAGAGATTGTCGATAAGGTGATCGTAGCAGATAAGCTCGTCAAAAATTTGAAAGCGGACTTAGCTAATCAGCAAGAATTCAAAAAAGTATTATCTGCGGAGTTTATGGAGACTAAATAGTGTTTAACGAACAAACCGTCACAGAGAATGGAATTATCGACCGCTTAAAAGGGTTAAGCGGTGTAAAGTGGACTTACTGCCACGGCGAGAGTTTGCCCAAGCAAGCGCAGGATATCTTCGTTGACGAGTGGCTTAAAGACGCCTTGTGTTCGTTAAACCCCGATATCGCCAAGCAGCCAGATTATGCCGATGAGGTGATTTACAAGCTGCGTGGTGTGGTTCTGGAGGCGCGTCATACCGGCTTGGTAAAGGCGAATGAAAACTTTCATGAATGGTTAATGGCCGAGAAGACTTTGCCTTTTGGTGAGAATGGCGACCACATCACCATCAACTTGATTGATTTTGACAATATCGCCAACAACCACTTTGTGGTGTCACAACAGGTGCACTATATCGCGGCCACCGAAGTCTATTTTGATATTGTGCTCTATGTGAACGGTATTCCCTTGGTGGTGGGCGAAGTGAAAACCGCTACCCGCCCCAGTGTTACCTGGCAAGACGGCGCCGCCGATTTTATGGGCGGTAAAAAGCACTACTGGAAAAACGTTGAACCCTACTTCGTGCCCAACCTGCTATGTTTTGCCAGTGAAGGAAAGACCTTTGCTTATGGCGCCATTAACGCCCGGGTAAAAGATTGGGGCCCGTGGCACCATACCGACCTGCGCGATGACATTTTGCCCGGCTTGGCATCGGTGCTGGATAGCTGTGAGGGCTTGTTAAACCCGCAAACCTTATTGCAGCTTCTGGAATCTTTCGCGCTGTTTTCAACGGTTAAAACCGGTAAGAACACACCACCCAAGCGCATTAAAATTCTGCCGCGTTACCCACAGTTTGAAGCGGCCAAGCAGATTGTAGAGCGCGTGCGCAAAGGCTACCCGAAAAAAGGGCTGATCTGGCATTTCCAAGGCTCGGGTAAATCGTTGTTGATGCTCTACGCCGCAAAAATGCTGCGTAGCGATAATGCCCTGAAAAACCCCACCGTATTGATCGTGGTCGACCGCCGCGATCTGGACAGCCAGATCAACGAGACCTTTGGTGGTGCGGACGTTAAAAACCTCATTAAAGTACAAAGCTGCAAAAAGCTCGGTGAACATATCGAGCAAGACAGCCGTGGCATTTTAATTACCACCATCTTTAAGTTTAAAGATGTCGAGATAGACGATAGCAACCCCAACGGCCTGAACAATCGCGATAACATTATTGTGTTAGTCGACGAAGCCCACCGCACGCAGGAAGGTGGCTTGGGTGAGAAAATGCGCTGGGCGCTTCCCAATGCTCACTTCTATGGTTTAACTGGTACGCCGATTTCAGGCATTGATCGTAATACCTTCAAACTGTTTGGCGCCGAGGAAGACCCCGGCCGTTACATGAATCGCTACAGCTACAAGCAGTCGATCCGCGATGGCGCCACTAACCCTGTAAAGTTTGAACCCCGCTTGGCAGAGCTGCGAGTAGACCGTGATGCCATCAACCAGGAATTTGAGCAGCTCGCCAAAGACAACAACCTCGACGAAGAAGAAAAAGCCGCGCTATCAAAACGCGCGGGCAAATTAGCGGTGATGCTCAAAGCGCCCAAACGAATGGCTGCCGTCAGCAATGATATTGCCGAACACTTTACCAGCCACGTAAAGCCAAAAAAAATGAAAGGCATGGTAGTAGTGTACGACCGCGATGCCTGCGTGCAGATGTACTACTTGCTGGGGGAAAAGCTAGGGTTTGATGCGGTTGAAGTGGTCATGAACGTTGACCAGGCTCCTATCATTGACGACAAAGGTAAGAAAAACAAAGATTGGGCTAAGTGGGAAAGCGATAAGGACATTCCAGTTAAGGAAAAGGACTTCAAGCGTTGGCAGACAATTGATGCTGAAGAACAAATTCAGAAAGATCTTATCGAAGGCTATAAAGACCCCAAGCATTCGTTGCAGCTGATTATTGTTACCGCGAAATTGCTTACAGGTTTTGATGCACCGATATGTTACTGCATGTACTTAGATAAGCCGCTGCGCGACCACACGCTATTGCAGGCCATGTGCCGCACCAACCGTTTGTATGAAACAGACGAAGTGCGCAAAGACATGGGACTTATCATTGATTACCTCGGTGTGTTTGAAAACCTGCGCACCGCACTGGCCTACAACCCGGAAGAGATTGATGGCGTGGTGGAGGGCATTGAAGCCTTTAAAGAGTTATTACCAGTCCAGCTGAAAAAGTGCCTAGACTTCTTCCCTAATGTGGACCGCACGCTAGAAGGCTTCGAAGGGATAATGGCAGCGCAAGAGTGCCTGCCAACCAATGAAAAGCGTGATGAGTTCGCAGCGAGCTTCGGCGTACTTTCCAAATTATGGTCAGCTATCAATCCAGATCCATTCTTAAGTCCGTTCAGAAATGATTATAAATGGCTGGCACAGATTTACGAATCGGTGCGCCCAGTCGGCCAAACCGGTGCTTTGGTGTGGGCTGCCCTTGGCCCTGAAACCATCAAGATGATCCACGAGCATACCGACATCAACCGCATCCGCGATGATATCGACGAGCTGATCATGGATGAACACGCCATTTTCACCCTGACCGACAAAGAACAAGAACAACGCGCCAAACGCCTGGAAATTGATCTGATGGGCCGCCTGCGTGGCAGCAATGACCCGAAGTTTGTCGAGTTAGGTGAACGCTTAGAAAAACTGCGCCAAGACTACGAAGCCGGTGTCATTAAAGCCATCGACTGGTTAAAAGGTCTGTTAGACGCCGCCAAAGATACGGTACAAGCCGAGCGCGAAACCGGCGAGCATGTCGTGACCGAAGAAGACAACAAGCAGGCCTTAACCAAACTCTTCCTGGAAACCCGCCCCGAAACCACGCCAAAGCTAATCGGCGATGTGGTAGAGCAGATCGATAAAATAGTCAAAGCCACCCGTTTTGAAGGCTGGCAAAACTCCAACAGTGGCCCGCGAGAAATCCAGAAGGCACTGCTGGTGACGCTGGCGCAGTTTGGGCTTGGTAAAGATAAAGAACTATTCCAGAAGGCTTATGGGTATATAGAAGAGCATTATTGATATTGAATTCCGCGTTGCTAAACGTGATACAGGGATAAACAGTCAGGTAGCTTCGGAATGTTCTGTTTAAGGTATTGCGCACTGTAAAACGTTTATTGAGTCAAAAAACAGAGTTTGCCCACCACTTAAACAGAAACTGGTAACGGACATCTGCAAACTGATTTGGACGGGAGAAATAAAAAAGCCCTGTATTTACAATGAAATACAGGGCTTCTTAGACATTCTTGGACAAGTAACTTTCTACCTAAGAACCTACTCAATATTCTGAATCTGCTCCCGCATCTGCTCAATATACACCTTCAGATCCACGGCTTTTTTGGTGGTTTCGGCCAGGATGGATTTGGATGACAGGGTGTTGGCTTCACGGTTGAATTCCTGCATGAGGAAGTCTAAGCGGCGGCCGACGGAGCCTTTTTGGGTGAGGACGTGACGGGTTTCCTGGACGTGGGCGTCGAGGCGGTCGAGTTCTTCGGCTACGTCGATTTTCTGGGCCAGCAGGACGATTTCCTGTTCCAGTCGTTGCGGGTCTATCTGTTCGATCAGTTCGCTCACTTTGGTTTTGAGGTTGGTTCTTTGTTCTTCTATGATTTCAGGTAAGCGAGTCCTTACTTCGGCAACGATGGTGCTGATCAGTTGCAGGCGTTCTTCGATGGCCTGAGCCAGTTCGGCGCCTTCACGAGCCCGATGGGCGAGCAGGTCGTCAAGGGCGCTGTCGAGCAGTTTGAACAGTTCGGCCTGGAGTTGTTCGGGGTCCAGCGCCTGTTCTGCGACGACGCCGGGCCATTGCAGGATGTTCAGCGGATTGACGTTGGATGACTGGGGAATAATGGCTTTGATTTGCTCGATGGCCTGGTTCAGGTCATGAACCAGTTGAGTGTTGACGCTGAGCTGGTTGGTGGTTTGGGCCTGAGGGCTGAAACGCACCTGCACTTCCACTTTACCGCGACTGAGTTTTTTCTTGATGCGTTCGCGCAGTGGGATTTCCGCCATGCGCAGGCTGTCGGGGAGGCGGAACCAGGTTTCCAGGTAGCGGTGATTCACGGCTTTGATTTCGAGTGACAGAGTACCCCAGGTATCGGATGTTTCTTTGCGGGCAAAGCCCGTCATGCTCAGTATCATAATGCTTTCCCAAAGACGGATCAGCGCGGCAGTATACCGGTTATTCCTTAACACCCATAGCGTCACTAAGCTACAATTCCCGGCCCTCATACATTCCGATAGGAGAATTCAATGCGCCCTAGTGGTCGTCAACCGGATCAACTCAGAACAGTAAACATTACCCGTCATTACACCATGCATGCTGAAGGTTCGGTATTGGTTGAGTTTGGCAATACCAAAGTGATTTGCACCGCGTCGGTGTCTGAGGGAGTGCCAAGGTTCCTCAAGGGCGAAGGTCGGGGTTGGGTGACTGCGGAATACGGTATGTTGCCCAGAGCCACCGGCAGCCGTAATGACCGTGAAGCCGCGCGTGGCAAACAGCAGGGCCGAACCATTGAAATCGGTCGTTTGATTGGTCGGGCCTTGCGGGCGGCAGTGGATCTGGAAAAGCTTGGTGAAAATTCCATCACCATCGATTGCGATGTCATTCAGGCCGATGGTGGTACCCGGACGGCAGCCATTACCGGTGGTTGTGTGGCGCTGGTGGATGCCCTGCGGTACATGCAGCGTGAAAAGATGATCAAGTCTGATCCGTTGTTGCATCTGGTGGCAGCGGTTTCTGTCGGGGTTTATCAGGGCACGCCGGTTCTGGATCTGGATTATCCTGAGGATTCTGCCGCTGATACCGATATGAACGTCATCATGACATCTGCCGGTGGTTTCGTGGAAATTCAGGGAACCGCAGAAGCAGAACCTTTCACTGAGACACATTTGAGTGGCATGTTGGGACTCGCCCGTCAGGGGATTCAGACCTTGAATGAGTTGCAGCAGCAGGCATTGGCGGCTGAGGAGTAAACAGAGCATGATCAGAGTCATGGTGAATGGTGCCCGAGGACGCATGGGGTCGGAAGTGGTCAAGGCGGTCAGTCAGGATGCCGACCTGGAGTTTGTAGGTGGAACGGATCGGGAGGATGATCTGGCCGCCAGAATTGCTGAGCTTAAACCCGATGTGGTCGTCGATTTCACCATCGCCTCTATCGGGTTTGAAAATGCCAAAACCATTATTGCTGCCGGTGTGTCTCCGGTCATCGGCACGTCCGGTTTTCAACAGCATCAAGTGGAAGAATTGCAGGCACTGGCGGCTGAGCAAAAACTGGGTGGTCTGATCGCTCCGAATTTTTCGTTAGGCGCGGTATTGATGATGAAGTTTTCGGCACTGGCGGCAAAGTATTTGCCCGATGTGGAAATCATCGAAGCCCACAGTCCGCAGAAAGAGGAAAGCCCATCCGGTACCAGTATTCGCACGGCTGAACTGATTGCCGGGGCCAGGGTAAGTGCAGCAACACCGACCAGTCGGAAAGAACTGCTCGCGGGTGCCCGAGGTGCCAGTTTGCATGATGTACCTGTTCATTCTGTTCGTTTACCTGGAGTGGTTGCTCAGCAAACGGTGTTTTTCGGTGGTCTTAGCGAGACACTGAAAATTGAACATAACTCCCAGCACAGGGAGTCGTTTATGCCGGGTGTCTGCCTGGCATGTAAAAAAGTCGGCAGTCGTGAACAGCTGCTGTATGGTCTTGAGCATTTATTGGATTAAGTTATGTCAGTGACACAGAATAAAGAGATAGAAGCTGCTGTATTTCGTCGGTTACTGGAACATTTGGACAGTCGCAAAGATGTACAGAATATCGAACTGATGAATCTGGCAGGATTTTGTCGTAACTGTCTGGCCAAGTGGTATGTTGCAGCAGCCGAACAGGAAGGGGTTTCAATGAGTTATGATGATGCCCGCGAAATTGTTTACGGCATGCCTTACAATGAATGGAAGGATAAATATCAACAGGAAGCAACGCCGGAACAGCTCGCAAAATTTCAGCAACAGCAATCGTAGATCAGGATGATATTGGTCATATCGTTGAGATGGTAATCATGAGTCGTTGATCATCGATTGAGTTGAAAACTCAACGAATCAGCGATTCATTTAGTGCTTTTGTATGAGCATAAGTTTTGAACAGGTTACCATTCCGGCTGTAGAGGTCTTCTGAACAGCCATATTGTGTATATCATGATAAACGGGCGAATGGCATTCTCAGTTTCCATTAACGCATGTGAGATGGGTTAGAGTACTCATGAATGAGGAAAAAAGTTTAAAAGATCTTGCTGAAAGCAAAGCTAAAGCGTTGCAAGTATTGTTCGATGATCCCGGAATCGCAGCAGCCATGTCCCGCGTGCATGTATTTGTGGTGGATCATGGCGAGGAAATTGTTCATGTGTCTCCATCGTTGGTTCCTCAGGAATGGGAACGCTCCAGAAAGGATGCGCAGAAATGGCTTGAGCTGGTTCATCCGGATGATCTGGATCGGGTCAGGTACAAGTGGCAAAAAGTGGTTTATGGTAATGCGGATGTCTTTGAAGAAGTCTTTCGTTTTCAGGTGAATGGTGAATATCGCTGGATTTCTCATATCGGCACCATGGTCTATCGCTACTATGATGGCCGCCCCAGTCTTTATATCGGTGCAGACCGAGATGTCACTGAAGAACGCTTGTTACAGCAGTTGCTGGAAGAGGAAAGAGCCAAGCTGGCACAGCAGATTGTGCTGGATGATTTTCTGAATATTCCTAATCGTCGCTATCTGGATTCGGAACAGTTCCGGTTTTTTATCAACGATGGTGAAACCCACAATGCCGTGATGGTGTTTGATATTGATGACTTCAAACAACTGAATACGATTCTGACCCATAAGGGTGGTGATGAAGTGCTGCAGATGGTGGTGGAACGGGTTCAGAAATGTCTGGGTGCAAGCGATATTCTGGCCCGCTATGGCGGTGATGAATTTGTAGTGGTCATTCCCGGCTCGAACTCCGGAAGAGTGCATGACATCGCTGCCAATATGTTGGATGTAGTGGCCGGTATTCCGTTGTCGACAGATGATTATAAAGTATCCATCAGTATTGGTTTATGCGAAGGACATCCTGATCTGGATATCGGTTTCTGGGATTATTTCGGCGAAGCCGACAAACTGCTGTTTGAAGCTAAAAAACAGGGTAAAGCCAAAGTCATCAGTGGTACGTTGTAGTTGTTCCACCCTTGAGGTCTGTGCGTAAGTTTAAGCTTTGTATAAAGCTGTATGTCACGCATCATTAGTTTTTTTTAATAACAAAAGTTTCCATGTTTACAAAATCTGTCAATTGAAGATAGCGATCATAGATATTGTTATCTATGCTTATCAGATCGAGTTGTTCTGATTTTATTTATGAATAAGATGACAGATAAGGCCGATGAAATGGAGATCATCAAGGCCAGGATCGCTGAAGTTCTATTCGATAATCCAAAGATTGCGCAGGCCATGTCCAGGGTAAACGTGTTCGTGGTTGATCATCATCCGGGTAGTAAACGAATTACCGCCTCGCTGCTACCGGATCAGGCGGCTGTTGAATCTGATCACAACCTTTACGGTTGGCTGGAATATGTCCACCCGGAAGACCGTGAAACAATACGGCAGCAGTGGCAGGATGTGATGACTGGAAAGCGTGATGTCTTTGAAGCGACCTATCGTTTCCAGGTGAAAGGTCAGTGTTATCGGTGGATATCCAATCTGGGCACTATGGTATACCGATCAGACAATGTCCAGTCCGGATTCTACATCGGTGCTGATCGTGATATCACCGAAGAGCGCCGATTGCAGCAGTTGCTGGAAGAAGAGCGCGCACGACTCGCACATATGCTGATTCATGATGGCTTTCTGAATATCCCCAACCGTCGTTATCTCGACAGTCAGCAAACGCTGTTTTTTCACAACGATGGCCAGACGCCGATGGCGATTCTGGTTCTGGATATCGATAACTTTAAAGACATCAATACAGAACTGACCCATAAAGGCGGAGATGTGGTGTTACAACAAGTCGTTGATGCGTTACGGGGATGCCTGGGGCCGGACGACCTTCTGGCCAGGTATGGGGGAGACGAGTTTGTAGTGGTATTGCCGCGATCATCCCTTGAACAATCACGTCAGGTGGCCCAATGCATGATCGACACAGTGAGTACCATTGCGTTACCTACAAAAAGACTGGGCCAGTGCTCTATCAGTATCGGTTTATATCAAGGGTGCCCGCAGCCTGAACAGAATTTTTGGGACTATTTCGAACAGGCAGATCGACTTCTGTTTATGGCCAAACAAGCCGGTAAAGCCAGGTTTGAGAGTGGCTGGCTCTGAACATTGATCAATTATGTATCCATTTTTTCCGTTATTGCCGCCGGTTTTTTTTGCTGAACTGGGTATAGCACCTGCACAGATCATTGAATGATGGCTAACGTATTCCCTCCTCCCAATTATTTGATTCGGTTCTTGTTTTTTGGTCACTGACGCTATATAAAATTTTGCTGAAACGTTTCACCAACAAAACCAACAACCTGAGACAAATATATGAACATGACCACCGCATTGTTGACAATGATGGCCGCAGCGTCATTACCTGTGACTGCCTCTGCTGCGAAAAACATTGTTTTAACCGATACCGCAAATAACATTGAAATCTCTGAATGGAGTGTCGAAAACCGTAATCTGGATATATCTGGAGCGCCAGCGTTTCTGATCAGTAAAAAAACTCTGCATGGCGGAAAACAGGAAGGTAGTACGCTTATTACGGTGCAGACCGACAATCTGAAAGTGACGCTGATTCCAACCCGGGGAATGGATATTTATGAAATTGTCAGCGGCGATGTTCGCCTGGGTTGGGATTCCCCGGTTGACGAAATTGTTCATCCGGCTTACATGAATCTGGAGATGCGAGGTGGCCTTGGCTGGCTCGACGGTTTCAATGAAATGATGGTGCGTTGTGGTTTCGAGTGGACGGGCCATCCTGGGGAGGAAAATGGCCGGCTTATGAGTCTTCACGGCCGGGCGGGTAATACGCCTGCCTCCAAAGTTGTGGTCAGCATTGATGAAACACCGCCTTATGCGATTCATATCAAAGGGCTGATTAAGGAAAACACGTTTAAATTCAGCAATTTGGAAACCTGGACAACCTTGACCGTGGTACCTGGCGAGACGACCGTCAAGGTACACGACGAGCTGACCAATCTCAGTGATTATGATCGAGACTATCAGATCATCTATCACAGCAATTTTGGTGCTCCGATTCTGGAGCAGGGTGCCAAGGTAGAGGTTGCGGTGAAAGAAATCTCGCCTTTCAATGACTATGCCGTAAATGGCCTGAAAGATTGGCAAACCTATCTGGGACCGACCAAAAACTTTGATGAAATGGTTTTCAACCTGGTGCCGTATGCTGATGATCAGGGGATGACCACGGTACTGTTACACAACCGTAAAGGGGATCAGGGGGTAGCGGTAAAATACGATACCCGACAATTGCCGGTGCTCACCTTATGGAAAAACACCGATACCGTAAAACAGGGTTATGTCACCGGTATAGAGCCTGGTACCAGTTATGCGTATCCGCGACAGATCGAACGTGAACAGGGACGCGTGAAAACGCTGGCTGCCGGCGCGACCCAGAGTTTTGATCTGGAGTATCATGTGCTTACCAATAGCTCCGCAGTTAAGCACGCCAGTCAGGAAATTAAAAAAATACAAGGCAAAAAAGATATAACAGTCATTTCACAACCCATGGCGATTGAATAGCCGGTCGGTTTTTTTTGCCAGCGGTAAGTATCTGCTTCAATGGGCACATATTTGCCGCTCTCATCAAAATGGATGAGTTCATGTCACCTTGTATCTCCCCTATTATCATCACCTCTCATCCCTTGATTTATAACACGAATATATACGAATCGATTGATTTAGACCTGTAACACACTGACGGCATAAAAACTGCCTTTGATGTGATGTCTCAAGCACAGGAGAGATCTCAAATGAATATTTCAAACGGCATGATGGATATTTTCTTTGGCTACAACATGCGGGTAGGGGATATCCAGGGAGCAAAAGACGGTATTACCCAATTCCAGCAACTTGCTGATTCTGCAGACACTCCTGAACAGCGTGAGCGTTATTCGAATGCGGTCAATAAGTTGAAAACAGAGATTTTGCCAATGTTGGAAAAAGACGTTGGTCAACTGGGCTCGCAACTTGGGCTATCAGCGGATCTGATTGGTAATACAATTTCTGTCGATGATTTGAAAGGCTTGTCGTTGGGTTTACAGCAGAACAGTGAGGGAAAGCTTGGGTTTTTCGATGGTTACCAACCTGGTAACTATTTTTCTAAAAATACTTAAGGAGTACGTATGTTCAAAAAAACGTTAACAGGATTGGGAGCGTTACTACTGGCGACCAATGTATTGGCTGAAGTAAATGTCACTGTTCACAATACCTCAAAATACGATATCGAACTGACCAGTAAGGAAATTGAAGTATCCACTTATGCTCCTGACCCTGCAATGCAAATCAATGCTGGTCAAAGAGACTTTTTTCAGACCTATAGTCTGTTTCCTACCGTTGCGACAATTGTTGATCTGGAGTACACCTTCACCGACAGCTCCATCGCACCGGACTGTCATTTCAGGTTTGTCGTACTGAAAGATGCCCGAACGGGTGCATTTTTGCCTCAGCCCATCATTGCCGAAAATGAAGGCGGTTCTTATCGGGATCGCGCAGTGTGTTCCGGAACGGTTGACGGTTTCAACCTTGATACAGGTCGAGCAACGGTAACGTTTAAAATGGATCGCCGGAAGTTCTGACGCCAGTTGATCGGTTTTATTCTCTGAAGGCTTTCGTGGTGTTCAGTTCGCAGAACTGGATACGAAAGCCTTGTTAACTTTTGGGTGTTAAACGATATTTAAAAGTTGTCTTGGTACTCAATTTGTAGGTTATATACGGAATATTTCCCTAAATGGCATAATCCTGTCATGTTAACCCATTTAGCCGCCTGACCCGGTTCATTCTGCGCAATATTTTTTGAGGATTCTTAAAATGATATTCCTCGACTTCCACGTAGATCTGATCCGTTGCTGAAAAAACACTTTGCAAGGCCACGAGCCGGCCATTTCCTTCATAGGCGATATAGTGATCATCTGATTGTTTGACGACTTTGATACCGGAGACGGATGGTAAATAGCTGGCCAGTCGTTCCCGGGTAAGACTCTTGTCTGTCAGTAGTTCGTGTTTGGCTGCCTCTAAAACCCGGATGCGCTTCTGGGTTTCTGCAATAGCGTTTTCCCGATCGATGACGTGGATTTGCCGGATTGAAAATAAGGGTATCAGTACGAACGATGAGTGTGTCCGTTTACGGTGGATATCGAGTACGACTTTGGCCAGCAGTGCATCCTTTTTATTCAGATCCTTAAATTCAGTACGTTTTTTTAATAGATACCGGATGAACTTTCGGATGGTTTCCAGCATAAGGGCAGGCGGTTCCCGAATTGATGATGCAGCTATGCTAACCGTTACCTCAGATACAAACAACAATGGCCTTTATTGAAAAAGGCCCATGTTTGATTTATCCATTTTGATTCCGGCCCGATACACGTTCGGAGGTCTGAGCGTTATTCCGGCTTGCCGAATTCATCCATCCAATGGCGGGCAATCTGTTCCCGGGTAGCAAACCAGACCTGGCTGTAGCCTTGAGCATATTCCACGAATCGTTTCAGTGCGGCAAAGCGTGCCGGGCGACCAACTATTCGATTGTGCAACCCAATACTGAGCATTCTGGGTGTAGTTTTGCCTTCTTCGTACAACACATCAAAGGCATCTTTAAGGTAGCTGAAGAACTGATCACCACTGTTGAAACCCTGAGGTGTGGCAAAACGCATATCGTTGGTATCCAAAGTATACGGCACCATCAGCAGCGGATTGCGATAGTTCATATCCCAATAGGGCAGGTCATCGGCGTAGGAGTCGGCACAGTATAAAAACTCGTTGCGTTCTGCCGCAATTTTCAGGGTATAGGGGCTGGTTCGTCCGGTGTACCAGCCAGCAGGCTTTTTACCGGTCAGCTGCTGATGAATTTCAATGGCTTTTTCCATATGTTCGATTTCTTCGGCTTCGCTGAAATGCTGATAGTGAATCCAGCGATAGCCGTGGCTGGCGATTTCCCAGTTGGCTTTGAGCATGGCTTCGACCGCCTGAGGATGCCTTTGCATGGCCATACTGACGGCGAAGACGGTCACCGGAATCTGTTTCTCGGTAAACAGTCGGTGTAATCGCCAGAATCCGGCGCGACTGCCATACTCATAAATGGTTTCCATGCTTAAGTGGCGGGTTTTGTAGGCTTCTGCGCCGACTATTTCGCTGAGGAAGCGTTCGGAATATTCGTCTCCGTGCAGTTGACAGTTTTCCCCGCCTTCTTCGTAGTTGATGACAAATTGGATGGCGATTCTGGCACCACCAGGCCAGTTGGCATTGGGTGGGGTGGCACCGTAACCAATCAGGTCGCGTGGATAGTTGTCTGACATAACAGTGGTCCTATGAGTGAACGATATGGTGATTATTCAGCAAGTTGCTGACCAAGTAGTCAGCAGATTTTGGCTTGCTACAGTTGGATATATAAAAAAAATTTGACCAATTGGTCAAAAAAGGAAATGATTTTGCATGCTTCGTTCCAACCAATAAATAAGCTTGATAAGCATAATTGACCGGACATAACACCACAGGAATAACCGTCTGTAGCGGGCAGTTGAGGCGTTATGCCGGGTTGATGAGAGAGAGAACATGCTGAGTTTTACCCTCAATAATGAGCCGGTGGAGGTCGATGGCATCAAGCCGGACACCACTATTCTGGAACTTTTGCGCACCAAACTTGGGCGAAGTGGAACCAAAGAAGGGTGTGGGTCGGGCGATTGTGGTGCGTGCACGGTGGTGTTGGCATCTGAGACCGGATTTCGCACGATTAACAGTTGTATTTCCCTGGCTTCACAACTTCAAGGCCAACATCTGATCACCGTCGAGGGATTACAGTCGGCTGACGGTTCTCTGCACCCGGTTCAGCAGGCCATGGTCGAGCATCACGGTAGTCAGTGCGGCTTTTGTACCCCAGGGTTTGTCATGTCGTTGTTTGCACTGTATCAGCAACGTCTGGAAGAACACTCCCAGCCTATTACCAGAGCAGAAGTTGCGCAGGCGCTGGCCGGTAATCTTTGTCGCTGTACGGGTTACGAGCCGATTATCCAGGCAGCCATGCAGGCTTGTAATGCGCCGGAGAAAGATCCGCAGGCACAGGTGTTTGAAGCGCCTGCACCCAATCGAAGCAGAGCCCAGGTGGATGGCTATTGGCAGCCTGAAAGCCGTGATCAATTGAGAACCATATGCCAGGCCCATCCGGAGGCGCGTTTTGTTGCCGGAGCAACGGATTTGGGCGTGGAAATCACACAGCGTTTGCAACCGGTTCCGGCATTGATCGACCTGACTGCCGTTAAAGAGCTGGGTCAGTGGCATCAGGATGCCCATGCGCTGACGGTCGGGGCGGCAGTCCGCCTGAGCCAGCTGCACACATTGATGTTAGTGGAGTGGCCTGAGCTGGCGGAGCTGTTTGAGCGCCTGGGTTCGACCCCCATCCGACATCAGGGAACCCTTGGCGGCAACCTCGGAACGGCCAGCCCGATTGGCGATTGTGCTCCGTGGCTGATGGCCCTTGGAGCATCGGTTGTGGTCAGTGATGGAGATCGATCATTCAGTTATCTGGTGAACGATTTTTTTACGGGTTATCGCCAGACTCGACTCGAAGCCGGACAGTGGATCGACCATGTTGTGATCCCACGACGCCGACCCGATCAATGGTTCCGCACCTATAAAATCTCCAAACGTTTTGATGATGACATTTCAACCGTCTGCATCAGCTGGCTGATCGAACTGGATGATGGCAAGGTTGCCACTGCCCGTTGCGGCCTGGGTGGCGTGGCTGCCACACCGGTATTGGTGGATTTGTCGCCGCAACTGGCAGGCTGCATCTGGCAGCAGCGGGATACGCTGGAGCAGATCCAACAGACATGGCCGGCAAATGTGGCCCCTATGTCTGATGTGCGTGCCAGTGCGGATTACCGGTTGGCACTGCTACCGGCGCTGACGGAACGGTTCTGGCTGGAAACCACGACTGCTGTGGTCACGAGGGTGCTCAATCATGCGTAAACTGATCGATTTAAGAACCCCGGGGAATGCTCAAACAGTTACCATTCCCCATCAACACGAAAGCGCACGTCAGCACGTCAGTGGGCAGGCAAACTACATTGATGATCTCCGAACCCGTGCAGATTGTTTGCATGCTTATGTCGTGAAAGGTCCAAATACTGTTGGTACGTTGACGCAATTGGATTTAGCCGCAGTGAATGCCGCGCCAGGCGTTGTACGGGTGTTTACCGGTGCGGATATTCCGGGTCATAAAGATATAGGCGCTATTTTTCCGGGTGACATTCTGCTGGCTGAGAGCGTCATTGAATATCCGTTGCAGCCGGTTGCCGTGGTGGTCGCGGAAACCCATGAGCAGGCGCGCAGAGCGGCGACTCTGGTTCATTGTGAGGTGCAATCCCGCCAACCGATACTGACGGCGGAGCAGGCCCATGCACAAGACTATTTTGTGCGTCCGAAACATGAGCAGCGCCGTGGTGATTTCAGTGCCCAATATGCTGAGGCCACACATACTCTGGAAGGCACGCTGAACATCGGCGGGCAGGAGCATTTTTATCTGGAAAGCCAGGCTGCCATGGTCGAACCGATGGAGAACGATTGCCTGTTGGTACACAGCTCCACGCAGCATCCGTCAGAAGTTCAGAAAGTGGTTGCTGAGGTGTTGAATTTGCCGTTGCACCGGATCACGGTGGAAACCCGGCGCATGGGCGGTGGTTTTGGTGGCAAGGAATCTCAGGCTGCACCTTATGCCTGTCTGGCGGCACTGGCGGCTTATTATCTGAAACGCGCAGTGAAGATACGGCTGGCCCGCAGTGACGACATGCAGTTAACAGGCAAACGTCATGCATTTGTGAACCATTATAAAATCGGATTCGATGCCGATGGCCGGATTCTGGCCAGTCAATTTGAGATTAATGGTTTATGTGGATATACCCCGGATTTGTCTGATGCCATTGTCGATCGGGCCATGTTTCACGCGGATAATGCATATTACCTTGGCGCGGCATATGTTGTTGGGCATCGGCTTAAAACCGATACGGTCAGTCACACGGCATTTCGCGGTTTTGGTGGGCCTCAGGGAATGCTGGCCATCGAACATGCATTGGACAGTATTGCCTGTCGTCTGGGCAAGGACCCGCTGGATATCCGGCTGTTAAACCTATATGGCGCAGAAGGCCGTCAGGACAATCTGACAACTCATTATGGCATGCAGATCGAAGGTTTCTGGCTCGCGGAAATCATGGAACGGTTGGCACGGAATTGTGACTATCGTCACCGTAAAACAGAGTTCGAGACATTCAATCAGAGCAGTCCGATCATTAAAAAAGGTCTGGCGCTGACGCCGGTTAAGTTTGGTATTTCGTTCACTGCCAAACATTTGAATCAGGCCGGCGCGTTAATTCATATTTATACCGACGGCAGTATTCAGGTCAATCATGGCGGTACCGAAATGGGCCAGGGCCTTCATACCAAAATCGGTACTGTTGTGGCGCGTGAGTTTGGTATCGATATTGACCGGATACTGGTGACCCCGACGCGGACTGATAAAGTGCCCAATACCTCGCCCACGGCGGCATCCAGCGGCACCGATTTAAATGGCATGGCGGCCAGAAATGCAGCTGTAGAAATCAAGCAGCGCCTGCAACAGCATCTGGCGGAAAAATATCAGGTCTCTGCAGATGACATTACCTTTGCGAACAACCAGGTTTGCGGTCCTGGTTTCAGTCTGGCATTTGATGCATTAATTCAGGAAGCCTATTTCGCCAGAGTGAATTTGTCTGCCAATGGTTTCTATCAGACGCCAAAAATTGGTTATGACCACAAGAAAAGTCAGGGGCGGCCATTCTTCTATTTCTCCCAGGGAGCCGCATGTGCCGAAGTCTGGGTGGATACTTTGACCGGAGAATACAAAGTACATCGCGTGGATATTCTTCACGATGTTGGTGAATCTCTGAATCCTGATATTGATCGGGGCCAGATCAGTGGTGGTTTTATCCAGGGAATGGGCTGGCTGACCACCGAAGAGCTGGTGTGGAACGATCATGGCGCACTGCTCAGCAATTCGCCAATGAACTACAAAATACCGGCTATCAGTGACACTCCGGAAATTTTCAATATCGAGTTGTTTCAGCGACCGAATAATGAAGCCACTATTTATTACTCAAAGGCAGTTGGCGAACCGCCGTTCATGCTGCCCATGTGTGTCTGGTCTGCTATTCGCGATGCCATCAGCAGTCTCAGTGGGTATCGGCGCAGTCCGCATCTTGATACCCCTGCAACTACTGAACGGGTGTTTATGGCCATCCAGGCAATGAAACAGGTGGTGGAGCATGAATAAAGGTAACTGGATAACCGCTTTGGCTGAAACTGAGCGTAAAGGTGTGCCTGCAGTATTGGTGACCATTCTGCAGGTGGTGGGTTCCAGTCCGCGGGACGGTGGTACCAAAATGGTGATCACCGATTGCGAAGCGTTTGATACCATCGGTGGTGGTCATCTGGAGTGGCAGGTGGTCGAACAGGCGCGGCAGATGCTGCTGGCAAAAACATCCGGGCAGCAGATTGTCGAGTACAATCTCGCCGCCGATCTGGGGCAGTGTTGTGGTGGTGCAGTGCGGGTATTGTTTGAACCATTGCGCGTTGATGTGCCGGTATTGTCGGTGTTTGGTGCCGGTCATGTGGCTCAGGCATTAATGCCACTGCTGGAGCCGTTGCCGCTTGCCATTCGCTGGCTGGACGGTCGTGCTGATCAGCTGTACCAGAACACCACTACCCGGGCAGAACTGGTACTGACGGATGATCCGGTGAACGACTTGATACTCACAAACCCTCGTCATTGGATTTTAGTGCTGACCCATAATCATCAGTTGGATTACCAACTGGTTGAGCAGGCGCTGAAGCAGGACAACGTTGAATATTTGGGTGTTATCGGTTCGCAGACCAAAGCACGACGTTTTCGTCAGCGACTTGAGCACCGTGGTTATTCACAACAGAACATTAATCGCATGATTTGCCCTGTTGGCGTGCAACAGATTCCAGGTAAGAAGCCTTATGAAGTTGCGATCTCCATTGTGGCTCAATTACTGCAACTGTTGAATGGAGGGATTCCTACGGAATCTGAATACGCCAGATCCGAAACTGCGGTTTCCGGATCTGCCAAGTCAACCCATTCCAAGCAGTGGAAGGAAGATAAAATCTGGATGACAGGTCATGACAATCAGTGAGATTAATTCACTTGGCAATGAAGCATTAACCAAACTATTCACACAGTGTTGTGCCGCTCAGCGCTGGGTTGTTCAAATGGTGGCAGGTGTGCCCTATCAGGATGCGGATGATATGAAAAACCGGGCTGTCAGTTACTGGCAGCAAATGAACGAAGATGACTGGATGGAAGCATTTCTCGCTCATCCCATGATTGGAGATGTACAGTCACTCAGAGAAAAATATGCCGATACACTGTCACTGGCCGCTAACGAACAGTCCTCCACCCATGGAGCCGCGGATCATGTTTTGAAACAACTGGCGACCTACAATAGCAAGTATCTGGATAAGTTCGGGTTTATATTTATCGTGTTTGCCAGTAATAAAACCGCCGAGCAGATGCTGGATCTGCTGTTGAAACGGATTCATAACAACCGGGATGTTGAATTGAAGAATGCAGCTGATGAGCAGCTGAAAATTACTTTGTTAAGAATTGAAAAATTATTATGAGGTACAAGTGAGCAGTCTTTCGACTCATATTCTGGACACGACTGCCGGCATACCGGCAGCAGGTGTCGAATTAACATTGTTACGGTCAGTTGAAAATACTGTACTGGCCAAAGGTGCTACCAATGAAGATGGCCGGTTTTCCGATTGGCAGCTGGATGCTTTGCCACCAGGTGATTACTGCCTGCGATTTGATATTGCAGACTACCTGACCACAAAGTATGGTCGGAGCTTCTTCCCTCACGTGGATATCCACTTTTGCATTGATGAAGAACGCCACTATCACGTGCCGTTATTGATCAGTCCGTATGGCTACAGTACGTATCGAGGTAGTTGAATTGCAACTGATTAAAGCACGTGTATTACACTTCCCGAGATCCACCGGTAATCCTGAGCAGGAATTCGAGTATTTTGCGGCAGGAGCACTGGTGATCGATGGGCAGAAAATCAAAGCTGTTGGTCCGGAAGAGGTGTTGAGTCGGCAGTTCCCCGAGGCTCAGGTGATCGATAAACGTCATTGCCTGCTGGTACCTGGACTCATTGATTCCCATAATCATTTTCCGCAGACAGAAATTATCGCGTCGTTTGGTGAGCAGTTGTTGCAGTGGCTGGAGAATTTTACCTTTCCAACCGAGCAGAAGTTTGCCAGCTATGAATATGCACGGAAAATAGCTGATATTTATCTACAACAGTTGTTTCAAAATGGAACGACCACTGCACTGGCCTATTGTACGGTTCATCCACAGTCTGTTGATGCACTATTTGACGCTGCCAGTGAACACAATATGCAAATAGTGGCGGGCAAAGTCTGTATGGATCGAAATTGTCCTGAATATCTTCGGGATGATGCCTCGTCTGCGTATCAGGATAGCCGTGACCTGATCGAAAAATGGCATAAGCAAGGACGTAACCTGTATGCCATTACCCCCCGTTTTGCACCCACCAGTACAGAAGAGCAGATGACGTTGCTCGGGCAGCTGGCGGCAGAATTTCCCGATACGTTTATCCAGAGTCATGTGTCGGAAAATACCGATGAGATCGCCTGGATAAAAAGCCTTTATCCAAAAGATAAAGATTATCTGGGTGTCTACGAACGCTTTGGTTTAGTGCGTGAACGGGCGGTGTATGGCCATGGTATTCACCTGAAAAAACGGGAATGGAAAACTCTGGCAAAAAGCGGATCGGTCATTGCGTTCTGTCCAAGTTCCAACCTATTTCTAGGGTCAGGTTTATACGATATGTCTGCGGCGATCAGTTATCGCGTGAGTACCGCGCTGGCATCTGACATCGGCGGTGGTACCAGCATCAGCATGCTAACCACTCAGGCCGATGGCTATAAAGTCTGCGCCTTGAATCATTATTCATTGCAGGCATTACGTGGTCTGTATTTGATGACCCAGGGGCCGGCATCCAGTTATCGGCTGGAGCATCAGATTGGTAACCTGAACCCTGATACCTATGCTGACTTTGTCTGTTTTGATCTGGATAGTAACGAGTTGCTGAGAACCCGGCTGCAAAATGGCAAAGGCCATGCTGCGGATATCTGGTTTGCGTTAACGTTTCTGGCTGGTGATCGTTGTGTCGACAGTACCTGGGTTGCCGGGATTCCGGTGTTTGAGAAATAGGATATCAACAAACTATGGCTGAATTTTCTGATTGGATCGCTTTGTTTTTACGCTGGTTTCACGTCATTGCCGGTATTGCCTGGATCGGTTCCTCGTTTTATTTTGTCTGGCTCGATAACAGTCTGGAAGAGCCACCGGAATGGAAGAAGCAAAAGGGTATCAAAGGTGACCTGTGGTCTATTCATGGCGGTGGTTTTTATGAAATCGCCAAATATAAAGTCGGTCCGGAGAAAATGCCGGAAAATCTGCACTGGTTTAAATGGGAGGCGTACACCACGTTCATCACCGGCTCATTGTTGTTGATCTGGTTATATTACCTCCAGGCCAGTGCCTATATGGTTGATCCTGAGGTGATGGAGCTAACGGCTGGCGCGGCAGTTGGATTGTCGCTGTTATTTATTTTTAGCGGCTGGGCCATATACGAGGTTTTGTGCAATACACCGCTGGTTCGAAATGGTTTGGTATTTTTGTCGATACTGTTGGTAATTGGTACGGTCTACGCATGGTTGTTTACGCACTTCTTTTCAGGTCGTGCGGCATACATTCAGATGGGAGCCATGATCGGTATGGTCATGGCCGTCAATGTCATGCTCAGGATTATCCCCGGTCAAAAGAAAATGGTTGCCCAGGTGGCTGCCGGTGAGGCGGTTGATCCACAACCTGGCCTGATCGGTAAACAACGGTCAGTACACAACAATTATTTTACTCTGCCGCTCATTTTTATGATGATCAGCAATCACTATCCGATGACGTATCAGCACGAATACAACTGGCTGGTTTTGATGGCTATCGTGGTGATTACCATCTGGACCAGACACTATTTTAATTTAAAACATCAGGGGCGCAGTAAACCGGTGATTCTGGTAACCGCAGCTCTGGCATTTGCAGTGCTTGCATTTCTGGTGTCCTATCAGCCGGCAACGGCATCCACTAGTACGGAAAATGTCAGTTTCAGTCATGTGCAACAGATCATTAATGATCGTTGTACTGCCTGCCATAGCCGCAAGCCAACGGATGAACTGTTTCCAGTGGCTCCACTGGGTATGATGTTTAATGATCAAAAAGACATTGAACGACACTGGGATCGAATTGTTGCCAGAGCAACAGTCAGTAAGGATATGCCCTTTAACAACCGCACCCATATGACTGAAGAAGAACGAAAAATACTGGCGCAATGGCAGCCTGAATAATTTTATTGCTGTGGAAAGTGGAGGGAAAACCACTTTCCCTGACCGGCAAAACCTACCGACGATGAGTTCTTCTGACAATATAAAAAAGCGACTTTTTTAGGCTAGAAATACGGCTTAGAAATCTGCTCGTATTCATTGTACGATTTCTCCTGTTCACTCTGTTTTTTCTATTTCCCTTATTAAGGAAAACAGCTCCGTCGACAGGAACTTTATGCTGAACTCAATTAAAAATTTCATTCAGTTAACGCCGGAATTTGCTACCAGTGGTCAGCCCACCGCCGATGAATTTACGGCAATTGCCGCTGCGGGTTTTCGCCATGTCATCAATCTGGCCATGCCGGATCATCCTCAGGCACTTGTCCATGAAGGCGCTTTGGTTACCTCTCTGGGAATGAACTATATCCATATTCCGGTGGCATTTGATCAACCCCGAAAAGATCAGCTGCGGATGTTTTGCCAGGTCTTACAATTCATACGGCACGAAAAAGTATTTGTTCATTGCATCATGAATTATCGGGTGTCGGCATTTATGTTTCATTATTTGACCAAAGTTGAGCATCGCAGTGAGCGAGCTGCACGGTCACCGATGTTTGAGCAATGGCATCCCGACGAGGTTTGGAAAGAGTTGTTATCCTGGAGTGCTGAAGACATTGGCCTTAACCAGTAATTCAGAATGACCGTCATGACGACAGCTTTGTGGAGGTGGCATGATCTCCGTCTGTGGTTCTTGAGAACCTCTGAAAAATGGCCTATTTTCGCGCCGGACATTGTCAGCTCCAGTCTGACATCCTCATTTACACTGGTAAACTGCGGTGTTGCGAGTGGTGCTTCCTCGCCGGCATCAAAACTATTCCTATTCTTCAGAGGCCCCTTGTATACTCCGCCCTTCTCATTCTTTGGTCTCAGGATTTTTAGTATGCGCGCTCTTATCGTCAGTTTTTTCAGTTCGGCGGCGGGGTTGTTGTGTTACTTGCTGGCAGATTATGGACTGCGGCATTATTCCTTTGGTGACACGCCATTGTATGACCGGATGTCCAGGTGGAAATTTTTCTTCAAGTCTACCCGTGATCATTCTGGTGAAGCTGAGATGTTGCCGGCCATATCTCCTGTGATTTATGAGCAACGTATTATCATGACACTGATTGTGTCTGCCATTATCTTGGGCATATGGGCTTTTGGTATGGCTTTGCTGGCTGGTAAATTAACCGGGAAACGCAGCCTTGCTTCGCGCGCTGTATTGTTGGCGTTGATAACCATTGTGGCCCCTGTTTACCTCTTATATCAATGGTGACCAATCCCCCAGAAAACTGAGTTTGCCATTGTCACCGTCACTCTGTTACAGGTGTTTCAGGTTGTCATTCTATCGGTTTTAAGACGAACAGCACCTTTCTCTTATAAAGCCTTCACAGTTCCGGATATTGCCGGTGGGAATACCACTGTGGTTGATAGTATTCTGCCGGTTCCTGCTGACAGGTCTGCTGAATCGCCTCTGTCATGTTGTCCTATATGGTTCTGTGTTTCAGCGTTGGTTGTATTCGTACAATAACAACATTAGGGATTTTTAATCATGCTTCATATAAATATTAACAATTTTATTCGTGCCGTTACCTGCGTCGGTGTATTGGCGATTGGGTCGCATGTGCTGGCGGCATATGATGTGGAAAAACTGGACCGTGGTGTGGTAGCAGTTGCACAGAACAATTCTGTCTTTTTAAGCTGGCGGTGGCTTGGTAACGAAACCGACAACACCGGTTTTAACATTTATCGTGACGGGGTCCGGATCAACAGCTCGCCAGTAACGAGTAAAACCAACTATGTTGATTATGATGGTAACGTCTGGAATCGCTACACAGTAGCAGCGGTGATCAACGGTGTAGAGCAATCTTCATCATCGGCCGTCACGCCGTGGAATGATATTGCCCTTCGCATTCCTTTGCAGCGTCCTGGCGGCGGTACCACTCCTGATGGCAGCTACTACACGTATACGCCTAATGATGCATCGGTGGCAGATCTCGATGGCGATGGTCAATACGAGATTATTCTCAAATGGGACCCTTCCAACAGCAAAGATAACTCCCAGAAAGGCTATACCGGTAACGTATATATTGATGCCTATGAGCTGGATGGTACCCGGCTGTGGCGGATTGACCTTGGTCGTAACATTCGCGCTGGAGCACACTATACCCAGTTTATTGCCTATGATCTGGATAGTGACGGCAAAGCCGAAGTGGCCATGCGCACCAGCGATGGCAGTGTTGATGGCACCGGGGCTGTGATTGGTAATCGTGATGCCGATTATCGGAACTCCAATGGTTATGTGCTCAGCGGTCCTGAGTATCTCACCATTTTTAACGGAGCCACCGGGCAGATGCTTGCCAAAACCGATTATGTACCGGCGCGAGGCAGCGTTTCCTCGTGGGGTGACAGTTACGGTAACCGGGTGGACCGTTTCCTCGCCGGCCTGGCCTGGCTGGATGGTGAAAAGCCCAGTTTGATCATGGCAAGAGGCTATTACACCCGTGCCGTAGTGACGGCATGGGATTGGCGCAATGGTCAGCTGCGGCAGCGCTGGGTGGCCGATTCAAACCAAGGCATGGGAGCGCTGGCTGGACAAGGCGCTCACAGTCTCAGTGTGGCAGATGTCGATAATGATGGTCGTCAGGAAATTATTTATGGCGCTGCGACGCTGAATGATAACGGCAGTTTGATGTATTCCACCGGACTGGGACATGGTGATGCGCTGCATGTTTCTGACTTGCGGCCGGATTATCCAGGGCTGGAAGTTTACATGGTGCATGAAACGCCTTCGAAATATGGTAATCACGGCTCAGAAATGCATAACGCCGCTACCGGTGAAATCATCTGGGGAGTTTCAGGCGAAGGTTCCGATGTTGGTCGTGGCGTCGCTATCGATATCGACCCCCGTTATCCCGGTTATGAAGCCTGGGCCAGTCGTGGCGGCCTGCGCTCTTCCAGTGGCAATCTGATTTCCAGCTCACGTCCTTCCGCCATGAACTTTGCGGTCTATTGGGATGGTGACCTGGGGCGGGAGCTACTGGATGGCACCACGATCAGCAAATGGGATTACTACAACTCGTCCATGTCGACGCTGCTGGCTGCCGGAAACTGGTCGGTGTCGTCCAACAATTCCACCAAGGCCACACCGGCACTCTCTGCGGACATTCTTGGGGATTGGCGTGAAGAGGTCATCTGGCGGGCCAACAGTGGCGATGCTTTGTTATTGTTTACCAGTACTCATGAGTCGTCTTATCGGCTGCGGACACTCATGCATGATCCTCAGTATCGTGCCGCAGTGGCCTGGCAGAACGTGGGTTATAACCAACCTCCGCATCCTGGGTTTTTCCTCGGTTATGATATGGCACAACCACCCATGCTGGCATTAAACCCGGTATCGGCTCAGGCAGATTTACCGGCATCGGTGGAACTGTTCAGCAGTGTCAATAACGGTGCGGTCAGTTTGAACTGGAACATCTATAACGCCAATATCCGCGGCCTTGAGGTGTATCGTGATACCGATTCGAATCCATCCGGCAGAACCCGGATCGCCATCGTATCTGCCGGCACCAGAGCCTACACAGATACTACTGTTGAACGGGGCGGGACTTACTACTACTGGATTAAAATGACCGAACAGAACGGCACGGTTACCAACTCCAATGGTGCACAGGCTGTTGTTCCTGGTTTCAATAATGGTGCGTCCACCGACGGTGGAACTGCTGCTGATGACACCAACAATACGAGTGGTGAGGAAAAATCTTCGAGTGATGTTGCCGATGGAACCAGTGACAGCGTAACCAATGACCCATCTGAAACCAGTACTGATCATACCAGTCCGGGCTCCACTGACGTGGCCGATAATCAGAGCGCTACGCAGACAGACAGCGGTACGAACCAGTCTGTCAGCTTATCGGCCGGTTCTTTTTGGCCACTCAGTTCGTTAGTGTTACTGCTGCCACTGATCGCCTGCCGACGTAAAGGTTCCTGATATCGTTCCAATTGATGCTTGACCGGGTATCTGTATAAATATACAGTTATCCGGTCTGAACGGTTTAACCAGGAGTATAGATTTATGGCAGTGGTGACTTTATTTATGTCTGATCGTGATGAAAGCAGAACATTTACCAGTAAGAAAGAAGCGGATGCCTATGACAAGATGCTGGAACTTGCCGAAGGCATCAGTCATTTTGTGGGTCGTGAAATCGACGGATTGAGTGAACGACAAGCTGAAGACATCGGCATTCTGTTCGCACGCCATGCCGAAGTTCTGGCCGCTGCGATGAAAGGAAAGACCGACGTCCTGTTCGAACCGTTGGCACAACAGGAAGACTCCTCAGAAGATAAAAAAGCAGAGTCTTCCAGTCATCTCAGCGCGGTGGGTGAATAACCACCATCATTGTATTTCAGTGGCAAACAGGCGTTTCAATATTGCCTGTTCCTGCTCCAAACGGGCTTCTGCCCGACACGGAAACGTTACCACAAACTTATGTTTGGCACCGTCGTTGGTGGTAAACCTGACCTTTGGCAGGGCATCCTGTTGAATCAGGCGCTTCCCGCGAATCTGGGTTAAAAATTTGGGATTCTCCTGCTGAAAGGTATCCCAGTATTCTTCCAGAATCGTGCTCAGGAGATTGTGATATACGTTCACCTGTCTGGCGTTTGGTTCCAGATAAATATTAAAGCTATGAATCATATATGGCCGGATGAACGAGTGGTTGGTAATTCCGGCGCTCAAAAACAGGCTGTTGGGAATGACCAGCGTTTTTCCGGTTGCTGAATAAAAATCCGGCTCCAGTTCTTTCAAAGTGGTGGTCAGAAAATTCTGGTCCACCACATATCCGAGATAATCCCCAGACTCAATAATATCGCCGATGGAAAATGGTCGGCTGCTCATGCGCAGAATCGTACCACTGAAACATAAAATCAGTTCTTTGGTGGCAATGACGATGGCCACGGCAAAGGCCGTCAATGACAGAGCAAAGGTCTGAATCTGAGGCGCCCAGATCAGCACCAGACTGATCACCAGTACCAGATAGGAGGTGTTTTTGACGATGTTGGTCCAACGCAATTTCAACTCATCAGACAATTTTTCCTGGCGCTTGATCTGCCGGT
The DNA here is from genome assembly GCF_000940805.1 of Gynuella sunshinyii YC6258. Lineage (GTDB taxonomy): Bacteria > Pseudomonadota > Gammaproteobacteria > Pseudomonadales > Natronospirillaceae > Gynuella > Gynuella sunshinyii. Next base: position 53,330 of record NZ_CP007142.1, on the reverse strand, counting down.
GCAGGACCCAGCGGCATAATCCGAGTGCCAGGATCAGAGTAATGGTGGCGGGAATTCCTCGGCTTGCCACGACATCGATAAAATGAACACTTGCCTCAATAATTCTGTTCATGGTTCTTGGTAATCAATCCTTTAAAAGCTCAAAAAAAGGGTGGATAAGGTTGCCCGATGTAATCTGAACGCGCTCATAACAGAAACACCAGTCTCTGATGACTGTCTGATGACACGCGACCCAATAGGGATTTGTGACGGGTGATTTAACTTACAGTTTAGACGTAATTGCCTGAAATGCTGTGTTGTTGTCATCACTGCGCTTAAGACAACGGGACTTTAAGACCTGGCTGATGCCTGAGAGAGTCACGCGGCTGGCCAGTAAAATGACATTGTGTGAGCGGTGTCTGAAAAATGATGCAAACAAGTTAGCATCCTGTTGTCTGAGCGAATGACTGCGTTGTTATCGTTATGATGTTTACTTAAATGCCAGGGTCGGGATTTTGCTGTGCAAAAAATTTCGGCCGGCGCGCAGTGTTGAAAATAATGATGGTGTTGAACCGAGAGATCCAGGCTTTTTTAGGATCACTGTCGACACAGGTAATTTTATTCAACACATTTCTCAACACAGGCCTTTCCCTGGTCTGTCCTTCAGATTGTTGTACTCGAACTCAAATCAACGGTTTGCGTCGGTAAAACAGCAGACTTGGCATGGCCAGACCAATGGCCAGTGCGGCGATGATAGATGTGCCTTTGATAAAGTTCTCGGCAAAAATTTTCCAGATTTCGAGGGAAAAACCACGATGGTTGATTTCAACGATGGCAATCATGGCTTTGTATACGTAAACGCCCGGCACCATTGGAATCATCGCGGCCACGGTAAATACCTTGGGTGGTACATTTAATTTCTGCGACCAATAAACCCCAACCAGACCGACGCTGGATGCAGCGGTAAAAGTAGCCCACTCAACCTGCATGCCACCCTGGGTTAGCAATAACATGCGCAAGCCGTGTCCAAGTGCCCCGCCAAGTGCGCAATATGCCAGATACTTTGGCGGTACATTAAACACCATGGCAAAGCCAATGGCTGGAATCGCGGCAAAAAACATATCGTTTGCCAATGCAATCAGGATATCCATCAGACCCATCCCCAGACTCCCAGTAATGTGGTGGCGGCAATAATACCGATACAGGTTGCCAGACTTAGCAGACTGGCAAACACCCAACGGGCGATGCCCATGTTGACATAACCTTTGACCATATCCGATACCGAGTTAATCAATGGAAAACCCGGCACCAGCATCAAAACCGAACTGGCCATGGCCAGGAACGGATGATTGCCTATTTCGTAGATTTCCGCCTGAGCGGCAATGAGTGTGGTAACAAATGACGTCACACCAAAATTCATGAGCGGATTGAAATGACGTTGAGCAATTTCCTGGCGTACAAACATGCCTACGCTTGACGCCAGAAATGTCCAGCCGAACAGCAGCCAGTCGCCGCCGGCAAGGCGACAGAATGATGCACAGGACAGGCCGATCATAAACACCACCAGCCAGCGGTTGTGTTTGTAAGGTTCAATGGAATGAAGGCGTTTTCTGACCTCAGCAACGTCGATCGCATTGTTTTCTGCATCGACAACCACCTGCTGCACCTCACTGACGATATGCATATTGATACCTCTGTCCGGGCAACGGCGTGCAGTCGTAATGCAATAGTCATTCACCAGTGTGGTGACGACCATTGAGCTGGCCGAAAGTGACACCTCAACACTGTCAAGGCCGAGCGCTTCCCCCAGGCGACAACACAGGCTGCCAACCATCTGGCTTTCCGCACCATGTTGCAGCAACATCTGACCGGTCTTGATGACAAGGCGCGACAGTTCGCGCTGATACTCTTCACTAATCGGGGTGGACATCTTCTATACCTTAAAATGCTGGCATTGTGGATTCAGGGGAGTAAACAATCATATAAAGGATACTGTCAATGATTCCCGCCCAGGCAAGGGAGCGATAACAGAAATCTGCAAATACCTGTCCGCCAGGACCTGTTGATATTCAAATTGTTGAGCTTCTTCAGACTGAACCCTTTGGTCTGAAACCCGTGTTGGCTCAGACCGTAGTGGTTCGACCATGGTTTTGATTGACTGAACTCATTGCGTGTGTCTGGCCTGAACAAACACTGGCGTTCTGCAGGTCATCAAAGTTTGCGTCGATGGGCCTTAGCATAGCAATGCCATCGTTGAATAAAATGATATCCATCAATCCAGGTAAGTGGTGTCAGCCGGTTCTGATCGTTTCAGCGTGCTCGCGGATACAGGACGAATTTGTACGGTGACACCGTTCAATACTGCATTGCCGGACAAAAGGTCTACCTGCTGACTGTCGGTGAGATCATTCAGGCTGACCCCGGCATTTGCGGATGCTGTTTGCCAGCCCACGCCAGATCGGTGATGGCCCCAACCGTGTGGAATACTGACCACCCCGGGCATTATGTTTTCTGTGATTTCGGCCGCAATGCGAACGGTACCGGCAGTTGAAACAACGTCCACCAGCGTATCGTTTTCAATGTAATGGTCGCGGGCATCCTGAGGGTGAATCATCAATGTACAGCGTGGTTTGCCTTTGATCAGCCGGTGGCTGTTGTGCAGCCAGGAATTGTTGCTGCGGATATGGCGCCGGCCAATTAGTTTGAGACCAGATTCCGGTTCGGGGTGCAGCAGTGTCTTAACACGTGCCAGGTCATCAAGATAAAGCTGCGGAGCCAATTGAATCTGACCGTCGCGGGTACGCAGGCGTTGTCGCAGAATCGGTTGCAGCGGTCCAAGATCCACACCATGTGGATGTTGTTGCAAATACTTCAGGCTCAGCCCTTTGGGCAAGTCACGATACTGCGTATTCATGGCACCGTTAAGCCATAGCCGGCGTAGAGGGTTGCGCGATGAAAGGCGATTCAGCAGGGGTTCCAGCCATGATCCCCAGATCCGGCTTCCCGGCAGGGTACGGCCATAGGGCCCCAGTTGCAGCAGCAGGCCTGCCAGACCATCCGCTCCCAGTCGCTGATCGAAACGATGGCGCAGTCTGGCCGATATTCCGGTGTTGTTCAGACGTGCCGCCAACTGCAGAAATATTTCCCAGTCATGAAGGCTGCCAGATTCAGGCATAAAGACCGGTGGGGAGTATTTGACGGTGTTACGCACGGCGAGGATGGGAAAAATAATATCCATATGACTGCGTTCGAGGGGCCCGGTGGGCGGCAGAATGATATCGGCATGGCGGGAGGTCTCGGTAATATAGCTGTCTATGCTCACCATAAAATCGAGTTGCTCCAGTGCCTGATCCAGTTGTGATCCATTGGGAGCGGACAGCACCGGATTTCCGGCGACCACGACCATGGCCCGGATTTTTTCCTTGCTGTCGGTGAGCATTTCTTCGGCCAGAACGGCACTGGGTAGCTCGCCTCCGAACTCCGGTAGTTGACGTACACTGCTGTGATAACGGCCGAAACTGCCGCGTCCTCCCATACTGATCATATCGATGGCCGGCAGGGTGAACATTAAACCACCACGGCTGTCGAGATGACCGGTCAGAGTGTTCAGACAGTAGATCAACCAGCTGCACAAGGCTCCGTAAGCCTGGGTACTGACACCCATTCGACCATATAGCGCAGCGCGTCTGGTACCGGCCAGCTGCCGGCTCAGAAGTCGTATGCGTTGCGCCGGAATACCGGTTGCTTCGGCCACTGTCTCGGGAGAGTAATCGTGACAATGGTGGCGCACAGTCTCGACCCCCTTAAGGATTTCGCCAAGGTGGCCGCTGTCGGTCAATTGTTCTTCGAACACGGTATACAACATGGCCAACAGTAACAGCACATCGGTGCCCGGCCGGATAAACAGGTGTTCATCGGCCACCCGGCTGGTTTCGGTTTTACGGGGATCAATGACGATCACTTGTCCGTCACGGGCGCGGATATTTTTCAACCGTTTCTCTATGCCGGCCGCCGTCATCAGGCTGCCATTGGAAGCCACCGGATTGGCTCCGATACAGATAAACAGATCGGTGTTATCGATATCCACCACTGGAAACAGATTCTGGTGTCCAAACATTTGCAGGTTGGCCAGCATATGGGGTAACTGATCCAGAGATGTGGCAGAAAACCGTTTACGACTTCCCAGCGCCTTCAGCAGACTCCGTATATGAAGCATGTTGCCATGGTTGTGTACATTGGGATTACCAAGATAGATGCCGGTGCTGTGCCGACCAAAACGGTTCTTAATATCTGTCAGTCGTTGAGCGGTAAAGTCCAGTGCTTCCTGCCAACTGATCTCCTGCCAGCCATCGTCAGTTCGCCGTAACGGCTGACGCAGACGATCAGGATCATTCTGAATGTCCTGCAAGGCAACTGCCTTGGGGCAGATAAAGCCCTTACTGAATGGGTCCTCGGTGTCTCCTTTGATGGATAACACCGTGTTGTCTTCAGTCTCAATACGAATGCCGCACATGGCTTCACAGAGATTGCAGTTTCGGAAATGAGTTTTGATCATCCGGGAGTCCGCTATATTGTTGTTATTGTTATTACGACTGTTCCACGACTGAAACAGAACAACAAGAGGTCCATTGGTCTGAGCCTGGATTGATGTCAGCAGGTCTAAAAATGCACCGTGGTGACAATGACTGTTGCCGATATCTCATGTGCATCGGAGGTGTTGAGGGGAACGGTCGATGTCAGGACTGACATCGACCCGATGAGGAGCGTTACTGGCAAACGAAGCTGTCAGCGCTTTCCGGGTTTCCGCCGACATAGGTGGCGACTTCCGGATAAGGGCAGAGTTTCCGCGTGCGGGTTGGTGACCAGTCTGCCGGTACTTCCGGATTGTCAGCTCTGACCTTTGCTGTGACCGACTGAGGTTCCTGATCGTTCTCGACCCAGTTCACCAGTTGTTCGAACAGATTGAAGTCATCCGTGGCGGGTCCGCCGGAGCAATGGTTCATGCCAGGAACCGGGTACAGTTTGGCAAATCGGTCAGCATGACCGTGATAATTACGGTTCAGCCTGCGATACCAGTTTTCAGTATCCAGATATGAAAACACCGGATCCGACACCCCGTGGAACAGGATGATCTTGCCGCCGGATCGTTTGAGTTTTTTCAGTTTGGGGTTTCTGGCATCAGGAGGCGTCATGAACGACATGGCAGACTCACGATAGTTACGGTTACGTTTATAGATTTTCCAACTGTCGCGGTTAAGATCAAAATCCAGCAGGAAATTCAACAGAGAATCGGGATCCCCGTCGACTTTGGTTGGGGGAGTGGTAAAAATCTGAGCCAGGGAACTTGCTCCCATGACGGCAATTAAAGGCAGGTTGTCCCACGGTGGAATCGGACTTTGGACTTTCCAGAAACGCCAGTCGCTACCACTGATGCCCGGATCCCAGGCCCATTCACTATACAACTGAGCGCCGTGTGCATTCCTGGGACCGGCAAAAATGGTTGTCAGCGCCTGTGCCTGAGCCTCTGAGATACACTGTTCCTGGTTATCGTTTTGACAAACGGCGGTATTGATATCGAAGTTCTCCTGACAGGCTGCTATATCGGAAACGATGCCATCTTCAAGTCCATCCAGGGCATCGCAGCTCTGATTGATGGCAGTGCCAACAGCCGCCAGATCGGCAGGGGAGAATGAGGTGCGCAGATCACCGGTGAGTGCATTCAGGGTTTGCACATCCAGGGCATGCTGCACGGCCGCTTTGGGCAGATTGAAACCAGGTGCTCCCACTAAAATCCCATCGAATTGATCACCAAAGCGTGAAGCGGCAACCATGCCGTGACGACCGCCATTAGAACAGCCTATACCATAAGAACTGACCGGTGCCTCGCCATAATAGCTGGCCAGAATCTGCTTGCCGATCGGCGTCAGCGTTTCAACGGCTTTATAGCCGTAATACAGCCTTGCTTCAGGATCGAGTCCGAAACGAGAACCGGCTGCCAGCTGGGCATCCGGATACGAAGCGCCATCGTGTCCGGCATCTGATGACAACACCGCATAACCGATCCCCAGAGCGGTCCTCTGAGTATTGCCGCCCAATAACGGACCGAAAGCCGGTACAACTGTTCCATCGTTACCACCGTTAAACTGATGTACAAAGCGACCATTCCAATCGTCTGGCAGGCGTATTTCAAAATGAATGGCGTAATCATGACCATCTTGCCCGGTGCGTTCCGCTGCCAGCGCATCGATACGACAATGTGCTATCGGGCTGCCAGCCCCAGCCGGGACTTCTTCGCTGCTGAGCACTCTGACTCCAGTGATACCCAGAGCTTCAGTGCTGACCTGCGGGCAGGACATTTGTGCGTATGCGGATGAAGTGGCGGACAGAGCGATTAACAACCCGGCTCGTGGTCCATATTTGGATAAAAGAATGTGCTTATTCATAACCAGTTACTCTCGACTTTGAATTGTTGTATTTATTTTGGGGAGTCGTGCGACATGTCAAGATGCCTGATAATGAAGCTCAGGTAAACGGTCTATAGATTTTTTTAACGTTGAATAGAACTAAATTATGATGCCCGAAAAACTTCGGGCTTTGATGCATGCTTTGATCACACCGTATGATGAGGTGTCAGACCTTTTTGACAAATTCGGACTTGAGTTTCATAGCGCCAATACCGTCGATTTTGCAGTCGATGTCGTGATCGCCATCCACCAGGCGGATGTTTTTGACTTTAGTGCCTACTTTGACCACCAGGGAAGAGCCTTTGACTTTCAGATCCTTGATGACCGTAATCGTGTCGCCATCGTGCAGTTCATTGCCGTTAGCATCACGAAAGACTTTTTCATCACTGGCCGTGCCACCAGTCTCTTCTTTTGACCATTCGTGCGCGCACTCGGGGCAGACGAACATATTGCCATCTTCGTAGGTGTATTCTGAGTTGCACTGAGGGCAATTAGGTAAGGTGCTCATTCGTTTTCCTGTCTGGATAATTGAGGGCGGCATTCTAGCACAACAACTATTGCCGGTGTTGATGGGCTGGGGCCAGCCAAAAAAAAGAGCGGCAGGGCCGCTCAATATAGTGTTCCGACAGACAAGTATGCACGGAACGGGGGTGATGTTAACCCGGTAACAATATTACCGGGGCATCACTTTCTGACACGCTCTTAATCGTAGTCGCTTTCACCCAGTGGTGGATAAGCGTTATTGATCAACATGATGAACTGTTTGTGGAACCATCCACCAGCATGTGGAGCCAGAGCCGGGACCACATCAACTGTTGTGTTCTCGCGGCTTTCTCCCGGCATACACATGGTGTCCAGAGATTTGCCGGCATAGACCGGATCACTGGCGGATTCGTAAACTGTGCGATCTATATCGTCCAACGCGGCCACCTCTGCTGCTGACATTTTGGTGTAGTCGAAAGAGATGCCATCAGATTCCCCGGGTGGTTTCATCCAGAAGAAGGCATCCAGATATGGACGGGAAGGATCCGGAGCCGCTTTAGGCACTTCACCAACACCGGCATTGTTGACGTTACACCAGTGACCCCGATGAGGACGTTTGTCGACCCGTTTACTGGAGTCCGTACCTTTGCTACCCGCACCCGGTGTCGGACGACCCGGTGCACCCCAGCCATTTCGGGCAGTATCAATAATGAAGCCCAGCTTATTGGGATCAAATGCCGAATCACCAATAGCATCACCGGTCTTGGTGAAATAATCTTTCAAACGATCAATGTAAGACAGTTCATCCACTGCCGGATTCCACTGGTAGAAATCCTGCAATGCTTGACGGTCATTATAAGAATTGGAAATCAACGGTTCTTCGACTGGAGTATAGCCGGAGGTGTTGGATGCAAAACCGCGGACCATCTCCAGACCTTTTCCATCGAGTACACCATCAGCACCATCAACCAGCTGTTTGAAGTATTTCACGCCACGCTTCATGTTGGTTGTGGAACTTTCATTGTTGTCCCAGCCCAGCCAACCTGCATGGCCGATATCCATGTAAGTATAGACGTTTGGAATGTCAGCAAATTCTCTGATTGCAAGGCGCAGACCGGCGGCATAAAGACCCAGGTTCGGTTTGTCGTTAGTACCTTCACCCTGAACCATTTCGCCATGAGAAATGTCACTCAGAATACGGTCACAGTAGCCGCCATTGGCCAATGATGCGCGCTCTGGATTCAGGCTGGAGTTGGCAGGCTCACCATTAGCACCTTCGTTGGTGTTGGTAATCATGTTCGGGAATGAGTCCGGTTCCAGCATAGCCACAATGCGCAGATCCTTGAATTCCGGTTTTTTGAAGATCTCAACAATTTTACCGATATAGTCATCGCGGTATTGGTCGAAGCCAATACCGTTGGCACCATAAGGATATTCAGATGGCTTGCCTACCTGTATCAGTTTTCCGTTAGAGGCGTAGGCGGCGCAGTCTCTGTCTGGCAGGTTATAAATGATGATAACCACAGTCATTGGTGCCTTGACACCACCATTCTGTTCAGCATGAAACTCCTGCTGGATGCGTGCAGCGTTAAGGTGCTCTTCCAGAGACCGTCTGCCGGCAGCAGGATCACCACTGATGGTTTGGATCGAATCCATCCAAATGGCGCTGGGTTGGCGCTGAACATATTTGATCTTATTGGCCAGTGTGACATCACCACTTTTTTCCACGATGGCCAGGGAGGAATCCATCATGTTTTTAATATCCGGGCTCAGATAAAAATAGGCGTCTGAGAACGGGTTGCCATCAGTTTGTAATGACGCACCCGCAGTACCTTCAACTTCCTGCTCCAGAGGGATGCTACCGTCGTAAGTGCTGTCATCAACGATATCTTCGGCTTCGCTATCTTCAGTCGGTGGAGAGGGTTCATCAGTACCGCTGCCATTGTCAGAACCGTTGTCTGATCCGTTATCGGAGCCATTATCAGAACCGTTGTCTGATCCGTTATCGGAGCCATTATCAGAACCATTGTCTGATCCGTTATCGGAGCCATTGTCAGAACCATTGTCTGATCCGTTATCGGAGCCATTGTCAGAACCGTTGTCTGATCCGTTATCGGAGCCGTTGTCAGAACCATTGTCTGATCCGTTATCGGAGCCATTGTCAGAACCGTTGTCTGATCCGTTATCGGAGCCATTGTCAGAACCGTTGTCTGATCCATTACCGGAACCATTATCGGATCCGCCACCGGAACCGTTATCCCCACCACCCGAATTGTTTTCGGTAATCACAATCATCATGGTTGTCGAGTGGCTCAGGCTACCGTCGCTCACGGTCAGTTTTGCAGTATATTGACCACTGCTGTTATAGCTATGGGAAACAGCGATACCGGACCCAAACGAGCCATCACCAAAATCCCAGCTATACGTCAGCTGATCACCGTCGATATCTGTTGAGCCTGCTGCTGAAAAGTTGACAAGACTGTTATTGGAAGAGGCAGAGATTGCCGCTTCAGGAGCGTGGTTTACCGCTGGTGCAGGGTCGCTGGTCCCGCCGGATGATGAGTTATTATCATTAGAACTGTTTCCGTTGTCCTGCGAACAACCTACTCCCACCATCATCATAAAGGCGACAGCAAGATCACGTCTTCGGTTAGTCATGATTGAATTCCCGCTAGTTGGTTAAAAAGTAAAGCCTTATGGCCCGTTATCTTAAAAGTACAAAGTCCAGGTGACTGTGAATGGTCATCCGACAGACTTGAGGGTGTTGATATATGTGTCTCTATTGCGTCAGTCGTTCCAGTCACGGCCGGATAACTGTTTTTCAGCGAGACCAGGAGACTATTGATTGGCTTTTTGCTGTCCAGAGTGCTGGAACCGGTTTCATCGGATAGCGCTGTAAATGCTGCATGACCGCCAGTAGCATTCCTTTGAACAAGAGCCAAAAGACCCGCACTGTTAACTGCGAAAGCGTGATGATTGGTGTTTACAGTGAAAAACACGTATCCGTTGTCGACGACCAGGGAGTCATTTTTGTCGAGCAATAAAGCAGTCATTAGCGTTCGGCTATTGGTCGTTGTGCCAGAAAATGTATGTATTTGGGTACCGCTGACAGCAGCGCTGTCTACACAAATTGTCATCATAACGTTTCTAGTCGGAGTGTTCGGGTTAAAAGTCCTTTCATAATTTGTTTCGTTTTCCTTGTGATACTTGTTGGCAATAAACTGGATAGTTAACTGCTAAATTAAAAAAAACAAAGCAAGACAGACGAGGGATTTTTTCAAAAAATAATGCCCGGGTCCTGCCGAGTAATGGTATTGACTTTTAACTTTAAATATAAATATGTATCGAAATTGCCTTTTGACCAACTGCGCTCAAACAGCGAATGCATGTCATACATTGCTGCCATTGTTTGTTTTTCTGGCTGTTTACGTATTTTGTTAGTAAGAAAATCAATATAAATATATATACGCAATGCTCGTATTTCTGTGATGTGCATTCGAAAACCGGTTTTTCAAAGATATTGAAAATAAATGCTGACTCAACGTCACGCTGAGGGTGTGATAGGTGTCACTAAAATATCCGGCTATGTTCGCCGTTCAGTATCTGGAGGAGTAAATAATGAGGTTAATAACAGTGTATCGAACATGGCTGGATAATTTTCTAATGTGCCAAAAAATTCCGCCTGTCATAAATCGGCGGAATTTTTAACAGTAATCTCAAGCCATCACTCTGAGGAAATGACCATCAGGATCTCTGGCGACAAAGTTGTAACCAAAGCCAAGTTGAGTGGGGGGTTGAGTAATATTGATACCGTCTGCTGTCCATTTTTGATACAGCTGATCAACGTCCGCTGTAGAGGTTAACGTAATCACCATTTCAGTACTGCCGCCAGGTGCGTTCAGTGTTGGATCGACCTGCTGAGCAGTCCATAAAGCAAAATTAATATGACTGAACTTCAGCATTGCAAAGTGATCGGATGAACGTTGTACAGGACGTTCAAATATCTGTTCATAAAACGCGCAACTGGTATTCAGGTCGCGCACATAAAAGATAAAAAAGTTGGGTTCTGACATCGTGTTTCCTCGTTAAAGTAACCTTTCGGTATGGAGCATTCTGAACAGAGGGCATGTCAGTTATTGTCAGTAGATATGTGTGAGGCGTGCGCTTATTGGTCAAACAACCGTTCAGGTACCTGATAGGTCTGCCGCCATTGTTTGAACAGTGACATGCGGGATTTTGGATAGCGGCTGTTCAGCCGGGTCAGAGCGGAGATGCGATCAGTCCGAAAGTGCCGGACATCCTGGCGTAGCTCGCACCAGCCGATAATGACCCGACTCTGTTCAAAAAAACCGATGGCAAATGGCCAGATGATGCGTTCTGATAACTGGTCGTGGATATCGCGGTATTGCAGTTGAACTTTCTGTTCAATACGGATAGCGGCGCGAATGTCCGCCAGATAACGATGATGTTGGTCCGTCACCCGACTGGGGCCTGTTAACAGTGAGGATGATTCGAGTTCCTGCCGAAGCTCGGCCGGCAGCACCGCACTGATTTTGGCGATCACGTTACGGGCAGCACTCTGTAATTCCGGGTCAGCGTTGTTGACCACCCAGTGGGCACCCAGCATCAATGCTTCGATTTCATTGGAGCCGAGGTTCAGCGGTGGCAGAGTCAGACCCGGTTTCAGGATAAAGCCTATCCCTGCCTCACCGTCGATATCCGCTCCCTGAGCCTGCAACGACGCAATATCGCGATACACCGTTCGAACACTGATATCGAGTTTCTGGGCCAGCGAAGCAGCTGTGACCGGTCGACGATGGCGGCGTAATATCTGTATCAGTTCCAGCAGGCGTTCAGCGCGAGACACATGGTTAACTCTTGTTTTTGGGAAGAGGCTATTTTGACACAGGCATTATCCGTCTGTCTGTGCGATGTTCTCTCCATTTTTGCTGAAGTGTCGTGGTGACACACCGTATTGCTGTTGAAACCGACGGGAAAAGTGGCTGGCATTGACGTAGCCGACACTGAAGCAGGCCTCAGTAATCGATTTCCCGGCAATGATCATTTCACGGGCGCACTCCAACCTGCGTTGATGGACATATTCCATCGGTCCGCAGCCAAGCATGTTTTTAAATTGTTGATACAGTTTGCTACGGCTCATGCAGGCCAGCTTGCACAAATGTTCCACTTCTATGGCTTCCGCCAGATGATCATCAATATAACGGGCGACGGCAGTGATGCTGGAATAAGTGGGATCATGTTTGGCGCATAACAGCAGAAAGTCGCGTCCCTGTTGTCGCATCATGCGAGTCAGCAGTTCGGTCACCCCCAGATTGAGTACCAGATCGCGGTCGTCATCATGTTTCAGAAAACTGTCGACCATACGAATCAGCAAATGCTGAGTGGCTTCCGTGTGAAAAGTATGTAGCACCTGATGGCTGTCGTAGTGCCACTCGCCCAGTTCCTGAGGTATCGGATTATTCTGATTAAGACGGTCACAGACCTGACGCAACTTGTCGCGGCTGATCCCCAGGGTCAGGCAACTGGTCGGACGGTTGATGCGGGCTTCGGGAAAGTCGATGGCAATGGTTTCTCCAGGGGCCATGACGAACGATTCATGAGGCAGAAAGTCTGCCTGGTAGTGATTTTTTCCGTGCAGGGTTTTCTTACCCGTAATCATGCCACAGTAAAGAATTTCATCTGCATCCAGAACGACCTGACGGGCAGGTTCGTAGGTGTCATATATGGACAATTCCGCCTCGTGGCTTTCATAAACGGTGCGGTTCTCCACTAACGATTTCATGGGCCTGTGATAACGGTTTTGAACAGCCCGGGCCGCTAATCCTGACTGAGCCTCCATAGATATACCTCGAAAGTATTATTTTATTGTTGTTATTTTTACTGGCCCGTCCGGGCCGGTTTGTGTGCTGCTAACGACAATCGCAGATTTTGTTGTTTTTATAGTCTGGATTATCAGCAAAGTCATTAAGACTATCAGACAAGTTTTTAAATGCACTGCTCGCTAGTGTAAGCCTATTGCAGAAATATAAGTCTGTTTTATGCAATTCATAATTAAAAAATCTAAGTATTCAGTGATTTAAATAAACAGAGTTCTAAGGGATCTCCAGCTAGCGGGAAGTTGATTGATGCCGGCACCGTTTGGTATCGACAGGCTATTTGCCGGAGTTCCGGAAAACAACAAAAATTCAGGAGAACTACCATGATTTATGCCAATCCAGGCCAGCCAGATTCTCTCGTACAGTACAAGAGTCGTTATGAAAACTATATTGGTGGCGAGTGGGTACCACCGGTCAATGGTGCGTATATGGATAACATCAGTCCGGTGAACGGCCAGGTGTTCTGTCAGGTACCGCGTTCCGACGCCGCTGATATTGAAAAGGCCCTTGATGCTGCCCACGCTGCTGCCCCTGCCTGGGGTAAGGCGTCACCTGCCGAACGTGCCAACGTACTGCTCAGAATTGCTGACCGCATCGAGCAGAATCTGGAGATGCTGGCCGTGGCCGAAACCTGGGACAACGGCAAGGCCGTCCGGGAAACACTGGCTGCTGACATTCCATTGACCGTCGATCACTTCCGCTACTTTGCAGGCTGTCTGCGGGCTCAGGAAGGCTCCATGGCTGAGATCGACGAAACTACCGTGGCCTATCACGTCCACGAGCCTCTGGGGGTCGTTGGTCAGATCATCCCATGGAATTTCCCGATTCTAATGGCGGCCTGGAAACTGGGGCCTGCGTTGGCTGCCGGTAATTGTGTGGTCATGAAACCGGCTGAACAGACGCCGGCATCCATATTGTTACTGATGGAAGTGATTGGTGATCTGCTGCCGCCGGGGGTGGTCAATATTGTCAACGGTCTGGGTGAAGAAGCCGGCCAGGCGCTGGCAACCAGTCACCGTATCGCCAAGATTGCCTTTACCGGTTCCACTCAGGTGGGTAGCCATATCCTCAAATGCGCTGCTGATCTGTTGATACCAAGTACTGTGGAGCTGGGCGGTAAATCACCCAATCTGTATTTTTCCGATGTCATGCGCCATGAAGATGAATATCTGAGCAAATGTGTCGAAGGCATGGTGCTGGCGTTCTTCAACCAGGGCGAAGTGTGTACTTGTCCATCGCGGGCGCTGATTCAGGAGGATATCTACGATGACCTGATCGGTCTGGTAATGGAACGGGCCCAGAAAATCCGTCGCGGTAATCCTCTGGATACCGAAACCCAGGTGGGTGCTCAGGCTTCCCAGGAACAATTCGACCGCATCATGAACTATATCCGCATCGGTCGCGAAGAGGGGGCTCAGGTGCTGATGGGTGGCGATGTTGCCAAAGTCAGCGACGATTTGTCGAAAGGTTTCTACATCCAGCCAACCATGTTGTTAGGCAAGAACAACATGAAGATCTTCCAGGAAGAGATTTTCGGACCGGTCATCAGCGTGACCACCTTTAAAGATGAAGCCGAAGCCCTGGCGATTGCCAATGATACTGAATATGGCCTGGGTGCCGGTGTCTGGACCCGGGATATGAACCGCGCCTACCGGATGGGACGTTCTATTCAGGCCGGCCGGATATGGACGAACTGTTATCATGCTTATCCTGCGCATGCGGCGTTTGGCGGTTATAAGAAATCCGGTATTGGTCGTGAGACCCATAAAAAAGCGCTGGAACATTATCAGCAGACCAAAAACCTGTTGGTCAGTTATAGCACCAGCCCACTTGGATTTTTCTAAGTTTAGACTCTGTGCTTGCTTGGGCGCCTCGGCGCCCCTTTTTTTGAAACCCCAAATACGCTCAGACTGTGGTTGTTTGACCATCCACACGGCGCGACAGGGATAAACCCAGGCCGGGTTTATCAAACCATGACTACTGTTTGAGTTGAACGTTACCGGACAGTAACAACTCCTTCGTGCGTTTGCGGTTATATAACGGCTCAAATGTCCGTTTGACCCGTTTCCACTCGGAATCGTGAACCGTTAACGCGTCGAGAAACCGGCTGGATAACTCGTCATTGGTATGCTTCACTGCCACAAAAGCCCGCAATGCGCCCAATGTTTCTTTGTATTCCGGACTCATGACCACCAGTGCTTCCAGATTGTTCTGCAAACCATCTACCAATACTTTCTTCAGTCGCTCCGCTTCTCGTTGTTCACCCTTGATAATAATCTCCACTCCGAGTCGCAAATAATCGGCGATATCATCGTCCCAATGGGTTTTGAAACTGTCACAGTCTTCCTCGATGTAGGGATTGCCTTTGGCGATCAACGACTTCTCCGGTTCAATGCTGATAGGGTAACTGTCTTTTTCCACCGCGACCTGATCGTCTTTGATCGGTGGTACCCAGGATTCCCCGCGACCAAGGTGGGCTGACGAAGGCGGATAGCCGGCAGCATATAAAAACGTGGTACAGGGAAAACAGGAGGCAATCTTGGTGGTCAGGTTACCGGTGGCCACTTCATAAGGTGTCGTCCATGGCCCATGAAAGGCACAGACATGTACCGCGCTGCAGAGGCCATGAATATAGCCTATTTTTTTGCTCTTATTATTATTACCAGGCAACGGTCCCATGCCTCCCTTCGCGATACTGTCGTAATTTGGTACCTTTGCTTCGTCAGGATATTTGTCCTCATCTATTGGAACTGCAATCACTCCCCAGGGAACCTCGTGATAGAGATCATTGGCGCTTCGTTCAGGTAACCATGCTTCGTCTTTTCTAAATACCCGAAGTGTCGGTCTGGTTGAGGTGCCGTCCTTGTAAGAAATGTCGCCAAATAACTCGACATCGTCATCGTAAATACCGGTATAGGCACCCCGGCCGATATAAATTTTGTTTTCTATGGCCCATTTGTTTTCCGGGTCGTCAGTCAGGTTTTTGATCAGTTGTCGGGTTTTCCAGGATTTTGGCACTTTATCGCGATTGGCAGATTCAATCGTTGCGCCGCCCTCGCGTCCGGTAATGAGTTCCCCTTTACCGCCTTTCTGGGATTGCCGGTCAACCAGCCATTCGCCCATCCCTCCCTGATAACGTTCAAGCACATCAGCGAGGCAGGCGACAGTGGTAATGAAATTCTGCTGTTCCAACGCGTTTTCAATTTCCCATCTGTCCATAGCTGTCAGACCATTCTCATCCCGTGTCTGATCCTTTTGTAAATCCACGGGCAGTGGCTCCAGTTCCACCTCGAATGAACAGGGTTGATTAAGATAGTAACGGGTTCCGGAAAACCCAAGTATCACACTGGTGATAATCAGGTCGGCCTGCCGTTGTACGACTTCAAAAGTGGCTTCTTCATTACGATCTATCAGACTCTTGTAAGTAATAGACATGTTTACTCCCATTATCTGTATTGTCATCAGAAGTGGTTGCCGCAAATTGCTTGCCAAGCCTAAATCTCATTCATGGATCAGCTTTATTCATGTATTACGAAAGAAAATATGTGCGATGTTGATCGGTATAAGCAGAACCATAGATTTCTACCAAAAACATTTTGAGTGAGATAAATAATGGCTGAAAACATCCACTGTGCAAAAATGTCCGGCTGTAATTTTCCATGTTTATTTTCCTGGCCATGTGCTTTGCTGGCCGTGTCCGGGGAAAGTACAAAATGGCACCGAATCTGCATTTTGGGGTTTGTCGGAGGACACATTGATGTCAGATACGCATGCTAATCATGAAAACGGCTTTACCTATGAAAGAGCCCTGAAGATTATTCAGCCTTTTGTCGATGAACAAAGTCTGGAGTTATTAGTGCAGTGGAAAATAAGCGCAGATGCACTTCACAATGCCTGGTGTGAATTGCGAATATCCCAGAGCAATCAAACTGTAAACCGGTTAAAGCTCAGGATGAACGCACTGATTGATATGGCCGATCAAATACATGCCGTGCTCTCAACCATATTTATGAATATTCCGCACCCGCAGACTGCTTCCCACATATGGGATGCCGGCAGAAAAAAATCTTCCATTCTGGCCAGAGAACGGGCCATCGAGATGATCGGGCAATACATTAATAGCTGCTACGAAACTTTGTGGAAACGACTGGAGCAAATTCAGCCCTTGATAGACTGTCGTTCAGAGCCGACGGATTCAGATATAGAATGTGAATCTTCGGCCCAAACTCCTGAGCGTCAGCAGGAGGAAATCAATCACCATGAACCGGCGCAGATGAAGGATATTGATACTCAGGAATCACCACTCACGAATAGCGACCCTGTACCAGACAAAACGGTCGATGCAGAAAGTGTTAAATCTGGCAATCGCCTTATTTATCATGATGATGACTTTATTTAGCAGGACTCAGAAGACTCATGACGCATCGACAAAGCGTGTTCTGATATGGAGCTACCTGTGTTTCAGATGTCAGGGATACTGACTATTAAAACCGAAGCGGAATATTCATCCGCTTCGGTCGCTACGGTTATTGAACCGGTTTTTTGAAGGTATGTTGCGGGACCACCTGTTGGATGGTGCCATCGCTGTTAAACGTCAGCCTTTGTGTCGCAATCTCTCGGTATTGGCCGCCACCATCGGGTACGAAGTGACGATGATAAACAATGTACCAATCGTCGCTGTCAGGCATTTGAATAATTGAGTGGTGGCCGGTACCAACCAACTCGCCTGCTTTTTCCAACAGCACACCCTGATATTCAAAAGGACCAAGGGGACTTTGGCCCATGGAATACTCAACATGGTAATTATCTGATCGAGCATCATCTACAGACCAGGACAAATAATATACCCCGTTGCGCTTGAACATATAAATCCCCTCGCGCATATTCGGTGCCTCAAGGGCAATTTCCGGACCCGTAGTTGAAATCATATCCTCATTCAATCGCTTAACCCGCGGATAACCCTGGCCATAATAGAGATAACCCTGGCCATCATCATCGACAAACACATCCGGATCAATATGGCCGGAGACCAAGGGAGCACCGAGTGGATCAGTGAAAGGACCGGTCGGGCTGTCCGCCACGGCTACCGCTATATTATGGTTGAGGGAAAAATAGAAATAGAATTTGCCATTACGTGCCTCAATGGCCGGTGCCCAGAATTTGATATCTTCCCAGGTAAAGTTTTGATTCGACACAATTTCACCATCATCCTGCCAATTCACGAAATCAGAGGACGAGTAGACGTGCATATTGGTCGATAACCAATCGCGTGATGGTACCGTAGTGGGGTACAAATAGAACCGGTTATTCGCGTAGATGACATCCGGATCTGCCAGATCCACACCCACTTCCGAGAGAATGGGGTTAGAGGAAAAGTTATCAATACTGGCATGAATAAAACGCCAGTCCTGATTGGTACCCTGGTTGTCGGGCCATTGAATATTGTTCGCATTATCAGCGCTTGAGCCCGAGCTGATATCCAACAGCAGACCGCTGTGAACATTGACGATATGAAAAAATCCGTCGCCCTGATCGACGACTTCCCATTTCTGATTATCACGGCCATTTCCCGGCCAGATAATATTGTTACCACCGGCACTGGTTGATGCACCGTCGATATCGGCAAATTTGCCACTACCAACCTGGATGATGTTGTATTCATGATTCCCAATTGATTTAAATTGCCATTGTTCAGCATCGCTATGGCCACAGCTGTATTGAACGATGCTCGCAGCATCGGCAGTTGAACTGTCCAAAGTACGCAGACATTTGCCGCTGTTACGGTTTTGGATATAGTAAATCTGACCATCGACAACATCGTCAATCAACGAAAAGGTAGCGTCACGTTTTGCCTGCTCGCTGCTGGCAGCATCCAGTTCGATCAATCCGAGGCGGGTTCCCGAATGTTTAATGTAATACCCGGGATAGTTATAGGCTTCAAACGATGTATGGTTAACCTCTCCCAGACCAGGGCGCTCACAAAAAGTGGCGTCCTCCCTGAAAACCTGAGAGTTGTCATTCTTCGTTAATATCACTTCAAAGTTGTAATGACGTAGATAATAGCCGGCTGAATAAACCGACTCGAATGACACACAATCGCTGCTGGCAAGCCCTGCCACTTTTTTCCATTGTCCATTCGATTGTTGAAAGCCATCGGTCACCAGTATGGCCGGGGACTCACCCGCATGGACAATATAGCCACCGTCACTATAAGACTGAATGCTTTTGGCATGAGCAGCGCCTGCGAGCAACGCGAATACAGCGGCGAGTGCGGCAACCTGTTTATTCGTATTCTTGGGGTTTGAATGTCGCATTTATAAACTCCTGATTATTATTTTTGTAGAGCAGTATTAAAATGTTCGTCGGCCATATGTGCATCTTATTGTTATTGTTCTGACAACCACGATAGCGACTTATCCATTTTAGAGTAGCGCGACAAACACATTCAGCAAAATAGTCCGGGTAAATAGCGAATTCGTTGGCTTCTGCGGGAGGTGGGGTTGGGAATGATGAGTTGCTATAGATACAGGGAAACGGCGACAGGCAGGATCAAAGACGGTATGGTTTGTCGAGAGATGACATCATCCCGATTAACGGGTCTGTTATCGGGATGATCATGAAAGATATCAGTAAGTTGTTTCGACGACATATTGGGTGATTTTAGAGCTGCCTTGATACGCCCCCAGCAGTTTGCCGTTGGAATACAGGTCTGCTTTACAACCTATGACAGCTGAACCATCGGCGCGAATAAGTTCATACTTCGTAGTAATGCTTTCATTCTCCTGTGTTGTCAAATCAAAGCGAATACCACAGGAACTGGAAAAACCACCTCCACCCTGCATGAGATTAATGACATATGAGATTTGTTCGTTTGCCGGAATATCGGTTTCAAATGCAGGATTTTTCCGTTTAAGAATTTGCTGACCTCCCCAGCTTTCATCTGCATTATTTAAAGTAAGATAGACATTTTCTACATTCACCAAACTACCCGGTGCAAAATTAACCACTTCAACGTTCAGTTTGGCGGTTGGACCTGAATCTGGTGCGGTAATGCGCGAGACACACCCGGATACAAGCATAATCAGTGAGCTGATCAGGAGAGTTACTGCTAATCTCATTGTATTTCCTTCTGATGATTAAAATGAAGAGTTCTTGGCAGGCCAAATATGCGGTCTTGATTGAAAATACTATCTCAATTTTTTTTGAATTACATAGTGAATAAGATGTGAATTCCTTGATCGGCTCATGATCATACATTCCTATGCTGATAAATATACAGTATCGAATAATGCCGGTTTTGGCGTGAATATCAATAGTTAAGATGGGTGTCCTGTGTTATTCCTCACGACACATAACACCCACATAAAGGGCCGACTAGAGCAACGCGTAAGGAGGTCCAGCGGAACGAAGTGGAGCGATTTTTGATTTGTTTGTTATGCAATGCCGGACTTCTCAATGAGCACACCCAATATACCATTAAGTACATAAAACAAGGCAATATAAGCAATGAACAGAAACGCCCCTGGTTTTGATAGAACAATTCTCTTTAGGATGCGATATCTGTCTTTATCTTCTTTACCTTGGAGATATGAGATAGTCTCCATGTAACTTACCTTTGGCCAAATAGAATTCGCCGCTGGAAAAATTATTGTTTGCAGGCCGTAGAAAAATGACTGGGTAACTAAAAACAAGAATGTCAATATAAACAGAATTGCCGGCACCCACTCTTTTTTTCTATTGAGAATTTCGCCAAGCCTATGACAATCGTTGCGCCAATAGTTTGAATGTCGACTCAACGGCTTCTTTAGACATTAAGAACCGAAATAACTTTTCCAATTTACATGGCTCCATTCATTGATTTGCATAACACCCGGCTATGGCGCCGGAGTGCAGTTGGAATTTTTTGTGGTATTCACCACAAAAAAGGCCGACGGAACGGAGGTCGCACATGAGCCGCTTGTTAGCTTAACCATTGAAACCCCCAGACAGCAATATTTTCGAGGCCTTTGTCTTTAAGTAAGTCTTCTAACCGACCAAGCTCGCTCTCAGATGCACCAACAATTACAGCCACGTAACCCATAGCCTTGAATAACCTGCACACTGTCCCACCAGTCGATCTCTCTGAGATTTGCTTAAGCCAACTTTTAGTTCAAGGGCAACTAAATCACCAATTAGTATGTCCGGCTTTCCTTCTGGACTATTTGGAAATACTTCAATTTCCCAGTCACAATTTTCCTCTAAATATTCAGCCAAATCTTGAGTAAAATCATCTTCCGTTTCACAATCGTCGTAAGGTTCCCACGCATCCAAAATCTCCGCCACATCAAAAGATGCTTCTTCCACTTCGTCAGGGTTATCCCTCTCCGCTCGGCTTTTCTTTGATTTCTCAACTTGGTAATTATGCAACCCATAGCCTAGCAATAGACCACCAAAAGCTGCGGCTAAATGTTCGAATTTATTATTCTGGCTCATAGTTTTTCCAAGAAGCTAACGCTTTTGTTCAGCGGCGACCTTTTTGCAGCGAAGCGGAGAAAAGGGCGTTCGGTGGAGGGCCGCTAAGGCCCGGAACGTACTGGAACTATTTGTTAGCAATGCCTGATCAATTTGCCGAAGTCTGCTCAATGCCCTGGTCTATAAGCGCAGGTAAAACAAAAAGAAACTGCACCAAGGCATCAGTGAACTTTATGACCCTTCTGGCATCTTCTACGGTTGGGAGAGGGTCACTATCGTCTGCATGTCTTTGAGAGTTGCTTTCGAGCCTGACATGGTGTGCCCACTTGGCCATACCATCCGTAATTAAATGATCTGACGCAGCTTTATCTATACGACTGTACAGCGAGCCTTCTTTGTAACCTTTAGCCTTCAGCATAGAATCAACGGCCGATGCCGCCAGAATAACCGCGCCGGCTGGTTGGCCAATGGACTCTTTGGCTTGTCTGAGATATTCCCTCGCTCGATCCGGCAATTCCTCCGGAATGGAGAGCTCAGGTTCCGGGTAGATTTTTTCGACTAGAATACCGTCCTGCGATGCCATACTCGTGGGCCCGACTCCGTAAACCAAGCAATATTGGCTACAGCTTTGGCACTTATAAGCTGCCCACTGAATCAAAATATCGCTAAATCTGTCTTGCTGATTATCCAGCCAGGTTCGATACAGATTTGGCGCAGCTATGCCGCATTGGGGGCAACGCTCAATCATTAGCTGGTTGGATATCGCGGGCATACTTTGTCCTTTTTGCTAACAGTTATTCCACGTCATCTGACAAAATATCCAGAAGACACTTTTTCCTGAGCCACCAAACTCACTCAGCCCCATCAAACTCTATCAACATAGGCACACAGCTCATTTCTGTCAATTTCACTTGCCGAATATCTGGATACTGAGTCTTAAATGTATGATTATTTGTAGCGTTCATTACACAAAACAGGTGTTATTTTATACAAAAAAACAGCAAACATAAAAACATAACAGGACATCCATTTTAAAATTAAAAAACAAGGCAAGGATGGTTCGCTTCTATCTTGCTGAGTAAAACCGAATAAATCAGGGTGACTAAAGAACCAAACTGTATACATCTTGTTCCAAAGCAACCAAAAATATAGTTCTGGCTGACCTGGAAGCGTAGCAGGTTACTTGAGGAGCCAGGCTTTTAAGTAGGATGCTTGATGGCGTGATATGAAATCAGGTCGCCAACAAATTTGATGGAGTTCGGCTTAACTGAAAATAATCTCTGACTTTCTCAAACGACGACCTCTGCCCGGCAAAACACCTGAACTGTTTTTCAAATTGCTGTGTTAATTGTTGCCACTGTTTACCGGAAATAGTCAGGCGGGTCAGAATGGGAGGAAGTGATTCTGCAATAAATCCGGCATAAGCGTAGATATCGATGGCGAATATCTCACCCAGCCACAACAGTCTCTCCTCAACCCACAGGCGGCGATGTTCGTAGCTATTCTGGGTGAGGGCCTCAACTCCGCAAAGAAACGCCCGACGGACACAACGGGAAACACAGTGATAATAAGGCGTGGCTTCAAGTGAGATTTGCGACTTCCTTGATCGGGTCATGATCATACATCTTCATACTGATAAATATACAGTATCAGATAATGCCGGTTGTTGGCGTGAATATCAATAGTTAAGATGGGTGTCCCGTTATATTCACCCTAATTTCACCCAAATATATCCACTACTTGTCTCTTTTTATAGCTTTTAACAGGATAGTTATCCAATATAAATTTCTCTAAATCATCAGAAAGTGTTTGGAAGTATGGGGTAGCCTCTGTGTTGCTACCATCATGAATTAATATCTGTAAACTCTGACCAGTAATATTAATATAGACATATAGCTGAGCTTCACTGCCAGAAAGCTTTGCATATATGTCAGTCATTCGTTCCTGGTATAAATCAACGTGCTCTGTTGCCTCATCTTTATCGGCACCATAAGGTGCCAAAAATAATTTAATCTCTTGAAATATCTTTTCCTGGTCCATCGCACTAATATCGGTATTGAAATAACAGTCCATTTCAACCCTATACGGAGGAATAAATATAGCAGTGACACAACCATATAGAAGATTGACCAAAACCAATATAATTATATTTCTATACAAAGCTTTCATCATAAGAGCAAGTTTATGGATGTCCTTTTTATTTGAAGGCGCGTAGTTGATTGACTTTTTATGCATCACTAATTAAATCGATAAACGCTGCGACAAGCTGAAAAATAAACCCCATTATTAATAGCATAGCGCCCAATATTTTTACCCGCTTTTCTGGCGTAAATGAAACATTGCCCACCGGCTCAAATGCAGAACTACGAAAAAGCCAAGTAACGGGGATAATTGAAACAGCTACAAATATATAAATAGCGAACCTAATACCTTCTTGAAACTCAGCCCCAAAGAATGACGCCAACATAGAGCCACCAACAAGCGATGCTGGAAATACAACCGAAAAAATAATAACGAGCATTGAAAGCTTATGTGCAATATGGTGTTGAATATTATCTCTTACTAAAACCACATAAGAGAGCAAAATAACCGCCACAATGTCATAAATAAGACCAATTAAGTTAACCAACTTAAAAGGCTGAAATGATTGGAAAAAGCTCAACTTCCAACCCACCGACAGCCCAATAATTGCTGAAATGATGTATATTGCCCTAACTAATTGATCTGCATTGACTTTCACTTGGGATAAACCTTCCTAATTACGGCTAACAATTTCTTCTACGACATCTGTCGCTTTTCCCGATGTCGTATATACAGTTTCGATCAAACAGATCTATTTACCTGTTTAACCCAATAACCATCATAGTTTCAAGCCTTTCTGCAATCAATAAACGCCTGGAAAAAACGACACCTGTCGTGATATTCGAAATACTACGGCACCATAACCCATTGAATT
This sequence comes from Gynuella sunshinyii YC6258, assembly GCF_000940805.1. GTDB lineage: Bacteria > Pseudomonadota > Gammaproteobacteria > Pseudomonadales > Natronospirillaceae > Gynuella > Gynuella sunshinyii. The sequence continues at coordinate 29,100 of NZ_CP007142.1, read as the reverse complement.
AAAAGAATTTTCTACAGACCTCGCTGGCAATCAAAAAAGCATTTCCAAATCTGCTTTCCCGAAAGACAACATCTATCGCCATACCCACAATACTGCGTCACGATTTCACAGAGTTATAAAAATATTTAAATTATGCTTTCAATTTGCTATGCGGCTGTTTGTATATACAGTAAAAATAATCATGAAGGGATATGATTCCAAATAATGAAAAACATAGAGGTTCTTAAGCCAATTCAGCCAGACTCAAGAAATTTCCGGGATCAGTTTCGTTTATTTGTCCGTAACAGGGGGCTGGTCTATGCAATAGAGAAAACATACTGTTTGTGGGTCAAGCGATTTATCCGGTTTCATAAATATCAATCACCTGAACAGTTAAGAATTGATGACGCAGCTGCATTTTTGACGCATTTGGCGAATGATCGATTTTGCTCACCAAATTGGCTGGCTGGCGATAAATTCAGCTATGTGCATTAAACCATCAAATAAAAAAGAAAAGAAAAAAAGGACCCACTTTCTTCATTCCATTTTTCAGAGGTTCCTTGGATATTCAAATCCACAGAATGCTATGGCTAGTCTTTGTTGTTAATTTTGAAATCACCTGGGTTGCCCTGTAACGTTGTTTTTTTGGCTTTACGCCTTTTGGGTTTCATTCAGCTCAAATATCAATTTCGGCAGCATGCATTGTTGGGCAATGCTTTCCACTTCGCCGATTTGTCGCGCGCCCACATGCAGGTAAAAGCCTTTGGCATCGGGATCTGAAATGATGGTAAACGCTGCAATCTCCAGCTTACGGAATATCTTCAGCGCTTCATGAAACGCTATTTTGCCGATGCCTTTGCCAATGGCTTCCGGTAGCAGCCAGAGGTGGTCCAACACGGCTTCTTCATCATGTTTAATCGCGAAAAAGCCAATCACTTTTTCATTCAGTGAAATGGTTTTGACGATATGGTGGCGGATGTATTGCGGTTCCACTTTCAGTGTGTTGCGCCAGCTGTCCAGTTTTTCTCTGGAGTAACCCCAATGCCCTTTAGCTTCGATGGCGATGTCACTGAGGAATTCAGCCTGATCGGGATGAGCAGCGTTTATGTCGATCATGGGTGCAGTCGTTGTCATGGTTTGGTGTGATCTCCAGCAATGGTTGTCAGGATAACTTTCAAGGCTGCCCGGAGGTTTTCTGCCGATCGTTTTCCTGTAGCGTCCTGTTATAGGTTCTGGCGTATTGATAGGCCAATTCATTCAGTCGGCCATGTTCTTCATTGCAGAGCGCATCACTGGTACCCGGGATAATGTCGTAGTGCTCCTCCTCCATACTCCGGGCATAGTCATTGTTGGCGATGCCGGGCAGAATGACGGATATGCCATAGACCGCTTTGTAATTCAATTTGCCTGCCGCCAGTGCATTCATGGCATCCTGTCTGGCATCGGCATTGTTGACCCACAGCAATTGGTCGATTTCCGCCTGACAGAGATGGTTATCTTCGGCCATACAGGTGATAGCCGGCAAGATTGCCATGAGGATCATGATCTGTTTGTTCATGGTTTTGTGTGCTCAGTGTGGCTCGTGAGTTTGTCACTGGGGATACTCACGAATGATGTCTATGTGACCGACAATATTATCGTTCAGTGCTTCCAGCTCCTCTGCCGGAACCCACCATTCAGTATGCCGTTTGGCTCCGACGGTTTTGATGGGAAAACGATCCATAAAGGCTTTGTTGACCTCAAAACGGGCAACATAACCTTTGCCGAAATCGGTAACGTTCCATTGTGTCAGTTCAATGGCATACGCTTCACTGGTGACCGGATAAAAAATCGGCTGCTCCGGTAGCCGGGGCGGCCATCTCTTAAAGTCACTCTGTTTGACCAGCTCCAGTTCTTTTTGGCCCAATGGCCGGTAACAGGTAACGGTTTTCATCGTGTCTTGAATTCTCTGGTTACATTCACAACTGTCAGGTCGCCCACTGTATTAAAAAGCCCTGATCATTACATCATTATTAACCAGTCACTCACTCAATATTATTGACCGTTCTGAATGGACACTCACCTCAAAGCACCCGCCACTGGCTTTACCCTTCTCGGGTTTTTGGCTACTGTTCGGACGCACCGGTGTATTCGTTTGTCGGTTTGTATTGGCAGGCCGGGCGGGCCAGCTTCGGTTGGGCCGTTTTCTTGAGAGCGGTTGTGGTAACCCGTTTCGGTCTGTCTCCAAATCTGTTTGCCACAAGATGAATATTCAGTGGACACCCACCTCAAAGCACCCGCCACCGGCTTTACCCCTCTCAGGCTTTCGGTTACTGTACGGGCGCGCCGGCTCATCCGGCGTCGGGCTTCGAACCCCCGTTTTCTCAAGGCGGCATAAACGACTGTTTATGCCGGTGCATTCGCACGTCTGCCTGTTTTGGCAGGCCGGGCGGGCCAGCTTCGGTTGGGCCGTTTCCTTGAGAGCGGTGGTTCGAACCCGCTTCGGCCTGCCCCCAATTGCTTCGAACCAATTGGCAGCAGGATTAGATCTGTCCATCTCAAGGAACTTTGTTTATGTCTGTTATTTCCCTTTCCGAAGCGCAAACCTGCGCGTTGTATCAAGGTAATTTTCTGGCGATAAAAGATAGCACCGGCCGTCGCCTGGCGTTGCCCGATCCTCATGCATTCGGTATTGCTTCCAGCCAGAGCGAGGCAACGGTGCAGGTGAGTGCCATGTTGTCGTTTGTGCAAAGTCAGTTGGCTGCCCATGATCACGCGGGTCTGCATGATCTGAATGAAGAGGCGTCTCTGGGACTGAGTGTCATTTTAAGCGTCTGTCGCAGTCTGCTGAGTTTGCCGGCGCAGGTGGAGTAGTCAGTACCTCAGCCACTAAAAATAGCTTTTCAGTTGTAAAGTGATGCTGGCGGGATAGCTGCCGAACTCGCTGCCCATGCGAAATTGCCCCTGGGTAAACAGGGGCTGCTGACCCAGCGGGAGATTGACTTGCAGAGTCAGTTCGCTGTTTTCGCTGAGGCTGCGGGTCAGGTAAGGGGTCAGCATCAGGCTGCCGTCGTCCAGGTTGGCACTGAGGCTGGATTCAAATGAGCTGCGCACCCCGTTTAACCAGCTCAGTGAGGCAAACAGGTAGTGTTCTCCGTAAAGGTTGATCGCGCCGCGTTGATAGAAAGGGTCGCGACTCAGGTTGCTGAGGTATTGCCCGGCATGCTGACTGCCGGGCTGGTTGTAGTGGTATTCCAGCTGTACCAGAAAGTCGCCGATGCTCTGGTCAAATCCAAGACTCCAGCGCAACAGGGTGCGACCCGATGACGGCCGTAGCCAGGCCAGTTCCTGCCAGAGTCCAAACGACGAAAGCGCGCCTTCGGTACCGACAGAATAAATTTGCGCGTCGTGCCAGGCGATGGCGGTCAGCGTCCAGTCGATGGCCTGCACATTGGTTTTATAACGACCAAAGGCTACGTTGTCGTCGCTGTCGCGGCTGCCGACAAAACCACTGTCGAGTACGGATAAATCACCCACCGGAATCTCAAGCCGGATCGCATCGACACCGGTGCGATAATCGGAAGGCAGGGCCGCCAGTTCGGTGGGATAAATCACATCGGTGCCACTGGCAAAACGCGCGGTGCCGAGGGTGATGGGTTGACGACCGAGATAGAGATCGGCGTTGGCAAAGCGCTGATACCATTGCAACCGGTCAAGGTTCTGCTGGTAGTCCAGATGGTCGATGCCCAGCAGATTTTGTTGCGGGGTGCGGTCGAGGTCACGGATGCGGTAGCGCCGCTGGTTGTCCAGTATCGAGGTATCGAAGTCGGTATCGCCGTGCTGATGCCAGAGCATGGCATTCAATCCACCTTGATAATGCAGCTGTAACTGGCCGTTGGTGGTCACATCGCGCTGGTACCGATAGCGAAAGTACAGGGTGTCGGTCAGCAGCAGATCCGGTGGCTCGGCGCTGTCCGGCAGGCCGTCGATGTCGGGGTTGCGGGCCAGAGTGCTTTCGTTATACAGCTCGAAGGCGCTCTCGGCCTGACACCATAACGGCAGCAGGATGATGAGCCATAGCAAACGCATTAACGGGCCTCGCTGTCGGTCGTGATGCGGCCGTCCTGCAAGTGAATCAGGCGGCTGGCGCGATCCATGATTTTGGCGTCGTGGGTGGAGAAGACGAACGTCATGCCGTGTTGTTCATTGAGTTCTTTCATCAGCTCCAGCAGTTCGATGCCGGTCTGGGAATCGAGGTTGGCGGTGGGCTCGTCGGCCAGAATGATATCCGGCTGACTGACCATGGCCCGGGCCACGGCGACCCGCTGTTGCTGACCGCCTGAGAGTTGTGCCGGGCGACGTTTTTCTTTACCGGCCAGCCCGACCCGTTTGAGTATTGCGTGGGTGCGTTCGCGCCGTTCTGCATCGCCGATGCCCTGTAGCATCATGATGTATTCAACATTTTCCTCGGCGCTTAAAACCGGAATCAGATTGTAAGCCTGAAAGATAAAGCCAATGTGATCGCGGCGAAAATGGCTCAGCGCCGAGCCGGACATTTGTGAAATCGCCTGGCCACTCAGACGGATCTCACCGTTGCTGGGCTGATCGAGCCCGCCAATCAGATGCAGCAGCGTGGATTTGCCGGAACCGGAAGGGCCGACAATGGCGCTGAATTCGCCGGAGTGTATGGTCAGGCTGATCTGGTCGAGGGCTTTGACCAAAGTGTCGCCATTGCCGAAATGGCGGCTCAGGGCAATGGTTTCGATGATCTTCTGGGTCATGGCTCACTGTCCTTTAGAGAGATTTGTGCAGTGCCTGGGTGGGCACGATTCTGGCCGCAAACAGGGCCGGGTAAATGCAGGCCAGCAATGTCAGGCCCACCACCCATAACGGCAGCTGAGTATATTGCAGCGGGCGAATAATGGTTTTGGTCGGCTCGACCAGCGCGACGCCGGAAAATTCCATCTGGCTGTAATCGATGCCAACCACGCCGATCCAGCTGTTGATGCCGAGCCCGAGTATCAGGCCGATGATCACGCTGAGTAATGCCAGCAACAGGCCTTCAACCAGAATCAATAGAAAGATGTTTTGTGGCGTGGTGCCGATGGCCTTGATGACCCCAAACTCCCACATGCGCTCATAAATGGACATGAACATGGCATTGATGACACCCAGGGCGGCAATGATGAACAGAATGGTGCCCATGAGGGCGAGGGAATAATCCATCATACCAAGCATGCTGCTGAGTTGGGGCAGTATGTGTGGCCATCCCTGCGCCTGGGAACGATCCCCGGAAAATGCCTGCCATAGCGGCAGATCATCCTGGCTGGCAAGTGCAGGGTCGTGGAAATTAAAGGCGATCTCCTGAACATCGGTGCCCTGGTTCAGCATGCGCTGGGCATCGCCCAGATTGATGAACACCATGTTTTCGTCCATGGCCTTGCTGTTGAAGCGGAAGATGCCCGAGACCCGGAACAGGTTCTGGCTGATGTCGCCGCCATCCACCTGCGGGACCGATAACACGATCTTGTCCCCAAGAGAGACTTCCATTTTGCTGGCCAGTCGATAGCCGAGCAGAATTTCCTGAGGGTTGGCACCGGTCAAATAAGCACCTTCGATGATGGATTGGGTAATCTTGCTGACCTGCGCTTCGCTGGTGGCATCAATGCCGATCATTTGCACTGACCGGACGTTGCCAGTGGAGGCAATCATGGCGGCCGAGATGGCTCGCTCGGTCGCCGCTTCCACTTCTGGTCGTTGTCGTAATTGTTGGATCAGGCCGGGATCGGTCAGGCGATTGTCGGCTTCGTATCCGGCCAGATACTCGGGATGATGAATCTGGCCATCGCCCGGAAACAGCCGGGTTGCGGATTTGATCATGTCCTGAGACAAGCCAATGATGTAGCCATCGGTGAAAATCAGTGCAGCCAGAGAGCAGGAGATCAGCAGTGCCGTCAGCAGTGAACGCTTGGGGTTGCGCAGAATATTGCGCAGGGACAGTTTCCAGATCAACTGCATATCAAAGCCTCCTCATGGCATCCAGCGGAACCAGCCGGGCTGCGCGGATAGCAGGCAACATGGCAACAGCCACCGATGCCAGACAGATGATGATGACGGGGTTCAGGAAGGTGGGTACGGTCATGATGCCGGTCATTTTTTCAAACACCAGACCGGAGATCTCCATGGGTTCTGCCAGGGTGATACCGATATGGGTAAAGTAGTAATTGAGCGGCAGCGCGATGATCAGCCCGGCAACACAACTGAGCAGTGCCAGTAACAGGGTTTCGAGCAGGATCTGCAGATAAATGCGCCACGGTGAGGTACCGATGGCCTTGAGCACGCCAAACTCGCCGGTACGTTCGAGTATGTTCATGAGAATGGTGTTTAACACCCCAAGACAAACCAGAAAAACCACGATGTACATGGAGACCACATTGCCCTGTTTATCGGCTTTCATGGTGCGGTAGAACTCGTGTTCGATGACCTGCCAGGGGCTGAAATGTAATTGTTGAGGCCGAAGCCCGGTGTCCAGCTGCGTATTCAGCTGCTGGCTTTGTGGCTCGGCCTGCAGATAGTCATTGGTCAGAATCACCAGTTGATGAACCTGATGGGGTAATACAAAAAACTGCTGGGCGGCATTCAATGGCAGATAAACATTCAGACGCTCGGGGGCATCACTGTCACCGATAATGGCGCTGACAATGTAGACATCGTTGGCCATGGAACCGTCAGCTCCCTGGGAGATCAGCACCAGCTCATCATCAACCGTCAGTCGCAGTTGTCTGGCCAGGCTGTAACCGAGCATGGTCTGATAATAACCATCGGCATTGATGTCACTGTTGAAAAATGTGCCCTGGCTGATTTTACGACCGAGGTATGAGGTCTGCTGTTCCCGCTGCGGGTCGATGCCATACACAATGGCGGGTGCGGCTTTGTCCGTTCCATAAGCCAGGGCGGCGGCCTGAATTCGCGGCGTGACCTGTCGAACAAAAGGGAACTGTTCGATGCGTTCAATCCAGCTCTGATAATCATGCACGGTTCTGTACAAGGTTGGCTGATCCAGGTATTGCGCCTGTGTCAGTTGGATGTGACCGCTGTGGTCACGGGTGTAGGTGCGCAGCACTGAGTCGTAGGAACCATCCTGCAATGACAGCGACAATACCAGCAGGATGTAGCCTCCGAACATGCTCAGGCCGGTCAGAACGGTTCTGCGGCGGTTACGTCGTAAGTTGCGCATCGCCAGCTTGACAGTCAATGGCAATGACATGGTGGCTCCGGGTTATTTCAGCGTTTTCAGATTGCGTAAGGTAAACAGTGATTCATCAACTTCAGTGTTGAAGGTCAGGGTGTCATAGGTGACCCGCGTCAGATGCCCTTCTTTGTTCAGCGGTTTCAGTTCCATGACAGCAGGTAACTGCCGGCCATCAAACTCTCGCACATCGGAAAAAATCATTTCCCGCATGGGAGTGCCGTCCTCGTCGAAATAATTTTCATGTACCGGCAGCAGGCTGGTCTTGTCGATCAGAATATCGATACGGCCCCAGACGGTGACGGTCTGCTCTTTGGGGGTGAGGGTCAGCAGGTATTGCGGTTGGGTACGGTCGAGCACCACATCGTATTCTTCCGCCAGTGACACTTCACGCACCAGATCGTCGTTGGTGAAGTCAGAACCCATCCACGAGCCCATCATCATGGATGGCGGCACTTTGATGACTTTGCGGATCTTGGGAAAGTAGTTCCACATTTCGTTTTGCCGTTTCAGAGTGGCGATGCCGGCGTCTTTTTTGGGGGTCAGAATCCGCACCAGGGTGTAATCCATATCGCGGGACCAGACTTCCATGGTCATGCTGCGTTGCCATTCCGGCGTATGAATATCCATGGTCATGGTGGCGTGACTGGAATCAAGGCGATAGAGTTTATCCATGCGCTCAACCAGCTCCTGAGCGGTAGGAGTGGTTGCTTCGGCGATGCTCCAGACACTGAGAGTGAGAAGCATCATCATAAGGAGTGTGGTTGTTGTTTTCATGGCAGCCTCCATCTGGTTACCATAACAATGAGTGGTTGAGTTTGGTATCGATATTTATGATTAACCTGAGAATGATTGATACCGCTCTTGAAATGCATCTGTTTTGTTTGGATCTGACATGACTGAAAATGAATTAACACAATACCTGCTCAGTAAGCCGGAAAGTCTGGAAGATTATCCCTTCGGTCCGGAAGCGGCAGTATTTAAAGTACACGATAAAATGTTCGCATTATCAGCGGTGCGTGGTGATGGAATATTGAGTGTCAATCTCAAATGTGATCCCTTGCAGGCGGTACAGTTGCGTGATGTGTTTAGCGCTGTTCTACCAGGTTATCACATGAATAAAAAACACTGGAATACGGTGTTGATCGACGGTTCGTTACCCGATGGTGAAATTGAACGGATGATCGATCATTCATACGCGCTGGTAGTGAAAAGTCTTAAAAAAGCACAACGTCAGGGAATGGAACTGCGACATGGCAAAGAAGTGTTATATCGCGACTGACGCTGTCACATAAGGTATGACAAAAGGCGTGTTATGCATTCATGACAGATGCGCTTTCAGAGTCCGTCAATAGTGATATATCTCCGTCGGGATCAACGTGTTAGATTGGCGTTTTGTTTCCTGTCACCCTGAGGAAAAACATGAAAGCACTCGTCAAAAAAGAAGCCGCTGAAGGTTTATGGCTGGAGGATGTTCCGGAGCCGAAACCAGGTATCAATGATGTCTTGATCAAGGTTGACCGCACCGCGATTTGTGGAACCGATATGCATATCTGGAACTGGGATGCCTGGGCTCAAAAAACCATTCCGGTGCCGATGATTGTCGGTCATGAATTTGTCGGTGAGATTGTCGAAGTCGGCTCCAACGTCAATGACTTCCGGGCTGGTCAGCTGGTATCAGGAGAAGGACATGTGGTGTGTGGCCGTTGTCGTAACTGTATGGCCGGGCGTCGGCATCTGTGCGCCGATACCAGCGGCATTGGTGTGAACCGGCCGGGAGCATTTGCTGAATACGTGGTATTACCCATGGCGAATGTCTGGGAACACCGACCGGATATTGATCGTGACGTTGCCGCCATCTTTGACCCATTTGGTAATGCCGTGCATACGGCGCTGAGTTTTCCTCTGCTGGGTGAGGATGTGCTGATCACCGGTGCCGGGCCAATTGGTATTATGGCGGTGGCGGTTTGTCGTCATGCCGGAGCCCGTCATGTGGTGATCACTGATGTGAATCCTGATCGTCTCAAGCTGGCAGAAAACATGGGCGCCACTCGTGGTATCGATGTCAGGACTGAATCCATCAGCGAGGTTCAGGCGCAGTTGGGCATGAAGGAAGGTTTTGATGTGGGGCTGGAAATGTCCGGTAACCCATCGGCGTTCAGAGATCTGCTCAAGGCCATGTGTCATGGTGGGAAAATTGCCATGCTGGGAATTCCGCCGGAAGACGTTGCCATCGACTGGAATACCGTCATCTTCAATATGCTGACCATTAAAGGTATTTATGGTCGGGAGATGTATGAAAGCTGGTACAAAATGTCTGTCATGGTAGAGTCTGGCCTGGACCTGACTCCCATCATTACCCATCGTCTGCATTACACCGAATTTGAGCATGGCTTTGCCGAAATGAAGAGTGGCAAAGCTGGCAAAGTGATTTTGAACTGGCTTGATTAACTGCGTGACGCTGGTAGTTGTAATCATCGGCTAAAACACAAGGCAGGTTAATAACAGAGGTTTCCGATATGTATCAGAACTTTCAACAACATCTGGTCGCAGAGCTGCAATACATCCGCGATGCCGGACTGTATAAACACGAACGTGAAATCACCACCGCCCAGGGCAGTCATATTGGAGTGCCTGGTGGTGAAGTGGTTAATCTGTGTGCCAATAATTATCTGGGGCTGGCGCAACATCCAGAGGTGTCAGACGCGGCTATGTCCGGTCTGAAGGAGTGGGGCTATGGTATGGCATCAGTCCGGTTTATCTGTGGCACCCAAACTATTCATAAACAGTTGGAGCAGAAGCTGACAGCATTCCTGGGAACCGAAGATACGATTTTGTATCCCTCCTGTTTTGATGCCAATGGCGGGCTGTTTGAAACCCTGCTGACCGGTGCCGATGCGGTGATTTCCGACCAGCTGAATCATGCCAGCATCATTGACGGCATTCGTCTGTGCAAGGCCAAACGCTATCGTTATAACAACAACGATATGGCTGATCTGGAAGCGCAGCTACAGCAGGCGGATAAAGACGGTGCGCGGTATAAACTGATCAGCAGTGATGGGGTGTTTTCGATGGATGGCACCATTGCCCAGGTGGATAAAATCTGTGATCTGGCAGATCAGTATAATGCCCTGGTACATATCGATGAGTGTCATGCGACCGGGTTTATTGGTGCCCATGGACGGGGAACTCATGAGTACCGTAATGCCATGGGCCGGGTGGATATGATCACCGGTACCTTGGGCAAAGCACTTGGAGGAGCCAGTGGTGGTTTCACCAGTGGCCGCCCGGAAATCGTGGAATTACTGCGCCAGCGTTCACGGCCTTATCTGTTTTCCAATACGGTGGCACCGCCAGTGGTGGCCGGTGCGATCAAAGCATTGGAACTGGCAGAGCAGGGTAGTGAACTGCGTCAGGCGTTGCACGATAATATGACGTTTTTTCGTGAACAGATGAGTGCCGCCGGGTTTGATCTGTTGCCGGGTGAACATCCGATTATTCCGGTGATGTTGTACGATGCTGCCAAAGCTGCTCGTTTCGCCGACGCCATGCTGGCACGGGGGATTTACGTGATTGCCTTTTCATATCCGGTTGTGCCTCAGGGACAGGCGCGTATTCGTACCCAGATATCCGCTGCCCACAGTCGTGAAGATCTGCAACGCGCGGTCGATGCCTTTATTGCGGTTCGTGATTCGCTGTCATAGAGCGCTCTGTATGACGGGAATATTCCGTCCATGATGATGTGGAAGAGCGGCAAATGACCGTGATATTCAGGTTTCATGATGTGGTCGTTCGAAGAACGCAGGTATTAACCCGGGATAAATGCTGAGCGGGTTAATACCGTAGACATGCACGATGCGGTTTCGCAGATTGACAGGATCAGAACTGATTGGCGAGTTCTGCTTTCAGCTCGGTTTCCAGTTCTGCCGGCGAAGCCACCCAGAGGTCATCATCAAGACCTGGAAACACACCGATATCGATATCATCCTGGGTTAATCCCGGAATCCATTTATTAAAGAACTGAGGCAGGGGAATGCTTCTGGGTGAAAAACCATCCAGGTCTTTGGAGTATGCCCGTGCAAGGCTTTCATCCGGCCAGACCAGTACGTATTCGGAATTGTCTTCGGTATAGTTTTTAAGAAACAGTTCCTCTTGATTCACCAGAATCCAGACTTCCCGCTCTTCTGCTACTTTTGTTAAGAAATAGTCATACCTTTCTTCGCAGTCGAGGCCAAGGAGGTTGGTTGATGGGTCACTACTCATATTTCGATCCAATATCAGATGATGGGAACATGTCCCGGTATAAAGTGGCCAGTATAACAGGCCCGTGGTTATATCAGTGTTCTATTCGGTTCAGGAAACGCAGCCGGCCATAATCGATACTCTAAACACAAGTGGATTTTCAAATAATGACCTGCGCCAAGGCGTTCATAATGCTCTCTGGTTGACGATGTAAAGGAGATTTTTTGCAGACTCTTATCGTTCGTAACCATCGAGTTCGTGAAAGGTTCCAAGGTGGCGGGCAAGGGTCGGGTGAGGTTGCTGCCAGATGTCGGAGCGTATTTCTGCCGGATAGACCACCATGTCGTCGAGTTGGTGTCGTGGTACCCAGCTGGTTTCCTGAATCAGAAGTTCGTCGCCACCGAGACCGGCCAGATTGTTCAGATGTATATCGCCGTGCCAGCCCGTCACCGAGTAAAACAGCTCCAGATGAAACACATTGGCGCGGTCTTCGATAAATTCTCGTACAAACATCAGCGGTCCAACGGTTACGTCAGTGAGCCCGGCTTCTTCAAAAAATTCACGTTTAACAGTGTTTTGAGTACATTGATCCTGGCTTTCATAGCCGCCGCCTGGTGGTACCCACCAGGTTTCGCCATGCTGGATGTGTTTGACCAGCAGCACACAGTCATTCTGAATGGCGATGCCGGCGGCACGGATACGATGTCTCATTTGATGTGGCCGAGGATACCGTCCAGTTCATCAAGGGAGTTATATTTGATGACCAGTTTTCCCTTGCCATTGTTGCCATGCTGAATATCCACTGGTGCACCGAGGCGTTTGCCCAGAGTATCTTCAAGGTTGCGGATATTGGCATCGAGTCGCGCATTGGGAGCGACTTTGGGTTTTTTGCCTTCCTGCAGCTGACGCACCAAGGCTTCGGTCTGGCGGACGGTCAAACCTTTCTGCACCACTTGCCGGGCAGCGTCAATCTGCTTGGCTTCAGTCAGCGACAACAACGCACGGGCATGGCCCATTTCCAGATCACCATGTTCGACCATTTTTTTGACTTCGGCAGACAGGCTGATCAGACGCAGCAGATTCGCGACGGTGACACGGTTTTTACCGACGGCATCGGCGACTTCCTGCTGAGTCAGTTCAAATTCCTTTTGCAGCCGCTGCAATGCCATGGCTTCTTCGATGGGATTGAGGTTTTCACGCTGAATGTTTTCAATCAGCGCCATGGCAATGGCATCTTCGTCGCTGACATCGCGAATCACGGCGGGTATTTCCGCCAGGCCCGCCATCTGGGTTGCACGCCAACGGCGTTCCCCGGCGATGATTTCGTAACGCTCCGGGCCAATCGGACGAATGACGATCGGTTGCATGACGCCCTGAGCTTTGATGGAGGCAGCCAGTTCTTCCAGCGCCTCCGGCTGCATATCCCGGCGCGGTTGATATTGACCCCGTTGGATCAATTCGACGGGAACATGTTTCAGGTCGCCGTTTTTAAGGGCTTCTTCGGTATCTACCGGTTCGGGTTTCTGGGTTTGGGAAATCAAAGCACCCAGACCTTTACCCAAACCGCGATTCTTTTTGACTGACATGGGGGTTCCTGAAAAATTCTTTGTCTTCACTGCCTCAGCAACAAAAATCAACAGACTGCTAGGCGGTTGGTACCGCCGAAGGGCCGTTATTGTGCCTGTTAATGATCTCTCCGGCCAGCGCCAGATAGGCCATGGCTCCGGCACTCTGTTTGTCGTGAGTGAGTACCGGCACGCCAAAACTGGGCGCTTCTGCCAATCGCACGTTACGTGGAATCACCGTGTGGTATACGGTATCGCCGAAGTGGGTGATCAATTCCTGGCTCACGTCCTTGGTCAGGCTGTTGCGTGGATCATACATGGTCCGCAGTACCCCTTCGACCATCAGCTTGGGATTGAGAATCTTGCTGACGTTTTCCACTGTATTCAGCAGCGCTGCGAGTCCTTCCAAAGCATAGTATTCACACTGCATCGGAATGATGACGCCATCGGCCGCCGACAGGGCGTTGACGGTCAGCATGTTCAGCGATGGTGGACAGTCGATAAAGATGTAGTCGTAGTTGTTTTTGACTTCTGCCAGGGCATAGCGTAACCGATGTTCTTTCATTTTGATGTTCATCAGTTCCACTTCGGCCGCGGTCAGGTCGCCGTTGGCGGGTAGCAGGTCGTAATGACAGGATTCGCTGTATTGAACCGCTTCGTTAGTATGGCATCGATTGGTGATGACCTCATAAACCGAACGTTCCAGTTCGTTTTTATCGATGCCGGAACCCATGGTGGCATTGCCCTGAGGATCGAGATCAACAACCAGGACCTTACGTTTGGTTGCCGCTAAAGACGCAGATAAATTGATCGCAGTCGTGGTTTTCCCGACCCCGCCCTTTTGATTGGTAATTGCAAATACTTTAGCCAAGATGCAACCCTTTGTTGGTTCTGTGTTTTATTCGGTTGTGCCCGTTTACCGGCATTTCCTGCTGGTCAAACGGTTGTATGTGCGCCGGTCATTCCGGATGTCATTGTAACGCCTGAGCGATTTTCAGACCGGGCGCAACTTCCCTTTTATCGACTGGCGAACCAGAGAAGCCGGATATTATATGATGACGCCTGCCTGACCGGATTGTCTCCGACAGGTCAGATAACCGTGATCGGGAAGCAGGCACAGGTGTTCAAACGAAATAATGGTGTGCCGGTCAACTAAACCCTGTTCAGCGTCACCAGGTGCCGTTCGCCATCCGCTCCCGGCACGAGCAGTTCCTTCACGTTGAGCAATTCCACCGTGGCCGGCAGCTCTGCCAGTTCTGCTTCCGGATATTGTCCTTTCATCGCCAGGTAGACAGTAGCCGAGGTACCGCAGCCGGCAGATAATTCCACCATATCCCGCAGGCTGGCAAAAGCCCTGCTGGTTATACAGGCATGGGGCTGTGCGGGGCAATAGTTTTCCAGTCGGGTGTGCACGACAGTGACATTCGACAACTGTAATTCCAGTTTGACCTGAGTGCAAAAGCGGGTCTTTTTGCCATTGCTGTCAAGCACGGTGACGCGGATGTCGGGGTTCATGATGGCAATGACCAGCCCCGGCAGACCGCCACCGCTGCCGACATCGAGAATATCGTCATATTGAATGAACGGCAGAATCGCCAGACTGTCGATCAGATGACGGTCGATCATGTCTTCGGCATCACGCACAGCGGTCAGGTTGTAAGCCTTGTTCCATTTCACCAGCAGCTGGTGATAGTGCAGCAGTTGCTCAATCTGGCGGTCATTGATGTCGATACCCAGTTGCCGGGCGGCAGTTAAAAGTTTTTCCTGATAGTGAGTACTCACGCGGTTTTCCTGGCGGCGGCCATTTTTTTCAATTGGATCAACAACAGACTGACCGCTGCCGGGGTGACTCCCTGGATACGGCCGGCCTGGGCAATGGTTTCCGGACGTACCTCTTTCAGTTTCTGGCGCACTTCGTTAGACAGACCACTGATGGTGTCGTAATCGAAGTTATCCGGCAGACGGGTGTTTTCCTGGCGTCGCAGGGCGGCAATTTCCTGCTCCTGACGCTTGATGTAGCCATCGTATTTGGCAGCGATTTCCACCTGTTCGGTCACCTGTTCCGGCAGCTCGGGGGCTTCGCCTTTGAGGCCGGCAATCATGGCATAGTTGGCATTGGGGCGCTTGAGCAGGTCCATCAGGCTGTATTCATGGGTCAACGGCTGATCGAGCACTTTGGCGGCCTGGTCGCCGGCGGCTGTGCCGGGTTGTATCCAGGTGGATGTCAGCCGGTTTTTTTCCTGTTCGATGGCTTCCATTTTGGTGCAGAAGGCAGCCCAGCGGATATCATCGACCAGACCCAGTTCACGACCTTTTTCGGTCAGCCGGGCATCGGCATTATCCTCGCGCAGCAGCAGACGGTATTCCGCCCGGCTGGTAAACATGCGATAGGGTTCTTTGGTGCCCATGGTGATGAGATCATCCACCAGTACCCCGAGGTAGGCTTCGTCGCGGCGCGGGGCCCAGGCATCTTTTTCCTGCACCCGTAACGCAGCGTTGACGCCAGCCAGCAGCCCTTGGGCACCGGCTTCTTCATAGCCGGTGGTGCCGTTGATCTGGCCGGCAAAAAACAGGTTCTGGATAAACTTGGTTTCGAGGCTGTGGCGCAGATCCTGGGGATTGAAGAAATCATACTCGATGGCATAACCCGGACGGGTGATGTGGCAGTTTTCAAAGCCTTTCAGGGTGCGGATGAAATCCACCTGGACATCAAACGGCAGGCTGGTGGAAATACCATTGGGGTACAGCTCGAATGTGCTCAGACCTTCCGGCTCAACAAATACCTGGTGACTGGTTTTATCGGCAAAGCGCACGATTTTGTCTTCGATGGACGGGCAGTAGCGCGGACCTATGCCTTCAATGACTCCGGCGTACATCGGCGAGCGGTCAAGATTGGCGCGGATGATGTCGTGGGTCTGTTCGCTGGTATGGGTGATATAGCAGTTCACCTGCTGTGGGTGTTCATCCACCGAGCCCATGAACGACATCACCGGTAATGGCGTATCACCGGGTTGAGCCTGCATCACGGAATAGTCCACCGTGCGGCCGTCAATGCGGGCCGGAGTGCCGGTTTTCAGCCGGTCAACCCGAAACGGCAGTTCGCGCAGACGCTGGGACAGGGCAATGGCTGGTGGATCGCCGGCACGACCGCCGGAGTAGTTTTCCATGCCCACATGAATCTTGCCGCCAAGAAAGGTACCGGCGGTGAGCACAACGGTGGTGGCGTGAATGCGGATGCCCGTTTGGGTGACCACCCCGGTGACTTTGTCGCCCTGGATGATCAGATCGTCAGCGGCCTGCTGAAAAATACTCAAGCCCGGTTGATGTTCGACGATTTCGCGAATGGCGGCGCGATACAGCGCACGGTCTGCCTGGGCGCGGGTGGCACGAACTGCCGGGCCTTTGCGGCTGTTGAGCGTGCGGAACTGTATGCCGGCTTTGTCGGTGGCGCGCGCCATGGCACCGCCAAGCGCATCGATTTCCTTGACCAGATGACTTTTGCCAATACCGCCAATGGCCGGATTACAGCTCATCACCCCGATGGTTTCGGTGTTGTGGGTCAGCAGCAGGGTTTTGACTCCCATACGGGCTGCTGCCAGAGCGGCTTCAGTTCCGGCATGGCCGCCACCGATGACTATGACATCGAAACGGGTGGGAAAATCCACGATAGTTACCTCTCCTGGTCAGGAACAAAAATAAAAGGGCGCGAATTATACGGAGTTTCATACAGGCTGTTAACACACATTTTGTAGCCTCTGCAATGCGTGGCCCACAAAAAAAATCTGATCATGGAGATTGCTGAGGGTTTTGATGCTTTAATCTGTGCACTCTGTCTGTTGTTTGATTCAGGAAACTTGTATGTCTATCCCCGTAATAGTGATTCATGGTGGTGCCGGAGCGATTGCCCGCAGCGCCATGACACCCAGTAAAGAACAGTCGTTTCGGCAGGCGCTGACGGAGATCGTCGCGACCGGGCAACAGATCCTGGCCGCTGGTGGCAGTGCCATGGATGCGGTCACGGAAGCGGTACGGCTGCTGGAAGAGTGTCCGCTGTTCAATGCCGGTCATGGTGCGGTATTTACTCATGAGCAGACCCATGAACTGGACGCCAGCGTTATGGATGGCCAAACCCTGCAGGCCGGAGCAATCAGTTGTGTCAGTCGGGTGAGAAATCCGGTGTTACTGGCGCGGGCGGTGATGGAACATAGCGAACATGTGCTGTTCACCGGTGACGGAGCGGAGGCATTTGCCCGCGCTCATGGTTTTGAGATGGTGGCCGCGGATTTCTTTTCCACCGAAGACCGCTTGCAACAACTGCACCGTGCCCGACAGCGAGGCGGTATGATGCTGGATCATGACGGCGCAGCGGAAGCCTCAGGCGATCCGATTGATCCGGATAATAAATATGGCACCGTGGGCGCAGTGGCGCTGGACGCACAGGGCAATCTGGCGGCAGCGACTTCAACCGGCGGCCTGACCAACAAGCAGGTGGGGCGGGTGGGCGATACCCCGCTGATCGGTGCCGGTTGTTATGCCAATAACCGAACGGTGGCGGTGTCCTGCACCGGGACCGGGGAAATGTTTATGCGGGCAGTGACCGCCTATGATATTTCCGCCCGTATGGAATACGCCGGTATGACCCTGGTGGAGGCCTGCGATGCCGCAGTTGCGCGGCTGGCGGAGTTGGGCGGTGATGGTGGTCTGATCGCGGTGGATCATCTGGGCAATATCGCCCTGCCGTTTAATACCGGTGGCATGTATCGGGGGTACGGCCATGTCGGAGAGCTACCGCAAGTGGATATATATCGTTGATCTCAGATCGTGACCCGCGTTCCTGATATGGCTGGCACCGATTTGTTAGTCTGTTAATCGGGAGCGCCGTTGCGCTTTGATGATGGAACTTCTATAAATGCAGATTGATTGATTCCGGGACAGCGAAACCATGTCGTTTTGTTACCATCACCCTGTGCTGCCGGCGCGCTGGTATTGTGAACATTGTCGGAAAGATTTTTGTGATCAGTGCGTGCGTGCACCCAATACCGAAGAAGGTTATCCGCTGTGTTATGGGTGTCAGCAGGAACTGAGTTATCAGCCCAATAAAGCCGACGTGATTCCATTCTGGAACCGGTTGTCTGACTTTTTCCGTTATCCGTTTCAGGGACAGGCCCTGATCATGTTGAGCGTATCGCTGGTCAGTGCATTACTGCCTGACAGCTGGATCGGGTTGATCATTGCACTGCTGCTGTTTCTGCTGCAATTGCAATATGGTTACCAGGTGATCGATACCGTGGCACACGGCAAGATGGTGGCACCGTCGGTGGCTGACATCTTGAGTGGTGAACGTTTTGGGCTGGTGTTCAAACAGTTTCTGGCCATCATTGCCATGGTGGTTCTGGTCATGCTGGTCGGGCATTTTTTACATCCAATACTGGCTGTTGTGCTGGCGTTGTTTTTTATCGCCAGCCTGCCGGTCAGCATGATCATGCTGGCGATGGAGGGCGATCTGGCCGCAGCCCTGAATCCGTTGAACCTGGCCGGTATGATCGTTCGTATCGGCTGGGCTTACGGTCTGGTGTATTTCTACATGATTCTGATGTCGCTGTGTTCGGCGTCCACCAGTCAGCTGCTGATGGATCTGCTGGGCCCCACCGTCGGACAGACTGCCGGTGCGATCAGCGGTTTCTACTTCATGCTGGTCATGTTTGCGCTGCTGGGGTATCTGGTTCATCAATATCGGTTCGAGTTGAATCTTGGTGCCACCAAACAGGACCTCCGGTTGCGACGCATGGCCAATCAGGCCGATCCCAATATTCATATGCATTTGCACAATGGCCAGTACGGCAGCGCGCTGGAATTGATGGAAAAATCCTGTCGGGATCAGCGTGGTCAACTGTCGACACTGGAACGTTATTTTAAGATTCTGGCGTTTACCGGTGATTACGAGCGTTTGAATCGCGGTGGCGGCGGCCTGCTGGCGCAGTTGGCGGAATATAACCAACTTGCCATGCTAACCAGAATTCTGCGGCAGATCTGGCAGCAGCAACCGGAGTTTGAATTCAGTGGCGAGCAGGCCCTGGAGCTGGGTGCGTATCTGCGGGAGCAGCAGGAAATTGAACTGGCGGTCCGGATGATCAAACGGCAGTACAAGATCGTTCGCAATGCCAAAACCCGTAATCGGCTGCTGGAGTTGTTCGCGGAAATTGCCGAGGAGCATCTGCGTAAGCCGGAACTGGCGCAGCAGTTGTTAAAGCTTAAAGGGCAGGTCATTCCGGATCTGGATGCCTCTGCGGGGATGCAGATGGCACCAAAGCCGGAATAGTGATCAATCCAGAATGATATGTGGGATGTAGCGCGATAAATCCTGGGTGATGCGTTGGGCGTCTTCTCGAATCGAGATGCCCGCCGGCTGATCGTCCACCAGCCACGAGCCGATCAAAGTGTGGTTCCGACCAAACTTGGGCAGCGGCCAATACTCCTGGTAGATAAACCCTTCATCGCCATAAGGTCCTTCCGATGAGTCCATGACGCTGCCGTCGATATGAATGCTGACGTTGGAGCCTTCGCGGGCGAAAATCGGCTTCTTCACATAGCTGGTCATCCCGCTGCTGGCCAGATCCTCTTCAAAGTAAGACGGCAGCAGGTTGGGATGACCCGGAAACAGCTTCCATAACAGCGGCATCAATGCCTTGTTGGAGAGGATGGCTTTCCAGGGAGGCTCCATCCAGGTGACGCCGGCATGGGGCAGTATCGAGCCATATTCTTCCCGCAGCATGAATTCCCACGGATAGAGTTTGAACATCCAGGTAATGACCTGATCCTGAAGGTCGCTGTAGACCTGATCTTCACCCTCGCCGATATCCTCAATGTAGATAAAGCGATTCTCTATACCGGCTTCGCTGGCGCAATCCTGCAGATACTGAACCGTACCGCGGTCTTCTTCGGAATCCTTGCAGCAGGAAAAATGCAGGGTTTCGCCCGGATGCTCCAGTTTCATCAGCCGGAACCGGTCGACCAGCTTTTCCTGCAGGGAATTAAACTGGTCGGCCTGGCGGGAGATTTCGCCGCTGTTGACCTTGTCTTCGAGCCATAACCATTGCCAGAACCCGGACTCGTAGAGACTGGTGGGGGTGTCGGCGTTGTTTTCGTAGAGTTTGGCCGGGCCAATTCCGCCATAGGCCAGATCCAGACGGGAATAGAGGCTTTTCTCCTGTTGTCGCCAGGAATTCAGAATCCAGTCCCAGAACGGCCGGGGAATGCGAAATTTCTGCATCCAGTATTCGTCGGCAACCACTTTTTCCACAGCGGCCAGACACATCTGGTGCAGCTCCCGGGTCGGATCTTCCAGATCCTCTTCTATCTGGCGTAGGGAAAGCTGGTAATAGGCACTCTCATCCCAGTAGGCTTCGCCGTACATGGTATGGAATTTAAAGCCGAACTCATCGGCTTTGGTGCGCCAGTTTTCCCGCTCCCTGATGATGTGACGCAACAATTTGGATTACCCTCCCCAACTACTGCGGGAACTGCTCTTCGATGAACCGCCCCAGCTGGATTTGGCTGATACCGTTGAGCCAAAGCCGCCACGGGAAATGGTGCGGGTCACTTTCGGCTTGGATTTGAAAGCATCATTGTCGACCCGGACAGAACCGTAGGAACGGCTGCTGCCATAGACATTGCCATCGACGGTGGTCCAGCGGCCATAGGCTGGTGAGCCGTAAGAGTAAGAGGTATAGAGCGGCGCTGAGCGATAGTTATTGCGATCAAGCAGGTTGGCCAGCATGAAACCAGCCATGGCCGGCATGAACCAGCTGTGGCCACTGGCGTTATACGGGGTACAGTTATTGGCCCCGAAATCCACCTCGCAGTCACTGCGGGTATTGTATTTCGGACCGCTGTCCTGAGCCTTTTGCAGGGCTTCCTGATAGGCGGCCTGGCACGCGGCTTCATTGCTTGGGTTCTGTTCTATGCACTGGTTGACATCGCGGTAGACGATCGCTTCTTCTTTGCTGCTACACGCCACCAGGGTTGTCGTTGCGATGGCCAGAGCCAATGGTTTTACGGCATGACTGGAACGGGATTTGCGCATCCTGTCCAGATTAATGGCACGGGTTCTTTTCATGATCAGCTTCCTTTCAGTAAGTCATACAGGCCGCATTCAAAAGGCCGACAGCGACTGACATGCCCGCCAGGACTATACCGGCAGAGACTTCGTTGTGGTTGATCCGCTCAACGATTTTCGGCATAAAGATGAAGCGTACAATGGCGAAAGCGATCAACTGGGCGATGAGTGCCACGATGCCCCAGATAGCGAAATCGATCAACGACACCGAGTTCGACGCTGCACTGCCCAATGCCAGGGCAAAACCAATGATGGCACCGGCCAGACCGGTGGCGGCGGCGGTATTCTTTTCTTCTTTGACCAGTTTCCATTCGTCATGAGGCGTGATCGCCGTGTAGATCACCTTGAAAATCAGCAGTAAAACCAGGGCAATTGCAAAATACAGCGCAAAATTTGCCAGTCCTGCCAAAGAGTGTGCGATGGTGTTCATGTGTCTGTTTTCCCTCTATAGATTGTTGGTCTGAAAACAACGCGATGTTGTTTGTCCTGTAAACCGTATATGAACGGCTGAGCGCTGTGCAACCACAGATCTCAGCCGATGATGGAAATATCCGCGTGGTGGATATCAAAACCGGTACTGATTACCAGACACCGGTCGGCCTGATTGTGAATGATTTTTTCTTCACCTGATTTGATCAGGTACTCGAAATGGCCATCCTTGATCTCGCGCTCGTAAAGCATCATGAATTGATCGGTTTCACTTTCGCTGCCATCTTCCTGCCAGGTCTGTTCAGTCATCGCCACTGGAGGGGATTCACCGCCAACACCGCCCCATACACGATTAAAACGGTATCCTTCCAGTTCAGTATCCGGCGTGCTGATGCCATGGTTGAGCAGTTCATTCCACTGATGATCTGAGTTGACGCCTTCGGTCTGATAAAAATACCAGAGCTTCACATCAGAGATGTGCTGTTCGGTCATGCCGCCGGTCAGCAGTACCTGCAGGAAGCCGTCATCATCGGTGTAGTAACGCAGCACCGTAGTGCTTTCATCAAGTTTGACCATACCCACAGCCTGTATCAGCTGTGTCCGGGCTACTCCTTCGACGATCAGATCCGGTTCGATCAGGCGAAGTTTGAGATCATCCAGTTCAAACGCTCCACCGATGCGCAATCCCATGATTTCAGGGGCTTTCACTTCGGTCGAGGAATCATCCTTTTTACCAAACCATTTGCTAAACACGGAAATTCTCCCAGTCAATATGATTGATACGTCCTTCGGCAATGTAGTACAGCGTATCCCCAGGCTGAATCTGATCATTCAGCGCCGGATTGAGTTGTAACGTCTTGGTGCCGGCTCTGGCAAGACCGATCAGGGTTGCCTCGTAACGTTCTTTGAAGGTATTGAACAGGTCACGGATGGTGACCGGATGTTGGCCGCGATATTTCATGGAGTATTGGGTCATGCCTTCGTCGACGGCCAGCAGTTGATAGTGCAGGGCACTGGAACCGGGATCGACGGCGGATTTGGCTATCATTTCCACCGCTACCGAGGGCATGCATTCAACATTGGGGCAATGCTGTTTTAACAGTGCACCGAGGGTGTCGTCATTGAAATAAGCGATGATATGGGCTTGAGGATTTTTACTGCTGCAATACAGAGCGGTTGTCATAGTAACATCATCATCACGGGTATCGATGATGATCGTACTGGCTTTTTCCAGGGAGGTGCGTTCCATATCCGCATCATTGCTGAAACTGCTCACACGGGTAAAACCAATGCTGTCCGGCATCGGGTTTTCGACTTCCACCCTGACGCACAAAGCAATCTGCTGACGTTCTGTTTGTTGCGCCATTTCATGTTGCAGCAGGCGGATCAACTGCAATGTTCTGTTCTCATTCCAGCCGATGACCAGAATGTGATTGTCATAATTCAATGCTTTCATACCTTTAATTCCCTTGCGCCACTGGTAGGATACAAATGCTGCCACGCGGCCAATGGTAAGACCGAACAGCCCCAGCCCCATCGGTATCACCAGAAAGGCGACGGCATACTTCCCTGCAACGGTTTCCGGGGACAAATCACCGTAACCAACGGTTGATGCGGTCACAATGAGCCAGTAGATAAAATCATGACTGCGGGTCAGGGCGACTTCACCACAGACCCACAAGATTGCCCAGCTCAACAGCATGTAAGCCGCGATGACCAGTAAAATACTGTGCCAGCGCAGCTCCATGAAGTGCCGCATCAACAGCTTTTTGAGTGTTGAAATAACCAGCATTCGGGATTATTTCCCGAGAATTCTGGCCAGTTCGTCGTCTGCTGAACCTGAAGTAGAACCGGCAATACCCGCTTCTTTCAAACGTTTTTCCAGTTCATCACCGGACTCGGCTTCCGCCAGTTCTTCTGCCGCTTCCAGCTGTGCCTGACGTTCCTGCTGACGTTGCTGGATCCGGGTCAGGGATTCCGCCGCAGTTTTCATCTTGCTGTTGGCACCCATGTGCCGGCTGGATACAGCGGTTTGGGCTTTCTGGACCGACTCGGTGGCTTTGACGATATCGATCTGTTGTTCCATGCGGCGGATATTGCTTTTTGCCTGGGCAATATTTTTGCGCAGATCCTGTTCCGAGCGGGTGAACTGATCGACAAACTGCTGCTCTGTTTCAATCTGGGCACGCAGTTCCATCACTTTTTGAGCACAATCCAGCGCCAGTTGGCGGTCGCCTTTTTCGTTGGCCGCTTTGGCATGGGCTTCGTATTCACTGGAGGATTGCGTCAGGCTGCTGACCTTTTGTTCTGCCAGCTTACGCTTGGCCATAATCTGTGCCAGCGATGTGTCGGAACGACGCAGTTCCTCTTTGGCCTCACGAATTTCCTGATCCAGGATACGCAAAGCCTGACCATCAACCACTGCCTCCGCAGCTTCATTCACGCCACCTTTGACAGCAGTGATCAGTTTTTTCCAAACACTCATGGTAAATCTCCCTTTATGCAGTTAAATAGTCATCATAGGCATTGAGAAAGCCCGTGATATTGTCGAACAGGGTTTCAACCTCGATCACAATACTTTCCTCTTTGGATTGTGACGACAGCGACCCGAAACAGGTGTAGTACTCATCACCATCGATGGTGGAGATACCGATAGTCGTCAACGGAAAAATCTGGTGGGTTTTGAGGATTTCCTCATTCAGAGCAGCAGTATTTTTCACCTGCTTTTTGGCAAACAAGATGGATTCAACAATAATCTGTGCACCGCTGACAGCAATGTATGCATCAAGCCCATCTTCATTGGCGACTCGCAGACAACTGTCTTCGTTCTGGACAGTCCAGCCTTCATGCTTGGATATCAGACTTTCGATGCCGGTCAGATCCCAGGTCATATAATTAACTCCTTGTTGTATGAATTTGAACCACCAGCCAGGCTGGATGACTGCTCCTGCCCGGATACGGTTATAAGTAAAGCCGGACGAATAGTAGTACACCTCACCCATTCAATAAACATCATAACTGTCATTCAAGCATAAAGACTGAATAAAGCCTGTTGCCCGTTGGCAGCCCTGGATGGCAGACGTAATCCATGTGACGTGGGGTGGTTATAAAAGGTTGCTTCGGAATTTTTGATTTGATTGGTAATGTTATCTGGTTAACAGTTTTTTGGCAGAGCATGGATGCCTTAGCTGGCGTTTACCTCGAGGGGTAGGGGACGAGCTGAATTGTTAGTGTGTTGCCAGCTGGTCATGTTGTTTCCCTACGTTCTATGTGCCCTCAGGCCGGGCGGGCCTTCCCTTTTTGTGTGCCCAAAAAGTGAAATAAAAAGGGCACCCCAGCTCTGTTGGGCTTCGCCTGTTCGCTGGCGCGAACACCCTTGGCACAGATGTCGCTGATCAAGGGTCGTCCGGGTTCGAATGGTCCGACACATCGGTCCTGCCTCATCCGGACTTAAAAACGCGTCCTGCGTTTTTAACCCTTTGCGACTTCAGTGCCAAGGGCAACAGGGATGGGGAGTTTGTGGCATGGCTTAAATCGGTTCTGTTTTGTCAGCCTTCGTCCCATTTAAATGTCGGAGTATTTTCGGTGAGTAGCGGATTGAAGATTTTGTCTTTGGCTAATGGTTTGTCCCAAACATCAAATTTGTCCCTGTGATAAATATTAATGGCGGAGTACATGCATTCCGGTAAGGGGAGATCTTTATCCATAAATCGGCAGATCATATTCCACTGACGTTGGAAATCCTCACGCATGATACCGTTCATATCGATATCTTCTTTGCGGGGTTTCTGGCCTTTGCGCTTAACACTGGAGCGAATAATAATATGCCAGTGTTGAGTCCCTGGATTATTGACGATATTGACCGCTGCCAGTTCAACGTCTTTAAACGGGATCGTCAATGATTGATGGTTTTGTACTTTGGGAAAAGTCACGGTGCCATATTCACGACTGAAGACGATGTAACTAAAGCCGTCTTTTTTGGCTTGTTGACGGGCCCAGAGGGCTAAGATGAAGCATACTAGAGTGGTCACCCAAAAAAACCACATACCTCCGCCGTATTCATTATTGAGCCATGGAATAGCGTTTGAGCCTTCTTTTAGGCCAACGACGAATATGCCTAATACAAATGCTCCAGCTACAGCAAACAATCCAGTATCCACCCCGCCCAGTTTTAAGCGCGATCCCGCCATACTGAACCAGCCCATATTGTAACCGTCGCACATCAGGTCCAGTTGTCCACTGGGCATGGAGCCCTCAGGCTGTTTTGGCAGTTTGTATTTATCGAAATTATGATCTTCTGGAGATGGTTCCAGGTCAGGTGTGGTGTGGATGCACTCCTCTTCCGTAGCGACATACATTTTCATGATTTAGCTCCTGAGTGTCTGACCAGACAGCAGGTGTACTGGTAAAACTCAGTTTTGGTGTATTGCCGGTGGATCATGCAGTTTCCCTACGTTCTATCTGCCCTCAGGCCGGGCGGGCCTTCCCTTTTTGTGTGCCCAAAAAGTGAAATAAAAAGGGCACCCCAGCTCTGTTGGGCTTCGCCTGTTCGCTGGTGCGAACACCCTTGTCAGGATGACTGCGGGTTGAGAGCCGTTTGGGTTCGGCTCCTGCCTCATCCAAACTCTCCAAAACGTCCTGTTTTGGAGACTCTCAGCAGTCATCCCGCCAAGGGCAACAGGGATGGGGAGTTTGTGGCATTCCATTCTATCGTTTAATAGTGTGTTCTGGGTTTGGAAAAGGTTTCTCCCCAAACATCTTTTTCTTGTTTTTGATACTCAGTAATAGCGGTATGCAGACAGGCTGGCATGGATAATGTGGGGTCCATAAACCGGGCAATCATGTTCCATTCTTGTTGGAACTCTTCTTTATTGGAGCCATACAAACTGATGCCCTCTTTACGAGGGCGATGTCCAGGACGACAGGTTTTTGTGCGTATGATGGTATGCCATTGGTGAGTTCCCATGGTGTGAATGGTTCTGAAGACAGACAGTTCGACATCCTCAAACAGTACCGTCAGGGATTCATCGGTCTCTACCTTGGGAAAGGTGACCGTGCCATATTCGCGACTGAAAATGATGTAACTGAAGCCGTCTTTTTTGGCCAGTTGGCGGACCCAGAGGGCTAAGAAGAAAAAGAAGAAACCAGCAATCCAAATGCACCACATAAACCAACCGTACTCATCATTCAGCCATGGGAAGGCATTGTTTCCCTCTGTCATGCCAGCAGTAACCACCCCAAAGGCCATAATTCCAGCAATCATAAAACATACAAGATCAATACCGCCCAGTTTTAACCGAGAACCAGCTATCCCCATATACCCCAGATGATAACCATCACAGATTTGATTCATCTGTTCGATGGGCATGGGGCCCTGTGGATTTTTAGTCAGTTTAAAGGTATCGAAATCAGTGTCGGGCGGAGCTTCTTGCAGATCAGCGGTCACGGCCCGACATTCTTGTTCAGTGGCGATGTACATTTGCATGGCGATTATCCTACCGGTTGTCCGGTGATCAGGTGAATGGCGGGTTCACCGGGGTTATCCAGGGGTATTTGGTCAACGGGTCTGGGAGCGTGCAAACGGAATGTTTGCTCTATCCAGGGCTGGTCTTCCGCTTTAAAGGGAGCCTGAGAGCGTGTTGGTTTAGGTAGTACCAGAGGTTCTGGGATAGCTTTGCTGAAGTATTCCGTTTGACCCTTGGGGAAATACCGCAGGCTGTATTTGAGTTCTATGCTTTGTGACTGTTGTAGCAATGAATGAACGGCCTTGTATTTAAAGTACATGGAATTGTCCATGCCGTCTTTATGAGGTGAGGGTGAAGCGGAAACAGACAAAGCTTGAGAAGCTTTGTCCCGCTGAACGCCCGGCCACGGAAGGCCGGGCTGGTATATACCACCAGGGAAGGTAAGTCCCGGAACTGTGTTTTTGGGGAGTGGTAAAATTCAGTTGGATGATGGTTAGTGTGTTGCCAGGTGGTCATGCAGTTTCCCTACGTTCTATCTGCCCTCAGGCCGGGCGGGCCTTCCCTTTTTGTGTGCCCAAAAAGTGAAATAAAAAGGGCACCCCAGCTCTGTTGGGCTTCGCCTGTTCGCTGGCGCGAACACCCTTGGCAGGATGACTGCGGGTCAAGGGTCGTCCTGATTCGGCGTCCTGCCTCATCCAAACTCTCCAAAACGTCCTGTTTTGGCAGTCATCCCGCCAAGGGCAACAGGGATGGGGAAGGTCAAGGGGCACCCGGTGGACACAAAGGTGGATTAAAAATCCGTTCTTTGGGCATGGGTTTGTACCAAATATCTTCCCCTGTTTTTTGGTTATTGCTGATGATCAGGTGCAAGCATGGGGGAATGGATTGTTGTTTATCCATGAACCGGGCAATCATGTTCCATTCTTTTTGGAAGTCCTCTTTATTCATACCATGCATGCTGATGCCCTCTTTACGAGGGCGTTGTCCAGGGACGGCAGGTGTTTGTGCGGATAATGGTGTGCCATTGATGAGTGCCCATGGTATGAATGGTTCTGAAGGCAGAGAGTTCAACATCTTTAAAGGGCACGGTCAGGGATTCATCGGTGGCCACTTTGGGAAAGGTCACTGTGCCATATTCGCGGCTGAAAATGATGTAGCTGAAGCCGTCTTTTTTTGCCAGTTGGCGGACCCAGAGGCCTAGGAATAGGAATAAGATGCCTAGAGACCAAAAAAGCCACATAACTCCTCCGTACTCATTATTCAGCCATGGAAATGCATTGTTTCCCTCTTTTAGACCAACAATAATTACGGCAAATAGAATAATACCCACCAACGAAAACAACCCTGTATCTACACCGCCCAGCTTTAGTTTTGACCCCGCAGTACTGAAATACCCCAGATGGTAACCATCACAAGGAATGGCAAGAGGCTCAGTGGGTATTGCACCTCTAGGGTCTTTTTTTAGTTTATAGGTATCAAAATCACTGTCTGCCGGCGCTGTTTCCAATCCGGGAGTGATGGTGATGCAGTCTTTTTCATCAGGGATATAAGTGTGCATGATGTTTATCCTGTGGGTTGTCCGGTGATCAGGTGAATGGCAGGTTCACCGGGTTTATCCAGGGGTATTTGGTCAACAGGTCTGGGGGCGTGCAAACGGAATGTTTGCTCTATCCAGGGCTGGTCTTCCGCTTTAAAGGGAGCCTGAGAGCGTGTTGGTTTAGGTAGCACCAGAGGTTCTGGGATAGCTTTGCTGAAGTATTCCGTTTGACCCTTGGGGAAATACCGCAGGCTGTATTTGAGTTCTATGCTTTGTGACTGTTGTAGCAGTGAATGAACCGCCTTGTATTTAAAGTACATGGAATTGCCCATGCCGTCTTTATGAGGTGAGGGTGAAGCGGAAACAGACAAAGCTTGAGAAGCTTTGTCCCGCTGAACGCCCGGCCACGGAAGGCCGGGCTGGTATATACCACCAGGGAAGGTAAGCCCCGGAACTGTATTGTTGGGGGAATGGTAAAATTCAGTTGGATGATGGTTGGTGTATTGCCAGGTGGTCATGCAGTTTCCCTACGTTCTATG